>JBBRBT010000022.1:0-53491 GCA_038205495.1 Desulfobulbales bacterium
AGGCTGACAATCGCCCCCGACAGACCTGAAAGAGGAGGTCTGGCCGAGGGTGTCACGGATTCAGGTTGAATCTCAACCATCGGGACGTTTTGCGCCGCAAGAATCGATACAAACAAATGCCTGATACCATGAAAGCCGAACTTTTCAACCCCTGCCCTCTGGCACAACTCATCAAGCCACTTGATGCGGGTAACATATTGCAGCCCGGTCCTTGAAATAAAAACTAGATCGGTCAAAGCCGTCTTCCGGAGCTTGATCAATCCAGATATCAAATCATCGCGAACATTCAGCCATTGAGATTTCCATTCACCGGCCTTATTCTTGCGCCACGACAATCGGATCCTCTTTCCAAAAAAATCTACATCTTGCCATTTAAGCCGGAAAAGTTCATCCATCCTTGCACCGGTCTGAAGGTAACAATACAGCATCAACTTGTCTTTTTCCGTGAATGTGGCATGGTACGCTTTCCAAAAATCATCCAGTGTCGGAACGTGACGTTCGTTTCTTTGGGATGCAAGTTTTTCCATAACTGAAAACGGGTTTTCCTTGGGCATATTAAGAAACGTTGAACCCCATTCCCAAGCAGCGGCAAGATTTTTTTTGTATTTGTTTGCTGCTCCACCCCACTATATTAATGTTTTGGCTCCCTTTGAGTATAAGAGTCTTTAGAGAAGACCCCACTGTTTTCCCTATCGTGCAAAAAGATAGCGAGGGATTACTACCGCGGTGCTACAGGTTGAAACCACTCAGTAACCTGCGAAATTCGGGATTGTTGCGCAGCAGTTCGTGGCCGGCAACGATCAACTTGTCCACCTGCTCGCCGGTTAATGAAAAAGTGGTAGGAACCTTGTTTAAAAACATACGTTGCTCAGGGATCTGAATATCTCTAAAATCCACTTGGATGAAATGGGTCACAACCGGTCGTTCCGTCGTTGACAACTCCTTCTCCCACCGCTCCATACTCAACTTGGTCGACTCAATCGTTGTTGTATTGTAACGATGCAACTGGGTGTCACTGATCGCATTGATGGTTTCGGTCAACGAGGGTTGCTTGTTGCTGCGGTCCATGGTGGGTTCGGGATCGGTGGAAGCATTGACCGCAATCACCACGGTGCGACGCGGCGGAATCCGATGAAATTTAGCGGTATAGGCCTTAATGCCGCCTGCAGTCTCGACGATTTCAAGCAAGGCCCGCAGGCCCATATTGTCGGTGATGCCGCCATCTACGAAATGAACGTATTTCCGTCTGTCCTTGTCAAGCAGGGTTTCAAATCCTCTGAAAATCTGGGTTTGCTCCGGATCGTCCTCCGCCCGCTTTTTCGCCATGGCCAGCCATTCAGGCGGTGCTGAGCCGCAATCCGAATAATTTTCCACTACAACGGGGTTAAACAATACCGGCACCGCCGACGACGCAGCGACCGCCCCAGCTACTGGAAATGACGACAGATCCGAACACAGCAGGTTGAAATATTCCTGGAGAAAAGAAAAACGTACCCCATAGCCGAGGTCCGAGGCATTAATAACGACAAGGGGGCCGTTTCCCTGGGCCATGTCGGCAAAGGTGGCCCCTTTAAAGATGCTCTCCTGGTAGTAGTTGATTGCCCACTCGGTGCGTCCCGTGCTGTCAAACCACCGGAAAGGATTGAGCGCTAGAGAGATAAGCGTCTTCTCCACATTTCGTCTGAGGAAAGCATCCTCGAAGTCTGTAAAGATGCGATCACCGAAAAGACCGTAATAGGCGGCGGTGAAACTGCCGCCGGACACGGAGGTGATGACTGCTACTTCGTCCAGCAGCCGCACAGGACGACCTTCGATTGACACGTGGGTGTCACGCAGTTCCTGAAGGACGCCATAGGACAAAGCGGCAGCGCGGGTGCCACCCCCAGAAAAGGCGAGGATGATTTGAATCTCGCTGCTGCGGGGGCGCTTATTCCACGCCTGAAGGGAATAGCTCTTAGCCGGAACCGAGGCGTTGATCGGCGAATTTTTCACCACGCCGTAGGATGCGCACCCGGAAACCAACAGGGTTAGTGCAAGGCCAAATATTTGTGGCTTGATCATGATTTCATTCTCCCATTGGCTTTATTTTTACTAATTGCCATTATCTCTTTGAGCTGGGTTTCAAATTTTCAATTTATTGCTGTCCGATAATACGAGCTATTGTAACCGTGTTTAGCCCCGCTGAGCGATTAGCTATCCGGAGTCTCAAGACCGAAACGCATCGGAATCCTTTTGTAAAAGATTGGCGGATTCAACTCTCCATTGATGAAAGCGGGTACAGCATTGGCGTGTGCCTCTGGAAAGCCAAACCTGTTCGTTCAGCTTAAGCGCGAGATTGGAAAACTATGGGATGATATATATCGCGCGCCCTATAAGGAGTTGTTCAATCCATCAGTCAACAGCTTTTTCCTTTGACGAGCCGTTCAAACGCAACGGCTGGTTGACAAAAGTATCGATCACATGTCGACCATTGATGAACTGTCTGGGAGAGACCTGAGTGTCGCTGTTCATGGGAACAGAATGATTTCGACGGTTGTTTTCCAGGCATTGCCGCTACAAAGCTTTGGTTTGCCGACATTTGACTTCGCTGCAAATGTCACACAATAACAGATCCTCAACCATGTTCGAGGAGCCTACACGAAGTTGAAATCCGCATTGGATGATTCCTATCCGAACGCGATAATTTGAAGTGGCCGTATCTCAGGTACGTCCTGACCCTGGGCTTTGACGCCATTGGTCAGGTCCGCAGGGATTCGGCGTTATACAGCCTGCCTGTCATCACCGGCAAACGGGGCCGGCCGGCGAAGTATGGCGACAAAAGGTGCTGCACCGCTGGACGCAGATACTTTCGGTTGCCTATGCCCTGCCGCAACTGCTGGCCACCTATTGCGGCGAGCAGATGCAAGAGTTGATGCGGCTGACACCGTGGTGGAAAAAAGCAACGGTGACTGCCGGTCAAGTTCGCCTGGGCCTGCGGTTGTTTTTTGGCAATGTCCGGGTTTCGGGACTGGTGGAACCCGACATGCCGGAAATTCCAGCCGGATTATTCCCCGCCAACACCGGGAGATACTGCCTCTGCTTCGCAACAGGCGCAGGCGCAAAGGTCAAAGAACAAAAAGGCGGCCTACCCGCCACCGTCATGATGGCGGTGGCTTGTTTGAGAAACTCCAAACTTCAGTCAGTATGTGATCTGAAAAAAATTCCCAAATGGAAAAGTCGGGAGTGGTCATTGTTGAGAATTGGCAGAGCCTTAGTAGTCGGTGGAACTTCAAATATCCAGTCAACAGTCTGAGCTTGTTCAGCGTCTCCCGACTCTGTTCACAGGTCCGCCGAGGTTCATGGGTGCAGCGCCCACACCAGGCGCACCAACACCGACGGTCGAGCGCCGGGCAACCCCAGCATAGCTGACCGGCGTCGCCGGTGCGCCCACGATTGCTTCCGCAGAGGAGATCAGGTCACCGGAAGAGTTCGGAATGAATTGACCATTCCAAGCCCATACAGCAATGGCCAGTCCAAAGAGGAGCAGGTATTTTCTCGTATTGTCTTTCATTTATTACCTCCTGTCGGCTTTTCCGGCGGTAATTCGTCGAGTCCGATGAGATCTTCGGGATTAAGCTTTTTCGCTCCTGCTGGCGGGACGAGCACAAAGGCATCTTTTGTTGGTTCAATACCCGTTTTCCAGCTCTTGACACGAAGCGTGTATTGCGGTGCACTGTTCAAGGTTTTGCTGGTGATCACCAGTTTGCGCGGGATGGGCTTATTCCCCACTTCCACCCAGAGCTGCCAGTCTGTATCAAAGTTGCGAAAAGCAAGATGTTCACATTCCTGACCATCGATGATGCCTCGACCGATATGCTTAGCTTCTTGAACGCCGGCAATGAGGGTATCGTAGGAATTCGTCAAGAGAAGGTCTGCCCCAGGAAGAGCGACGCCATGGCCAGCACGCAGCGCTTCGATCAACTGGTCTACGGTACCCGATGCCTCGAACTGGGCGTAACCGTTGTCTTTTTTACTCATGATGCTCACATTCTTGCCGTCGAAGAACAGTGCAACATCCGCATAGCCACTGACCCGATGGGCGCGCAGCTTGTCCGGGCGGCTCAACACCGCTTCTCCGGAATTGGTGAACTGGATTTTTTCCAGTTGCGGGGTGATCACCTCGATGTCGCTGTCAAAACTCAGTTCGATCGTTTTTTGGCTGCTCACATAATCCGACATGGCCTTGAGGATTGATTTGGCATCGCTTTCCTGCGCCTGGGCGGTTGCCGGCCCTACCCGAATGAGCGTCAGTGCTATGATTGCCGCAAATAAGGTGAATTTTAGCCGTTTCATTTCTTTTCTCCTCCCTGTTGATTGTTGTACAGAATTTGGATGGGCTCCTCTTTTCTTCAATCACATTTCTTATAATGATGACTCATCTAAGTCGTGCGAACTCGATCTCGTAGCTATGCCCAGTGCAGGACTCCTGCCCGTTTCATAATCCCTGCCCCCAGCGGTACTGCCAGAGAACACCGATCAGGTCAAAATCACTCCCAGTTCGAGTGGAAACACCGCTGCTCGCGTACAGTTTCATCGAGTTGTTCCGGTTCACTGGCAGGGCGAGAGTGGCGCCGATGCGTGAATTATCCGCGTGGTCATTGTTCCGTGTCCCGTCGATGGTTGTGCGTCCGCCGTAATCGTTGGTCCCGCTCAAGGCAATCCATATGCCATGGTCCAAATTGTACATCGCGTGCACCTGGGAGGTGAGGAGGGGAGCTTGCTCTAGCGTCCTGCCCCCGAGATACTCATCATTGTCCGTAAAAAGCGTCACCCCGGTTGAGAGTTCCAGGGTAAATGCTCCCCACGCTTTGGAGATGCCGATATCCGGCTTGGCCCACCAGCGATTGTTGCCAAGGTTCACCAATTTGTCCTGATCATATTGACCGATGGGTGCAGACACCTGAATGCTTGCCCCGATAAGCACATCCTGTTGATAGGTGGAGAAATCGGCCACGGGCAAGGCGGGGGCGCCATAAAAATTGACCGTAAATCGGAAGCGCGGATCATTCAGCCCGGAAACATAACGTTCACGCGCCTGACCAGCGACCAGCGCACTACCGGACAGCTCCGAATAGGGCACGATGACGTCGAACTTGCCAGATTTGCCACACACATCCAAGGCCCGGGCATAGGCCAGAATGCCGGTGTGCATTTTGAGTTCGGCGTCTTTGATCGGCGATGATGCGGTGGTTGCCAGGCCGCCGTCCGTGAAGGTATACCCCGATAGCAGAAAATTGATGCCCACCGGCGTATTGGCATAGGCCCGTGGTTCAATTTCACCGGCATCAGCCCTTGCGATCACGAACAGGAGCGCGGCCGGTGCAGCCAGCAGAATCAGACGGAGCATGAGTAGTTAATGGGATCGGGCAACATTATTTTTTTCCCAGATTGGTCAACTTTTTTCCAATGCAGGTACCCAGCAGTTAACTGGACTTTAATTTCAGGATAATTGGACCCTGGCAAGGTGGCTTGGGTCGGTTTTCCTTGTGTTCTTTCTTGCTGTATCAGATTCTTTCCTCACGGTGCTGGCAGTTGGATCAAACCGCTTCAGCATCGTAGAAATCATTCAGCCACCCACCCTTCTAGCGCGAAGAGTAGGTGACTGTGCTTGCCATAATGGGTTAATTTTTGCGCATCTCGTCAAGCCGCTTGCGGAACGTCTGCGCCCAGTAGTTAAAAGCATCTTTGGTGTCTTCCCATTCGCCACGAAACACACCCTTGCCTCCTTGGCGGCGATCTACAGCTGCAGCGAGTCGCTCTCCGCTAACGGAATCAAGCATCTCAAATTCTGTCCCCGCTTCACCCGTTCCCAGATTATCACCGGTGGTGGCTTTGGTAGCACCGGCAACGACAATACCCACCGGAATAATAGTCGACATTGTATTCGCCAAGGGCTTTGAAGGTTTCAGTTCAGTGATTGCCACCCGTACCCGCAATACACCAGAACCAGGCTTGTCAACGATTTCATAACCCCCTTTCAGCGCCTTGAAAATTGCACTCTGATAGTAATCCGTCAACTCTTTAAGAACGGAAGGATCGACAGCTTTATATTCAGCCTGTTCGCTCAACATCACTGTAATCCTATCAAACATCAGCTTGGTGTACGGTTTGAGTTGAGCGCCAGGTTTAATATAGACCAAAGCGGCCCGGTCATCTCCTCCAGGCTTCAACTGACTGTAGTCGTCGAGAAAACCCGTCTTGGTCACATCTTTCATGCCGCTTGCAGCACACCCAGCAACAATCATTGTGATGATTGCCATGAATCCCCACGACAAAACTTTTTGCATCATGTTTGTACTCCTCGTTTTTATTAAAGTTACATGGGAAGTCCGCCATCTTGCAGGCGAACCGTTTTCTCTTTCATGGCCATTTCCTACTTTACCCACAACTTGAAGTTCTGATTACAGGCACACTCTATTTCATCCGCTCAAATTCTATCTGGAAGCTATTTCTACTGGTTGCCTGGAAATACACTCCTCGCAACCGATCCGTGGCTGGATCGAACGCCAAGTTGTACGTTGATCCAGGATAGTTAACATCCTGCAACTCTACAAAGAGGTTGACCTTGCCGCCCCTATCGCTCACTTCAGCCCTAGAGACATTGATAGGTCGAGGATTAAAGTAAGCTGCAGTTAGGCTGCCGTTCTCTTTGACTTCCTGCAACTGCAGGATGTAGCCACCATCGGGCCGAACCCAGTACCCTTCGATTTGTTTTCTGTCAGCCAATTTCTGAACCTGGACCGCATCTATTTGTGTGGCTCCAGACATCGGCCAGAAGAGGGTTGTAAGGAAAAGGATCAACAGCAGACAGGAGGGGGTTCCCTGTCCGGTTTGCATTGCACGGAAACTTGGCAGGCATTTCCACCTGTTCAACATTGCCACAGAGTTACCCCATTGATTGGTATTGAGCCAACACGCCCGCCATGACCTTCAAAATCGGAAGCTGTAATTCACAGCAATGAAATACATTTGTGGATTATCGTAACTCCCTGCCAAAACATCCGGAGAAACCGCATCTGCACTTTCGCTCAACAGCCATTCAACAGCAACGCCCAAGGAAGAACGGTCGTTTAACTGGTGTTGCACCCCGGTACCCAAACGCCAGGCAGCCCCTGAAGGCAGCAAAAACGAGGTGTTACCCTGCTCTTCATACATGCTGGTATCATAGGCTACTCCGAAATTGAGGCGAGTTGCGGCGCTGAACTGATATTGAACGCCCACAGCGGTGTGCCAGGTATCCTGGAGATCCAGTTTTGATGAAAGTGTGACAGAATTGATAGTTACCTCCGATTCGCTGAGTGAACTCCAGTCCTGCCAGCCAATCTCACCCAAGAGCGACCATTTGTCGTTGAGGACCTGCACCCCGCTGAACATGACCTGTTGCGGGGCATCAATCATGGCATCCACCGGCAGCGTCCACGACCTGCCTGACCTCGGCAAGGTGCCGGTTGCATCAACGTTAAAATTGTAATCTACCTTGCTGGTATAGGCCAAGCCAAGGCGGGTCCGTGCAGACGGCTCAAATAGGATGCCGAGTTTGACATTGGGGGCGATGTCGGTGTCGTCTTCTTTAACTTCGTAACCGCCTCTGAGCGCCGTTAAGTCACGGGTCAAGGAAAAGATACCATAATTGATTCCCAATCCCGCACCGACCGACCATTTGTCGTTCACCCTATAAGCAAGTGAAGGTTGCAGGGTCAGGCCCATCAAGGTGGCTTCTTTGACCAGATTGTGTCCCGCCCAGGTATCGCCAAAATCCAGACTCAGGCCGAAGTTGCCATAGAGCCCCACACCAAGCTTCACATCATTGCTGAGACTGTGGCTATAAAAAGCACTGCCGCCTGGCATCCAGCCGACGACATTGCCTGGGCCCTCCAGGTTTGGATCGTTGAGCGTATAATCCAAATTCCCGTATAACAACTGAGCCCCCACAGTGAACTGATTGCCTTGCAGGCGGGTCATGCCGGCTGGGTTGTTGGCGATCACCGAAGCATCTTGGGCTCGGGCCGCACTACCCGCATTGGCTAGGCCAAGATCCTCGGTGCCGAGTTCATACATGTACAGACCACCGGCTTGTGCCTGTACGGTCAACCCCAGGCACATCAGGGGAACAGCCCATTTCACGCTTCTCTTTCCCATCTGTTTTTCTCCCTCCAAAAATTATTTGCACACCAGTGAACTGCGGCACAGACATGACGCAGTCATGTCTACAAATAGCGCATCCAACGGATCGCTTCCTTAATCATTTTGCGGAGCAGGAACAACGCAATAGACCGTGTCGTCATCGTCGCATAGTTGGTAATACACGCCATTGTCATCCACGTAGTAGGTGTCTCCATCCACGACTACCGTGTTTGCCAAATTGGGCAACTCATTGTATCGAGTGCCCACCGCGACATTGCCTCGCGGCCCCTCCACCGCGGTATCTCCCATTGGGCCTCGCTTGACTTCACCGCCTCGTGGCCCTCCCATTTCCCGTCCTTCGGCAATCATGGCCTGACTTGAACCCAACAGCATGATGACCATGAACACAATCAGTGACTGCAGTCGATGTACGGTAGTTTTCATGGTTGACCTCCTTTTGGTAGCGAGTTCTGCACTCTTCTTGATTTTTCGAGGGCTTGGTGCCGTTCTTATGGTTTAATGGAAATGGCCAACGGACCCTTGAGGGCCTCCATCACCAGGCTGACCGGCAGTCCGTTTTCCAGCAATTGGGTCATAATACCCAGATACTTGGGGGTATGGCGGAAGAATTTCTGGTACCCGGCACATAAGTATTGCAGACCAGGTTCGTTATCAAAGGTTTGGATGAAACGATGCTTGGGGCACCCACCCTGACAGGCGGCCAGGACATCGCACTCCCTGCACCAGCGGGGCAATGCGGTTTCCTTGCTGATGCCGAATTGGGTTTGCAGCGATTTCTCCACCAGCACCGGCAGGGTGTCGGTCAGGATATTTCCCAATCGATATTGGGGATAGACGCAATGATCGCAGGCATACAGGCTGCCATCATGCTCGATCACCAACGAACGGCCGCACTGTTTGGCGTGGACGCAAACCGGTGAGGGGTTGCCGATCCAGGCATTGATGGCCCATTCGAAGTTCATGACAAAGACCGTGCCCACGTCGTGCCGGACCCATTCCTCGAAGATGGCGATAAGGAAGTCACCGTATTCTTCGGGAACTACCGACCATTCGGTGACTGCGGGTTGAGACTCCGGTCGGTCTAGAGTGGCGGGAGGGGCGAGCCGGAGTCCGAGTTGCGCCGTTCGTTCGTCGGCCAGACGCTCGACCACCGGAGCGAATTGAATGAATTCGACCCCGGCGTTCTTGAAAAAGCGGTAGACCTCCAGCGGCTGGGCCGCAGTCTCGCGGGCGACGCTGGCCATGACGTTGTACTCCACTCCATGGTGCTGCAGCAGCTTGAGTCCGCGCATGGTTCGCGCAAATGAGCCCTGCCCCTTGCGGTCGAGGCGATATCGGTCGTGGATCGACTGCGGCCCATCCAGGCTGATCCCGACCATGAAACCATGATCTTTGAGAAACCGGCACCATTCGTCATCAAGCAGGGTCCCGTTGGTCTGAAGCGAGTTGCTGATTGTTTTGTTGCAGGCAAAGGGCTGCTGTAGGGCGACAACCCGGCGGAAAAAATCGAGGCCAAGCAGCGTCGGTTCTCCGCCCTGCCAGACGAAAGCAACCTCGGGTGTCGGCTGGGACTCGATATACTGTCGGATGAAAGCAGCAAGCACCGCATCCGGCATGCGAAAATCTTCATGTGGATCGTACAAGGCACTTTTTTCCAGATAAAAACAGTAGGCGCAGTCCAAGTTACAAGCCGATCCGATCGGCTTGGCGACGACATGAAGCCCTTGTGTTTCACAACTCTTTTCTTCCATGTGCGTCTTACTCTTCATGAGGTCTGTTGTGTGCCCTTCTTTTTTTGGGGCGGATGTCGGGATCCTACCCGCTTTATAATTCCTGACCACAGCCCCCACAATCGTCATTGCCCGGTTCGGATGCACTCTCGAACGGTACTTGCGCGATGCCGCCCACGCCCAATATCCATTTTCAGGATTAACCGGAGGCTGAAAAGTAGTGTTCAGCAGACTGATTCACCCTGGATCCGACACAGAGTAATAAATTGCCGGGTCTGGTTTTTGTGGATTCAAAATCCGGCTGCTCGTTACTTCATGCCGCACTGCTGCTTGATTTCGGCAATCTTCTTATCGATCATCGTGTTATAATCGCCAGAGGCCTATTGTTGTTCATGACATTCTCCTCATTGGAAGATGGATACTATGACGATGGTGCCGGCTCGAACCGGATCGGATCATCACTCACGGAATCATGCCGGATTCGAACATTTTGTTGACAAGGGAACCTGCCACTTTATCAAGGAATGCCCGTCGCCGCTGAGGATCGGCACGCAGCAACTGAACGATTTCCTCCTCTTGTGGCGACTTCTGCTGGCCTTTCTTGACCCACAACTGCTCACATGTCGCCTCATGATAGTCAGCGATTAAAAAATTGCCGCCGTGGCTTCAGAATGTTCCCCCTACTTCATCAGTTCAATCTCTCCAGGTCGCCAGGACTTGTCGAACCAAGGTTCGAGCGGGCCGTACATGCGCAATATGGTGTTCCAGCCCTTTCCAGGAGCCGTTTGGATCCAGTTCTTCTCCTTGCCGGGAGGCGCTTTCGGCCCGAAATACACATCCACCGAACCGTCGGTATTAACCAGGATGCCCTTGGTCTGGCTGGTTACACTGGGGAACCGCTGGTCGGTTTGGAGCTGTGAACGTGTCTGATTGCTGTAAAGAATGATCGACCAAAAATCTTTCACAGGGATATTGGGTGGCAGATGCAGCCGGTAGTTTTTGCCGCCATCCAGTGATTTTCCGGCTGAATCCCGCGCCGTCCAAGCGTATTGCGAACCTCTCCCCACCATTTTCTCTTCCATCGCCGGTGTGACGCCGGTGGCCATGAAGTAATAGAAAAGGTAGCCGTCGAGATTCAGTACGTCGGGCTGGGTCTGGAATTTATAACCGCCGATAAAGGGCACTTGCCAGTTGCTGTTTGGATAATAAAAGGCTTCCTTGGATCGTGTTTGGAACGAAATAGCACGGGCGGTCGCATCACCAACGGCAGCAGCTTCGGTGAGGATTTTCTTCATTCGTGCATCGGGGGTGAATGGTTGTCCCTTCTGGATACCGATGGACGCATAGAAACCGAGCCGAATCTGGTCGAGCGATTCGCTCGGCTCCTCCTGCACCACTTGATTGAGCAATTGCCAGAAGGTGTAATCCGCCGGGGCGACGGTATTGAAGGGTTTGGCCGACATGTCGACAAAATTAAGTGCCGGAGGAGGCGTGCTGGCCGCAGACAATGGATAGATCTTTGTGAACTTTTTCACCAGATCCACACCAGGTTTTGGATCGCCGTCGACGAGAAAACTGCGCCAGGGAAGCCAGATGTTGAAGGTCGGCGATTTGACAACGTGATAACCATCAGGCACGTCCCCCTTGTAACCGGGCGGGAGCAGCAGGTACTTACCGCCTTCCCCCTTGTCGGGGCCGGTGATGCCGAGGTCAACGACCCAGCGATACCACATGTCGTTGATGGCGCCGAGTACCTTCGGCGGCACTTCGAGGACCAAAGGTCCTTTCGACAAATCCAGCCATGTCCAGCTGTACACGGTGTTATCGTTAGCCGTCAGGAAGATCGAGCGTGAGTCGAGTAGTTGTTCGAAAATCGGCACGACCGTATTGACCGGTCCGAGTGTTCGGATGGCATTGCGATTCGTTGCTTGGCTCACGGCCGGAATAGCCAGCAAGTAGGCCTGCACCGCACGCTGGAAGTCCAGATTGTCATAGAGTTTGTTGATGGTGGGTTTATCGGGAAATCCATCGGAAAATCTGAGCGTACCTAGCCGGGTATCGACTTTATTGGGGCTGGCGATGCCAGGAGGAATGGGGGTTTCATATTTATATGCTGCCCAACTCGGCATTGAAACGAGGTTGAGAGCCTGGACGGCAACACAGAGGATGAGCGACAATGGTCGTTTCATAGAGTTTTTCTCCTTAGAGAGCATCAATAGAGCAGGGAACCCTTCTCAAAGACGGCCCTTGAGAAGGGTGGAGCCCATGTTTTCCCTATGCATGCCATATTTATTGAAAACTAATTCGCGGGCCAACCATGCCGGGACCGGCCCGCGCGGTTTATACAGGACTACTGAGGCACACTCCGTACGTTTTGCAAACCGACTTATTTTGCATCGACGGCTTTTTGCATGCCCTCTTCAAGCTTCTTGATATCCTCGGGCGACAACTGCGGCCGGTCCACCTTGATCGTCAGCTTGTTGAGTGTGGCGGTCAATGGGAACGGCGGCAGATAATCGGCATCGTTGACACCGGTCAGCGTGTCGGACCCGATGTCGAAACTCTCGTCCCACTGCAGGATCATCGGCAGCGTGTGCGGCATGGCGATGGTCTGCACTTCCTTGCCGTCAACCTTGAGGGTTCCTGTTCCAGGCCTGCCCAATCCACTCATGTTGTTGAAGGCCAGTGTGCCCGCACCGAGGCCATCGTATTTGAAGTCAAACTCAAGGGTGTGTTTGCCAGGGGTGAGCGCCTCCGGACCTTCCCACTTGATGCGGTTCAAGTTGATAAGGTTCCAGAGGAAGACCGGCTTGCCCTTGAGCAGGTAGAAACCGTACCCGGCAAAGCGGCCACCCGAGGTCAGGATCATGCCTTCCGCTCCACCTTCAGGGACGGTGAGGTCTGCGGTGATAGTATATGAACTGTTGAGCAGCATCGGTGAGTCACCCTGCGGCAGGCCGGTCATTGGCCTAGTGTACACGAACTCGTTACGGCCGGCGGTGATGTTGGGGCGCGGGGCGACGATGCGTGCCGCAACCGAGGCATCCATCGGGAAAACCTGATACTTCTTTGCCTCTTCGATGAACTTGGTCTTCAACTCTTTTACCTTTTCCGGATACTTGTCGGCAATGTTCTGGGACTGGCTGAAATCCTTGCTCAAGTCGTAGAGTTCGAGGATCTGATCATTGAGTGGGTCAAGATTGGCGGCGCCGAAGACTTCCCACGGAGCCCGATTAACCTTGGTACTCAAGAACCAGCCCTCGTGATATAATGCCCACTGGCCAAACATCTCGAAATACTGGGTCTTATGCCGCGACGGCTCCTTGGCGTTCTTCGTCTCGAATGTGTAGGCAAAACTCGTGCCTTCGATGGGGGCCTGCTTGATGCCGTCAACTAGTTCGGGGGCGGGAATACCTGCGACATCGAGGAGGGTAGGGACCACGTCAATGACGTGCATGAACTGATCACGGAGACCGCCCTTGTCCTTGATGCGATCCCCCCAGGAGACGACCATGCACTGGCGGATGCCACCGAGTTTCGAGGCGTTCTGTTTGAACCAGGTAAACGGTGTGTCAAACGCCCAGGACCAGCCTGCCGACATGTGGTTGTAGGTCTGCTCCGTACCCCATGCGTCGTACCACTTCATCTGCTCGGCAACAGGCATCTTGTTGACACCGTTGAAGAACGCAACTTCATTGGGCGTGCCCAGCGGACCACCTTCAGCGCTGGTGCCGTTGTCGCCGTTGATGTAGATGATGATCGTGTTGTCGAGCTTGCCCATATCCTCGACGGCCTGGATAACGCGCCCTATCTCGTAGTCGTTATACGCCTCAAAGGCGGCAAAAATTTCCACCTGCTTGATGAAGAGCTTCTTTTCTTCGGGCGTGCAGTCGTCCCAGTTCTTGATGACATCCTTCGGCCAGGGTTCCAGTTTGGTGTCCGCCGGAATTACCCCCAACTGCTTCTGATTCTCGAAAATTCGCTCGCGCAGCTTGTTCCAGCCGTCGTCAAAAAGGTGCATGTCATGAATTTTGTCCACCCATTCTTTGGTGGGGTGATGCGGTGCGTGCGTAGCACCGGGAACGTAATACACGAAAAATGGTTTGCTCGGATCAATCTGGTTGATTTCAGTCATGTAATCGATGGCATCATCGGCCATGCCGGTAACCAGGTTCCATTCCGGTTTGCCCTGGAAGGGATAGATCTGGGTGGTGTTGCGGAACAGGTTCGGCTGCCACTGATTGGCATCGCCGCCGACAAATCCGTAGAAGTAATCGAAGCCCTGTCCGATGGGCCAATTGTCAAACGGCCCGACCTTGCTTGCCGCGAAAGCTGGTACGTTGTGATCCTTGCCAAACCACGAGGTGACGTAGCCGTTATCCTTCAGGATGCGGCCGATGGTTGCCTTGTCTTTGGGGATAATGCTGTTGTACCCGGGGAAACCCGTGGACTGTTCCGAGATCACCCCGAAGCCTGCGGAATGATGGTTGCGCCCGGTGATGAGGGCGGCGCGCGTCGGTGAACTCAGCGCGGTGGAATGGATGTTGTTGTACCGCAGGCCATTCTGGGCGAGACGATCCATCGTTGGCGTCGGGATGACGCCGCCGAAGGTGCTCGGCACACCGAAGCCCGAGTCGTCGGTCATGATGAGCAGGATGTTGGGTGCCTGCTTGGGCGGCACAATGCGCGGCCCCCACCATGCTTTCGATTGCAGGGCATCCTCTTTGATGACGCCTTCGAACTTTGGATCAGGCGCCGGCAGTTGTTGGCCGCTGATAGTGGTGGTTGCGCCGGGGGATCCGGGTGCGCCCGTAGTCTCCACCGCCAGCGCCGGAAAGGCCGCCAGCAGGGGCAGAAACGCCCCGATGGATGCGACCGGCAGGGCGGTCTTCATACTCAATTTCGTCAAATTTCTGGTCATAATACCTCCTTCTCGATGAGTGGTTACCCGCATTTACTGAGGCGGGGGGGCAGCCTCTATTTTGAAAGGCGGTGTTGATTCCTTTTGAGGGAAAATATAAATTGTTCGTGAATACTATATGTTGTGCCGTATCTGTTTGAGGGCGCTGATCCCTTCCCAGCAGTTTGCCGCACCGATTCTGACCCGCACTTTCTCCCCAAGCAGATCAATTGCCCCCAGCAAGGCACTCCCGCTCTCGGACCGCACATACCGCTCAAGAGCGGCGGCGTCTTTCCACTGTATCCAAAGAGAAATAATTTCCTCCTCCTCCATATCCCTGAAGATGCGGCTGTCGTTGCAATCCTCCTCCTGGCGTATTGCGGGAAGGAGAACCAGAAGCGCCTGTCGGAGTTCCTGGAGTTTTTCTGTTCTAGCGCGTAATTCAATTGTGAGATCCATAACTTCTCCCGTTAGGGCACAAATTCTGGAAAGAGGTTTTCCCCCACTGCGAAAGCGTTACGGAACAACGGTTCTGGGAGTTTTGTCCTGTGGGATTTCAGTGTATACGAGCAGATACATCAAATACCATTCCATGTGGAATGGAGGTGCCGTTTAAGCTGCAAGTAATTAATATAAAAATGAAAATACTGATACTGGCGAGGTGCTGGGCAGTGCAAGCCCTCAGAATGTTGAGGGCGCTGCAAAATGTTGAGGGGGCGTCGTTGTGGGGGTGAGGCTCAGGGACGCTTGATGCCTAATTTTTTGATGCGAAAACGCAGGGTGCTCGGATGGAGACCGAGGGCTTCGGCGGCCCCACCTTTCCCCTCGATCCTCCAGTTGGTTTTGTGCAGGACGTGAAGGAAATGGGTTCGGGCAACGGTGTCGAACTCCTCTTCCAGTGACCCCTCTGCAATAGTTTGAGCGGCTTGACCTTCAAGAGGCTCAGCCAATCGAAATTTGGACCCCTGACTGGTGATGACGCCTCGCTCAATGATGTGTTCCAGTTCTCGTACATTGCCCGGCCACTGATAGGAAACAAGCATCTGCATGGCTTCCTCGGCGATCATTTCAAAATGTTTAGAGAATTTTTGGGAGTACCGCTTGACAAAGTACTGAGCAAGTTGAGGGATGTCCTCGGGTCGGATTCTCAACGGCGGCAGAGAGCAAGGAAAAACGTTGAGACGATAATACAAATCTTCCCGAAATCTTCCGCCGACGATGTCGGCCTTTAAGTCCCGGCTGGTAGCGGCAATTACCCGCACATTCACCTTGGTGGTTCTGGAGCCGCCGAGCCGTTCAAATTCGCCGTCCTGCAGGATTCGCAAGAGTTTCACCTGGAGTTCAAAGGGCATTTCACCGATTTCGTCGAGAAAAATTGTGCCGCCGTCGGCAAGCTCGAAACGCCCGATCTGGCGCGCGTGGGCGCCGGTGAATGCGCCTTTTTCCCGTCCAAAAAGCTCGCTTTCAATGAGATTTCCCGGAAGCGCTGCGCAATTGACCGTAATCATAGGTTTCATCCGTCGCCGACTCATGTCGTGGATGGCGCTAGCCACCAAGCCTTTACCTGTCCCGGTCTCTCCAAGGATCAGCACCGTGGCATCGGTTGGGGCAACTTGCTTGGCCCTGAACAGGACATATTGGAGCACGTCACTGGAACCGATAATCGTGCCGAAACCTCGTTCTGCCTTCACCTCTTCACGGAGATATCTATTCTCTTCTTCCAGCCGGAGCTTCAGCCTGTTAATCTCTTTGAATTGTTCCTTGATTCGGGCCTCCATGGCCTTCCGTTCGGTAATATCGATGGACACACCCATAAGAGAAGCAGGGTTCCCCTGCGTTTTGGCATAGGATTGGCCACGACTGACGATCCAGCGTATGCTGCCATTGGATCGGACTATACGGTACTCAATTGTTTCAATCTTCCCAGTCTCCAAAGCTATTCCTACCAGTGCCTGCACGGTTGGGCGGTCATCCGAGTGAATAACTGTCAACAGATCCTCAAAAGTCAATTCTCCCTGCTTGGGTAGGTCAAATAGTTCTCGGACCATTTGCGTTGCCCAGACATACCCTGTCTCGGTATTCAACATCCAGAGACCGGCTTCCGCAGCAGACGACGCCAGGAGCAAACATTCCTCACTCGCACGCAGAGCCTGGTCGGCCTTGCTCCTCTTGAGAGCATTGACGAACACCTCCCCAAGGAGCCGCAACTTTGGCACTAATTCCTGCGGCCAGGAACACTCACGATTCACCGCGTTTATGGAGATGACATGATCAACAGGGCCGCTGGCGGTAAGCGGGATGCTCAGTTGAGACCGAATCCCCAACTCTTCCCAAGTGCGCTTGTCAGTGCCTGCTTCGGGAGGCAGTTCCTCATGGTTTGAATAAAAAACCACCTGCCTCCGTCGGACCATTAAGTCATATGCCCATGGGTTGCGTGAAACCGGCAGCTCAGTGTTCATGGGCACCGGGGAAACATTGTTGGCAAAAGCTGCGTGGGTGACCTGCCAGGTCTCTTTGTCATGCATGATCTGCACGAGCCCGCAGCGGTCTACTTGAAAAAAATCAAGAAGTTGCTGGAGCGCTTTCTGGATTTCAATATCGACCTGATCAGAAGGTAGATTGACAAATCGCGCAGAAAGACTCGAAAGCAGCTCCTCGAAAAGCAGGCGCTCCCTCAGAGCTTCATCGGCCCGCTTTCGGTCGGTGATGTCTTCCATGAGAGCGAGAAAGCGTTGAATGGTCCCGGAAGCGTCCTTGATCGGAATAATGCGGTTCGATTGCCAGTAAAACGTGCCGTTTTGATAAGCGGCATACAATTCCCCCCGCCACTCCTGGCCCTGCGAAAGGGACTTCCAGCATTCCTGAGGAAATGCCAGGGGATGATGGGGGTCTGCTCTGAAAGCGAGTAAATTCTGGCCGACGACATCCTCTTTGATACAGCCCGTCAGTTCGACAAAGGTCGGATTGACATATTCGACCTGAGCTTGAGCGTTAAAAACCGCCACCATCCCGAACCCCTGTTCGAGGATATTTGCTATCGTCATCCGAAAGTCTTTTTCGTTTAAAAATGAGATATCCATCAGGTATTCCTTGAAGGCAAGTGTTCAACGTTCCTGCTCATTTTAATCTACCTGTGAGGGCGGCCTGTCCGCAATAATGGAAACCATTAATGTGTTAAGCGGTCTGTTGTTGATACAATGGTTACGCTAAATAGATCCCATCGTTAATTTGATTCAGTTTTGCATATCAAAAAACCCAATGTCAATTACTCCTTCGCACCGAATTTCTTCCTGATTTTCCCTTTACATTTTGTATCCTGTGGAATACAATTCATTCATGAGGTACGAAATCCACAGCACTGATGTTTTCAATAGATGGTTCGGCAAACTCAAAGATGTCGCCGTTAAACAGAAAATATTGGCAAGGCTGGCTAGAGTGGAGAACGGTAACCTTGGCGATTGTAAGCAGCTCAACCCGCTTCTATTTGAGTTGCGTTTCTTTTTTGCCGGAGGCCTACGCATTTATTACACCATCAGGGGAGATCGAATCATCCTGCTGCTGACCGGCGGAGATAAATCGAGCCAGGAAAAGGATATAGAGAAAGCTGAAAAACTGCTGCACGAACTGGAGTAACTAACCATGAGCACAAAAACATTCCCATTTGATATTGCCGAGCACCTCCAGAACGATGACGATATTCGAGGATTTCTCTCTGAGGTTGCTGCCACGGGAGACGAATCTGATTTTGTCCACGCTCTGAGTATCGCAGCCAAAGCCAAAGGCATGACCGAGATTGCCAAACAAGCGGGTGTAACCAGGGCCAGCTTGTACAAGTCGCTCGCCGATGGAGGCAACCCTCGGTTTGACACCATTAGCAAGGTCACAAAGGCGCTGGGTTGCAAGCTGGCAGTTGTTTAATTCACGCACTTGGTATTCATGCATAAGAAGAGGTAATTCTCGCCATTCTGATTCATTTTATTAGCCTGTCGATTGGGCAAGATCCGCCATCAAAATAGTTAAGGTTTGAATCAAAAAACCAAACCAAATGGTGATCACCGGTATTTTTAGGTCATTTTTTATCATTAAAGATAGGTGCTTTAAAATTACTCTTCCAAAAAAATACCATCGCAATGAGTCATCTCGTTTTTTTCGTCAGCGCTCCAGGTCAGGGCGTGCATGATCCGGCAAAAGCATTTTCTGCTCTTCGCTTTGAAACTCGCTGCGTGTTTCCGTCTCGTTCCTTTTGCCATTTTCTGCTCCTTGATTCAGCCTGATGTTGGGCCTTATTGGTAGCAGGGTTTCCACTTTGTATCTTGTCCAAATTCCCGGAGCCACTTCTGTATCCGGCATACCTTAAAAGCCTTGCTCATACAACACAAGACCCGGGTTCAATTCCCGGACCCGGTGGCGGATTTAATGGAGGCTTCTTTTATCCACCTGCTTAAAAACACAAAAGGGCAGAGCCCGACAAGGCTCCACCCCTTTTCCAGAAAAACGGAAAGAACTATTTTTTCCTGCGAGCCACACCGGCCAAACCAATCAAACCTGCTCCAAACAAAAGAACTGTTGTTGGCTCAGGAACAGGATCAACTGAAAATTTTGTTTTCTTTGCATTCCCTTGATAATATTCCTTGGTCGGATCAAACATTATTTCGTATTCACTAGAAGTTTTCCCCCATTGACCATTCCAATCACCACCAAACAGAGATTCTGTGCATGTAACTCTTGCAAGTAACCAATAATCTTTCCCAGCCATGTCGCTGGTTATAGTAATTGTGCTGTATACATTATAAGTGTCATTAGGTGGCTCTAAATCGGTACCAGGAAAAGAATTAGCTGTAATATTTTCATGTATTATGTGGAAATCGAAGGCTAGCTTTTCACTTTCTGTAAAATTCCAATCCTCGCTCAACCAAGCTTTCAAAACGTCCGCATAATGCGTTCCTAGGAAATCTTTAACTATCGCAAATTTAAAAGTAACTACATCACCCACGGAAACAGTATCGACTCCCCAGATAGTGTCGGAAGGGAGATAAGTTTGGTCAGTAGTCCACTTAATGGACGTTAGCTCCTGCCACCTGCTATCCGTGTGCTTAGGCAATGCAGGTACTGAGTCAGCGTATACTTTTGCGCTAAAGATCAACAATCCTGAAACAATTAAAAAAATACATACTATCTTCTTTGAAAAGACCATCATGAAACGCCCTCCTTTGATTTTTTAATATCAAGTAACTGAATTATTATTAGCAAAATGCATGCCACCATGCTTGGATTGTATAGTTACTTGATATTAAACAAAATATATAAAAACACAGTCGTGTGACTTGTTTTAATCTACAATAGAGCCTTCTCGTTCTTTGGTTTCACGGAAAATTCATCCGAAATACCGGAATAAACTATTTTTCCTTGGTAAAATCGCTACCGGTACCAAGAACAATCAGGGGCAGGTCACGGTTAAAGTGAATGACTCTTTTTTTTATGACATGACATCCCTGAAGTATCCTTGGCATAAATAGGGGAGGGGGCTTTTCATGGGGCTTTTTAAATTTAATCTAAGTGTTTTTCAGTGGTCAAGCGTTTCAAAAATGCCCATAAAACATAGACAATTACCTCGAGTGGCGGCCTGTCACATCGACGGCAAGAGAAGCATTTGGAAACGCCAAAACTGATGTACTTTTGATGTACTTTTCACCTTGTACCTGATGTGTTATGAGGTTCTTGTATGTCGCAACTAGCTGATTTTGTTAAGGTGGGTTTGGCAGTGCTCGCGTTTTTACGGCTCGGTATGCCGGTGACGGTGACTCTTACCACTTCCCCAGAAGCAACCACGTTAAACACTTCCACTCAGTGTGATTGATCACTCATTTTTCCGAGAGCTTTGAGGGGATCACTGTTTCCTTGCAAGGAGCTCTTTGCGAGAATAGTGGTCCCTCCCATCCTCACCCGGATCTGATGTTTCACCAGTCCTCGTTCCAGCGGGAGAGCGCCATCGAGTAGGCGTTGCCCATCCATCTCCACCCAGAGGACGCCGTGCTCGCAGCCGTCCGGATTCTCGACCTGAACTGTATAGATCGCCTCCCCATGCCGATAGCGCAGGCTGAAGCCCGGCCATGACGCCGGGATAACCGGATCGATCCGCATCTGCTCACCCCGGATCTGCAGGCCCAGAACGTCTTCCACCCAGGCCCGATACATCCACGCCGCGGAACCGGTATACCAGGACCAGCCGCCCTGGCCAATCCGGCCGGGCAGGCGGTAGACGTCGGCCGCGACCACGTAGGGCTCTACCCCGTAGTGCCAGACCGCCTCGGCATCGCGGGCATGCTCGATTGGATTGAGCATGCGCAGCAGCTGCACCGCCCGTTCACCATCGCCTTTGCGGGCCATGGCCATGGCCATCCACAGGGCGGCGTGGGTGTACTGGCCGCCGTTCTCCCGGACCCCCGGCGGGTAGCCTTTGATATATCCGGGAGAAGGGGTCGATTGGTCGAAAGGAGGCTCGAAAAGCAGCACCAGACCGTCATCCTGGCAGACGAGATGGCGCCAGGCCGACTCCAAGGCCTGAGCAGCGCGCTCAGGATCGGCTGCGCCGGAAAGCCAGGCCCAGGATTGCGGCAGGCTATCGATCCTCGCTTCGGTATTGGCCGCAGACCCCAGAGGGGTGCCGTCATCAAAGGTCCCGCGCCGGTACCAGTCCCCGTCCCAACCCTCTTGTTCGACTCGCCCGATCAGGGCAGCACGCTCTGTCAGATAGGTCTGGCTGAGCTCCGGCTGTTGCAGGAGCTTGGAGAGCTCCGCCATTCCCTGCAGCAGGTCACAGAGGAACCAGGCGAGCCAGACGCTTTCCCCCTTGCCGCCTGCACCCACCAAGTTCATGCCGTCGTTCCAGTCACCGGTTCCCATCAGGGGCAGGCCGTGGGGCCCTGCGGTCAGGCCACGATTGACCGCACGCCGGCAGTGTTCAAAGAGGGTGGCGCGTTCAAAGGTGGTCTCCGGGGTGGAGAACTGCTCGTGCTGATCATCGGCCAGGAGAGCGGCGTTGAGGAAGGGAACCTCTGTCCCCAGGATACCAACATCACCGGTGGTCCGGACGTACTGCGCAACCACATAGGGCAGCCAGAGCAGGTCATCGGAAATTCGTGAACGGATGCCGGCACCACTGGGCGGATGCCACCAATGCTGCACATCCCCCTCCTTGAATTGGCGGCTGGCGGCCAGCAGGATATGGTCACGTGCCAGTTCAGGCCGAGTGAACAGGAACGCCATGACATCCTGCAGCTGATCGCGAAAACCGAAGGCGCCGCCGGATTGGTAAAAAGCGGAACGCCCCCAGATGCGGCAGCTCAACGACTGGTACTGGAGCCAGCGATTGATCAGAAGGTCTGCCGCCAGTTCCGGGGTCTGCACTTCAATCGTACCCAAGAGCGCATCCCACCAAGCCTTGGTCTGGTCGAAGGCATCCTCAAAGGCTGTATCCTCCTGGTAGCTGAGCACCAATTGGCGGGCCTGGGCGACGGATTCGGCCTGACCGAGCATGCAGGTGATTTCACGGCGCTCGTTGGGGGCCAAATCCAGACTCACCCGCAGCACGGCGCAGGGATCCAGGCCGGCCCCGGTCCGTTGCGACAGATGGATCTGCTCCATGGCAATCGGATCCGCCAAGGAGCGGTTACGACCGATGAAGGCGGTGCGGTCGCCACCGTAAGAATCGGCCTGGGGCGTGAGGGCCACAAAGGCGACCCGTTCTCCGTACTCGGGATGATAGTGGTTTTGGGCCAGCAGTACCTGCGCCTCATTATCCCAGTGGGTCAGCACATGCATTCGCGAGGTTTCGCGGTTCTCGCCAAGCGTCAACTCCACATAGTAGGTGACCGAGAGCCTGCGTCTTCTCGACGAGCTGTTGGTGAGTCGCAGGCGTTGCAGTTTAACCGGTGCCCCGCCGTTCTCATCCACCGGCACAAAAACGGTCAGCTCCTGTTCAATGCCGTTGCTGTTATGCTCAAATACCGTATACCCCGCCCCATGCCGAGCCCGGTAGGCAGTCCCTTCACGGATCGGGGCAGCGGTCGGCGACCAGAAGGTGCCGCTCTGTTCATCGCGGATGTAGAGTGCTTCGGTGGCTGGGTCCAGTACCGGATCATTGGACCAGCTGGTCAGGCGGTTACGCTGGCTGTTGCCATACCAGGTAAAGCCCGAACCGGTTTCGCTGATCATGGTGCCGAAGGTCGGGTTGGCCATGACGTTGACCCAGGGTGCGGGGGTATGGGTGTCGGGACCGAGATAGATCGCGTATTCCCGCCCATCGGGGGTGAAACCACCGAGACTGTTGAAGTAGCTGAGCTCCATGAAAGGCAGCGGAGCCGACGGTTCCCGGAGGGCACGTTTCCGGGCCAGCTTCGCCAGCTGCTCGGGAGCTTCCACCGGCAGCCCTAATTGCTGGGGCAGGGTGCCGCGTGCCGCCACCAGCACAATGCAAGCGGCAGCCTTGAGGAGCTTGAGGTCATCCTCCGGGATTTGGGCGGCACTCTTGAGGAAGATCGCACCCGGTCGATCCGTTGCAGCCGAGAGGGCATGGGTCTGGATCAGCTGTTCCAGCCGTTCCTGGAGCGGCCGCTCATACCCTCCCGCCTCCTCGTTAAGGATGACAAGATCGGTTGAAAACCCATGCATCCGCCAATAGGTGTGGGCTTGGAGCACCTGACGGACCAGACTGATCTCCCGCGTCTCGCCGATGGTAATCAGGGTAATGGGCAGGTCGCCGGAAATGGCGTAGGGCCACAGGCCCGCCTGGCCCTTGCGGTTGTCTTCCAGGCGATCTGCCGGGGCGCGCAGCAGTTGATTGGGAAACAGCAGATGACTTGCCAGTTGCTGAAAACGGCGGGCTTCGTCAGGCTGGATGCGCAGCATCTGCAATTGCTGTTGGGACGAGTGCCAGGCGAAATCCATGGCCCGTTCCGTAGCATGGGAATCTCGATATTTATCGATCAGCAGCAAAACCTGTTCGCGGCTTGCCCCGGCAGCCAGGACCAGGGAAAACTGGACGCGCTGGCCTGGTTCCAGGGTGAAACTCCGCCGTGAACTGAGTATGGGATCAAGGACAAAGCCCTGGGAGTTACCGAGCTCTTGTATTGCCCCCATGGGATGGGCAAGGGTCCGGCCGCGGCCAATGAATCGTCCGCGATCGGTTTCAAACTGCCAGCTTTGTGCAGACGAGCAATCAACGTCTGTTTGACCCAGCACCAGACTATGAGCCACATACAAGGGTGGTTCGTTTTCGCTGCGCACTCGACGATGGGCAATCAGCGTCTGGAGCTCAGGCAGGGCTTCGGTCTGGATAAACAGCTTGTTGAACGCCGGATGTTGACGGTCGGCATTGTGGGGAGCCATGGAGAGTTCAATGTAACTGGTGAGGTTGAGGTGGCGAACGCGGGCCGAGCGATTGATCAGGGTCACCCGGCGCACCTCGACATCGTCTTCCGGTGAGACAATGACCTCGGTTTCAGTGTGGATTTTGTCATCGATACGCTGGAAAACGGCCCGGTCCAGGGTGAAATCAACCACGTAGCCTTCGGCAACTTTGCCGCCGACCGGGTGATAGGTGGTGGACCAGAGTCGATCCGTATCGGTATCGTGGATGTAGCAGAAGGTGCCCCTGGCATCGCAGGTCTGATCCGCCCGCCAGCGGGTCAGTTCCTGGTTGCCCCACTGACTGTAGCCGCCGCCGCTGTTGGTGATCATCAGGTCATAGCGACCATTGGAGAGCAGGAGCGTCATGGGCGTGGCGGTGTGGGGTGTGGTGCAGGTGCTGCCGGCTGGTGCGACCAGATCTTCGCTCACAAGCTGCGGCTCGCTCTGCCGGGTCGAGATCAGGTGCAAGGGGGGCAGGGTGGGGATGCGTTCCTGGAGTAGGGCTTCAAAGGCCCGCACCCGGGGATCACTGTGGAAACGGTGCGTAAAGGGGTTGCCATGGAGGAAGTTGGTCAGCGCCAGGAAGGCCATGCCCTGATGATGGGCCATATAGGCCTCGATGATCACCCCGCGTTTTTGCCGTTGACCGCCGAGATCACGCTGCGGCTGCCGGCTGAAATCCATGGCCTCGAAATAGCCGTAGTCACCGAGCAAGCCGAGCCCGGACAGCCGTTTCAGATTCTCTACCGTTTCCGTAGGTGCCAGGTTCAGTGCCAGCAGGGTGGCATAGGGAGCCACCACTAATTGTTCCTCCAATCCGCGTTTGAGACCGAGCGCCGGTACACCAAAGGCCTTGTATTGGTAGGTTTTGTTGAGGTCAAGATCGGCAAAGGCGGACTCGGAAATACCCCAGGGCACGCGGTGGGTGCGGCCATAGGCAATCTGGACCGTCACTGCTTCCCTGACGGATTTGTCCAGCAGCGAATTGCCGTAGGAGTGCTGAAACAGCAGCGGCATCAGGTATTCGAACATGGTTCCGGTCCAGCTGAGCAGGACCCGCTGTCGGCCGACGGCACCGTAGGGGCGGCTCATGGAGAACCAGTGTTCCAGGGGGACATCGCCCCGGGCAATGGCGACAAAACTGCCGAGCCGTGCCTCGCTGGCCAGGAGATCGTAACTGGACTGGTCGAGGCGATCGGTGGAGACGTTGTAGCCAATAGCGAACAATTTGCGTTTAGGGTCATAGAGAAACTGCATATTCATCCCGGCTGAGAGCGCACCGAGATCTCTGCTCAATTGCTCCGTAGTCGCCAGGGTTTCGCCCGCCAGCCATTGGGCCGTGGAGTGGGCTGCCACTGCGCGATCGATCCAGTCAACGAGGGTTGCGTCCGCTGGAGTTAAGCCCCCTCGAAGAGTTTTGAGGAGTTCAATCGAGCCGATCCTGCTCTGGGCCAGATCAAAGAGCGACGGTGCCTGCGAAAGGTCCTGTTGGAGGGCAAGCTGCAGCTCCGAGCCCAACAATGCCGTTTCCTCTGCTGTTTTCTCTGCCAGGATTTCGATCCAGGCAAGATAGCGGTCACTATTTTTACCCCAGGCCGCACACTGTTGTTCCAGTTCAACGACCCACGGCATGCCGCCCGCAACAACGACCAGTGCATCGACCTGAGACTGTATGCGTCGTTGCAGGCGGAGCAGCTCGATAAGGCTGGATGGCGGAGCATTGCATTCTGCTATCAATTGATCGAGCAGACTGTGGCAAAAGTTGGCAATTCCTGCCTGGGTCACGGCCTGCTGTAGAATCATCCCGGTGTCCGCCAGGCCGGTAAAGGTCGTGCCCGCGACAAGGGGTTCGTGTATCAATTGCCCCATTCCTTGTTCCAGGGCCCAGAGGGCACCGAGCAGGTTGCCGCTGTCGACGGTGGAGACGTAGCGAGGTTCAAGCGGTGCCAGGGTCTGGATATCGTACCAGTTGAGAAGGTGGCCCTGATAGAGCTGTAGACGGCCGAGGGTTGCCATGGTGCGGGTCAGGCGTTCGACCGTCTGGTTGAGGGTCAGGTACCCGCAGTCATGGGCGCCGAGGGCGCTGGTCATCCAGAGACCGATGTTGGTCGGACTGGTCCGCAGCGCCAAGCGGCATTTATGGGCTACCTGGTAATTATCGGGCGGCAGCCAGGAGGTACCATTGCCGACAAATACTGAAAAGTAGCGCCAGGTTCTTCGGGCGATCTGCCGCAGGAAAAGGCGGTCCGGTTCCGGAAGCTGGCCTTGCTCTTGCTGCGCAGCAGGGCGCAGGTTCAGTATCCAGCCCAGCAGCGGCGAGAGCAGCCAGAGCACAAGCCAAGGGGCGGCCAGCAGCAGGCTGGTGGGCATGATTCTCCAGGTCGTCCCGACTACAACGAGACTCAAAACACTGCCCAAGGCTAGGCTTGCCACGAAGAGTGACTGTCGACGGGAGGAACTCCATTGGCTCGCCTGGGCGGTCCATTCCAGCAGTCCGTGCCGGGAAACCACGCGTCGATACCAGACCCGGGCGATGGCATCCAGGCTCACCGCCGCCTGGTGGGGGAGCAGGGCGGCATCGGTGGCTGCTCGCAACAGGTCGTGCAGGATCTTCGCCAGGTCGAAATACTTGAGCCCCTTGCGGGTGGTGGCCATAGTAAAGGGCTGGGCCAAGGGGTGGAAAAGGAGCTGCATGCCTACTACCAACGAGGCCAGACCGCCGAGACGCGGGGACAGGAGCCAGGCGGCAAGCAACAGCCCGAGACTGGCGGCCGGCAGAAGGCTGCGACGCAGGTTATCCAAGATCTTCCATCGGTTGAGCAGGGAGAGCGGATTGACGCCGCGACCACCTGAACCTTGTCGAACATGCGGAAAGATCCATCCCGCGATCTGCCAGTCGCCGCGAATCCAGCGATGGGCACGTTTGCTGTAGCTTTGGTACCCTTGCGGAAATTCATCAAAGAGTTCGATATCGCTGGCCAGGCCGACGCGAACGTGCGCTCCTTCGAGCAGGTCGTGGCTTAATATCCATGCTTCCGGGAATCGTCCCGACAGCACCCGGCTGAAGGCGCGTACGTCGTAGATCCCCTTGCCATGGTATGATCCTTCATCACTGAGATCCTGATAGACATCGGACACGGCCTGTGAGTAGGGATCGATGCCGATCGCGTCGGCAAAGAGCCGACTGAAGATTGAGACGCTGGTGCTCGCAAGAGTGGGGCTCACGCGTGGCTGGATGATGGTGTAACCGGAGGTGACGCGACCCGCAGCATCAAAGCGGGGCTGATTGAGGGGATGCGCCAGGGTCTCGATCATGCGGCGGGCGGTGGCGTGGGGCAACTGGGTGTCGCTGTCCAGGGTGATGATGTAGCGGATATCCACCAACTGGGCCGGATCGCCCAGGTACACCAGGGGTGGGGCATTCTCAGGGCGGGTGCCGTCAATCAGGCGGTTGAGTTCCTCCAGTTTGCCCCGTTTGCGTTCCCAACCAATGAAATGCTGTTCGGATTCACTCCAGGTGCGTTCTCGATGAAACAGGAAAAATCGATCGCCACCATGCCGTTGATTGAGAGCCTCCAGGCATTCGCTCGCCGTTGTAAGCAAAGGGCGGTCATCGTCACAGGTGAGGGTGGCGGCATCGGTGTAGTCGGAAAACAGGCTAAACAACAGGTTCGCTTCCTTATTGGCCAGATAGCGGATCTCCAGCTTCTCTACCTCGGCTCGGATCGTTTCTTCATCCACCAGCATCATCGGCACAACGACCAGGGTGCGGAACGCATCGGGAATTCCCGACTCCTCAAAATCCATTTTGGGCAGGGGCCGGGTCGGCAGCAGACGCGTAATTAGATAATTAACCACCTCAATTGCCAACTGGCTGACCGGAATCAGCAGGAGCAGGGCCAGGCCCAAACGAAGTGCGGGTGACAGTGCGGTGCGGGAGAAAAAAACAACAAGAAAAAGGAACAGGGTTGAGAAACCGCCGATGCCGAGGAAATAGACGGCGGTGTGATGGCGATAAATCCATTCCAGAAAGCGGTAATGAAGGGTTTCATGGCAGGCGAGGAGTCGGCCCAGTTCAGCCCGGCCCTCCCCGATCAGCCAGGCGCCGATGTAGCCGTGCTGTTCATCGGTTGCCGGTGTGCGCCTTGCCTGTGTTGCCAGCGTAATGACCTGTTCTGCGACTTGAACTTCCGTCTGCGCGGCAGCGAGGGCCAGTTCTTCAATCGCCCGACGGCAGCGGTCACGGGTGGCAAAATCCATCCTGGGATACATCCCGGACGGATCAAGGCGCAACATCTGCTCCACCCGGCTGATCTGCTCGAAGATCTCCCGCCAGTCCAAGAGGCCAAGGAGGCGCAGGCTGGTGAAGGCATTGCCGCAGGACAACTGCTCTCTGGTCTGCCGGTTCTGTTCACGGAGGTTCAAGTCGTACATGGTGGTGTTGAGCATGCGCTCCAGCCAGCTCTGCACCGGTGATAAGGCAGCCTCCTCGTCGTAGAGCAGGCCAACCAGCTGCGCACCAAAATACGGATTGGGACGTGGTTCTGCCTTGGCAAGTTCCGCCAGAATGACAAATAATTGATTGGAATCGCGGCGATTGGCGGCGATTAATCGATTGGCCCAGAAGTCGGCCAGTTGCCGTTCGCGCAGGTCATCCAGGGCGGTGACGGCCAGGCTCTGGATACTTTCGATGAGTGCGACGCGCAGCATTTGGGGGAGAGCCCAGAGTTCGCCGCTCGTTAAGGTGCGTACCGATTGATAAGCCTCGATAAACGCCAGCATATTTTCTTTGTCGAGGCGCAGTTCCGTATGGGAAACAAGCTCCTTGGCCAGGCCATAGATACAGGGAAGCCCATGGTAGGGGTCAGAGGAAAGAACGGGCAGTTGGCGATAAAAGTTACGGGGCAGGTTGAGCAGGACATCGCGGGCGTTGCCTTCAAGAATATACTCGTTATCCAGGATCCAATCGGCTGCTGCCGTGGTTTTTTGCTCGAGATTGCTGGCTGCGCCGAGATCCTCGCAGATCTGCCGGACCCATTTCCTTGATTGTTTGAGACGTTTGAGCAGTTCGGTTGTGTGCTGCGGGTTCGGATCCACCCGTTGTTCGCGGGCATGACGCAGGGCATGCTCCTCAATCTGTATGGGCGAGAGTTTAACAACAGGGCCTCGCTCCTTGACGCGTCGCTCGCGTTTGGGATGCATGACAAACAGCGCAGGAGGAGTGTCCCCAATTTCCCGGAGTAGGGTCACTGGCCCCTGTAATAATGCAACCGGAGCCTGGAGGATGAGGACAGACTCGCCAGGCAGAAGCCAACGAGTATGGTTGCGAATGCCGTCTGGATCAACACCCTGCTGGGGGCGTCGTTGCCAGATGAGCGCTGCTACAAGGCCGATGGAGGCACTGGCAAGAATGCACACTAGGTATGAATAAAGATTCCAGGCGGGAAGGAATTTCGGCCAGTGCAGGAGGAAAGGAGCCATTCCGGCTATCCCCCCTAACAAGCAGGCAATCAAAATTACTCTAAAAGTGTACCGCCAGAGATAGGGCCCTGTAATCTGGATAGCACCATCACTGCCCCTCTGTACCAGGGTCGTGCGGCTGAACCCGTGCTGGTCGAGTTTTCGGAGAGCCCTCCGGGCTTCATCGTCTTTTGTGAAATAGCCAATGAGATTGCCAACACCCACTATGTATCCTTTATTCATTACGTAGGAAGAGGATCCAACCATGGAAAAAAATCACATGACGGAAGAACTCAGAAAGGAACTCAACAGTTGGTTCCAGAAGAGGGGACAGGGGGGTGGAGTCGAGAAGGAGACGGGAGGAACATGGCCAGCTCGAGACGGAAATTGCATTTATTCAAAAGGATGCGCTTTCTTTCCCGGGCAATGATTGCACTTGCTCCTTTTCAAGGAGTCGATTTTTTCGTCTCCATGGGTTTCTTTCTCCTCCCCCTCAAACAGTATTGAAACGGAGGAACCGTGACGAAGCATTCTCCCGTATCTCGTTGCTATTTTTTGTACTACCGGACAATCTAATCCAAATAGATTTTCCGCCGTATTTTTTGTGGAGCGAAAAGAAGAATTTTTGAGGTGGTTGCTAGAAATATAGTCGGTCGGAAAAAACTTGGTGAAAGGTACTACGCAACACATACTTTGAAATAAAATAGTCATTAACAATAATAAAGCAACATCGCGATTATAATAACTTTCATGAAAGATGGTCGCCTGAATGAAACATCGGTAACAATATGGATAAGCTGTCCGAGTTTAAGCGGCCCAGTGGAAAACAGGTACGGAGCCCCCGTCCTGCCAACTCAAAAGACCCCTTCTCGCTGAGCCAAAACAACTTGACAAAGCGTCCGAGATATTTTAGATAGTCGTCCACTATTAAATAGTACGGCCCCATCGTCTAGTGGCCTAGGACACTGGCCTCTCACGCCGGCAACAGGGGTTCGAGTCCCCTTGGGGTCACCAAGTAGTCACAGCTACTTAGTGAAGTTTCATCAGAACGCCTTTAAAGCCAATGTGCTTTTAAGGCGTTTTTTTTTATTCCTCGATTTTCCAAGCTTGGTAAAACGTTTAAAACCTCACGATTTCCACTTTCCAGCGTGTGAATATATCATCGCGCCGTCGTAGTGATACTTCCATGACGTAACATCTGCGGTATCTCAGCTAAATGCCCGTTGAAGCGGTGAGCATGTCGCCCGTACTCCATCGAAAAACGTGGAACTGATTATCGGGGTCCAGGTAATATCCGCCAGGGCGAGGCTGGGGATTGTGACGCCGATCAGGGACAGAAACGCCAGTAGACCCTTTTTCATTTCGTATACTCCTCTGTAATAGGGAAAAGGTGGTTGCCGATCTCAGATCTCAACAGCCTGATCCCTGGTAATAACACCGGAATCCGCGCACTCGGTTATTTATTCGGATGGGAGTTGTTATATACAGCCGGGGTAACGATGACGTTTTCGATAATAGTGTCGGTTGTCATGGTGTTTACTCCTGATTTTTCTTTGGATTTTGATGAATTGGTGGTCTATAAGTCAGTGAATGGTTGCAAGTTCCAGTTTGGATTCAGCCCGTTCAAACGGGATGCTGTAATAATAGGTGAAGCATTGATGAAATTCTTCGTGCTTGCGGCCAGGTAGGAAAAAGACCGTGATGTCAAAAAGGTTCCCGCAATTGGGACATTCGTGTTCGGAAACGTCTTGCAGTTCATGGTCATCGTGTTTCATTTCGTCACTTGAAAGCCTTGCTCTGCACTGCGGGGCGCGGGTTCAACTCCCAGTTTCAAATAATGACAGAGTTATTTTTAAAACAAACAGCTTCGCACTAAAGTCACAATAGCCAGCCTGATGGTATCTTAGGGCACTGTCTTCCCCTTGAATTTTCCCGTCGGTTTCATTGAATCAGAATATTCTAGTCCAAAGGGATGTATGAAATTTCCAATGTCTATCCGTATCAAACTCTTCTTGAGTCATGCCTTGGCCGTGCTTCTTGTATCGGGAAGTATCGGAACATATTTTTATGCGAGGGCTGCTGAAAGTCTGATGGACGGATTAAAAGAGCGGCTCCAGGCTAGTGCTGCTTTGATCAGCCAAACAATTGATGCCAACACGCTACGAGCCGTTATTACAGCCTCGGATGTTTCACAGCCTGCTTATGTCGAGACTCTTGAAAAGTTACGTATTCTTAGGCGGATGAATCCTGATATCGCTTTTTTGTATGTAATGAGGCAAGAGGGAGAAAAAATATATTTTGTTGTCGACTCTGATGAAACGAAGAAACAGGCCTTGCCTGGAAAGGAATATTCCCCTCAATTGCCCGGCCTCATCAAGGGGTTCACGGGAGTATCGGTAGACAAAAAAATCGTTTCAGATGAATGGGGATCGTTCCTCTCTGGTTATGCGCCCATCAAAAACAGTAAAGGGGAATTTTTGGTGGGCATCGACATGCGGGCTGATAAAGTTGAAAGCAAATCTAAAAGTTTAGAAATTTCGGGATACTACTCCTTGATTGCCTCAATTATTTTTGCTTTTTTGTTTGCCAAATATCTCGCATCGCGATTCACAGGCCCTATCCGTCTAGCAATAGACCGTTGCACGGCCATTGCAGGTGGAAAACTGGATGAACAGCTCCTTTTCCACACTAATGATGAACTCGATCAATTGCTGAATGCATTTAATGAAATGTCATCAGCACTTTCCTGCGCTGAACAGAAAAAACAGGAAGCCTTCTCGTCTCTTCAACGATCTCGTGACGAGCTTGAAATTCGGGTCATGCAGCGGACCACCGATCTTAACGAGGTTAATGATAAGCTAAGCCATGAAATCGCTAAACGAATAAACACTCAGAATGCACTCCAGGAAGCTGCTACCATCGACGACCTTACCCGGTTGTTCAACCGTCGGGCGATGACGGAACGATTCGAGCACGAGATCACCCGCTTTCGAAGGAATAAGGCCCCGTTCACAATATTGGCAATCGATCTGGACCATTTCAAGACAGTCAATGACACTTTAGGGCATGCTGCTGGAGACAGTATTCTTATTGAAACAAGTGTACGAATGAAAAGCATGCTTCGTAGTCAAGATTCAATTTCCCGATGGGGTGGTGAGGAATTTGTTATATTATTACCTGAAACTGGATTGGATCATGGAAGAATAGTAGCAGAAAAGATTCGACGCCGAATTGCCGATGCACCGTTCTACGCTAACGGAGAGGAAATCCTAATAACCGCGAGCTTTGGGATAGCTGAATTTGGCAAAGAATCAGTGATTGAACAAGTTCTCAAGGCTGCAGACAATGCTGTTTATTCTGCTAAAAAGAAAGGGAGAAATCGAATTGAATCTGAAGGGGGAGAAGCTGCACTGTAGGCATCGGTTAGCGGAGTGGTACTATATGTCATCGATAACAATTGTGGTACAGGCCACCCGGCATACCTTGAAAGCCTTGGTATATAACGCGGTGGAGAAATACAGGTTGCCAAATGGATAAGATCCTAAAAACAAACGCTTAGATGAACCCTGATACGCTAATGCCCTTAGCAAGGAATTCAGCATGATCTCCAGCAAAAGCCCAACCTGCCTTGGTCGTGTTCTTTTCAAGCTGTCCCTAATCCTCCTGACTTTTTTCTGCTTGGGATCTCCCTCTATAAGAGCCGATGATCGCGTCGTGTCGGTTGGCGTCTATGAAAATGCCCCAAAGATCTTCACCGATGCATCCGGTAAACCCGCTGGCCTCTTTATTGACGTCATCGAACATATCGCCAAAAACGAGAACTGGGATCTCCACTATGTATCAGGCACTTGGGGGGAAAGTTTAGATCGCCTGGCCCGAGGTGAAATCGATCTGATGCCCGATGTGGCCTATACGGCGGAGCGGGTTAAAATTTATGACTTCCACAAAATTCCGGTTTTTTCCTCCTGGTACCAGATTTACGCTCCTAAAGATCATAAGGTCAAAACAATATTGGATTTGAACGAGAAACGGATTCTTGTTCTGGAGCGTTCGGTGCAGCAGGAAGCCTTTGTCCGACTCAGTAAAGGTTTTGGGTTGAACATCGCCCTTATCTCTGTGCCGGATTACAAAACCATGTTTGAAATGGTAGCGAAGGGGGAAGCTGATGCGGCGGTCACCAATAGCTTCTATGGAAAGATGCATGCCAAAAAATTCGGGCTTGAAGACACGGCGGTACTTTTCGAGCCTTCCGACCTGTTTTACGCGGCACCCAAGGGCGACCCTCAACAGTTGCTGGCCACCATTGACAGATATCTTGCAGATTTGAAAAAAGATCCGCAATCAGCGTATTTTGCCTCACTGAAGCGATGGACATCCGAGGAAGTCAGATTCAAGCTCCCGGTCTGGCTCCAGGTTGTGGGTTCAGGGGGGCTTGGATTTCTGATTTTGAGCCTGCTTGTCAGTGCGATCTTAAAGCGGCAGGTTAATACGCGCACCCAGGAACTGCAGCAGGAAAATGCAGAACGACGGGCGGCGCAACAACGGTTTATGGATATCGTTGATTTTTTGCCCGATGCGACCTTTGTCATTGATCAAAATAAACAGGTCATCGCCTGGAACCAGGCGTGTGAAACCTTGACCGGCGTGCAGAAGGCAGACCTGTTAGGCCAGGGTAATTATGCCTATGCAGAACCTTTCTATGGCGAGCGGCGCCCTCTTCTTATTGATCTTCTCGACCAGCCTACACCAGAAGTCGAAGCAAGGTACAAACACCTCCAGCGAAAAGGCGACAGGCTGTATGCCGAATCCTTTGTCCCGGGCCTGCGAACTGATCAGGGGGCATATTTGTGGGGCATAGCATCGCCTTTGTTCAACCAGGATGGCAGACGGTGCGGCGCCATTCAAACCATTCGCGACGTGACCGGACAAAAGCACCTGGAAGAAGCACTGCGCGTCAGTGAACGAGAATATCGCGAGTTGGTGATGCTGGCCAACAGTATCATTCTTCGTTGGTCACCTGAGGGGCGGATCACCTTTCTCAATGAGTTTGGCCAGCAGTTTTTCGGTTACACGGCAACGGAGATCATTGGTCGACATGTGGTCGGCACTATCGTTCCTGAAAATGAGAGCAAGGGCAGAGAATTACGCCCCTTAATGGAAGAGATCTCCGCCGACCCGCAAAAGTTTGCGCGCAGCATCAACGAAAACATCCGTCGGAATGGCGAGCGAGTGTGGATCGACTGGACAAACAAGGTGGTGGTCGATGAGCAGGGAAAGATAAAAGAAATCCTGAGTATCGGCTCCGACATCACCGAACGTAAACAGGCCGAGGAGCAGATTCGCGTGCTCAATGATACATTGCGGCGGCATGCGGAATCCTTGGAACAGCGAGTGGCCGAGCGCACCGCAGAACTCGCGGCCATTAACGATGAACAACGCACTATTTTCGAATCTGCGAGTACCGGGATCGTACTTTTGCGGAATCGTGTTATCGTACGCTGCAATCGCAAATTGGAAGAAATTTCCGGCTACGCTCCCGGTGAACTTATCGGTAAATCAACGCGTATTTGGTATCCGAATGAAGAGGCATACGCCAACGGCGGTGAGGCGGTGTACTTGCAGTTGGCTCAAGGAGAGACGTTTCGCCGGGAACAACAAATGGCACGTAAGGATGGCTCCCCGTTCTGGGTGCGGCTGAGTCTTCGTGCCTTTGATAAAGATGCCCCCAAAAAGGGAGCGGTTGGCATTATCGAGGATATCACGGACGAATACGAAGCCGCCGAAAAGCTGCGCAAGGCTATGGAAGCAGCGCAGGCGGCCGATCGGATTAAATCCGCTTTTTTGGCCACCATGTCCCATGAATTGCGCACCCCGCTGAATTCGATCATCGGCTTTACCGGTATCATGCTCCAAGGCCTGACCGGACCGCTCAATCCAGAGCAACACAAGCAGATGACCATGGTTCAGAACAGTTCCCGCCATCTGCTCGCTTTAATCAACGATGTGCTCGATATTTCTAAAATTGAAGCCGGCCAACTGGATCTTGCCCTGGCTACCTTTGAGTTGAGGCCATCGATCGAGAAAATGGTCAAACTGATAGTACCGTTGGCCGAACAAAAGGGAATCAAGCTGCAGTTGGACGTCTCTGAGGATATCGGGTCGATAGCCACTGATCAGCGCCGCCTGGAACAGGTCATTTTGAATGTGCTCAGCAATGCGGTTAAATTCACCGAACAAGGCCAAGTGCATGTTGTTTGCCGGACCGAAAATAATCACTACCTCTTGTCATTTACCGACACCGGCATAGGCATGCAGCCTTCGGAAATTCCCAACCTGTTTCAACCGTTCCACCAGATCGATACCGGCCTTGCCCGTAAGCGCGAGGGGACCGGTCTCGGACTTTCTATTTGCAGGAAAATCCTCGATCTGATGGGCGGTTCCATCGCAGTAGCAAGCCAATGGGGAGAGGGGAGCACCTTTACCGTCCGTCTTCCCCGCCAGCCTGGAGACACTGTATGAACAACCGACTCTTAATTATTGAAGATAATGAACAAAATCTCTACCTGATGCGGTTTTTGCTGGAGAAGAGTGGCTTTACCATTATGGGTGCTGAGGATGGGCGGAAAGGTATCGAAATGGCCTTAAGCTGTAAGCCTCTGGCCATTCTGCTGGACATCCAACTCCCCGAAATGGATGGGTATGCGGTGGCGGCTGAATTGAAAAAACACCAAGATCTCGACGAGGTGCCGATCATAGCCGTGACCTCCTATGCCATGGTCGGAGACAGGGAGCAGATTCTGGCCGCCGGCGCCACCGGTTACATCGAAAAACCCATCGATCCCCAAACATTTGTCGACGAAATTATTCGACATTTACCAAAAGATTGGCAAAGCGAGGTTGCGTAAGATGCTCATACTCATCGTCGACGATCAAGAGCAGAACCGATATCTAGCTGAATCCTTGCTCAAAGGAAACGGGCACGAAGTCCAGTCCGTCACGAATGGAGCGGAGGCCCTGGTCCAACTGCAATCACGGCAGTTTGACCTCATCATCAGCGACATCCTTATGCCGGTCATGGATGGTTTTGAACTCTGTCGAAAAGTCAAAACGGATGAAAAACTGTGCCGCATCCCGCTCATTGTTTATACGGCTACCTATACCGGTCCTCAGGATGAAGCCTTCGCCATGAAAATCGGGGCGGACAAATTCCTCCAAAAACCCTGTGAACCGGAGGCCTTCATCGAGGCTATCGGTGAGGTAATGGCTGCGGCCCAGCACCGGGATACCCCTCCAACGCCTGAGCCGGCACGAGAAGAGGAAGTGTTTAAACTCTACAATGAGCGCTTGGTGCGAAAGCTTGAGCAAAAGATGCTGCAACTGGAACAAGAGACCAAAGCGTTGCGGGAAACTGAAGAGGCCTTACGTAACTCCGAGAGGAAATATCGAAGGCTACACGAAAGCATGACGGATGGTTTTGTCTATGTGGACATGCAGGGAATCATCCGCGAAAGCAATGAAGCGTATCGAACGATGCTCGGCTATACCGAAGAAGAACTCTCCCACCTGACCTACATAGACCTGACCCCCGAGCAATGGCATCCCTGCGAACTCAAAATGGTGCAGCAGATTTTGGAGAAAGGCTTTTCCGATATTTATGAAAAAGAATATCAAAGAAAGGATGGCAGTATCTTTCCGGTTGAACTGAGGACGTTCCTTGTTTGTAATGACTCCGGTGAGCAGGAAGGCATGTGGGCTATCGTCCGTGATCTCACTGAACGCAAGCAGGCCCAACAGTCCCAGAAAGGGTTGGAAGACCAGCTGCATCAAGCCCAGAAAATGGAATCGGTCGGCCGACTGGCGGGTGGCGTGGCACACGATTTCAACAACATGCTCAGCGTTATTCTCAGTTATGCGCAAATGGGTCTTGAAAAGACCGATCCCGGCTCAACATTGCATGGTTATTTACAGGATATCCTTGATGCCGCCGAGCGATCTGCAAATATCACCCGGCAATTGCTGGCCTTTGCCCGCAAGCAGGCCGTTGTTCCTCAGGTTCTCGATCTCAATGAAACCTTGGAGAGCATGCTGAAGATGCTCCGACGACTTATCGGCGAGGATATTAAATTAATGTGGCTCCCACAACCGGATCTCTGGCCGATCAAGATCGATCCCTCCCAGATCGATCAACTCCTGGCGAATCTTTGCGTCAACAGTCGTGATGCCATCATTGGAGTTGGAAATATAACCATCGAAACGGGCATGATCACCTTTGATGCAACCTATTGCGCTAGCCATGTCGGGGCTGTTCCCGGCGAGTACGTCCTGATAGCGGTCAGTGATAACGGTTGTGGGATGGGAAAAGAAATTCTTGATAAGATTTTCGAGCCCTTTTTCACTACCAAAGAATTAGGGCAAGGCACTGGCCTGGGGCTGGCGACTGTCTACGGGATCGTTAAACAAAATAACGGCTTTGTCTACGTCTACAGCGAACCGGGAAAAGGGACGACTTTCAAGATTTACCTGCCACGACACACCTTGCAAATCGCCAAGGTTGAGGAAGAAGATGTTAAAACGCTCCAGCGCGGCCAAGGAGAGACGGTACTCGTGGTGGAGGATGAGAAATCAATTCTCAAAATGACCAGTATCATTCTAACGGACCTGGGATATAAGGTATTGGCAGCAAGCAGCCCAACCGAAGCTATCACTCTGGCCCATGAGCACACTCAAGAAATTTATCTTCTCCTTACCGATGTGATTATGCCGGAGATGAACGGTAAGGATTTGGCCGAGTTGCTCCTTATTTCACACCCGAATCTTAAGTGCTTGTTCATGTCAGGCTATACAGCTAATGTCATCGCCATACACGGTATGCTGGATGAAGGAATCAATTTTATTCAGAAACCATTTTCTATAAAGGATTTGTCGATAAAAGTTCGTGAAGCACTTGTATCGTGAGCGTTGTTAACTGTTTACTTTTTCAGGGAAATTGAAATAAACTGCCCAGCTCGGCTTGAAGCCCGTAACCGACAGTGCCTCAGATGAGCACCTTCCTGAGCATTGCGGATATGTCCCGCTTCGTCATAGGCTTCATGACGAATCCCTTAATTCCATAGCTTTTGGCCAGCTCCTCATTGACAAGGTTACTGTAACCGGTACAGAGAATTATCGGGAGGCCTGGCCGCATTTGTAACATACGCCGGGCGAGATCCACGCCGGTCATGCCTGGCATGGTCTGATCAGTTATTATTACATCAAACTGGTCGGGCTGGTTTTGGAAAAGAGTTAAAGCCTCAAGGCTACTGGTGCGTATCGTTACCTCATAGCCTAACCGTTCAAGCATTGACTGGCCCATTTCAACGAGCATGTCCTCGTCATCAACCAAGAGGATGCGTTCCTTACCCGTCAGGATATCTTCAGTCTCTTCGGTTGAAGCTGGATTTTCGGGTTCGATGGCAGGAAAGATGACATGGAAGACCGTACCCTTGCCGGGTTCACTCTTACAGGAAATGAATCCACCAGAATTGGTGACGATGCCATGAACGATGGCCAGTCCCATGCCGGTGCCCTTGCCAACTTCTTTGGTGGTGAAATAGGGATCAAAAATCTTGGCCAAGATATGGGGTGGGATTCCCGGACCTGAATCGCCGATGGCGAGTACCACAAATTTTCCTGGCTTAACTTCCGGGAAGGAGTGGAGGTCATCGAGGGAAAGTTCGCGATCTGTGAGACTGATATCAAGGATGCCGCCGGCTTGCTCCATTGCGTGGAAGGCATTGGTGCAGAGATTCATTACGACTTGATGGATTTGGGTTGGGTCAGCGAAGATCGATTTAGCGGCTGTATCGATATCTTGCCTGATGGTGATGGTGGACGGCAGGGTCGGGCGGAGGAGTTTGACGGCCTCCTTAATAATGGTGGAGGGTTTCAGGGGGATACGTTTCGTATCGGCTTGGCGACTGAAGGCGAGAATCTGCTTCACTAGAGCTGCGGCCCGATGGCTTGCTTCGAGCACCTTGTCGAGGTCATGGGCAACCGCCGATTCAGAAGCGATGGCGTCCCTCGCCATTTCAGCATAGCCGATAACCGCGCTAAGAATATTATTGAAATCGTGAGCAATACCGCCTGCAAGTGTGCCGATAGCCTGCATCTTTTGCGCCTGTAGTATTTGCGCCTGCAGACTTTTCTTTTCTTCCTCCATCTGAAGACGTGCTATTTCACCCGAAGCCCGTATGGCGACAAGTTGCAGTGAAGCTTCGGCCAGCTTACGGTTTTGGAGGGGTTTTCGACCAATGACTGCGATCAACCCGATCGGTTCACCAGCATGACCGAAGAGAGTCACTCCAACATAACTCTCGGCTTGCAGATCCAACAATACCTGATCTTTTGGGAAAAACTGGCAGACACTTGCCGGATAGCAGCATAATTCTTGATTTGCCAACTGACCGCAAGGCGTGTCCTTCAGGGCATAGGAAACGTTGTCTTCAAAATGACCATCACTCCAGACGGCCACGGTATGTGCGGTCAGGCCATCCGGGGCGAGACGGTCAATGCAGACGAAATCCATATCGAGAAACTTTGCCAGATACTCTGCCAGTATGTTGAAAGAAAGGTGGCCAGATACTCCAAAGCTTGAGCGCGCCAAAAAGATGTTAATATCCTCCATTTTCTTGCGCTCAGTGATATCTTGTAAAAAAGCAACACATCTTCCCCCATCAATTGCATTGTACTGGGAACTCACTTCAACATCATAAATCGTCCCGTCCTTGCGGCGGTGTTTAGTTTCGAAACGGTCTTCTCCTAATTCTGCGATCTTGTCAATGTGGCTTGTTACTCTCTCAGCGAGCTCGCTAGCTTCCAGGTCCGCAATACACATGGTCAATAACTCCTGTGAGGAGTAGCCGCTCATTCGGCAATAGGCCTGGTTAACTTCCAACAATCGTCCCTGTCTGTCGACAATCCAAAAACCGTCCATGGTTGTCCGTAAAATTGTCTGATGCCACGACGCGCTTTCTTGTAACTCCTTGGTTTTTCGTTTCACTGCGATTCTCAGGAAGAGAGAAAAGCTGGCAAAGGCAAGTATTGTACAACTTGCTGCCAGGAAAACGTAGGTTAGCCAAGGTGGCCATTCCCATCCGGGATTTTTATTGGACAACCAATGGTTTTGTCGTTGGTAAAGATAGGAGTTTTTGTCTTTTTTCCAAGAGGAGAGGTGTGCGTCGATATGACTCAACAGTTCATGCTGTGTGCCTTTCTTGCTGGCAAAATAGATGGAGAAAGGGCTGAACATAATCGTGCTGGGGACAAGGCCATACTCACCAGCATGCCGTAGACCAAAATGCTGAGGAGCGACTCCGGCATCTGCATCCCCCTTCTGCACTGCGGAAAATACATCGGCGTGGGTAGCCAATTCTATGATATTACATTGAATGTTGAGTTGCTTCGCAGTTTCGACAAAATTGAATCCGCTTATATCTTTGCGCATGACAGCAACGCGCTGCCCAGAGAGGTCGGAAATGTTTTGTGATTTTCTATCAGGTCGCAAGAAAACCTGACCCCACAATTCAGCGACGGATTCGTAGGTGAAATCCATTATATTGCTACGCTCTGCGGAGAAGGCTACAGAAACCATCAGGTCGATTTCTTGGTTCTGGAGGCGCTCTAGGCCCTCTGCCCAACTGCCTGAAACAAAGCTTATGGACCAATCTTCGTCCTTGGCGATTTCCCTCAGCAGGTCAGCATTCAACCCTTGGGTCATTCCCTTTTCATCGACAAAATTGAATGGTTCAAATGCAAAAGTGCCAACGCGGATAATGCCATGAGGGCCTTTCTCCTCGGCAGCCAGAAATTGCGACGGAGTGAGAAAAGATAAACAAATACTTGCTAAACAAATGAGAACGAGAGCGGCCTGATTATACCTCATGGTGCCTCTTCCTTAATTCGGTTTGTGTAAAAATAAAAATACTGGCGGATTGATACGCGAAGCAACGATACCCCACTAACATCTCAATAAGAACAACTTGATTGACGATTCTTCAATGGCAACATAGTTCAGAGATATGTGAACAATAATGCCGAGCTTCAACGACGCCTCAATCATTGTGCCAGTGAACGGCGAGAAAAGCACCGGTATCCAAATTATTTTTTCTTCCGTTTCTTTCTAATTCGGCAATACACAAGACCGTATCATTTTTTTGAAAACGGATCGCATTTTTGAACATACTCTTCTCTGGAGGGATCAAACACATATTATCTGGGGATCTGAAACAGATATTTTGAAAGAGGTCATGGCCGTTTTGGGCTTTTTTTTTTTAACTTACACAATTCTCTCATTTCAAAAAAGGACTCCACTGCCACCTCGGCAGGGGAGCCCCTTTTTTCATAGCGATTGCCGTATCACTGTAAGAAATGTGTCTCCTGCAGATAGCGCACATACATCGGAAAGAGGGTGTTGTAATCCACATTAAAATCAGCTCCTAACCGGGCCAACTCGGCGAGGGTTTCGGTTTGCTCGACCGGGAACGGCGGCGCGGAAAGGTCACCGGTATAGAACTCTTTAATTTGCGAGAGACCGTTGTTCTCATCAATGGTTGCCAGGCGTTGTTGCCAACACCCCGGCGCCTCACCGTTGATGTAAAAACCCTGGCTGGCCAGATGTCCGAAGAAATCGTTCATATTCATGGTTTGCGGGTTAGCCAAGTTACGTACGGCCAGTCCTTCGCGGGGTGTTACCACCAGCGCGGCAATAGCGCGAGCCAGAACATCCACCGGTGTCATTTCAATTAGAGACGGGATCTCGGGATAGGCCCCCAACTGGAGACACCCTTTGTTAAACAACCAGAAATGGTTGTGGTCGAAATTGCTGAACCCGGTAGTGCGGCACCCGGTGATGTTTCCAGGTCGCGCAATCACCGCTGCTAGCCCATACCGGGCAGAACACTGGGCAACGAGCTTTTCGGCGGTCCACTTGGTCAGGATATATCCGATGTCGGCCACGGGCAGGTTGTCAACAATAGCTTCCGGCGCCGCATTCAAACCGTCCAAGCCGGAAGGCACCGACAACGTCGAGACAAAACAGAAGGTCTTGCGCTGCCCTTCCACTGCCAGTTTGAGCAATTCCACCGTGCTCTCGACGTTGGCTGCTTTCATGGTCTGGTAGTTGTGCAGGTGATGGACAAACGCGCCGCAATGGAGGATGGCATCAATTTCCCCGGCCAAACGCAGCCGCCTCTCACTGGAAATGCCCAATCCCGGCGCTGCCAGATCACCACTGACAATGCCGACGCGGGACCAGTCAACCAGCACGCCAGCCTTTTCGGCTTGCTTGCGGATAGCTGCCACGCCTTCAGCTTCATCCTTGCTCCGCTGCAGACAGAGCACCCGATCAACCTTCTGTAACAACTCCGAAAGCAGGAAAACTCCCAAGAAACCACTGGCACCGGTCAACAACACGGTCTTCGGAGGAATGCGTGCAGGATCAGGCGCCGGATTGTCGATGTTTACCGGTGCCTCGGCATCTTTAATCGCCATCTGGATGTAGTCGGTCTTTTGTCTGGAGGCCAGCGCTTCGATGGTAGGCGCACCATAGAACTCAGCCATGGAGAATTCCAGACCCAGGTGTTTTTGCACTTCGGTCTGCATCCGCACGGCCAGAAGCGAATTGCCGCCCACATGGAAAAAGCTCTCGTCCCGACCGAATCCTCGGAAGTGCAGAATTGTTTCCCAGATCTCGGCAATTTGCTGTTCCAGACCAGGGCGGGGCGGATGCTCGCTGACTTTTCCTGAAATTTCCGGCAGCATCCTGCGGTCGATCTTACCACTGGGCGAGGCTGGGAGGGCATCCATTTTCACGAAAAAGGAAGGCACCATGTATTCCGGCAGAAATTGGCCGATATGCAGGCGCATCGCATCTTCATCCAGAATCGAATCGGCCACGTAGTACGCTGCCAGATAACGATTGTCGCCCTCGCCCTTAGTTGCGCAGCAGACATGTTCTATGCCGGGGAAGGTACCCAGGCGATTTTCAATTTCGCCCAACTCGATCCGGAAACCGCGCACCTTGACCTGGGCATCATTTCGTCCGAAGAACTCAATGGTGCCATCCGGCAGGAAGCGTCCTAGGTCGCCGGTCATATACATCAGGGCATAGGGCGATCCGCCGAATGGATCAAGCACGAAGCGTTCCAGGGTCAAATCATCACGATTGAGGTAACCCCTCGCTAGCCCGCTGCCGCCAATACAGATTTCACCCACCGCGCCCATCGGGACCGGCTGCTTTACGGGTTGAGCAGATAAAGTCGGTAGCCCGCCAGCGGTTTGCCGATCACTCGGGAATTGGCGCCGGGAAGGATTTCCCCGCAAGAAGCCAGAACCGTGGTTTCTGTTGGCCCGTATACCGTAAACAGTCGGGTCTGGCGTGACCACCAGTCAGCCGTCTGTTCGTCAATGGTGTCGCCGCCATAGCCGATCATTTTCAGACTTGGGAGCGGTAACCTTGGCAGATTCTGCAAAATGACGGGTGACAACACGGTGACATGAGACACTTGCTGATCAAGCAGGGCTTTATGCAGCAAGGGCGGTGACTTGCGGTCTTCTTCCGAGATGACCACCAGCGTCAAACCATTGAGCAGTGCGGAGAAGAGCTCAATGACGCTGGCATCGAAATTCAGCGAAGCCACCAATGAGCCCACGCTGTCGGGCTCAAACGCGAACACCTGGGTGCTGGTCGCATCGATCAGGCGGACAACGGTGCGATGCTCAATCATCACGCCTTTGGGCTGGCCGGTCGATCCGGAGGTGTGAATGATGTAGGCCATGGCCTCTGGCGATACCGCAGGCAGGTCTATGACAGCTTCGTTTTCACAATCAACGGGATTGACGAAATCAAGCCCATCCAGGCCGACCTTACTCAAGGCATCGCGGCTGAAGACATCGGCAACGACACTGTGCACCCCGGCATTCTCCGCAAAGAAACGCAAGCGATCCGGCGGATAGGTAGGGTCAAGCGGCACATAGGCACAACCCAGCTTGAGGATGGCAAGGACGCTGGCCACCAGCGCATCACTCTTCTGCATGGAGAGTCCAACCCGGCTCCCTAGGGTGACATGACGGGCTAAACCCGATGCAATCCGGTTGCTCCACTCGTCCAACTGACGATAGGTGGATCGGCGCTCGCCAAAAACGAGGGCAATATGCTCAGGATGAGTCCGGACCATTTCGGCAAAACGCTCCGGGATGCTGCTGTCAGCGGTGTCCAGCGGCGAACCGCAAGAGAACTCGAGAAAACGGGCAAGATCCGCATCGCTTTGATACACCAGTTCGTCGAACCGGGCCTGCGGTGCGTGTGCCGCGGAATGCACCAGTGTTTTGAACACCTCCAGGAACCCGGCAATGTTCTCAGTCTTGAAAACGGAGTTGTCAAACTCGACCCGGCCCCCGATGCTGCCATCACCGCTCTGGTAAAAGATGCCGGTGATATCCGCCTTCGAAGTCAGTGACGGCAACTCGTCCGCCTGGAAATGCGCGCCGCCAAAGGCACCCTCAAGGCCAATGCCGCTTTGCAGGCTGAATACCACATTCAGCCGGTCCAGATTGCTGATTTCAGCATCGTAAGGCGTGCCTCCTGCGATTTGCGCCTCTATTTCTTGCTATACACGTTGGCAAGAAAGGCAGGCCATCCTGTTTGGCAAGATCCTTTTGCTCAGATGCCTAAAAACACAACATCCATCTATCGGGCTGCAAAAGTTGCAATTAACCGATGCGGGCAAGCCTTTTATCAAGGGAGGGCCAAAATTCAATATTTCCCATTCGGGAGATCTGGTTGTACTGGCAATAACCCAAAGGGGTTGTATTGGAATCGATATTGAGAAAATCGAGAGAGTTGATCCTATGGATTTTGCACAGCATTTCCCCGAGGTGACAAATCTCAACGGGGAATATGCCAATAATTATGGCAACCATTTTTTTTTTGAATGCTGGACTCGCAAGGAGGCCGTTTTGAAGGGTTATGGACAAGGACTCTTGGCGCCTTTGGTACAAGTAACTCTTAAGGAAGATACGGCTCTCTTTTTTAAAACGATCTGGTATACAAAAAAAATTATGATACAAGATGGTTATTGCTGCCACGTTGCAGCGAAAGAACCGATAGATCAGTTCACTGTTGAACATGTGAATCTGATGAACGGTATCCCCTAATATGAGGGAGTCAAATAAAAGTAGGCATTTCCTTAAGCAGCTTTTTTTCCCTTGTTAATCACTAGAGTTACGCACACCCCTCCTCTCGGGAGATTTTGCTACGACAACATTTCGTAAAACAGGCGGAGGTCTGTGCCTGGAAACGTCGTTCGTGTTGCGTTCAACTCCTCAAGGAGATACAGAATCGTTACACTGTTGCAATGATTAGCCGGTTGGTGCAGGCGAACAGTGAGTTTATTTTCGTTATGATCCGGCAGGATATCTCTGCCCCCGTCGCGTAAAGGCTGTGGCGCAGGCTTCGGGCGTCGTCCTGGCGGTGCATCGCCTGCCGTACTCTATTCACCATCGCCATCTCGGCACGGTAGGCGATGAGCTTAATGGTGTCGATGAAGTATATTTCCCCTTCATACTCAGCATCTTAAACCGGTCCTCCTCGGGCAGGTCCGCAAACCGCACATGCCGGTGCGTTGCTTTCCGGCAAGCCTTCTCGGTCTGGCGGCCGCTGTACACCCGAACATGCCCGTCAATATACAGTAAGCGTCTAATCAGATATCTTCAGCACATCCTGCAATATTTTCACCCTATCCAGGTTCCAAGGGTGCAGGGCCTCTAGACCAGGGCTGGCCGTTCCGGATCGCCCCTTCGAAAACGCCACATAGGGGAAGTGGCCGTGGCCGCCTGCCCGGGTTCCGCGAGCACCTGCACCGTGGTTTCGTCGTTGTTCATCAGCCTGGCCTCTAAATTTCGTCTTTGATGAGGTTGAGCGGCGGCCCGCATTGCCCAACGGCACATCGTCGCCCGCCCTACATCCCCAAGGAATTTGAGAAACGGCAGCTACTGAAAAATGGTGCTCAGTTGAGTGTCCACTTTTACTTGAACACCTCAAAGAAGGTTTGTCTGATTTTATAGACAAACCTTCTTTTTGTTGGGATTGCGGCAGGTTTTGAAAAAAATATAATTAATACAAATAGTTGAAGCTTGTTTATTTCTTTGGGCTGCAAGGTTTGTCTACTTTTATAGACAAAGAGTATTCCTGAGCAGCATTTCTAAATAAATTTAAAAACAGTGTGAGAATTGGCAACTATCCGAATATAAACAGAAAAGATTGAAAATTTAAAAAAGTCTCAATGTGGCCTGGAATTTGTAAATCTGTTCCTGACGGAAAGGGCGCACGGAACCGCTTCGATACCTTAACAGCAGGCCGCCTGTTCTCAGTGGTAGCCCGTGGATAACCATTAAGTCTCAAACGATTATGGCAAAATCATGTCGGCATTTATAGAAGAATCCATCAATCAACCTGTCGAGAGCTCAAGCAGGCACTTCGCCATTGAAAGGCCGGGGTCCGTAGGATTTTTGTATGTTGCTTGCTCGCTTAACAGACTTCCCCCTGTTGCTGACCCGAGATGACTATGCCTTCAGTTCTTTCCGGAATAAACGTCTGTCCTGCAACCGATTCCTTGAAATCCTGGTCAACTCTTCTTTCCTCCTCCCTTACCATATTACGTAAACTGGCAGGGGCGACGGAACGTGAGTTTTTGCAGATAGGCAGTCAGATGCAGGGCATTCATCAGCATTCAATCACCCTTTCCCAGACCGCACATCACCTTGCCGAGGCAGCCTCAGGAGAACGAATCCGGACCTTGATGGATCGGTTACGCCAAAGCCTCCATGAGATGGAAAATTTTATTGACCAAGCTCAATCTCGGAATTCGAACAGATGCGCCAGCTTGTCTTCTATCGAAAGTTCACTGCAAGAGATGACTGAACCTCTTGGGTGGTTTCGGAGGATGAAAAAATATCTCTATATTTTTGAAGTTTCTATTAAAATTGAAAGTACCTACATGGGTGAAATGCAGGGGGAATTTGCTAACCTTGCAATCGATATAAACAAACTGTCACATCAAATACTGGAAAAATCAAGAATAATAGATAAAAATAGATCAGAGTTATCAGCTGTAATAAATAATAATATTATAAATTTTAACAAATCAAAATCGATACAAGATTCAAAAGTTTCTTTAACTATAAATGATACTGAATTAAGTATATCTGAGCTAGAGTCTGTTAATGAACATTTTTCTAGTATAGGTAATGTCGTATCATCTGTTTCTGATGAAAATTCAAATAATATAAGCATAATTGTTCAATCAATGCAATTTCATGATATCTATCGCCAACAGGTAGAGCATGTCATTGAATCTTTGGAAGGATTGATCTCTTTATTCGCAGAGAGCCAATTCGAAAAAAGTGGCAATGAGCCTGGCGATCACCAAGAATTGATCAGAAAGGTTGGTGATGTCTGTGAACTTCAGGAGGCACAATTACAGTTTGCTTCAATCAAGTTGTACGAGGCGGTCACTGCTATTGTCTCCAATCTGCAAGATATAGGCGAAACGCAACAACGAATGTCGCGGGACATCTATACACAAACGGGCGTCCACGATACCTCCAGCATCTCTTTTGTCGATGATGTCAGAGAGCACATGGCATCGATGACCAACCTCTTGACCACCTGCACTGCCACCAACAAGGAAGTGTCAACCACCATGGCAGAAGTGACCGGTACTGTCGATACGATCACCGGTTTTGTTTCCGACATTGAAGACATTGGCCATGAGATTATCCAGATATCGCTTAATGCCCGAATCAAAGCTGCCTGCACAGGAAAAGAAGGGGCGGCATTAAGCGCCCTCTCCGAAGAGATCGGTCATCTCTCGGGGGAGGCTGTGCAGCGGACAGACCTCATTACCTCGACCTTGACCGCCATCCATGCCATCACCGGCGTTCTCTCTTCCGAGGCAAGCAGCGACGAGACAAGTTTCAGCGGTTCATTATCCGCCATGGAAACGGAACTGAACGAAATGCTGGGCATCCTTAAAAATATGGGCACCGAATTGCTGACTCTGTTTCCCCGCTTACAAAGCCAGGTCAATGCGCTCACCGAAGAGATTGAACGAATCGCCAGCAGCATTGATGTGCATGAGCGGACCCGGCGCCTGGCCGATGAGGTTCTGGGTAATCTGCAGCAGATCTTTAGCCAGGCGCGGGCATTGTATCCGGCCAGTGATGCTTTTAAAGAGGACCTGCGCAGTATGGCACAGCGATACACCATGGAGAGCGAACGACGAATCCATGAAGACCTTGCCAGTAAGCACGGGGTCCATGTCGCAATGACCCAAAAACAGGGATCAATAGCAGCGAAGTCCACCGATTCGGAATTCGGTGACAATGTTGATCTTTTTTAAAGGCTGATGAGCCACAGAACTATTGAGGGAAATATGCCTATTCTTGCCTGGAGTGACCGTTTTTCGATTGGCATGCCGCAAATTGACGAGCATCACCAGCACCTGTTTTTTTTGGCGAACAAATTCTACGATATTTTTACCACCAACCCGCCTTGCCAGGACTTGAGCCCTCTTTTCGATGATCTTATCGATTATGTCATTTATCATTTTGCTGCGGAAGAGCACTTGATGCAGGAATACAGGTATCCGGACATTGCAATGCACCAGAAGGAACATGATGATTTTTCAAAGAGATTGGTTGAGTTGGACAGGGACTCCCATTACGACAAAAAACATCTGTTGATTGAGATTGTTGTTTTTTTGCATGATTGGCTTCAAACCCACATCCTGCAATCAGATGCCGTATTTGGTCGCTTTGTTGCTGCTGACTATAACGGGGTATCGAGAAATAAGGATATTCTACAAGAGAAGGTTTGAGGGGACCAGGGAGGTTGTACATGGAACACATTGCAAAAAACAGTACACCACAGGATACCGAGAAAGTTATCAGCAGTGGTGACCGATTGACCATCGAGACCATCGCTGAGTATGCACAACTCCTCTCTCAGAGTCTGGCCGAGGCAGAGACCGTGGTCATTGAGTTCAAGACCGAGGTGGAGTTGGATATCACCGCCCTGCAGGTTTTCTGCTCGGCCTGTAGAATGGCCACGGCCCAAGGAAAGAAATTTATGCATCGTGGTCCGACTCCCAAGGCGCTGATCGATCTTTCAGCAACTGCCGGGGCGGAACGCCATACACCCTGTAGCTATAATAACGAGTTCTGTTTTCGTCAGTTCGGAGGTTTGGAAAAATGGGAAAATTAATCATGACAGCCGATGATTCGGCCAGTGTCCGGCAGATGGTGTCCTTCACGCTCAAGCAAAACGGCTACGAGGTCGTTGAAGCGGTTGATGGTCAGGATGCCTTGAATAAACTCTCCACCAAGAAGGTGGACATGCTTCTGACTGACCTCAATATGCCCAAGATGGATGGTATCGGGCTGATAAAAGGGGTTCGGGCCAGCACTCTCAATAAATTCATACCCATCGTCATGCTGACCACGGAATCCACGGATGCCAAGAAGTCGGAAGGCAAGTCCGCCGGGGCCACCGGCTGGATTGTCAAACCGTTCAAGCCGGAACAGTTGATCGCGGTGGTTAAAAAAGTGCTGGGATAAAAGAACGGGCTCACAAGCAAAGACTTTCCACCTGGAACGACCTACCCAGTCTCTGATGACGACATAAGGATCTCCACCATGATTGAACAACATATCGCCACCTATCGTGAAGAAGCCGGCGAATTGCTTGCCGAACTGGAAACGTCCCTACTCGACCTTGAAGAAACACCCGATGATAACGATTTGATCAATCGTGTTTTTCGGGCCATGCACACCATCAAGGGCTCGGGGGCGATGTTTGGGTTCGACGACATAGCTGCCTTTACCCACGAGGTCGAAACCGTCTTTGACCTGGTTCGCAATGGCAAAATGGTGGTGACCAAGGAACTGCTCGACCTGACCCTCAAATCCCGTGATCATATCTCGGCGCTGCTTGATGCCTCGGCAGGTTGCGGCGAGGCCGATAAGGAAGAGGGGAATGCGCTCATCACCGGCCTGCGTCAGCTTGTGCCTCACCTTGAAACAAGGGGGCAGCAGGGGGACAGGAGCGGTCATCCGGCGGGAGCAGAAGCCGCCGAAGATAACAAGCTCAAGACCTGGCGGATCCGTTTCCAGCCGAATCAGGGACTGCTGCTGTGCGGCAGTAACCCGATATCGCTTATCAATGAGCTGCGTGGTCTGGGTGAGTGCTTGGTAACCGCCAACTTCGACAACGTTCCGCCCCTTGATACTCTGGTCGCTGAACACTGTTACCTCTATTGGGATATCATTCTCACCACCAGCCGGGGTGAGGCGGCCATCAAAGATGTGTTTATTTTTGTTGAAGATGATTGCCATCTTTCCATCGAACTGATCAACGACCAAAATCAGCCGGACGATAACGACAGCTACAAAAAGCTGGGTGAAATCCTGGTCGAGCGTGGCGACCTTAACCCGACGGAGCTGAACACAATATTGCAGCAGCGGAAACCTCTGGGGGAACTGCTGGTTGACGGGGGGGCTGTGAGTCCGGAAAAGGTGCTCTCGGCACTAGCCGAACAGCAGCATGTCAAGAAGCTCAAACAAGAACATGTGGCTGTTGAAACCGCAGCCAGCATCCGGGTCCCGGCGGAACGGCTGGACCAACTGGTCAATTTGGTCGGCGAAATGGTGACCGTCCAGGCCCGGCTCACCCAAGTGTCTAATACCCTGGGGGATGCTAATTTTATATCGATTGCCGAAGAGGTTGAGCGATTGACCAACGAGTTACGCGATACCGCCCTCAACATCCGCATGTTGCCCATTGGCAGCACCTTTAGCAAATTTAAACGTCTGGTGCGCGATCTCTCCCAGGAGCTGGGCAAAGAGATCGAGATGGAAACCTTTGGTGGAGATACCGAACTGGACAAGACCGTTATCGAGAAACTCAACGATCCCCTGGTCCACATCATCCGCAACAGCATTGATCATGGCATCGAAAAACCGGCCCATCGTCTCGCAACCGGTAAACCGGCGGCAGGTACCATCCGCTTGGGCGCCGAACACGCCGGGGATTCGGTGTTGATCACCATCCATGACGATGGTGCCGGCATCAATCGCGATGCCATTCGCACCAAGGGCATTGAATTGGGGATGATTTCCGCCGGTGCGGATCTGACCGACCAGGAGATCTACGGCTACATCTTTGCCCCCGGCTTTTCCATGGCCGCCAAAATTACCAGCGTGTCCGGCCGTGGCGTGGGCATGGATGTGGTCAAACGCGGCATCGAAGGCCTGCGGGGAACTATTGTCGTCAACAGCGAACTCGGCAAAGGCACCACCATCACCCTTAAAATTCCGCTGACCCTGGCCATCATTGAGAGCCTGCTGGTCAAAATCGGGGACAGCCATTTTGTCCTGCCGCTGGCGGCCATTGAGGAGTGTGTGGAACTCTCACGGGCTGACGTTATAGCCGCCCATGGCCGTAACCTGGCAAAAGTACGAGGGAATCTCACACCCTATATCAGTCTGCGTGATCAGTTCGGCATTCAGGGCAACCAGCCGGATATCGAGCAGATCGTTATTGTCTCGGTGCAGGGTGTCAGGATGGGTTTTGTGGTGGATTTCGTGGTCGGCGAGCACCAGACCGTCATCAAGCCGCTTGGCATCCTCTATCAGGACGTCAAGGGAATTTCCGGTGCCACTATCCTGGGAGATGGTTCCGTAGCCTTGATTCTTTCTCCCGGCGATCTAGCCAAAATGGCGGAAACGGCAGAGCTTGATCAACTTTGATCCTAGGGTTACCCCCCTCTCCGGGGTGCGGTGCGCTCCACAGTTTCACAAACGATTAACTCGAAAGATAAGGCAATAAATACCATGGCATTCACTTTCTTCATGCGCGATCAACCGACCCTGGAACACGCTGCCGACCATATGATCCCCTATGCGAGCGGCAGAAGTCGGATCAAAATTTGGGATGCCGGCAGTGCTCTCGGCCAGGAGACCTACACGATCGCTATGATCTTTGCCGAAAAGATGAACCCTTTCGGTTTTAAGAATCTTCGTATTGATGCCACTGATTACGACAGTGCCAACAACTTTGGTGAGGTGGTCACGGCGGCAACCTATCCGGTCGAGGAACTGCAGCGGACCCCCGCAGAACTGCTGGATAAATATTTCGAGCCCGCTGATAAACCGGGGCATTCGCGGGTTAAGGCAATCCTACGCGACCGGATACTTTTTCAGTATCACGATCTGCTTTCGCTGAAACCGGTCGGCCAGGACTACTGCCTGATTGTCTGCAAGAATGTCCTGCTCCATTTTCAGTATCAGGAACGGGTTGAGGTGTTCAGGATGTTCCATCGGGCTCTGGCGCCGGGCGGATATCTGGCCAACGAGAATACCCAGAAACTCCCCCAGGAAGTGGCGCACCTCTTCACCCAGGTGGTGCCTGATGCGCAGCTGTACAAGAAGGTCGGAGATTGAAGTGTGAAGATACTCTCCCTGAAAAAAAACGATAAAATATACAGCTGCAACTCCTACTTGATCTTGGGTGACTGGAACCGGGTCGAGGATGTCAACACCCTGATCGATCCGGGGACCGATGGCTTTGTCCTCGATGAAATTGAACAGCTTTCCACCGGCTTCGGTAAGGTGGCGGTTGAGCAGGTGATTCTCACGCACAACCATTTTGACCATGCAGCAGGGATTCAAGCGGTTAAAAAACGGTATAACGCCAAGGTTATGGCTTTTATCGACG
>JBBRBT010000023.1:0-50818 GCA_038205495.1 Desulfobulbales bacterium
ATTTCTTGATTTTTTACCGCCCATGTCGTGAACCATCTTAGGGTTGGTTTGAAACCATTTGACCTGAAATTATTTAACGCTTGGACATGGCATGGAACCGTCGATTTTCTGGGCCGCTGGTTGGCGGCAGGGGCAAGAGACGGGAGAATGGAGAAATTAATTTCCCCAAGAACCGTCTCAAGCCTCGATCCTGATGGGTGACTGGTGCGTGTGACCGCATTCCTGGCAAACGATAACTTCCTTCAAATAACCAACAGGTTGCCCGATTTGCTGCGATGCAAAAATATTACATGGAGACTTGCTGCATGAAAAATACAAAGAAGAGACGAATGATCAAGGCAGGCTTGCTGTTTTTGGTGTTGATCTTGATGGGGGGCGTGCCCAATGCCCATGCCTTTCTGGGATTTGGCAACTCCGTACGCTGGCAGGAGGAAGTGCTGCTGCATGATGGTAGCAAGATTGTTGCTGATCGTTCGGTTCAGCGTGGCGGACGGCATGAGATTGGACAAAAAACTCCCTACAAACAACAGAGTTTGGAATTTATCATGCCGAATAGTAAACAAAAAGTGGTATGGGAAGATGACTTCAGTAAAGAGCTAGGAATGGCGAACTTCCTACCGATGTTGCTCGATATTTATAATAATGCTGCGTACCTGGTCGTTTACCCCGTGGGGTGTCTGTCCTATAACAAGTGGGGGCGTCCCAACCCACCTTATGTTGTCTTTGAATTCGAAGGCAGTGCGTGGCGTCGTATTCCATTGGAAAAATTACCTGTTGAAATCAAAAAACCCAATTTGATTTTTTCATCACCAGACCTTGCGGTGGAAAAAGCCAAAACACGCTTTATGTCCGTGGAAATGATCCAAACAATTTTATCTGCTTATAAACAACCCCAATACCAAACCATCTTGCGGGAGCCGATACCCGAAGGTGGTCAGGAAGGATGTGGTAAAACTAATTATTACAAAAATGCTGGTTGGCTAGGAATAGATTGGTTTACCAATCAACCGACATATGAAGCTTGTATAAAATTTTGTAACTTCAAAAAGATTCTTCCGCAAGACTGTCCATGTGAAACTATATTTAAGGGGAAAAATAATGCCTTCTACAATTGATTATGCATTAATGTCCGGAGCTTCTTATGTGTCAACTCGGAATGATATTAATAAACTTCCAGTACCGAGTGGTTGGTTAGCAACAGGACATGAGACAGATGATGGAAGTGGCTTTGAAGCTATTTCATTTATTAACGGTACCACGATTGCCAATAGCGACGAAATCGTCATTTCCTTTGCTGGTACCTATGACAAGGATTACACAGGCGATATCGCGGCCGACTTCAGTCTGGCCCAAGGTGGTGGTTCCGTTCAGCTTACGCAAGCGGTGGAATATTACCTACAAGTCAAGGCCCTCAGCCCCAACGCCACCATCACTCTTACAGGCCATTCTTTGGGCGGCGGGTTGGCAGCACTGGTGGGGGTATTCTTCGGTGTAAGGGTGGTCACCTTCGATCAGGCTCCATTTGCCAACTCGGCTGGAATTGGCATTCAGCCTGTTCCTACCCTCCTTAAGAGTGGCCTGCTTCTCAAAGGCTACAGCGAGGAGGACCTTGCTGGCTTGACCAATTTTCTGCAATTACAGAATGCAAATGGCGGTATCCCCAATTCTGATCTCGTCAGCAACATCCGCGTGGATGGCGAATTTCTCTCATCCGCTCCACTCAGTATATATCACACCATCGGCACGACTCTGCCTGGAAATGTGCTTGAGCATGGCCCATATTCCAATCCTTCGCTTGACATGCATTCCATCTCCCTGCTTACCGCCTTTTTACAGAACGACCAGTTCCGTGACGTGACTACAAAGCTGACTGATTTGCTAGGAATGATTTTTGATGAAGGGCTCTTTGCGTATACAACTGACCTGACCAACACAACAGATGTTAACTTCCTCGAACACCTCGTCCGCCATCAGGCCGGCAACGCGCCCGGCGTTACCACTGCCGATGCCATGCTTGACCGTTTCACCGCCGATCTCTTGAACATCGTAACGGAAGGCGGCGGCCTCACCATGGAGAGCAGCGACCTGACCAAGGCGTTGATTGCTTTTGCCATGCAGGCTTATTACGACAACCGCCTTGCTGGCAACGGGACCCTGTTTAAGCCGGTCAGCGGAGGTGTCAGCTTCGACCGCAGCGATATTGCCGACACCCTTGATGCTGTCAAGGGCTACGACATATACTTCAAGAAGTATCTGGAAATATTACCGGCCGAAGATCGTCCTTTTATGGAGGCATTGTTGCCCAACCTGCTGGACTGGTTCATCCAGGTTGGCGGTGGCGGCTTGAGTGCCACGGCTGGAGAGCAGTCCGCTTTCATGCTCGGTGGCAGCGGCAACGATATCATCACCGGTGCCAGCCAGGCCGATGTTTTGATAGGCAATGGCGGACCGGATAAACTTTCAGGCGGCGGAAGCTACGACTATCTTTTTGGCGGTAAAGGCGACGATTATCTCTACGGCGGCAAGGGCAATGATTATCTCGACGGTGGCGACGGCCTCGACACCTACATCTTCAACACCGGCGACGGCCGAGACACCATCATCGATGAGGGGGAAAATATCCTCATTATTAACGGTAAGACATTCGCAGGGGTCTTCACCAGAGTGGAGGGAACTAACAGTTACGTCTTCACCAGCGACGATGCGGCCTACACCATGACCTTCGGTTCCACCGGAAGCACCCTAAACCTCGACGGCAACACCAGCCTCACCTTCGCCAACCAGACCAGTTCCGCCGCCTTTGCCGATCATGATTTCGGGATAACGCTTGCCGAGTTGCCTGAAGCCGCAAGAACGCTGACCGGGACAAGCAGCGACGACATCACCATCGCCATGGTCTTTCAACACACGGGCCGCTATGTTTTTAGTGGGGCGATCAGCGGCATTCAGGCAGATTATGACCTTTATCCCGGGGGCGAGTTTTACCTGACCGGTGCCACGCCGCCTAATCTGACCATCGACGGTGGCGCTGGCAACGATCAACTCGTTGGCCTGGCCGGGAGCGATCACATCACCGGCGGCAGCGGCAACGATTTCATCCTCGGTGAAATAGCGTGGAGCAACGGAAATCCCGCTGACTTTGCTCTGCTCAACCCCTGGGGCGACACCGGCCAGGCCGATGTTTTGCAGGGAGAGGGTGGCAAGGATGTCATTGCTGGCGGCTACGGCGATGATGTTGTCTCGGGAGGTGCGGATACTGATTTTCTGTCTGGCGGGTTGGGCAATGATACGGTGGACGGCGGCAGCGGCAGCGATGTGGTCACCGGTGCAAGCGGCAATGACCTGCTCCTCGGCGGTACGGGCAACGATGTGCTGTATGGTGACAGTTCTATCGATTCAGGTTGGATCACGCCCGCAGACATTGCCTCATTGAATTTCCAGATGAGCTTTGCCGCCGAGGGGTATGCCACCTCGGTAAACTTTGAGCATTTTAATGTGCTTGATGGCTCGGATCCGGGCGATGATATGCTCTACGGCGGCGGAGGCAACGATATCCTGAAAGGTGGCGGCGGCAACGATATTCTGCTGGGCGAGGCGGGTCATGATAGCCTGCATGGCGGCGTTGGCGATGATTATCTCTTCGGCGGCGATGGCAACGACTGGCTGGTCGGTGATAACGGCGATCTGACCGGCTCCGGTAACGACACCCTTGCCGGCGGCAATGGCAATGACCTGCTCTACGGGCTGGGCGGTAACGATACGCTTTCCGGCGATGCCGGCGCAGACCAATTGTATGGATTTACCGGCAATGACAGCCTCACCGGAGGTTCCGGGGACGACGACTTGTACGGAGGCGAGGGCGACGACCTCCTGGATGGCAGTAGCGGCAATGATTATCTGGAGGGGGGCGCCGGCAACGATACGCTGGCCGGCGGCAGTGGCTCGGATAAACTGGAAGGGGGCGGCGGCAACGATCTGTACCTGCTGGGCCTGGGCAGTGGCTGCGATGTCATCGAGGATGCTTCCGGTACGGATCGAATACGTTTTGGCCAAGGTATTACCGACGCTCAGCTAAGCGTAGCGCGGATCAGCATATTGGACGAAAGCGGGACTTTTGAATACACGGATCAGGGGCAGGATCTCTGCCTGCAATACTCCTCGTCGGATGCTGTTTTCATCCGGAACGGCATGACGTCATCCCACCTTTCCCTTGAATTTTCGGACGGCGGTCAGCTAAGCCATAACCAACTGTTGGATCTCTTGCCAGCACCACCGGACGATCCGGGCGGTGATCCCCAACCTCCCGGCAGTACCCCTCCGCGCCAAGTCGAAGTCACTCCGGGGTTTGGCTTAGCTTCCGCCTTTTCATCGCTGGCCGGTCAATCCCTGGAAATGGGAGGTGGGTACGATGCTTATAACTCCACGTACCTTAAACACCTGTATCAATTGCTGGCAAACGGCAGCAACGGGGGGACTCCAGGCGCAACCGGCAAGGTGCTTGTGAAGAAATGGCTGATATCAGGCGTAGGAGGCTGGGCAGGGGTGGGGAATTTGGGTAGTGCCGGTATCACCGGCACCTTCACCGCCGCCAAATCGTGGGTCCTTCGTCGCGATCCCCTGGCCCTCGACCTGGATGGTGACGGCATTGAGACGGTCGGTATCACGGCCGGTGTGCTCTTTGATCATAATGGTGACGGCATCAACACCGGCACCGGCTGGGTCAAGGCGGACGATGGCTTGCTGGTGCGGGATCTTAACCAAAATGGGGTCATCGATAACGGCTCGGAACTCTTTGGCGACGGCACGAAACTTCGCAGCGGCGCAACTGCAACCACCGGCTTTGCCGCCCTGGGCGATCTCGATACCAACGCTGACGGCCGCATCGACGCAGATGATGCCGCCTTTGCCAATCTGCAGATTTGGCGGGACCTCAACCAGGACGGCGTTTCCCAGACAAACGAACTGGCCACGCTTACCGACCTCGGCATTGCCGCCATCCATCTCGACTCCACTGCCGTCAACCAGAGCCAGAACGGCAACGTTATTGCAGAGAGCGGGACATTTACCCGGACCGACGGCACCACCGGTACGGTCGCCGATATCAACCTCGCCGGCAACCTCGCTACGCGGACCTTCACCGACCAGGTCGAAGTTTCCGAGACAATTGCCACCTTGCCCGAAATGCAAGGAGCAGGCAAGGTGCGCAACCTCCAGGAGGCTGCTGCCCTTTCCTCTGCGCTCCAGAACACCCTGACCCGCTTCAGCGCGGCCACTACCCGCAGCCAGCAGCTGGCGCTCCTGGATGAAGTGTTGGTGCAGTGGGCGGATACCTCCGGCATGGCCGGTTCTCTAGAAGAACGTTCCTCCTCATACCGGGTGGAATATACCGCTTTTGGCAGCATCGCGAGGGCGCAGCATCTGACCGGGACCGGCACCGGGGTAACGACGGCTGTCACTAATGCCGAGAACCCTTTGCTGGACGAAGAATACCGCAATCTCATTCAACACTGGAATGATCGTGTACATGTGCTGGAGTCTTTCAACGGCAGTTATTTTTTTAGCCTGCCGGGACAATCGCAGGAAGGTGGCGGCGCCATCTCGGGCTTGCAGGTCGATTTTGCTGATTCTTCAGCACTTTCCGGACTCGATAGAAGCAAACCGGGATTAGTGATCAGCTACACGCAGTCCCAGCTGGATCAGCTGGAAGCATCCTACCAGGCCCTGCGCAGCGAGGTGTACGGTGCTCTTGTCCTCCAGACTCGATTAAAAGGATATCTGGACCTGGTCGAGCTCAACCTTACCGAGAAAACTATTTCCTTTGACTTCGGTAAACTGAGCCAGGCCTTCCAGGATAAAATTGCCACAGATGCTGTGAACGGTCTGACCGACCTGATCGAGTTCAACCAATACACAGGTGATATGCTCCGGGGCACCTCGTGGGACGGAGTGGTGCTGATGGAAGAGACGTTGCGCAGCCTGCCTCTTACCCCGGAGCTGACGCAGCTCTATCAAGATTTGGAGGTGAGTTTCAATCCGGCTCAGCGAGGAAATGCCAACGACAACATCATATTAGGAGATTCTTCGAAACGTACGATCTCCGGCTACAACGGCAACGACATCCTGCTGGGGGGAACGGGTGCCGAAGTCGTGGCGGGCGGCAACGGTGAGGACATACTTTCTGGCGGGGCCGGAAATGACGAGCTTTTCGGTGAGATGGGCAACGACACCTACATATTCGGTCGAGGGAGCGGCAACGATCTGGTGTATGATTCCCAGGGGAAGAACGGGATTATTTTTTCCGGCCTGAATCCTGAAGATATTTCGGTCATTCATTCCGGAGCGGATGCAAGCAGCCTTGTTTTTCAAATCAAGGATACCGGCGAAACACTCACCACAAACCTGGGGTGGCAAGATTGGAATATCTCTGATGGCCGAGGTATTGATTACTTTTTCTTTGCCGATGGGACCGTCTGGGACAAAAATGAAGCCATTCGTCAGTCAATGACCAAGGCGACAGAGGGGGATGATACTCTTCTCGGAAGTCCGGTGAACGATACTCTCCTGGGGTTGGGTGGGAATGATATCCTCATCGGTAGTAACAGAGGGGATGATATCGTCGATGGTGGCGCAGGCGATGACACCTTACTGGGAGGCGGGAACCTCTTCTCCATTCAACAAGGGTATTATGAAGCCGATTTGCAGGCCAACGGCAACGACACCTATATTTTTGGTCGTGGCTCTGGACACGACCTCATCATTGATGGCGATACCACTTCCAACACGGACAGGCTGCAATTCAAGGAGGATATTTTACCTGCGGACGTTGTGCTCAGGAGAGAAGGGCTGGACCTGATCCTGACCATCAAAGATACCAATGACCAGGTCACGCTCAATAAATATTTTGCTGAAAGCAGTTTTTGGGCTCCTGAAAATCATCCCTATGAAATCGAAAATATAGCATTTGCCGACGGCACCATCTGGACATCTGCCACTATCAGAGATTTCCTGCTGGCTGGATCGGATAATCCGGAAACAACTATCGGCTACCGGGGAGACGATGCGATCATCGGCCGGGGCGGCAATGATCTCCTTGAGGGGCGCAGCGGTAACGACGTTATCTCTGGTGGCGCAGGTAACGACATCATTCGTGCCGGCTTAGGCGCCGACATTGTGGATGGCGGGGCCGGTGACGACCTGCTTGATGGCAACGCCAACCAGTCCGATTTCCCTGAGGGCTATCTTCAACCAAATACGGCTGATAACGACACCTACCTGTTTGGCTGGGGAGACGGGCACGACACCATTTTGGACTTCGACTGGCGGCTTGGCAACGAAGATACGATCCGCTTCAAAGCTGGTGTTGCGAGCAGTGATGTGCATTTTGAGCACATCGATAACAGCAGTGAAGATCTGAAGATTATTTTGGGTGATGGTGCAGATACCATCACGGTCAAGAATTGGTTTGGGTATGACTCTGACGCCTTTAAAATTGAACGGCTGGAGTTTGCCGACGGTGCGGTCCTTGATGCCAGCTTCATCGAAACCCATCTGAGCAAGATCGGTACCGTTGGCGGCGATACGCTGAACGGCAGCAGGAGCGCTGAAACCTTGTTTGGCCTTGGCGGGAATGACACCCTCTACGGGCGGGGTGGCGATGATATTTTCGATGGCGGCAATGGCGATGATCTGCTGAATGGCGGCTTAGGCAATGATACGTATCTGTTCAGCAGAGGTTGCGGCTGTGACACTGTGATTGAGAATGATTCCAATTCTGCCGATATCGATAGTATTGTTTTTGGTTCCGACATTCTCCCTGCGGATGTGACCGTGAGCCAATCAGGCGCGGACATGATTCTCTCCCTCAATGGGACCGAAGACCGACTCATTGTCATGAATGGCTTCGATGATAATAACGCGACCCAACGAATCGAAGAGGTCCATTTCGCCAACAATCAGGTGTGGAATTATATCGAGTTGCAGGCACGAGCCATTCAGGCGTTGAGCGGAGATGTGGTGAGTGGAGATGACGACATCCTTTTCGGCACGCCGGATGCTGATACCCTTGCCGGCGGTGGAGGCAATGATTTGCTCTACGGATTGGGCAGTGATGATTATCTTGATGGCGGTGATGACCGGGATTGGCTCAATGGCGGCAACGGCAATGACACAATCATAGGTGGCGGCGGGGATGATACCATTTTTGCCGGTGCCGGCGACGACCTGATCATAGCCGGAGCGGGTAATGATATAGCCTGGGGAGGGCTTGGCAACGACACCTATGTATTCCATGCCGGTGATGGCAGGTTGACCATTGAGGATACCTACCTGGAAGAGGTTGTTACAGATGATGACAACAACGACTATGGCGGCAGCTATGACTACGGCGGCAGCTATGACTACGGTAGCAGCTATGACTATGGCGGAGACTACGGAGGCGATTACGGTGGTACCCTCAACGCTGTCAACGTCTTGCAATTCGGTCCGGGTATTGTGTTTGCCGCCCTTCGTTTTTCGGAAGACGGAGGCTATCTGGTCATCGATATTCCCGCTACCGGAGACCAGCTCAGGCTTGCGGGCTATGCCCCGGACCGGCTGACCTTTACCACGGCCGTCGATATCTTCCGTTTTGCGGATGGCAGCGAAGCCAGCCGGGAGGATCTCCTTGGTCAGGGGATACGCATCACCGGAACCAACGGAGACGATTTGTTCCCCGGGACTCCGGGCAATGATCGCCTGGAAGGGGGCAGCGGCAACGACACGTATGCCTTCAATCTCGGTGACGGGGTCGATACCCTTGTCGATATTAGCACTTTGGGCATGGAAAACAGCATCACCTTCGGAAATGATATCGCGACGAATGATCTGCACGCCGTGGTCGAGGAGGGCGCTCTGGTCCTGCGGATTGGTGACAATGGCGATGCCATCAGGTTCGAAGGTTTTAATCCCGACATTCCGGGTATGCCGCTGCCAGTAGGTCAATTCAATTTCAAGGATGGCACGAGCTTGAGTTTTACCGAGCTGTTAAGCCGCGGATATGAAATCGTCGGGACCCCCGAACAAGAGGAACTCCTTGGCACTCCCAGCCATGACAGAATACGAGGCTTGGCCGCGGATGATCTCCTCGTCGGCGGGGCGGGCGACGATACCTATCTTTTTGCCGCCGGTGACGGGGTCGATACCATTGATGATGTCGCCGGACCGGGCGAGGGCAATACCCTGGTCCTGCCAGAGGGTTCTGATCCCGGCAATATCCGCCTCAGCCACGACCCAGACTCGCACACTTTGGTTGTGCGGGAAACGGGGACGGACAACGAGATCCGCCTCACCGGCTTTGATCGCTTGAACCCCATGGGTACGCGGGCGGTTCAGTATTTCCAATTCGGCCAGGATGGGCCGACCCTTACCTATGAGGAACTGGTCGCTCGAGGTTTCGACATAGAAGGCGGCGACGGCAATGACAGCCTGCTGGGAACTGCTTGCATCGATCGCATCCAGGGCGGTTCGGGCGATGACCTCCTGGCGGGCGGAACCGGCAACGATTTTCTCTTTGGCGGCAGCGGCAACGACACCTATGTCTTCAATCAAGGGGACGGAATTCTCACCATAGCGGATACCGTCGAGCCGGGAGCCGGGAATATCCTCCGCTTCGGTCCTGGAATCGAACCGCAGGACCTGCGCCGTCACCTCTACTTCGAGGCCCCGGGGAACGGTGACCAAGGAATCCTGATCCTCGCCTTTGATAACGGTGATGAGGTGCATCTTGCCGGTTTTAACCCGAGCGATGTCGAAAACAGTCCCCGCTCGGTTGATACCTTTGTCTTCGAAGATGGCACGAGCCTCTCCTTTGCCGAGCTGGCCGCCTCTACTTTTATCGTCGAGGGCGATGGCAGCAACAATGTACTCTCTGGCACCAATTTGGGCGACCGTCTCTACGGCCGTGACGGCAACGACACCCTTTCGGCCGGTACCGGCAACGATGTCCTCACTGGGGGAACCGGCAATGACCTTTTGACGGGAGGAGCTGGCCGTGATGTCTATGCGGTCAATCTTGGCGATGGCGTCGACACTGTCATCGATGCGGCCGAAAACAGCGGAGGTAACAGCCTCCTGTTCGGTGCAGGTATAGATCGCGATGATCTGGTGCTCACGCAAGAAGGCAATACCCTGACCATTCAATACGGGGCTGCGGGCGACCGGCTGCAGATCGAAAACTTCGACCCAGCCGGCGTCCACGGCTCTTTGGTCATCGATACCTTCGAATTCGCCGACGGCAACTCGGCGAGCTACCGTGAATTCGTCAATCATGCCCCGGAAATGGGTGATGCACTCCTGGATTCGCTGTCCCCGGCCGAGGATCAACCCTTTGTCTTTCAACTCCCGGAAAATGCCTTCCTTGATGCGGAAGGCAATCCGCTGCTCTACGCTGCAGAGGTCTCCGGCTTCACCAGTATGCCCAACTGGCTGCAGTTCGACCGGACAACCCGCACCTTCAGCGGCACCCCCGGCAACGATGACGTCGGCTCGTTTACCGTTACGGTCAGCGCCATTGATCCGGTCGGCGCCACTGCTGCCCGGTCGTTTACCATTTCGGTGGCCAATATTAACGACGCTCCGGTGGTGAAGGCGGCGTTGACCGGGCAAACCGCAATCGAAGATCACCTCTTTGTCTTCCAGATGCCGGTCGATACCTTCAAAGATGTCGACCCCGGTGATGAACTCGTTTATGCCGCCACCTTGTCGGATGGCAGCCCGCTTCCTGCCTGGCTGACCTTTGATGCTGCCACACGCACATTTTCAGGCACACCTGTCAATGAAGCTGTGGGCAGCACGGGCGTAAGGATAACAGCTACAGATTTGGCAGGAGCCCTGGCTGCAAGTAATTTCAATATCAGCGTGGCCCATGATAACACCGCCCCAGTGGCGGCTATACAGGAAAACGTGATCCTGCAGGATATCCGAGAAATGGGGGGGGCGATCTCCGCTGTGGATGCGGATGGCGATAGCCTGAATTTTACCCTGCAGAGCAGCCCGATCAACGGAAGCTTCATTGTCGATGAAAACGGCTCGTGGCAGTATCGACCGGAAGGACTGTTCATAGGAAAAGACACGGCCTTGGTGGTCATTGATGATGGCAAGGGCGGGGTGGTGACCACGCAGCTTGATTTTGATGTCCGGGTATCGGCCCCGACCCTTGCCAACCTGGCCTTGAACCTGGAAGAGGACGGGAGCCTCACGGATTTCCTGGCGGTCAACAATCCTGTAGGTGGCAGTTTACGCTACCAGGTGGCGGCAAATGCCGGTCATGGTCAGTTCGCGCTTACTGATAGCGGACGCTGGAGCTACACTCCCGACGGGAACTACTATGGTGAGGATGCGGCCCGGGTAACGGTGGCCAACGACTACGGTTTGAGTTGTACGGCCACCCTGACGATGACGATCGCCTCGTTTAACGATGCCCCGGCTGTGGTCGCATCGGAACCGTATACGGTGTTGGGTGTGCCGAGCTTGAGTGGTGAGATTAATGCAAGCGATATCGATGGCGATCCGCTGCACTTTGCGGTGACGATTGCCCCTGGGCATGGCTCTCTGGCGATGGATAACCTTGGCAAATGGCTTTATACGCCGGAAGCTGGGTATGGGGGTGAAGATACGGCGGAGATCGCGGTGTCCGACGGTGCCGGTGGCGAAACCCGGACGAACCTTCGCTTCCTCGTCAATACCTATGTGCAAGGGAACATAATCCTGCCGGATGCAAATGTGGCGCCCCTTTTCCTTAGGGATATCGGCAAGGCGGATCTGGAATTGCGCAAAGAGGGGGACGCGCTGATAATCGATGTCCGGAACAAGGGATCGATCCAGATCAACGGCTATTTCGCTGCTCCGAAAAAGGGACTAAAACGTATCGAAACCATTGACGGCCTCATCAATCTCGAGAAAGAATGCATCGTCGATAGGTCCAACTGGTGTTCAGTGATCAACGGTGCAAGTCATGGCTTGCAGGGCGATAAATTGCTGATCTCGGGCACCGGCTGCACTGAGGTGCTGCTCGGCGCAATCGACAACGATGTCATCTTCGGTTCCGGTGGCAACGATTATGTCTTGGCGCTTCGCGGTGACGATACCTTAATCGGTGGGATCGGCAATGACACGCTGTTGGGCAATGACGGCAATGACACCCTATACGGAGATCAGGGTAATGACTGCCTTGCAGGCGGGATTGGTGCGGATTTTTTGATCGGTGGCAATGGTCGGGACCAGCTCCGCGGTGACGCCGGCAACGACACCCTGGCGGGAGGTCTCGGTAACGACACCCTGACCGGTGGGACCGGCAGCGACATTTTTCTGTTCGATACAGTGCTGAGTGCGGCAACCAAGGGAGATATCCTCACGGATTTTGTCCCAGGGCTAGATACAATCGGGTTGGATAAGGGGATATTCACCGCTCTGACCGTGGCGGGGTCCCTTTCCACCGCACATTTCAACTCCAGCCCCACCGGAGCCGCCGCTGATGCCAACGACTATCTCCTTTACAATACCCGCTCCGGCGCCTTGCTCTACGATGCAGACGGCACCGGCCCGGGGGCGGCGGTGCAGTTTGCGACCCTGACCGCCAAACCGCAAATCACGGCCAGCGATTTCATGGTTACGGCGTGATTGCTGCCATTGTGAGCCGCATTTGAGAAGCGTCATCCCGACAAGATCGGGATGACGCTTTTTCCTTCTTCCTTTGGAAAGCGTGTCTATTTTTGCAGAGGCAACGATCCATGGTATGAGCCGAATACTTTTAGCCTGGGAATTGGGAGGAAATTTTGGCCATATTGCAACGCTGTTGCCGCTTGCTCGTCATCTCCGCCAACAGGGGCATGCAATACTGTTTGCAGTCAAGGATAATGGAGCTGCCGAACAACTGCTGGCGCCTGAAGCCTTTGACTTCATCCGCTCTCCCTCTTCCACGAAGAAGAATCAAATCTCCCAGCCTGCAAGCTTTGCCGATATCTTAGCAGGGGCTGGATTTGGCAACCGAACAGTGCTCTCAGGGTTGGTAGCGGGTTGGCAGGAACTATTCAGAAATTTTCAGCCCGATGTCCTGGTTGCGCAGTATGCTCCCCTCGCCCGGTTCGCTGCGCGTCTCTTCGGACTGCCCTGTCTGCAACTCAATATAGGTTTTGAATACCCGCCGGAAGTGAGGCCGTACCCCTGTTTCCGTCCGGAGCGCAGCTTGACAAGAGCGCAATTGCTGGCAAGGGAAGATTCCCTGGTGCAAAACATCAATGCCGTCCATTCACAACAAGGGAAGCGTCCCGTGCTCACTCTGCAGGAGGCGGTCTGCGGCGATATCGATCTGCTGGCAACGTTGCCGGAGTTGGACCATTATCCGAGTCGGAGGAATGGGCGATTTGTCGGGCCGATCCTGTATCTTGACGGTCCTGAGCTCCGAAGGTGGTCGGGATCCGCAGGCGTGAGAATTTTCCTGTATCTGCGGCTTTTTTTCGGGATAGAACAGGTTCTGGAAAGCTTGGCACGAAGCAATGCCGATGTGATTGCCTGCATTCCCGGTCTTGATGAGCATCTTGCGGCACGCCATGCGCATGGATCTTTACAGGTCTCGTCGACACCGGTGCGATTATCCGATCTTTTGCCGGAGGTGGACCTGGTCATTTCCCACGCCGGTCATGGGGTGGCGGTCGCTGCACTCTTAGCCGGGGTGCCGATGCTGATGCTGCCAACGACCATCGAGCAATGGCTGTTGAGCATGAGGGTGGTATCGCTCGGAGCCGGAATGAGCATCCGAAGAGATAAAGCGGTGGTTGGATTTCCCGAAGTTTTGGCCAGGATGCTTACTGACGGGTCGTTTCGTGGAGCTGCGGAACGCCTGGCGCACACCTATGCCGGATATGATTACAACCGGACTATCGAACGGTTAGCCAATACCATCGAACGATTGCCGGCATGGATGGTCGACCGACCAACACCCCAAGGCGGAAAAAATACATGATGTGTCAATAAATCAGGCAGTTAAGAAAGGGCACTCTTTGCGAGACCATCAAGCTTGGTTATCAAATTTCGGACTTTGATTTTATCTATCTTTAACTTACTGTATTTAAATGATAATGTTTGTTTTCCGTGCTTTGTGATCTGTTTGCTGCCCTGACCCTCACCACTTCAACTGACTAGCAAATCAAAGGAAACGCCGACCTGAAACAAGGAGGTGTTTGCAAGAGGAGCACACCAGACAACCCTACCCACACCTTCGGCCCTTGTAGTAATTTCATCATCTTCAACAAAAAATCGGATGGCAGTATCACGTGTCAGGACTTGCTCGCTGGCAAAACGCACGCCATGCTCGCTCATGTCGAAAGTCCACGTGTTGTTTTCTTTTGCTTTTGAAAAGTGCTTGTTGGTAACTTTTGAAAAACGAAAATTATGATAACCGGGGAAGCGGATGGAACGACGGTGGTCAAGGGGTTCTGCCTGTTTTATTTTGGTCGGCTCTTCAGCGTCAACCAACTGTTGGTAGTGGGGGCACAAAGAGAATCGACAAGAATGGCAATACAAAAGAACATGCCCTTTTGATGGCATGAAAAGAGTATCCTTGACCAGGAGGCAGGAGTAAGTAAAAGGTGCCCAATAAAGGCAGGAGCACTCTTCGGGTGGAGTTTTTTCTTGGGTTACTGTGGCCACAGAGATACTCCCAAGTTTAATATTTTTTAAAAAAAAGGCGGAGCCTAAAGGCTCCGCCTCAAAGCTAAGAAATGTGTGTGTAGTTGAAGTTAGCTTCTTTTCCTCCTGGAAACTCCAGCCAGACCGAGGATGCCCGTTCCGAAGAGCAGCATGGTGGCTGGTTCGGGAACAGCATGCATGCCTATGATAATATCATCATAGTCACTATCATTACCGTCACGGGAATTATCATTAAATCCAATGACGTAGTCTCCAGCTACCAACTTGGTTGTGTGCGCAAGATAACTAAGGAGCTCTGAATCGGCCGTTAACTGGTAAATTTTAAACCCTGCTGGGACATTAGTTGCAGAAGACCATGGATTAAGGGGCATATCTGTCGGAAATGCATCTGTAAGGTCAGTAAAGAAGATATTGCTCGTGGAAAAATCAACGAGCGCCCTTAACCCCCAATTACTTAAATCATCTGTTCTGAAGATATCAGACCCAACGCCTATACTATAGGCTTTATTGGTGTTTCCCGCTTCATATGCGATTGCGGTGAATTCATACATTCCTGCAAACGTTGTGTCAGTTGTGACCTGTGCTGCTCCGTTGAAATATAGAGCAGAGCCAACATATCCAGCTATATCTCCAAAATCAGGGCTGGGCAAATTTCCAGCCAAAGCACTTCCTGCCAACAACCCAACGCCTGCCACTGCGATCAATGCACTTTTCAATAGTTGTTTTTTCATGTTTCCCTCCTGGTTGTGTTTTAGCTTTTTGTAAGGGTGCAAAATAAAAAACATTGCAATCCTTCAACTACCTCCTTTTGACCAACCAACTATTCCCTCCAGTTTTTATATAAATTTTATGAGAGTAACTCTTTGCACAGGTTCCGTATCGGCGCTTAAAGTACCTCTCGCCTGGAAGAGAGTATGTATCTAAAACAACGAAAAAACAATAACGTAAAAAAATATATAAAATGGATATCATTTTTATCCATGAGCCAATTTAAGCGCAGATAACGCGCTACGATTCCCCATTTTGTCCTTTCGACTGCAAGGGAGAAATCTCAATATATTCCTCATCTTCATTGGCAATGACCGAGTGCGGAATGCAACGCCATCTCAAAGGATAAATAGATAGATATTATCCCCATTTTATATACGATATTTAGCCCTTGTAGCTTTGCTGAGAACCGAACATATTTATTAGGTTATAGCCTGAGAAATACCCCGTAACGGTTCTGGATGAATAAGGAAATTCTCCCACCCCACATTCAAGGAGGTCCCCATGGCAACCAAGGCACTTTGCATCGGCATCAACGATTATCCGGGCACCAGCAACGATCTGTCGGGCTGCGTTAACGACGCCAGCGACTGGGCCGATGAACTCACCCGGCGGGGCTTTACCGTCAGCACCTTACTCAACGCGGCGGCGACCCGCGCCGCCATGGTCGCTGCGATCGGCGGGATGATTCAAGCGGCCGCCAAGGGCGATAGTCTGATCATCACCTACTCCGGCCACGGCACCTGGGTCCCGGACCAAAATGGTGATGAACCGGATGGTCGTGATGAGGCCCTCTGCCCTTACGATCTCGCTATCAAGGGGGCCCTGCTTGACGACGACATTCATGCCCTGTTTTCGCAACGCGCCGCCGGGGTGCGCATTGTGCTTATCTCCGATAGTTGCCACTCCGGTTCGGTGACCCGTGGCCGGGATGACGAGCTGGATCTTGGCATGGGTAAAATCCGTTTTATGCCCCCCGAGGCCTGGATGCCCAAAGACCAATTGCCCGCTGCCCAACTGCAGGCCGTGGTTCCACGCGGCGGATTCACCCGTTCTGGTGGTGATCTGTTGCTGGCCGGTTGCCAAGACACGGAATACAGCTGGGACACCAGCTTTAACGGTCGGCCTAACGGTGCTTTTACCTTCTACGCCCTCAAGGCCCTGCGTGAGGCGAAGCCTACCACCTACGAGGCCTGGTTCACTCAAATCCGCGCCTATCTACCCTCAACGCGTCTGCCCCAGGCACCTCAGCTCTTTGGCACGAAAACAGCGCGCCGTTTCAAGATCTTTAAATAAGCCTAGACCACGGAGGACGGCTATGAACCTCACCGCAATCCGCACCCTGCAAACCCAACTTTTGGCCAAAGGCACAGATCCCGGTGTTGCCAATGGTCAGATGAGTGCTGCCACGCGTGCCGCCATCGTTCAAACCCTGGAACAACTGGACCCGGCTACCCAAACCGACTGGCATACCTGGCCGGTCGGTCGCCAGGAGGTCTTGTGCCTGCAAACCCTGTGTCGGAATGCCGGCATCAATCCCGGTGAGCTTGATGGCTGGTGGGGGCAGCTGACCGAATACGCCTGCGGCCAGTTGGCCTCCATCCAGACCCATGGCACGGCTCCCGAGCCATGGCGCGATCTCTCGCCGGTGCCTGGCAATCCCAACGGTTGGCCCTTGGAGCGTCAGGTCGAGTTGGAGAGCTTCTACGGCAAGCCCGGCACCAACCTGGTTATGCTGGACCTGCCGTATCCCATGCGTCTGGCCTGGGACACCGCTACCGTAGTCAATCGCACCCAGTGCAACGCCCGGGTCAAGGACAGTCTGGCAAAGGTGCTCGCCCAGGTCCTGGGCCATTATGGCCCGGACCAACTGCGTCAACTGGGTTTGGATCTGTTCGGCGGCGGCTTCAACCTGCGCGAAAAGCGCGGCGGCACGACGATGTCCACCCATTCCTGGGGCATTGCCTTTGACTTTGATCCGGACCACAACCGGTTGAAGTGGGGTCGCGACCGGGCCATCCTTGCCCGGCCCGAATACGAGCCCTGGTGGGGTTTCTGGGAGGTGGAGGGCTGGGTCAGCCTCGGCCGAGCCAAAAACTACGACTGGATGCATGTCCAGGCGGCCCGGCTGTAAAGCGTCGATGAGCGCGGATCTGTTCATCAGCTACCGCCGCGCCGATACAGGCGGCCATGCCGGTCGCCTGTATGATCGTCTCCGTTATTGGTTCGACGACGCTGCCCTTTTTTATGACCTGGACGGCATCGACATGGGCGAATCCTTCTCGGATACGATTGAGGCGGCCGTTGTTGGTGCCTCGGTGGTGCTGGTGGTGATAGGTCCGGACTGGCTGGAGGAGATCAACCGCAGAGTCGCCGAGCCCGAAGTGGATTTTGTCCGGCGCGAGGTCGAGCTGGCCCTGGCAAGGAGGAAAGAGGAGCACCCCCCGGTGATCGTGCCGGTGCTCATGGGCGGCGCGGTCATGCCCTCGGCAACGCAATTCCATGAGGCCTTGCAACCTGCTCTGACAGGGCTCTGCACCCTTGATGCCCACACCTTCCAGGGCAAGCAGACGGATTGGGACCAGCAGTTCGTGCGTCTGCGCGATCGTCTCGCCCAGGTGCCCGGCTTTCCCGAACCGTATTTCCGGGCGCCAAGGGGTGTCGAGCAACCCTTCCATCTCATCGGCCATTCCATCAGTCCGCATTTCCAGGACCCCAACGGTCTCCTCCTTCGCTTGCGCCAAAGCCTGGTCGGCTCCGGTGGCGCTGTCATCCTGGCAAGGGCCGCTCTGTTCGGCATGGGCGGGCTCGGTAAAACCCAACTGGCCCTCAAGTACAGCCTCGAATATCGCGATGCCTATGCCGGGGTGTGGTGGTTCCGTGCCGAGACTGAAACCACGCTGCAACTCTCCGCCCAGGAGGCCTGCCAGGTGGTCGGTGCCCCCAGCCAGCCCGGCGAAAATCCCAGCGCGGCCCTGAATCGCTGGCTGGAGAGACAGGACTGCACCTGGCTCCTGGTCTATGACAACGCCGAGGATATGGCGGCCCTGCGACCTCATCTCCCCCAAGTCGGTCGGCATCACCTGATCATCACCTCGCGCAATTCTGTCTGGGGCGGCATTGCCCAAACGCTTGAGCTGGACTTCTGGACTCCGGAACAGAGCGCCGACTTTCTTGCCGCCCGCCTGTCGAGTGCCGGGCACGACGACCTGATGGCACTGGCCAAGGATCTGGGCGGTCTGCCCCTGGCCCTGGAACAGGCTGCCAGCTATATCGAAGAAACTGCCTGTACCGTTGCCGAGTACCGCAAGCTCTTGACCGGCATCGACACCGAGGGCTTGATTCTCGATGAGGGTCGGGCGGCCACCGGCTACGAACGGACGGTAGCCGCCACTCTCACCCTGGCCTTCGAAAAATTGAGCCTCCCTTCCCAGCAGCTCCTGCGTCTCTGCGCCTATGCCGCCCCTGAACCCCTGCCCGAGTGTTTCTTTCTGCAAGCCGCTGCAGCAGACTTGCCACTGGAATTGGCCACGGCTGTCAGCCAGCCCCTTGCCTGGAATAAGATAGTGGGTGAACTGCGGCGCTATGGGTTGGCAGAACGTCATGAGGTGCCCGCGCTTGACCGGGCCGAAAGCGATTTGCCACGAACGGAGCAGGCACTAAGTCTGCACCGCCTCACCCAGCAAACCACACGCGCCAGAAACACGCAGCCGGCTGAAGACTGTCGCGCCTTTGTGCGGCTCCTTACAACCTGCTGCCCGGCAGACCCCGAATTGCCAGAAAGTTGGCCGCACTACGCCGCCCTTACCCCGCATGTGACCCAATTGAACCGATATTTCGATACCGGCTGGTGTGAGCTCAGGCCGTATTCCTGGTTACTGAACCAAGTAGGCCGATATCTGCTATCCGGCCCAACCTTGTACGCCGAATCAGTCTCTTTGTTGCGACGGGCCTTAGCCATCGATCAAGCAGAGTTGGGCGAAGAGCACCCGTACACCGTCACCAGTATGCACAATCTGGCAGCCACGCTCTGGGACCAGGGCGATCTGTCCGGGGCACGCGCCCTCCAGGAAAAGGTGGTGGAAGTTAGTCGCCGGTTCCTGGGCGAAGCGCACCCGTATATCCTCAGAAGTATGAATAATCTGGCGAGCACCCTTCAGAGCCAGGGCGACCTGTCCGGGGCACTCGCCCTCCAGGAAAAGGTGGTGGAAGTTAGTCGTCGGGTCCTAGGCGAGGAACACCCGGACACTCTCACCAGTATGAACAATCTGGCTCTCACACTCGGGAACCAGGGTGACCTGGCCGGGGCACGCGCCCTCCAGGAAAAGCTGTTGGAAGTTCTGTGTCGGGTACAGGGTGAGGAACACCCGTACACCCTCACCAGTATGAACAATCTGGCGGAAACCCTCCGGGGCCAGGGCGACTTGGCCGGGGCATGCGTCCTCAATGAAAAGGTGCTGGAAGTTCGGCGTCGGGTCCAGGGTGAGGAACACCCAGACACTCTCACCAGTATGAACAATCTGGCTCTCACACTCGGGAACCAGGGTGACCTGGCCGGGGCACGCATCCTCCAGGAAAAGCTGTTGGAAGCTAAGCGCCGGGTCCAGGGTGAAAAACACCCGGAAACCAGCGGTAGCGCATGGAATTTGTTTTGCACCCTGAATAAGATGGGTGAATACAACACCGCCCAGGAGCTATTGCGCAGCCATCTGGTCTGGCTGCTTGAACGCGATCCCAACGAGCTTGGCGCTCTTCAGCAACAGATAAGGGAGAGGGTGAGAGAACAATTCCCCCATCCGGAAAACGATACTTCACAGATGAATGATCCGAATTGACCCTCCGTTTTGCCAATATTCACCCAAGGAGCCGAACATGAACAACGATGAGACCAAAGTCACCCTGCAAATTGATGGTTCTGTTGCTAAAGCGGAAAGTGTGGCCGGATGGAACGCCGAAGTATATGTCCTTGATGGTGCAACTCGCGGCACGGACACCGTCCCACCCAAGATCGATCTTCAAGCCGATACCGTCCTGGAGCTGGAGTTGGCTAACGGCACCCGCATCCTGGTGGCGGCCGAGGATGCCCACCGCTACCTCGGGGCGGCGGTCGGGCGCGGCGAGGGTGAAACCGGGGTGATTAGCGTTGGTCAGGCCCTGCGCCTCTCCGGGCCTCGCTTGCCCGACGGGGTCTCGCGCGATGGTCTCGGCGCCTGGATTTTGAAAGGGCTGCGCATCTTCCGCCAGGGACCGGCCGGCATGACCGCCCTGATTGCGGCGGGCACCTTTCAGGATTCGCGCCTGGAACAACGCAACGGTCTCTTTCGCTGCGACCCGGCGCGTTGGGCGCTGAGCCCGGTGGACAAGATACCCAAGAGCACCGATCCGACCCTGGTGCTGCTCCACGGCACGGCTTCATCGTCGGAAGGCAGTTTCGGCGGGCTCTGGGAAAATGCAAAATATCGGCAGCGATTGGTCGCCATCTATGGCCCACGACTTTACGCCCTTGAGCACCGCAGCCTCACTGAGAGCCCGATTGCTAATGCCCTGGCCCTGGTCAAGACCCTGCCCGAGGGCGCGCGTCTCCACCTGGTCAGCCATTCGCGCGGCGGTATGATCGGCGAGCTCTTGGCCCGCGCCAACCGGATTGATCAGGAACCGTTCACCGGGGGCGAGATCGACCGATTCCTCGAACACGCCCAACACGTCGACCGCAAGGGTTTTGAAGCCGACGCCGACCTCTTGCGCCAACTGAATCAAGAGATGCGCAGCCGCGCCCTCCGGGTGGAGCGCTTTGTTCGCGTTGCCTGCCCGGCGCGCGGCACCACGCTCGCCTCCGGCCGATTGGACCGCTGGGCCAGCGTTATGTTCAATCTGCTCGGCAAGGGGTTGGATCTGGGCGGCAAGGCTCTGCCCGTCCTTGCTCCGGTAGCTAAAGGCTATGATCTGCTGCAGAATTTTCTCCTTGCCGTGGTTCGCGAGCGCACCGATGCCCGCATTCTGCCCGGCCTGGAGGCGATGATGCCCGATTCACCGCTGGTGGCGCTGCTCAACGCCCCGGACGTCAAGATCGATCCGCCCCTCCACGTCCTCGCCGGCGATTTCCAGGGCGATGGTCTCCTGCCCTGGCTGGGTGATTGTCTGTCCGAGGTCTTCTACGGCGGCGAGACCGACCTGGTGGTCAACACCCCCTCGATGAGCGGCGGCGCTATCCGGGTGCAGGGTATCCACCAAAAACCCCTGTCCGGCCCGGAGGTGCATCATCTCAGTTATTTCCGTCGCGACGAGAGCGCTCTGGCCCTGCTTGATGCTCTCCAGGGCGACAATAGCCAGTTTGCTCGTCTCGACGGCCCGTCGCGCGAAGTCATCAGCCGGGGCGGCCGGGAAACCAAGCGTCGCGACGATGCCCCCATCGTCTTCCTCCTGCCCGGCATCATGGGCAGTCATATCCAGACGGGCAGCAACCGCATCTGGTTCGAACCTTTCAGCATGTGCAGCGGCGCTATGAAGGAACTGAGGGTGAACGCCCGGGGTGTCAGGACGGACGGCTGGATGGACCGGAATTACGAACGGCTGGCGCGCTATCTGGCCGACACCCACGAGGTGCGGCCCTTTGTCTATGACTGGCGGCTGTCGATTGTCGAGGCGGCCAAGCTCTTCGGCAAGGAGTTGGACCAGGCCATGAAGGATGCCCAGGCACGGGGCAAGGCCCTGCGTATTGTTGCTCACTCCATGGGCGGCCTGGTGGCCCGGCTTGCCCTGCAGGGACGCTGGCAGCAATTCAAGGCTCTGCCGGGCAGCCGCCTCCTGCAACTGGGCACACCCAACCAGGGGTCACATTCCATTGCCGCTGTTCTCACCGGGCGCGACGACTTTGTGCAGACCATTGAGCGCTGGTTCGACTGGAAACATGACATGTGCGAGTTCCTGGAGATTGTCCGCGACTTCCCGGGCGTACTCGAACTTTTGCCCTGGCCGGGTGACAACGGCCTGGCCTGCGACGGTTTCGATTATTTTGACGAAAAGGCGTGGCAGCAACTGTTTGAGCAGGATGGTGATCCGAAAAAAGCCAAGGCCTGGCTGCCGCCCCGGCAGGAGCCGCTGACTGCGGCCCGTGCCGCCATCGAGACCCTGCGCACCGCCGAACTTGATGCGGAATGCACCCTCTATGTCGCGGGCCGGGCGCCAACGCCGATCGCGGTGCGGGTGGTGAAGGGCCAGGTGGAGATCGGCTGGATTGATGAGGGCGACGGCCGGGTGCCCTGGAAAACTGGGATCCCGGCAGGGGTGCCGGTCTGGTACACGGATGCGGTGCACGGCGATCTGGCCAACCATGAGGCGGCCTTCGAGGCCTACCGGCAACTGATCGACACCGGCACCACCCGCCTGCTCTCCCGGACTCCAGCCGGGGCACGCGGCGAGGCTGTCCCCATTTTTCGGGCCCGCAGCCTCACTGCCAATGCGCTTTATCCCAGTGCCGAAGAGGTGCTGGCCGCAGCCACCGGTGGTGCCCGTCCGGGACGACGCGCCAAGGTCAAGGGAGAAGGACCGGCAACCATCGAGATCATCCACGGCAGCCTGGCCAGTGCCGATTCGCCGGTGCTGATCGGCGCCTATGCCAACGATACCCTGCGCGGCAGCGCCAAGTTCCTCGACAATCATCTCGATGGTCGCCTGGAGCGGGCTTCCATGATCGGGCGGTACCCCTGCCAGCCCGACGATGCCATGGTCTTCTGCCAGTCCGATCCGAACAGCAAACCGGCCGGTGCCATAGTCGTCGGCCTGGGTTCCCTGGGGGACCTGCTTCCCGGCACCCTGACCCTGGCCCTGACCAATGGCCTGATCGAATACGCCCGCATCATTGAGCAGCGGTCCGATGCCGAGCCCTCCCGGCCGCAGCGGCTGGAAGTCTCGTCACTGCTGGTGGGCACCGGTTTCGCCGGACTCACGGTCGAGGCCGGCGCGCGCTGTCTGCTGGATGCGCTGCGGCGGGCCAATCGCACTCTGCAGCAGAACAAGCTCAAGACCCGCATCGGCCGCCTCACTGTTTTTGAAGAGGTGGAAAGCCGGGCCATCGCCGCCGTCCAGGCCCTGCGTGACTTGATGGCTGAGTCGCGTTTTGCCGGGGTTGCCGATTTCGACGGCCGCCTGCGCGACGGCCAGGGCGGTTTTTGCGGCCGGTCTTCAGCCAGCGGCGGGCAACCGGGGATGTACCGCGTTCAAATTGAAGCCGACCAAGGCGCCCTGCGTTTTACAGTGATGACTGACCGGGCCCGTAACGTCGTCAGTGCCGAACCGAATCAGCGCCAGGCCGTCGACGGCTTGATCCGCTGCGCCACCCAAACCACCCATGATCAGGCGGGGCTGTCACGGGCCCTGTTTGAACTGTTAGTACCCAATGGCATGAAGGAGGCGATTGCCGATCTGCGCACCCTGATGCTGTCGGTTGATCCGGAGGCCGCCACCTATCCCTGGGAACTGATGCGCGATACCGACCAGAGGGGTGAGCTTCCCCTGGCGGCACGGGTCGAATTGGTGCGGCAGTTAGCCTCGACCCATGGACGCGGCCGGGTACCGACGGTGCAGACCAAGCGGGTTTTCATCGTCGGCGACACCCAATCCGGCCTGATCGAACTCCCCGGCGCCCAAGCCGAGGCCAAAGGGGTTGCCGAATGCTTCAACCGCGCTGAATATGAGGTCAATGCGTTCTACCGGGCCACGGCGATGCAGGTGTTCGATGCCCTGTTCAACGGCGATTATCGCTGCATGCATCTGGCGGGTCATGGGGTTGTCGGTGAAGGAAAATATGAGCCCACCGGCATGGTCCTCGGTCCGAAGACGTATCTCACCTCAGCCCAGGTCAGCAAACTCAGACGCGTCCCCGAATTCGTTTTTATCAACTGCTGCTATCTGGGCAATATGAGACGCGATGTCGAACCGCGCTGGGGCAAACTGGCCGCCAATCTGGCCACCGAATTCATCGAAATGGGCTGCAAGGCGGTGATTGCCGCCGGCTGGGCGGTCGACGATCAAGCCGCCTCCACCTTTGCCCGCACCTTCTACGAGTTCATGTTTAAGGGGGCGCGATTCGGTCAGGCCCTGTTCCAGGCGCGATCCGAAACCTACCGGCTCCATCCGACCACTAACACCTGGGGCGCCTTCCAAGCCTATGGCGACGAGCAGTATCGTTTTCTCAGCGTTGACGATGAGGACGGGTTTGCCAATACCTACGTTCACCCGAGCCACCTCATCGCCGATCTCAGCATGCTGAACGCCCGCCTCAAGGATGCCACCCAGGCCGAGAAAGAGGGCTACTATTGCAAACGGATTACGGCAATTGAAGAAGCGGCGCGCGGTGCCGATTTCCACCATGCCGGCGTCCGGGAACGACTGGCCTCGGCCTGGTCCGAGATGAACGAAAAGGAGCGTGCCATCGGTCACTACCGGGCGGCGCTTGCCTTTGAAGACGCAGGCTTGAGTCTGCATGGTCTGGAACAGCTCGCCAACCTGGAGATCCGTCACGGCGCCCATCTGCTTAAGTCCAAGAGCGAGAAAAAGCAGCAGCAAGGTGAGGCCTACATGCAGGCCGGTCTGGATCGGCTCAAGGTGCTGATCGCCATCGGACCGACCATCGAGCGGTTGTCACTGCTCGGCTCGTACTGGAAACGCCGTGCCCAGGTATCGGCCGCACTGGGGCAAAACGAAGGCGTCAAGGAAGGGCTGGTCGAGATGCAGAAGGCGTACTGGGAGGCAGCCGAGCTTTCTCATCAGCGCACCGGCAACTGGGATTATTATCCCTTGCTCAATGCTCTGGATGGCGCTTTTCTCAGTGGCGCCTGGGGGGATCTCGGCGCCATCAAAGAGCATGTTGCCCAGTTGCCGGAACTGCTCCAGGCTGCCGTTGACAACGGCCGCCGCCGCTTCGCCGATAACCGTGAGTTCTTCCATGCCCTGGCCGAGGTCGAGGCGGAACGGATCGATGCCCTCTGGGCCTGCTATGACGAAAAGCGGACGCCGCAGGCCTGCCTCACCCATACGGAGGTGCTGAACCGGCTGATAGCCCGCTACCGCGAACTCTTCAAAAGGCTGGGCAGCGCCCGCGAACAGGATTCAGCCACCGACCAGTTGCGTATCCTCATCGCCCTGCTGCCCACGGACGAACTGGGGACGAAGGTGAAAGAGGCCTTGCAGCGGATGATGGAGGGGATTGAGAAGGGGACTCGTCAATCGTAGCGGCGGAGGCGGATTCCAGGTGCAAGATGCGGGGAGAAGCATCGCATCTTGCCTTTCCACCGCTGCCAGCGTTGCCCCTGGGATGGTAACGGAGGTGCGGAACATGCCCCTCCGTGAGTTGTTGACATAACTAAACACCTCTACGTTTGTTCTTTAAGCTAACGTAGAGAGAGGAGGTCTCATTTGTGAGCAATGGTGACACCAAGGCATACGACATCTTTGTAAGCTACGCCCACGCCGATGATGATGTTCCCTGTGGGGCGGACTATGGTTGGGTGACCACCTTCGTGGAGGAATTAAAAAAAATTCTACGGCGCAAGCTTGGGGGCAAGGGGGCCTCAGTTTGGATGGATCATGCCCTGGCTGCCAATGACATCGTCGATCAAGAATTAGTCGACATGGTAAAAGCCAGCCGAACCTTGGTGATGTTCCTTTCTCCCGGTTACCTGCAATCAATATGGTGCAGCAAGGAACTGGGGCTCTTTCTGGAGACAAACGCGGCGCATAAGAACAAGGAAAGCGTGTTCATCGTCGAGCTCGAACCTCGACCTCGTGAAAAATGGCATCCACGCCTGCAAGCATTGACACCCATCCAGCTGTATAAGCACGACCTCAAAGGACAGGCATGCTTACTCGGCTATCCCAGACCGCCAACTGACGCAGACAACCCCTATTGGATTCAGCTCAACAGCCTTGCCGATTCGATCAGCACCTTCCTGGCGCAATCACAGCCACAAACTGCCTCTGTACCGAAACAACCCGTCACGACTCCAGCCCAGCCCAAGGTCCCCGCACCCCTGGTCTGGATCGCGCAGCCGCCCTTTGAATTTGTCCAGGAATGGCTGCTGATTACTGAAGCGCTCAAGCAACGTGGAGTACGGTTCCTTCCCTTGGCGCCGGACGTCTATCCACGGGACTCGGCGGAACGGCTGAGGGAGTCCGTACAAGCCGATATGCGAGAGGCGACACTCCTTGTGCAACTGTTTGGCGATGATCCGGGGATGCCCCTTGAGGGAGGACAGGGGACCCTCACCACTATCCAAGCCACCCTCGTCCAACTCCAGTGCCAATGTCGGTCTCAGCTGCGCTGCATGCGCTGGCGTCGGCCTGATATTCAGCTGGAACTGATTCAAGACGCCACCTACCGGGATCTGCTTCAGGGCGCCATGGCCTGTGGTTTCGAGCAGTTCCGGCAATCAGTGCTGGATGCGGTGAATCTATTGCTTGCACCCGCTCCGATCAAACCAGCTCCACAGCCCCAGGCCGAAGAGTCCCTCATGATCTGTGTCAGCGGCGGGCCGAAGGATGCAGATCTTTGCCAAAGTGTATCCGAGATCCTTAGCGACCTCGGTCATACCGCTTTGACGATCCAGTCTGCCCCCGAACCCGATCAATCTCCCAGTGAGTACCGCCTCCAGTTCGAGGAGACCTTGGCGGCAGTATCAGGTATCATCCTGGTGTATGGTAAAGAGGCATCCAGTTGGGTCCTGGCCAAATACCCGCAGGTAAAAAAGGCCATGGACGGGCAGGGGCGCCACTCGGTCAAGGGGCTGCTGGACGGACCACCGCCGGGTAAGCCGAATATAGGTTTAGCAGGCAAGGACATCGTTCGTCTCGACTGTCGAGAGGGTGTAAACACCGGACATATCGAGAGCTACATCGAAAGGTTACGGGAGGTGAGAGCCAATGCTTGACTATCAGCAAGTCACCCGCCCCTATCCTGGCCTTCGCCCCTTTGAGCACTGGGAAGCGGAGGTCTTTTTTGGACGTGATGCACACATCGATCGTCTGCTTGAAATCCTCAAGGCCCAGCGTTTTCTGGCCGTTATCGGCCACTCCGGATCCGGTAAATCGAGCCTGGTTCGTGCCGGACTGCTCCCCCTCCTCCCTTTAGGGGCCATCGGCACCGGCAGCGATTGGCGTATCGCTATCATGCGGCCCGGCGATCGTCCCCTTCATAGCCTGGCCCAGGCGGTCTCCCAGGCCTACGATTACGATATTCCCCTGGGCAATGGGCCTGATACGCACACCGCCAACTCCACCGCCTCACTGGAAGCCGAACTGCACCGAGGGCCTTTGGGTCTGGTGCGTTTGGTGGAAGACCTGCGGAAGTCGGTCAGCGACCACGAAGCCAGCCTGTTGGTGCTGGTCGATCAGTTCGAGGAGATATTCACCTACGCCGCTGTGGGCCACCAACAGGCGAATGAGGCGGATGCCTTTGTTGACCTGCTCCTGCATGCACGCGATGCAAGGGAAGCGCGGCTGTTTATTGTGCTCACAATGCGAACCGACTTTCTCGGTAATTGCGTCCGTTTTCTTAAATTGCCGGATGCCATCAACCGCGCTCAGTATCTAACCCCGCGCCTCAATCGTGATGAGCTGAATGCGGTTATAGCAGGTCCGGCACGGCTGTTCGGGGTTGAGATCAACCCCGATCTGGTGGTGGAACTGACAAACGCCATCGGGGGCGATTCAGATCAATTGCCCATCCTGCAGCATGCCTTGGCCCGCATGTGGGCTGCGCGGCCTGCTGAAAACAGCTCTTTGGGCTTTAGTGACCTGAAGCGTATCGGTGGGTTGGAACAAGCGCTCACTGGCCATGCGGAAGAGATTCTGCAAGGACTCGAATCACGACAAAAGGTGGCGGCAGAGTGGCTCTTCCGGGCCATAACCGAACAGCGCGGTGCTGAGACTGGTGGGCAGGCCGTGCGTCGCCCCCAGACATTGCAACAGATAGAAGCATGGTCAGGTATCCCCTGGGAGAATTTCGTTCCCGTCCTGCAAGCCTTTGCCAATCCCGATGCCAACTTTCTTAACTACAAGGGCCAGCCGGGTGATCCCGTGGAGGCTGGGTCCACAGTCATCGACCTCTCCCATGAGGCCCTGATCCGTCAATGGGTCAGTTTGCGCGTCTGGGTGGGTACGGAAGCCAATGCCGCCAAAGAATATAGGCTACTCAAGGACCGCGCGCAGGATGAAAAAGAAGGCAAGGCCGAACTGTTGCGGGGGGCTGATCTGGCCCGTGCCTTGGAGTGGCTGAACAAGAACATGGATCTGGCTCCGGATTGGGGCAAGTTTAAGGTATCTATTCTTCCCTCCTCTCGCTTGTTGACCGTACCCACCCAGGCATGGGCGGATCGTTACACCCAGGTTGCCGATCCCGGCAAGGCGGACCAAAAGGACAAGGCTGGATTCGCAGAGGTTAAGGATTTCATTCTGCGCAGTCACGTCATCGCGGATAGGGTGCAGAAGCGTGAGCGAACCATCCAGCGTTCCCTTGTAGCCCTGAGTTTGGCCTGCCTGTGCCTGGCTGGCGGAACAGGCTGGTTAGCCTGGGAAACAGACCAGCAACGTATAAGGGTCGAAGCCCAATACCTCTGGCACCCCTTGCGCTTCGGGCTTTATGGGGAAATGGACAATATTCAACGGGAAGGACTGCTGGCCCTTGCCAGTGCTGGAGAACGCCAGCGAAAGGTCTTTTTGGAAGCCCTGCGAAAAGATACCAATCTTGCGACCAGCTTCTCCTCTCACTCCCCGTCCGTTATCGGTGCGGCAGTGGGCATTGACCCTCAGTTCCGTACCTGGATCATCGACATGCTGAGACCGCCTCTCAAAAACGATAATCTCGTCTTGGCACGTGCGCGGGTATTGGGCTTGATGGCTGTCGAGGCGGATATGGATATGGATGAACTCCTTGGGGTAATAGCAAAGACAACTGATGTAAATGACGGAGAGTCTTTGAGGAAAGGTCTAATGGAAATGGTGGCCAGATTGGAGCCTGGATCCGCTACGGCGTTGGCCGACAAATTGATTCAGGTCATTGAGGAATCCAAAGATGACAAACAAATCTTCGCCTTGGGTGAAGGCTTGGCGGCGGTGACGGCTCAATTGGAGCCTGGACCCGCTACGGCGTTGGCCGATAAATTGATTCAGGCCATTGAGAAATCCAAAGATGACAAACAAATCTTTTTCTTGGGTAAAGGTTTGGCGGTGGTGGCGGCAAAACTGCATCCTGAACCCGCTACGGCGTTGGCCGACAAATTGATTCAGGCCATTGAGAAATCCAAAGATGACCAACAACTCTCCGCCTTGGGTCAAGGACTAGCGGCGGTGGCAGCTCAGTTGGAGCCTGGACTCGCTACGACGGCGTTGGCCGACACGTTGGTCCAGGCCATTCAAAAAGTCGACTATCCGAGGCAGTTTGTCGCCCTGTTCACAGGTTTGAGGGCTGTGGCGGCCCAACTGGAGCCTGGATTCGCCACGGCGTTGACCGGAAAATTGATTCAGGCTATTGAAAAATCGAACTATTTAAGCAAACTCTTGGCCTCGGATAAAGGCCTGGCTGTGGCGGCCCCACTGGAGCCTGGATCCGCCACGGCGCTGGCCGACCAATTGGTCCAAGCGATTGAAAAATCAAACTATTACGACGAACTCTTCGTCTTGAGTATAGGCTTGGCGGCGGTGGCGGCTCAAGTTGAGCCTGGATTCGCCACGACGTTGGCCGACAAATTGGTCCAAGATATTGAAATAACTAACGATGACGACAAGTTTTTTTTATTGGGTGAAGATTTAGCGGCGGTGGCGGCTCAACTGGAGCCTGGACCCGCCACGGCGTTGGCCGACAAATTGGTCCAAGTCACTGAAAAATCCAACGGTTACAGTAAACTCTCCTCCTTGAGTAAAGGCTTCGCGACGGTGGCGGCTCAACTGGAGCCTGGACCAGCCATGGCGTTGGCCGACAAATTGGTCCAGGCTATTGAGAAATCCAACGATTACAGCAATATTTCCTTCTTGGGTCAAGGCTTAGCTGCGGTGGCGGCTCAACTGGAACCTGGACCCGCCACGGTGTTGGCCGACAAATTGGTTCAGGCTATTGAGAAATTCAACGATTTCAGTAAACTCTCCTCCTTGGGAGAAGGCCTAGCTGCGGTGGTGGCTCAGCTGGAGACTGGACCTGCCACGGCGTTGGCCGACAAATTGGTCCAGGCTATTGAGAAATCCAACGATTACAGCCAACGATCCTCCTTGAATCAAGGCTTAGTGGTGGTGGCGGCTCAACTGGAGCCTGAATCCGCCTCGGCGTTAGCAGAAAAAATGGTGCAGGTTATGGAGAAATCCAACGATGGCGGCAAACTTTCCGACCTGGGTAAAAGCTTAGCGGCGGTGGCGGCTCAGTTGGAGGCCGAATCCGCTTCTTCGTTCGCCGATAAGTTGGTGCAGGCCATTGAGAAAACCAATGATGACAAACAACTCTTTTCCCTGGGGCAAGGATTGACAGCGGTGGTGGCCAAGCTGGAGCCGGGACCCGCCTTGGAGGTGGCCAAGAGGATGAAGGTGGCCATTACCTCGGCGCGCCGTGGTGACCAAATTGCCGTGCTGATGGAGGCAGTGGCCCCGCTCATGGGCAGGCTCAAACTGGACACAACGAGCGCTGGACAATGGATTGAGCTGTGCAAATATCCTTTCGCACCCAGGGAGGCTATTGCCGATGCAGTACGTCGCGCCCATCCTGATGCGCCCGCAAAAGATAAAGGTTTTTGGGCTTTTATCGATTGGGCAAAGAAAAAATTCACCCTCGACCTGACCACTCCCCTCATTTTCCCTCCACCTCTGGGGGCGTAATTTGATTCACGTATGGCAACCAACGAATCAAGAGAGTAAGGCGCGGATCGCTTCCCCGACGATACCTGCCTACCAGGTCGGAACATCTTGACAGATGCAACGAGAAACGACAATGGAGCGGTATTCGGTAGACTGTTCATTCCTCATTAATATCGATCCTATGGGCATCCCTATGCTTGAACCACTCCTCCATTTTGACTCCGGTGACCAGATTCCAGCCGAATGGGGCAAACCGCATGAGGTCCGACGCAAAACCACGGTTGCCATCCGCGAACCCAAAGACATGGAAACCTTTGTCACCTCCTGGGGGACGCTCACCGCAACGCCCGGTCTGGATTGGGTTATCGTTCAAGACTCGGGTGAAGAGTATCCGATTAAAAAGGATATTTTCACAACTTCCTACGAAGAGGTTGGGCCGGGGCGCTACCGCAAGAAGGCGCGCAGCCGCTTGGTGCAGGTGCCCGTGGGAGTAGTGGCCGTGCTGGCGACCAGGGAGGGTGAGATCGAGGTGCGCCACCCGGATTACGTGGTCATCGGCGTCGAGAACGAGGTCTATGCCAACTCGGAGGAGTGGGTGGCGACAAATCTGGAATTCATCCCGCCAGCAGCAGGACCAACGCCATGGAAGCAAAGGACATCAGGGTCGACATAAGGATCACCGCCGAGGCGAGCTCGGTGTCGGAATGGAGCTGCGCCGAGAGGATGTAGATCGCGGTCGAAGTGGGCAGGGTGAAAAAGAGCAGACTCACCTGCCAGGCTAGGCCGGTGACCCCGAATATCCAAAGGAAAAAGAGGCCGAGGAGCGGCAGGACCGCCAGCTTGAACAGCGCCGAGGCCAGGGCCAGGCCCATGTTATTACGGAGATTGGCAAAGGTGAGGCTGCCGCCGATGGAGAACAGGGCAAGCGGCAGGGTCACCTGAGACATCAGCCGGAGGGTGTTGTCGATGGAAACGGGGAACGAGCCGATAAAGTGGGAATAAAGCATGCCGCCGACACAGGCGAGGATCAGCGGATTGGCCAGCAGGTGCTTGACGGTGGTGGTCAATCGGCTTCCCTGATGCCCCGCGTTGTCTTTGCCGTACCAGATGAGCACTGAGACGCAGAGGACATTGACCATCGGGATGATCAGACCGATGAGGATGCCGTACAACTGCGCCCCGGCCTCGCCAAAGGCGTTGAGTACCACCGCCATGCCGATGTAGGTGTTGAAGCGGTAACATCCCTGGTTAAAAGAGCCCGCCTGGAAAGCTGTCACCGGCCACAGGCGGATGAACAGCAGGCTGAGGCCGCAGACACTCAGCACCGCCAGGGCGGCGGCCAGCAGATAGTGCCAGCCGTCATTGAATTGGAGCGGTGCGGCACCGATCTTCCAGAACAGCATCACCGGGAAAAAGACAAAGTAAACCAGCCGGTCCGAGGTGCGGAGAAAGGCGGTATCCGTGATCTGCCAGCGTTTGAAAGCAGTCCCGGCCAGAATCAGGGCCAGCACCGGAAAGAGGGCGTTGAGGAGGATCATTGCAGCCTCAGCGAATCGTGTAGCGGGGACGGCGGATATGGGTCTTTTTGCACTGCGGACAGTGGCCCGGCGGCTGCGTCCGCGTGCGGCCTTCGAAAACAAAGCCGCAGGCCAGGCAGCGCGGCGGTTCAATCACCAGCCGTTTGCCGCCGGGCTTGAGGCTGCGCTCGATATGCTGGAGATGGTCGTAGATCTCCTTTTCGCTCTGGTGCAGTTCTTGGGAAAGTTCCCGCACGCCACAGGTGCCCGCGCTGAGCAGTTCGATCAGTTGGCGGCGGATGGTTGAGCCGGGTGTTTCTTTTAGTGGGTCCATGGTGCCTCCTGCCCAAGGGGCAGACTGTCCGTGCGTTGCTCTTCGGCAAAGGTCCGGAGATAGCGGTCGGTCTTGGCCCGGGCGATCCGGGTCAGGTTTTGCATCAGGGCAAAGGGGACCTCGTTGAGGCCATAACGGTCCTGCAGCAGGTCAATCATGGCGACCCAGAGATGGCCGGTCATCTCGGCATCGGCCAGGGCGCGGTGAAAGGTGCCGTCGGTGCAGATGCCGCAGTGCTGGACCAGGGTCGCGAGCTTATGGTTGGGGGATTCGGGGAAAAGTCGCCGGGCAGCCAGCATCGAGCAGGTCATGGCATTCTCCCGGTTCCTGCCGAGCAGGTTCAGTTCGGCATCGAGGAATCTGCGGTCAAAACCGGCATTATGCGCAACCAGCGGTGCGGCGCCGATCCAGTCGGCAAAGCGGCTCATGACCTCCTCGCAGGGCGGAGCAGCAGCCACCAACTCGTTACTGATCCCGGTCAGGGACTCGATGAACCAGCTGATGGTAAACCCCGGGTTCATCAACCCCTGGAAGCGATCAACGATCCGATTGTCCTCAATACGCACCGCCCCCACCTCGATCGGCCGGTCGCCAAGGTCTGGAGACATGCCGGTGGTTTCAAAATCAAGGACAACAACAGGGTAATGGCGCATGAACAAAGGTCCTGAAAGGAGGTGCAGGGTCGGGTGGGAATCTGTCGGTTGCACAGTAGCCCTCCCGTAAAACATTGAGGGATAAGGTTTTGGGGCGAAAATCGCGATGCAGTTCCCTCATGAATCGAGTACATTCAGCAGGCTTTTACTCTAATCCACCTTCAAATTCAATGCATGGAGGAAATGATGCAACCAGATGAAATGCGGGAAAAGGCGATTGACCTCTTCACAAAACGGCTGCACTGCAGCCAGGTGCTGGCCATGGTCGGTCTGGAAAAACTGGGCCTGGAAGATCCTTCGGTGATCAAGGCTCTAGGTGCCTTTGGCGGTGGTATCGGCGGAACCGGCAACATCTGTGGGGCGTTGGTGGGGGCGGTCAGCGTGATCGGCAGCCTGTACAGCCGGAGCAGCTTGGAAGACAAAGAAAATCCCCGGATGTGGGCCGCCACCAAGACGGTGATGAAAAATTTTGAAGAATTGGCAGCAAAGCACGGCGGCATCAACTGTGCCCAGATTGCCCGGGTCGATTGGATGGACCGGGATCAGGTCAAGGATTTTTACGGTAATCCTGAAAGCCGCAGGCAGCATTGCATCAAGGTGGTCGGCGATACCGCCAAGGCCTTGGGCGAACTGCTGGAGCAGGAGGCGGAACGGATGGCCGCCAAATAACAGGGAAGGTCATTTAACGCCAGGCAGGAACTTGAAGGCAGTCTGTTCAGACTGCCTTTTTTCATAGGAGCATCACGGAGCGCACCATGGAGATGTTTAATTTTTCCGCCGCAGAATCAGGGCGGTTCAACCAGGCCCTCAGCTTTATTCCTCGGGAGGAAATGGATCTTGATCTGTTGCCGGCGAGTACCCTGATCATCAAGACCGAAAATTTCTTTGAGGAATGCGAGCAACTCGCCCCCTATTACAGCGGGCTTGGCCTGGAAAACAGCGATGCCCGCCTGGTGTTTCACCCCGCCAAGGGGGGAGGGCACAAGATTCTGGTCAACAAGGAGGCGATCAACGGCCATTCCTATGTCCATACCCTGGTCACCCACCTGGTCCATCTCAGCCATCTCATCCCCTATAATACCGAGCACGGCAATGTGTATCGTTTCACCCAGGAACAGGCAATCGATCATCATTATTACGAATTCCTGCTGTGGACCAAGTTTCGGGCCATGGCCGTCAGCACCCGTGCCCATGCCCTGATGGCCTGGCATACGGTCAATGGCGAGGATCTGCCCCAGGATGGCTGCTACCAATTCGCCCAGGTCAATTTCCACACCAATCTCGTGGCCGGAGCCTTGGAGTTGTTGCAGGGAGCCGGGACCATCGCCGTCTGGCGCGAAGGATTCTGGGATCTGCTGGAGGAATTGGTTCTCTATTTTGGCAGGTTGGCCTTTTATCAACAAACAGCCCGGCCGCAGGAACTCGATGAGACTTTCCCGGCGGCGGCTCTCGAGCAATTGATTGGCCTTGAGAACGCCTTGGCTTTATACGCGGCCCTACAACAGGCTAGGGACTATGCAGGGTGGCAGGAACAAAAAAGGAACATCCGTCGGGCCATCGTCGCCATGGAGGAACACGGCAAGGGCTTGTTTGCACCCGGGGCCTGAGTTTTTAGGGGTCCCTGAGGCTCTCGAGGAAATAATCAGCACCCTGCAGGCAAGCAGATAACCCTGCGGCATGAGCGCTGCTATGAGCAGCAGGGGTCGCTCCTGCTCGAGCCGATTTGCCTCCTGCGCCAGAAGCTGTTCGGAAAAAGAAGCGAGAGCCCGCGGAGGCAACCGCGACACAACTGCCTCTTTTTGAGCTGCCCGAGCCCGAGCATATTGAACCGGGCACTTCGCGTCCACCGGGGGATTCGCTTCGGGCTTTTGGCGCATACTTGAGCAGAGCACGATCACTGACTGCCTGAAGCCCTGTCGTGGGCTTGTTGGCAGCAGCATTTCCATTTAACGGCTTGTCTGAATTCCCGGTACCACTTCTGGAAATCAAAAAGCTTCTTTTTCAGTGTTTTTCCCTTCCGTGACCATTGATTTCAACGCATTGTAGGGGAGCTTAAGGACCCTCGTGCCGAGGTTCAGCAATCCTTTACTGACTGAAGAGGGGGACATAATCCTCACCCTCGGGTTTGCCAAAGTTCCTGTTACATTGACCGGAATGACCACAAGGTTACCACCCATCAAGTAATTGATCCCTGGTATATACTTGATGATAGTGTCCACTGTCTTGAAGGGCGCCGCTAGTAATTCAAGATCGATGGTCTCCTTGGCAAGGTCGATTTCACCATAGCCAAGGATATCGAGCGTCTCACCATCCACAAAGAGCTTATCCAAGAGCAGCTTCCCCTTGGTAAACTGTCCCTCCATTGTTATGATCGTATATTTGAAGCCAGTAGCGGCCATGTTGGGGAGTCTGCCTTTCACGATCTCTGTGACATTGAGAACTTCCAGTAAGGTGGATAGCATCCTGTTCTGCTCAATCACCCCTTGCCTGAAGGTCATTGTAAAAGGCCCTTCCAGCTTGTTGATAAGCTCACCCATCTCCCCTTTGGCTTTGACCTGACTGGAGAATTCCATCTTGCCGGTCATCTTGACTCTTCCACTGGTGAGACAGGTGTAGCTGGTGCCAAGATCGAGATCCTTTCCCTGCAGGGTAGCCTCGAGATCGAAGTTCTTTCCGGTGATATGCACAACCCCGAACGAGTCAATGCCGCACAGCGCAGCCTGATCCACAGTTATCGCCAGCGTATCGTGTTTGAAATTGATCGTCGCTGTGAGCGGGCTCCAGGTAAAGTCGCGCCAGGAAAGGGTCGTGGCATCAGCTTTTACCCCGGAACCATCCGCCTTCAACAGGACTTGTTCGATTGACACCTCATCGCCCGAGGCAAGCGGAATCAGTATGTTTGTTCCTTTCAGGTGCCCCTTGGCCGAAGCTCCGGTTTTCGATTGTTGAGGCAGATGGACCGAAACATCACCCTCAAGCAGGCCCTTGCCCCACTTCGGATCCACAAACAGCCCCTCGAGCGTCTCAGGTCGCAGGCTACCGGTGAAACTCAACTCCAAACCCTCTCGCCCGGAAAAAAAGGTCATGCCAGCGTCTGAATACTGGTCTTTGACGGTCAGTTGCTCCACCTTCACTTCTTCCTGCTGGTACTGTATATCCAGGGTCAACTGCGGCCCCTCCTTGACGGAAATTTCGCCGGAAATCAAGGTGGCTTTTTCTGGTTGCCCTGAAACTCGGACACCTTTGAGAGTCAGAGGCGTCCGGAGAGCGTACGCCTTCGGCAATTGCAAGGTATCCTGCAGCCAGGTAACCGAATCCTTGTCCATTGTGCCCTCCACAGTGACGTTGACGAGCTGCCCGGAAGGAGAGGATAAGCCGGAGATACTCCCGTTCAGGGTAAGATTCGCATCGAGGCCTTCAGCCACAACGTGCTGCACAGCCAATTGCGTACGGTCGAGTTGAAAATTGCCCTTGGTCAGCTTGATTGGGCCGGGGAAGAGGTTGGTCTTCAGATTCAAGCCGCTTACCGCACCCGCAGCTGTATAGCTCCACTGCTGCGGAGTATCAATATCCCCGGTAAAGCGGGCAGAAGACACATCCAGGCGTCCGGAAATTTCTTTGCAATCTTTAAGGAATACCTGGACATTTTCCATCGTGTTCAACCAGGGATAGAGCTCATCCAGAGAAAGCGTGGAACGTTCTGCGCTGATATCGAGGAGCACACTCTTCACCCAATTCACAGTGACGTCGAGGCCGGAAACCTCTGATTTCCCCATAGTCGCGCTCACCCCACGCAGTGCAACCTGGTTTTTCGTCAAGTTGACAGTCCCCTTTGTGATACTGATCGGATACGGCACCCTCTGGTAGGCAAACGAGAGATTCAGGTCTGCATTCTCAATGCTGGCGTTCATATCGGCCAGGCTGTCACCAAGAATGAGTTTTCCCGATCCTGTACCTTGCAGGCGGGTGATACGATCAATCTCCTGTGCAAATCCTTTCTTTTGGATGACACGTTTTAAAATGTGCTGCACTTGGCCCAAGTCAGCACTCAGCATGAGCTCCATCTGAAACAGATCATTGTCTTCGCCAAGCCCGATCTTGAGCATGCCGGAATGCCCAGTAGAGCCGTCCAGTCGGGCCGCCAGACCTGTGCCCGTCAATACTCCCTCTGCAATCACCACCTCGCCGTTGACTCCGGTGAGATTCATGTCGATCTCGGGAACCGAGACGGCTCCATCCTGCAGGTGGCCTTGGATACGGATATTCTTGAGATCGCCAAGCTCGGAGATGCTTTTTCCCTGTGCAGTACATGTGATCTGCGGAATCGTGCCGCCAACCAGATAGGTGAAAATATCAGTGACCAGTGGCAGGTCTCCGGCCAGCGCAAGTGCTGTCTTCCGGGTTGCATCGACATGTATATTGGTGCCGACAAGGCTCAGGGTAAATTCCTTGGTGACCTCTGCCAGCGTCAGATTGCCGGCAAGGGTGAGCGCTGGATTGACCGCGGCCAGCCGGTCAAGCTGGAAGGCGATGCTGCCATCAACCGCACTGATATTTCCCTCCAACTGCACACCCTTGATGGTTTCCCTGCGCTCACCCACATGGAGGGCAAGATCGGCAAGACCGAGCTTCAGCGTGACCCGGCCCGAGCGAGCATTCGCCATTGTCCCGTCCAGAATGAGATCCAGATGTTCTCCTGCCCACTGTCGGGTACCGGAGACAACCGAAAAACGACCATCGGCAATGTTCACATGTTGAGCCGGTAAAAGGGAGAGCACGGACGCCAAGGAAAGGTCCAGATTTTCTTTGAAGCCCGGTAAGATATCGGTTCCTGCCGGATGCTCTGCAGGCTGTGGTTCCGGCAATTCAAGGTGAATATCCGGTTGACCCAGCTCAATCTTGCCCAGGTCCAGTTTTCCTGCCAGCAGTTCAGTGATTTTCGGAGAAATGCGAAGGGTGGCAGCCTTGCCCTTGAGTTTATCGGGAATGGAAAAAGTGAGCTGCTGCAATTCAAGCATTGGGGCCGGAAAATACCCAATCCCGATCTGCTCATATCGGATTCCGATACCTGTGTGGGCAACAAGTGTTTGCTGTATTGTTTCTTTCACCGTGGAGGAAGCGAGAAAGTGCTCCGCCGACAGGAACGCGGTTGCCAGCAACAGCACGACAAACATGACGATTCCCAGCAACCAGAAACCAAGCCGCTTCTTTTTGGAGAGAGAGAACTTTTGCATTTTTTACGATCCGTTGTTCAGGTAAGGTTCTCATTGCACTGTTCGACAAAGATATTTTTGTCGGTCTCATAACATACCACGGGACTGACGCCCCGAGCTTGGCAACACCTCAACTCCAATTCCGGGCGCCCGGCTAAGTTTGGGCTGATCTCATAAGCGGGGGAAGGGCCTGCCACGTCATTGTCGGTTGGATATGGAGGGGCCTGGATAACGGCACCTGGAAGTCATCAGTTCATGTCTCGAACATATACCTTTTCTCTTCTCCAGACGAGGACTAGAATCGCTTCTCCGAAAACGATTTGGGGTTTTATAAACGGGCCGTTAGTGTTAGAAAAAACAAGCCGACCGCCAGCGTCAGATCAACAAGACTGAAAATCATCAGGCAAGACGAACCTCGATATGGCCCGGGTTGACAGCCAGAAGGCCGCCACGGCTGACAAGGATGAACACCTGTTACGTGCATGTTCCACGACATTATAGGCCATTTGAACCCCCTGTTTGCCACTCTCGTTCAGCGATCGGACCAAGGGGGAAATCTCCTTCAACAGAATGCTTCCATCGACAGCGCCCATGAGGAAGACGAGTGGATCGATCCTGCCTGCTGCACGACCCGTCGCTGAGGTACCGGGACACCAAGATGAAGTCAAAAGGACTGAACCCCGCAAAATCCCTGTGAGATAAGGGATGGAGAAGGGTCCGGGCCTTTCCTGAAGAGTGCAGGTTTCTGAAGTCATCAGTACTCACCTTTTGTTCCGGGTTCTCTCTTTTCTTTTCCACGTTACACTTTGCAATGACGTTATATCTCATTAAATAATCATTTTTTATGAGGAATATAAGTTCAGAGTGACTTCTCCATGTTTATGAAAAAGTATGTATACTGTCGCAATCTTTGAGGAGAAAAATACCCCCTCCTGAACCTGACCGTCTCCATCTGCTCCGTTGGTAACGAGTGAGGAGGTCAATGAAAAATAGAATTCGCCACCCTGGCCAGCAGATAGAGAGATCCATGACCTCTGAACCGATGCAATCCCTGCCAGAACAGCCCTCCCTTGAGCGTTCAGCCCTTTTTGTCGCCACTTTGACCTCGTTTATGGGTCCGTTCATGATTTCATCAGTCAACGTCGCCCTGCCGTCCATACAGGCTGACTTGCAGATGAATGCCGTGCAATTAAGCTGGATAGCCACGTCCTATCTGCTCGCGGTTGCGGTCGTCTTGATACCTGCAGGAAAAATAGCTGATATGTATGGCCGGAAAAGAGTTTTCAGCACCGGCTTGATTATTTACACCTTGGGCTCGACCGTAGCGGCCTTTGCCGGTACGGCCGCCTGGCTGATAGTGTTTCGTGTTCTTCAGGGATTAGGGGCGGGGATGTTTATCACCACGGGGATGGCCATTCTAACTTCTATCTTTCCGCCCCAGAAACGCGGCAGGGCGATCGGCATCTATGTGGCCGCTGTCTATGTGGGCCTTTCAGTGGGACCCTTTGCCGGAGGGTTGCTGACCCAGCATTTTGGCTGGCGCAGCATTTTTCTGATTATGTTTCCCCTGGGACTGCTTTCTGTTGCTGTAACCCTGTCCTTTCTCAAAGGTGAATGGGCCGATGCCCGCCGTCAGAAATTCGATATGGGGGGGAGCCTGATCTACGCCGGGGCCATTCTCTCCCTGGTCTATGGCGCGTCTCTCCTGCCGTCGTTACGCGGATGCATCCTCGTCCCGGTCGGGCTGACCGCCATGGCTCTTTTTCTCTGGCAGCAGAATCGATCGGCCCATCCGGTCTTTGATGTTGCCCTGTTTCGCGAAAATCGTACCTTTGCCTTCTCCAGCCTGGCCGCCTTGCTCAATTATTCCGCTACCTTTGCCGTTACCTTCTTGATGAGCCTCTACCTGCAATATATCAGGGGCCAGTCACCACAAACCGCTGGTCTTTTTCTCATGGCGCAGCCGGTGATGATGGCGATCTTTTCCCCCCTTGCCGGGCGTCTCTCCGATCGTGTGGAACCACGCCTGTTGGCAACGGTGGGGATGGTACTCACCGTAGCGGGCATGGTTGTTTTCGCCCAACTGCAGACAAACACTTCCCTTTTCGGTATCCTCTCCAATCTCATGTTGCTCGGATTTGGTTTTGCCCTTTTTTCTTCACCGAACATGAGCGCCATCATGGGGGCCGTGACCAAGGAACACTATGGCTTTGCTTCGGGAGCCGTTGCCACCATGCGGTTGCTGGGGCAGCTGGTCAGTATGGCGATGGCCACCGTGGTTCTGGCTATGTTGGTCGGTCAACAGGCCATTGCACCCCAAAATTATGACCGCTTTCTGCTCAGCGTCCGGATTATTTTTACCCTCTCCGCTCTGCTCTGTACGATCGGCGTATATTTTTCCTTCTTCCGCGGGCGATTGCGTCAATTCTGATCCCGTTGCCGCCTCCCCTGTTCATCTCCACCTTATCTTGGACGATTATGACGAAAGTAGACTGGAAACCAGGCACCATGATTTATCCTTTACCGGCTGTGATGGTCAGTCTCGGCGAATCGAGGGAAGAATATAATATTATTACCATCGCCTGGACTGGTACCCTCTGTACCGATCCGCCGATGTGTTATATTTCCGTGCGACCAGAACGCTATTCCCACGAAATTCTGGTACGAACTCGAGAGTTTGTCATTAATTTGACGACCCGGCCTCTGGCCTTTGCCACGGACTGGTGTGGCGTCAAATCCGGTCGAAATCATCGGAAATTCGATGAAATGAATCTAACTCCAGGGGCAGCCTCAAAGGTGAAAGCACCGATTATCATGGAAGCACCGATCAATATTGAATGCAAAGTGACCGAGGTGGTCAGGCTGGGGAGTCATGACATGTTCATGGCCGAGGTGGTCAACGTCAAGGCAGATGCCCGGTATCTCGATCCGCAGACCGGCGCCTTTGATCTTGCCAAGGCAGAACCGCTTGCCTATGCGCACGGGCAGTATTTCACCCTGGGCAAGAAAATCGGTAAATTTGGTTTTTCGGTTGAAAAAAAGCGGAAGAAACCGGCGTTGCAAACCGATCCCGTAAGGAAGAAAAAACCATAGCCGGGGAGAGGGGCGAACCCACCTATATCCCCGGTTTCCCAGGATGTGTGCGCCCTCTCGGCAAGGGCGTCACATCCGGGATGACTGTCGGCCGTACCTCTTACTGGTCACAAACCAGTTTCTTTGGTTCGGGTGTGGTGGTCAGGCAGGTAAATACCGAATCCTGTACCTCCTGGCTCAATTTGCCACGCTCCCCCATGCTTTTGACAATCTCTTTCCAGTTCGCATTCGCCTGATCCATTTTCTTGCATATTTTCTTGGTAGCATGACACTTCGTACAGTTGTTTTGAATAGTTTGCTGACAGGATTGTTCGTTTGTCTCCTGGCCTGTCGCCAGGGAAATCATGCCGAGAGTCAAGAGGGCCAGTAATCCTGAAATAAGCACTGTTTTCATGAAATCTTTCTCCCTTTAAATGGTTGACCTTGGAACTACCTGTTTTTAGACATTTTGTTGCACTTTCTCTATCGAAAATCCTACAAAGGATAAATTCTGATATTCTTTTTGTACATGGAAAGTACGCGGGGCAAAACAAGCGGAGCCATTGCGCAGAGCGGGCTTCAGGTCGTCCTGCGCCCCAGGTCATCCATGTATTCCTCCCATTCCACCGGCAGGGACGACTTTTTCTTATTATTGCATTCTTTGCAGCTGGGCACGAGGTTGTCCTTGGTGCTGCGCCCGCCGCGGGCCAGGGGGATGACATGGTCCATGGTCAGATTTTTGAATCCCACTTTTTGGCCGCAGTACCAGCAGGTACCGGTCGAGGTCTTCTGTTGCCACCAGCGGCTGCGCCGCAACTCCCTGGCCTTGCTGCGTTCAACCCGGATAAGGGCCTCGTCGATGCTGTCGATGGAATAATAATCGATGCTCATGGTGTTAGTGTTCCTGATAACAAGTACCGAACCCGGCCGACCAGGTACAGTGATCCGGCCACACAGATCAGATCATCAGCTTCGACCGTGTCCATGGCCATCGTTAGAGCCCGTTCAACGGTTTCGGCGCAGCGGGCTTTGGAGCGTTGCCGAGGCGGTATTTGTTCCAGGAGATGGGTGGGATCCGCGGAACGAAGTGATTCGGCCCGGGTGAAGATGACGGTGGTGGCGAGATCCATCAGCTCGAGCAGGGCGGCCAGGGTCTGTTTGTCGGCCATGTTGCCCCAGATGAGCAGGAGATGCCTGCGCGGATAGTCCCGAGCCAGGGTCTGCTGCAAGGCGGCAACTCCGGCCTCGTTATGGGCGCCGTCAAGGAGGAAACGGAGTGTTTTTCCCTGAACCGGCAGGGTCAATAATTCCATCCTCCCTGGCCAGCGAACCTGTTGCAGGCCTGCCGCCAGGGCCTGCGCGGCAACCGGAAATTGGGGTTCAAGCAGTTCCAGGGCCGCTAGGGCCAGGCTGGTATTGACCACCTGATGCGCACCGGCAAGGGCCAGGGGCAGGCCGGTGCGGGGCTCGCCGGTGATCGGCAGATAATCAAGCCTGCCCTCGCTGCGGCACTGCCCAGAAAAGTGGCGGCCAGCGAGGAAGAGGGGGCTCTGCTGCTCCCGGCAGCGCTGTTCGATCACCGGCACGGCGTCGGTGGCCCTGCCGGAAAACACCACCGGCACCCCAGGTTTGACGATGCCCGCTTTTTCTGCGGCGATGGCGGTCACGGTCGTTCCCAGATACTGTTCATGATCCCGACTGATATCGGTGATGATCGAAATCAGGGGCGTGACCACGTTGGTGGCATCGAGCCGGCCGCCCATGCCGGTCTCAAGGATCACCACGTCTGCCCTTTCTTCTCCAAACCAGAGCAGCGCGAGGAGGGTCGTGAATTCGAAATAGGTGGGTGACGGCCGTCCGGCGAGCAGGGTCTGCATCCGGGTTACGAGTTGGGCAAAACAGATCTCTCCAATGCAATCAGCGCCTATTCGGAACCGTTCACGCACCGAGCTGAGATGCGGTGAGGAATAAAATCCGGTGCGATACCCGGCGGCGGAGAGGATCGCCAGCAGGGTTGCCCCCACTGAGCCCTTGCCGTTGGTGCCGGCGATATGGATGATCCTGAGTTGATCCTGGGGATTGCCCAGTTCCGCCAGCAATTCCCTGGTGGTTTCAAGACCCAGTTTGATTTTGAAGAACTGGAGCTGGTCCAGGTAGGCTTCAGCTTCCTGGTAGTTCATGGCTGCGGGGTGTCGGTCAGCGGGCAGGGGAGAGCGGGAAACAGCCTCTTGGCAACGGAACGGTTCACCCGAGTATCTCCAGGTTGGCGTAATCGAGGTGCAGGATTTTACTGCCGTGACGGTCAAAGAGGATCTCCACCCGACGCGGACCGGGAGTACTGGTGACTTTGCCGATCCCAAAAAAAGAGTGATTGACCTGCATGCCCGGTTGATAGACCACCCGAGCCGATTCCACCTTGGCCAGGGGGGCGGCAACCGCTGATTCCTGGCCATAGGGGCTGGTGAAAGGCGTTGTGGCGGCACCGGCCCGATCGGTTTGGTTGTACAGCCCGGGACTGATCTCCCGCAGGAAAGGCGACATCGAAGTCCGCAGGTATTGCCGTTCCGGAGTGATCAGTTCGCGCGGATAGGTGAGGAAAAGCTGCTGTTTGGCCCGGGTGGCGGCAACGTACAGCAGGCGCCGTTCTTCCTCCCATTGGTCGCCGGGGGTGGTGTTTTGGTGGGGAAACCGTCCTTCGGCCAGACCGATGACAAAGACTGTATCCCATTCCAGGCCCTTGGCTGAGTGGATGGTGGAAAGGATCAAGCGTTTATCATCCGTGGCGCCGCCCTCCGGGGTTCCGACATCCGGTGGGTCCAGGGCCGTGTCATCGACAAAGGATTGGAGATCACCGTAGCCTCCGATCAGGATCTTGATCTGATCGAGCTCTTTGCGCCGTTTGGGATAATCATCGTAGTACATCCTTTCGAAAACCGGCTCATAGTACTCCATGACCAGATCAAACTGATGCGAGGGCGTTAATGAGGGCTGGGTGAGGCGCTGCAGGATTTCTCCCAGTTTGTCGAACTGCACTTTCCAGGCCGGGGCGGCTCGGTAGGCGGTCAGTGCCGCCAGGGGCGTGTCGGACTCCCGGATGCAGTGGAGGATTTTCTGCACGGTCTTGGGGCCGACCTTTTCCAACTGGAGCAGGATGCGATTCCAGGAAAGATTGTCCCAGGGATTGATCAACACGCGGAAAAAGGAGAGCAGATCCTTGATGTGGGCCGATTCGGTCAGTTTGAGGCCGCCACGTTTGTCAAAATCGAAATTATGACCGGCCAGTTCAATCTCCAGCTTATAGGAATGATAGCCGGAGCGGAAGAGCACGGCGATTTCGTTGAGCGGGATACCCTCCTGCTGGCGCTGTTCAATCTGCTGGACCACAAAACGAGCCTCGGCCGCCTCATTGGGGGCCACAATCACCTGCGGTCGGGTACCGCCTTGGGTGCTGGTGAACAGGGCCTTGGTGAATTTTTTCTCAGCATTGGCAATGATGGCGTTGGTCAACTGGAGTATGGGTTCGGTGGAGCGGTAGTTTTCCTCCAGTTTGACGGTTTTTGTTCCCGGATACTGCTCGGAAAAGCGCATGATGTTATAAAAGTCAGCACCCCGGAAGCTGTAGATCGACTGGGCATCGTCGCCGACCACCATGACGTTGTGGTGATGATAGGCAAGCAGCCGGACGATCTCGGCCTGCAGCTGGTTGGTGTCCTGATATTCATCGACCAGAATATATTGAAAACGATTCGACAGCTCGTGGCGGGCCTGCTCCGACTGCACTAGCAGCCGTTTCCAGTTGACCAGGAGATCGTCGTAATCCATCAGGCCGTGATCGCGTTTGAACTGGCTGTAATGTTCCTGAATCGTAAGGAAATCATGGGTGAATTCGGACAGGTGGATGTGGTCCCTGTAGACCAGTTCCTCAATGGTGGCTGATTTGTTGATGGCCCCTGAAATGAGGTTCATGATCACCCGTTTCGAGGGAAAACGCTTGCCCGCTCCGGCCATCCCCAGCGAGGATTTAATCAGGTTGAGGATACCTTCCGCATCTCCCCGGTCGATGATGGTGAAGTTGGCGCCCAGGCCGAGGTGGTGGCCGTAGTGGCGGAGCAGGATGTTGGCGGTGGCATGGAAGGTGCCGCCGAGGACGCGACGGCTCGATTGATCCGTCAGTTGTCCGGCCCGGTACAGCATTTCCTGGGCAGACCTGCGGGTAAAGGTGAGCAGGAGAATCGATTCCGGCGCCACCCCCTGTTGAATGAGATAGGCCATCCGGTAGACCAGGGTCCGGGTTTTGCCGCTGCCGGCCCCGGCAATCACCAGAATCGGGCCGTCGCCATGGGTCACGGCGGCGTACTGGGCCGGATTCAAGACCTCGGTGGTAATGGTGGCTGCGGGATGTTGGTCGGTATCGGGAAAGATTTGCTGTTGCATGCCCGCTCTTTTACCATAGAGGGGCCGGTGGTGCAATCAGTGTTGACATTTCCGGCCGTGACTGGGTAAAGTCGCGACCACGATTTCGCTGTGGTCGGTGAGCTGTTTAACACACGGAAATTACACAAGGGATTCTTCCTTGATGGCTGCCGCTTGGGTTTGTTTTACCCTCTGCTGCCTGGAAGGGAAGACGGTTTATTGACACATCTGAAGGATAACGATGAGACAGCCAGAACAGATTTTTACCAGTAAAGCACTGCAGGCCCTCTTTCCGCCGGAGCGCACCCACGATTTTTTTGATGCATTGTTTGGCGATGCCAATGAGGGGGCCTATGATATTGCCCTGACCTTTGACGGCTATAATACGACCACGCAAACCCTCACCTTTTTACTCAACCTGCATGAGCGCCCGGGGCGTTGTCTGGCCTGTAATCTGACCACTGGCCTGCCCGAGGTCTTTTCCCGGCATCCGGTGATCAATGTCAAGGGCTTGGTGGTGGAGATCGAAAAGCTGATGGGTGGGAGAATGGTCTGTGAGAGCTGGAAAATAGGACGTACTCTCCAGAAAGGACGGTCGTTGCACTGCATCCCCCTGCATATTCAGGTCCGGCCTCAATAGCTCTTCCCCACGGAGTAGCGGGCTCGAACCCAAGGTGCGCGAGAGGTAAATCAGTTGATGGCAACCTGGGCCCGACCGTTAGCCTTCGCCTGGTAGAGGATATCGTCTGCTCGTTCCAGCCAGGACTCAATGTTCATCCCGGTCTTCCATTCGGACAGGCCGATACTGACCGCGAGTTTTCCGGCATCGGTGACCACATTGAGCTGCTCCACGGCCACGCAGAGCCGTTCCGCCAGGTGACGAGCATCCTGCATGCTGGTATCCGGGAGGACGAGCAGAAACTCATCCCCGCCCATGCGCACAAGCAGATCGGTCAACCGAATTTGTTGTTTCAGGGCCTCGGCCACCTGTTGTAACACCTTGTCGCCCATCAGATGGCCCATGGAATCGTTGACCGCCTTGAAGTGGTCGAGATCAAGGGCCGCCAGGGTGAGGGGGTGACCGTGACGGCTGGCCTGCTCGACAATCGAGCCGATCCGTTCTTCAAAGACAAAACGGTTGGACAGGCCGGTTAGATTGTCCTTGCGCGCTTGGGCGAAGATCTCCTCATACTCCAGGGCCCGTTTCAGGGGTTCCGCCAGGATAACCAGCGATTCGTCAATGAATTGCAGTTCCTCTTCCGCAAGCGGTTTTCCTTTACGCAAGAACACCAGCAGGCCGTACCCATCGGTGGGATCGAACACCCATTTATGGACATGGAACCCGTCGATCTGGGTGGAACGCGTTTCCTGGTCCAGGGATTGTTCCAGCACTTCCTGGGCGAGTTGGATTGCCAGTCGCCGTTTGGGACCATGGTAGGAACAGAACATGTGCATGCGCTGGCGGCACGGGTTGCTGTAGCCAATGAGATCATGATCAACAAATTCCATGAGCCAGATCGAATATGCTTCGATCATGGACGGCAGGTCGAGGATGCCCGCCATCCGTTGGTAGAGCGTGTTGATATTTTTCAGCTTTTCTGACTGCTGCCGGTAGTGCATCAATTCGGACAGCAAATTCTCCATGTTGGAGGCAAGGTGAGGGTCGACTTGATTTCCTGATTCTTTCACGTTCATAAGATTCACTTGATGCATAACGGGGTTGGTGCAGGAGTGATTGTTGTAAGATGTCTGTGTTCACAATAAGGGAAAACCGGTAATGGTACTTGCCTGCGTGAAAACCAGGAACAGCTGGTGCCGTCGTTGTTCATGGTGTCACTCTATGCCAGATATATGCCTGGTTTTGAAATAGTTTTTTTCTGTTTTAAAGTAATATGTTAGTCAAGCATGCAGGGGGTGTGTCCGCTGTGGTGGGCGAGCCTGTCTTTTTCTGTCATAATTTCGACAGGGGCGAGGGGGAAAGAGATGCTGTGGCGCGTCTCTGGAACACGAAGATGCTGTGGCGCGTCTCTGGAACACGAGTCGGATCACGGGGACCGAGAGCTGACCGGAACAGGTCCCGATGGATGGTCCGTTGCCTCTCCATCTTCTATTCACTTCAAGTTGATAGGTATGGGTATGGGTACTTCCTTAAATATTGGTCAGATGTTTGTTATGGGTTTCAGCGGTTGTGAAGTGGCGTCCGATCATTGGATCGTTGCCGCCATTGAGCAGCACCATCTGGGCGGGGTCATTCTCTTTGACCGCAACGTCGATACCTCGGTACAGAATATTCGTGGCCCTGAACAGCTACGCCGGTTGAGTAAGACCTTGCAGCAATCTGCTGAAACACCACTGTTTATAGCCGTTGACCAGGAAGGGGGGCGGGTCTGTCGTCTCAAGGAGCGGGACGGTTTTTCGGCCTCGGTCAGTGCAGCGGCCTTGGCAAAAGAAGGGATCGCCGCCACCCGGCGGGAAGCAAAAGTCCTGGCGGCCCAGTTAGCCTATCACGGCATAAATCTTAATTTTGCGCCGGTGGTTGATCTCGATCTCAACCCCGACAACCCGATTATTGGCCGCTACCAGCGCAGTTTCGGCAGGGACCCGGAGCAGGTGATTGACCATGCCTTGGCCTTTGTCGAGGCCCACCACCATCAGGGAATTGGCTGTTGTCTCAAACATTTCCCCGGTCACGGCAGCGCTGGCAGCGATTCACATCTTGGTTTTGTCGACGTTACAGAATGTTGGCAGCGGATTGAACTGGAGCCGTATCGCCGTTTGATTGACGCAGGGTTTAGTGACGGAATTATGACTGCACATCTGGTGCACCGTGGTCTTGATCCTCTGGGTTTGCCTGCAACGCTGTCACCCGCCCTGATTGGGGGGCTGTTACGCCAGGAGCTTGGATTCCACGGGGTGGTATTCAGTGACGATCTCCAGATGCGGGCGATCAGCAAGGGATGGAGCTATGCGGAGGCGGTGCAGCAGGCGGTCCTGGCCGGAGTTGATGTTCTTGTGGTCGGCAATAATCTTGATCCGCAGCAGGATGTGCTCCAGGTGGGCATTGCGGCCATCCGCGAGTTGCTTGACAGGGGCGGAATCGATGAGAATCATATACGCGACTCGTTGACCCGCATCGCTCTCTTTAAAGAACAAATAACAGGAAAACAAGCATGGAAGCATATCGTCCCACCCACAGCATGGTGATCGGCTATCTCGTCTGGGTGTTTGGTTTTATCGGCGCTCATCGGTTCTATTACGGCAAACCGATTTCCGGCACAGTGTACTTTTTCACCCTCGGTCTCTGTTTTATCGGCTGGATTGTCGATCTCTTCCTTATCCCGAGCATGGAGCGGGAGGCCGACATCCGCTACCTCCCCGGACCGATTGATTACAATCTTGCCTGGCTGCTCCTGGTGTTTCTCGGTTTTTTTGGGGTGCACCGGCTGTATATGGGGAAGATCGGCACCGGGATACTCTACCTGCTCACCTTCGGTCTTTTTGGCTTGGGCTACATCTATGACATGTGGACCCTCAACGATCAGGTCACCCTGATTAACGGGGGAGCAGGCCAGCCGCCACCCTTGCGAGCAATCTGAGCCAAGGCTCTCAAGCCAGGGGACGGGTGAAGACCCACAGGTGGGCACTGGAGTGGTGGGGTTGGAAGGCGTAGCCGTTGCCGGTGAACTGCTGCAGGTCTGCGGCATGTTGTATCCGGTTGCGGAGGAGAAAATCGGTCATCAGGCCCCGTGCCCGCTTGGCGAACACGGCTATTGAGCGTAATTCCCCGTCTTTTTCTTCCTTGAACTGGATATCGAGCCAAGGCGCGTTGAGTCGATCTTTGCGTATCACCTTGGCATATTCGTGGGAGGCAAGATTGATGAGAAGGGGGTGTTGCTCGTCCTGCAGGGTCATGTTCAGGCTGTCCGTGATCAGGTCGCTCCAGAACGCAGAGAGATTCTGCGCCTTTGCGGTTGCCATCTTGGTCCCCATTTCCAATCGATACGGTTGGATCAGGTCAAGCGGTCGCAGGCAGCCGTAGAGACCGGAGAGAATGCGTACCTGGTCCTGGGCAAACAGCAGGTCTTCCAGGCTGTATGCGTCGGGGTTGATGGTTCGATAGACCTCGCCGCTGAAAGCCAAGAGGGCCGGCTTGGCATTGCTTGGGGAAAAAGGAAAAGAAAAGGCACGGATCTGCTCCAAGGTCCGCTTTGCCAAGTTTGGGCTGATGTGCATCAGGGCGCCCAGGCTCTGTAGGTCATACTGGCGCAGTGTATGGATCAGGGATTGCGTCTGCTCCGGAAACTCGGGCAGGGTGCAGGGGAGGGGGCGATCAAG
>JBBRBT010000024.1:0-49965 GCA_038205495.1 Desulfobulbales bacterium
GGACCGGCGTGACGGGTGACCGCAGATAACCCGACCCCGGTCCGCCATCACGGCTTTCCCTCTAAGGGCCTGTTCGCAAATAACCTGGACAAAATTGCGCTCAGATTTGGGTCAGATTTGGTTGTGGCGACCAGCGCAAAACCGCAGGCGTAGCAGCGCTCCGTCGAGGATTTTGCGCTTGAGCCGCAGCCAAAGATGGCCCGAAGATGAGATGCAAGATGTGCAAGTTATTTGTTAACAGGTCCTATGGACGCAGCAGTCTTAAACCGAGAGGGGCTTCAACAGCCCTCCTCGCAGTAGTCCCCACCAGTTCATGGATGATCACCTCCATGACGTGCCATACTTTGACGCCCTCGCGAATACAACCGGTGACCGTTGTACCCGCTCTGCCGCAAGCCAGGTGCATATGAAGGAGCGGAGTCCCCTCCTCGTCCCGGAAAAGGGTCCCCGCGCCGACAATTTCATGCGCATTTTCCAGCTGAAACTGCATCGCCTCCAGGGGCAAGCCACGGTCTTCCCTTGGCCCGACAACCAGTTTGCTGCCGTCATCCGCGCCACCGATAATCACCAGAGAAGCCGCTTCAATCTTCTGGTCGACCGCAAACTGCTCAATGATTTCGTGGACGATCTCGCCATCTTCCAGACGAAGAACAAATACCCTGCCCTGCCTGGCCTCTGAAAATTTCATGGTCGCCTCTCCTGAATAGTATACTGCTCATAAAATTGAATGACCCGCGCTCCATACCCTTCAAGCACAGTGGCCATCTTTCTCTGTTTTGACCATAAAAATAATGGCCTCATGCTCCAGGGAACAATGAGGCCATCGGGATTGCCGATCGAGGGCGCTTGGATGCGTTGGGTTACTTACCCTGGAAGACCGGTTTTCGTTTTTCAAACATGGCGTTCAGCGCCTCCATGTGATCTTCGGTGAAGTGACACAAGGCCTGATAGGCGGCGGCATTCACCATGCTCTCCTCCAGCGTTGAATGAACGCCGAGACGCAGCAGCTTCTTGGTCAGACGCACGGCCTGCGGGGGCCTGCCAGCGATTTTGACGGCAATCTCCCGTGACTTTTGCCGCAGGTCCTCATGGTCGACCACATGGTTGAGGAGCCCCAGGGTAAGAGCCGTGTCGGCATCGATGGTCTCGGAGGTAAAGATCAACTCGCTGGCCTTGGCCATACCGATGACCCGGGGCAGCGTGAATGCACTGCCGTCACCGGGGATCAGGCCCACATTGAGAAACGTTTCGCCAAAGGTTGCCTTGCGGGAGGCGACGCGGATATCGCACATCAGCGCCAGACCGCAGCCGGCCCCGACAGCGGAGCCGTTGACGGCGGCGATGGTGGGGATTTCCACGTTATACACGCTCAACAGGACCTCCTGAAGATTTTTCCGATACTGCACCACCAGTTCCGCCGGGGTTCCGGCAAACATCCCCTTCCGCTCTTTCATGTCCTTGACGTTCCCTCCGGAAGAGAACGCCGGGTCGACCGCGGTGAGGATGAGCACCCGCGCATCCAGGTTGGAATTAATCTGGTCGCATGCCGCTTTGATCTCGGCGATCATATCAGGGTGGGTAATGGCGTTGCGGATGTCGGCCCGATTAAGGGTCAGCGTGGCAATCCCCTCGTCTACTTGAAACAAAATTTCCTTGAATTCCATTCGGTTCTCCCTGTTCACGAAAAAGTTTCACTGCCGAAACAACCCGAGAACACCGCATGGGGCACCTTCCCGGGTGATAAGAAAACGCTTTGGCATCTTGCCGGACGATGATCGTGTTCCGCCCCTGGCCCGGGTGACACTCTGACTGGATGATCGCATAACCGATCAAATAAGCGACCAAGCCCCTTGCTTTGATTGCGCCGAAGCCGTTCTTACGCGGAGCGTAGGAACGAAAGCAACGAGAAAAGATTGTCGCGGGAAGAATGCCGCCCTTCCCGCCGAGAATTCGAATGCTTGCAGGAATCAGGTTCGGGGTTGCGGGCGCCATTGGCACTGAGCCGGGCGGCGAGGTCCGGGACCGGATACAAGGGGCAAACTGTTTGAGCGCAGCGAGTTTTTGCCCCGCCGGTACCGGACCTTGGCGACCGGGGTCGTCTCAGTGACACGGCTGCCCTTTCTTTTGGTTCTTTTCTTTGGGCACGCAAAGAAAAGAATGCGCCTCCCGCAGGGAGACAGCGGTGTTGAACTATCCAGATGGTGCGAAAAATGTATCTGGTTTGAATTCAAGCAATCGGTGGGCAAGCAGAAAGACGCTTGCCACCCTACCCGGCTGTTTGATTTAGCATGATATCCGCTAAGTTCCCACAATTTAAGGCAACGAACCGTCAGGTGCCTCATGTTTACAAAGAAGTGTTAAGATCAAACGCATGTGTCGGAATAAAATTAAAAAAAATATTTTTATTCCGACCCCATTTACTCGAAAAGCACCGCCTTGGCACGGCGCACTTTATTGACTTGATAGGCGCTGAGTTTTGCAGATAAAGTTGTTAAGATAACATTAGTTTATCCCGGAAAGCTTTCGACGGTATCAAAATGCTGCGCTTCTACTTTATGGGAATTCGTTTTTCTTCTGGCACGTGGCTGTGATAAGCTGCCATAGCCGCTTCAGGCTCTTGGAGTAAGTTTGGGAAATTAGCCATATTTGGATATTCGTCATGGTTCATCTCTGCAAACCAACCGCCTTTACCATGTTGAAAGTAAATCCAATAAAAATGTCTAGGTCCTGTGGGGCAGGTCACATATGCCCAACCTAGTAATCGATCCCCGTCATGGACACGACTTTGGACAGAAGGGATAGAGATCATGCTATTAGGTCCCCATTGTTCCCCACTTTTTATGTAGTCACCTTTGGCAACAGGAATGGGGAGAGGTTCATTGCGTTGATTTGCTGCAGAATCAATGTTGAATAACACAACTTGATATTTGGGGTCTCGAACAACAACTCGAGACGTATTCCGGATAGAAACAGCAACGCTTTTTGGATATTGCAACGTAAGTTGAACATCTGGGGTTTCAAGCCTTTCAAGGATTTGAATGTAAGTATAAACACCACCGACAATCACAAGCGGGAAAGCAATGAAGGCAATCAATGAACGATAGGCACCCAATAATGTGGCATTATCTTTGAGCCATGGATGAAATTTGCGAGATATTAATTTCCATTTGTACTCGATCAAGACAACAGCAACAATAATGAGTCCAATTGAAAGGAAAAGAACGACCATAGCTTGCTGGCTCCTCCGCAGAATTTGTGGGTTAGCAGGTAAGAGATTGGGCGGCAACGCCTTGATACAATCGATTTTATCCATTTTTTTCAAGCGGAGACACTGGGATCATTCGTTCGGTCACCTTTACCTTGTTTGAAAAACCTATGCCACATGACAAGAGAAGAAGGCAAGGGATTAGGCTTCCACCTTGACAAGTTGCATGGGGCATCGTGACACAACAGGGAGGCATCCCCCCCACCCGTAATCCCTCGCTCGCCTCACACTTCACCAACAAACGCACATCCCTTCAAAAAAGCTAGGCTTCGCCCTTAAAGCGATAGCCCACCCCGGACTCGGTGAGGATGTAACGCGGTCGCGACGCATCTGTTTCGAGTTTATGGCGGAGGTTGCTGATATTGACTCGGAGGACGTGGGGCTGCTCCAGGTAGGCGCTGCCCCAGATCTGTTTGAGCACCTGCCGATGGGTCAGCACCTTGCCGGCATTGGTCACCAGCAGACGCAATAATTCGTATTCCGTCGGGGTCAGGGCCACCGCTTCATTGCGTAGCAGCACCAGCCGACGAGCAAGATCGACCTCCAACTCGTCGATGCGAAAAACCGGCTCGGGCTGCGCCTGGAGAGAACGCCGCAGCACCACCCGGATCCGGGCCAGTAATTCGCCGACGCCAAACGGTTTGGTGAGATAGTCATCGGCCCCGGCATCAAGCGCCTTCACCTTGTCGGTTTCACGATCGCGGACGGAAAGGACGATGATCGGCACCTGTGACCATTGCCGAATGCGCTTGATCACCTCCACCCCATCCAGATCAGGAAGTCCTAAATCGAGCAGGATGACATCCGGCTTGGTCGTCACCACCGCCGAGAGCGCGGCACGACCATTCTCCGCCTGGAAAAGGGCAAATTCGTCCTGAGAAAGCGCGGTCTTCAAAAAACGTTGGATTGCCGGCTCATCATCGACAATCAGGACGCGGGGCAGATTTATTTCTTTGGCCATCTCTTTTATTTCTATAGTGGGATTTGGCAGGTGATTCGCAACCCGCCGCCGGATCGATTCTCGGCCCGGATCTCGCCTTGGTGGGCCTCAACGATCCCCTTGCAGATCGAGAGCCCCAGGCCGGTGCCATTCACACCTTCAGGAACGGGCAGGCGGTAAAACTTGTCGAAAACACGCTGCAAATCGGCCTCGGGAACCCCGGGACCACGATCAAGCACCTCAAGGGTTAAAAAATGGGCATTGGTTTGCGCACATATTGCTATGGGACTCTCAAATGGAGAATATTTCAAGGCATTATCGAGCAGATTGATCAGCACCTGGTTCATGAGCACCATATCCATGGCAACCAGGGGCAGCCCCTCCATCAGTTGGACACTCACATCTCTGCCTTCCAATTTCTGGTCGAGCGCGGCCAAGGCACAACCGATCAGATCCTGGACATCGGAGGGTTCAATGTTGACCCGAAGCTCCCCTGCTTCCAACCGAGTCATATCCAGCAAATTGCCGACAAACCGGTTGAGACGTTCCGCCTCATCCCAGGCCCCATTCAATAAATCCTGTCTTCTGGCGGCATTGATCTGCTGATTGCTGTCCCGCAGACTGCTGAGAGCGCCGATGATCGACACCAGGGGGGTGCGCAGGTCGTGGGAGATCGAGTTGAGCAGGGCGCGCTCCAGGGTTTCCCGTGCTTGCAGGACCTGGGCCTGTTCAGCTTGTTGGGCCAGATGCACCCGTTCCATGGCCAGCCCGACCTGGGCGACAAAGGCATCGAGCAGCCGACGATTATGGGGCGAGAAAAAATCAGAGGTGTGACTCAGCTTAATAGCCAACACCCCAAAGGCATACCCAGAGGTCTGGAGCGGCAAATAGAGGAGTTCGGCTGAGCTGAGTGTTTCCGTACCTCTTCCGGCTAGCCGTCGATTACGAAAAGCCCAGTCCGCCACCGCCAATTCCTTGATATCGAGTGCCAACGCCTTGCTGCTGGCCGCAACCTGCATCTGTTCACCTTGCGGCACCAGGACCGCCAGTTGAGCCTGCAAGGTTTCACTGATATTCTTCATCACTGCCGCGAGGATGGACTCCATGTCAACGGCGGCGGCCAGATCCCGACTCAGGTAATAGAGGCTCTCGGTCTGCAGCTCACGTTCCCGCAGGGCCTCCGTCCGATCCTTGGCCTTGGCCACCAGGGAACTGATGACCACGCCGACGATAAACAGCCCGAAAAAGGTGAAAATATATTCGGTATCCGCCACCGTGAAACTCCACCGGGGCAGGATAAAGAAAAAATCAAAGGCAAGCACCCCGAGCGCGGCGGTCAGGATTGCCGGTTTCAAGCCAAAGCGAACCGCGGCCAGCACCACGGCCAGCAAATACACCATGACCATATTGATTGGCGACAAATAGGGCCGGAGCAGGGAAGAAAGCAGGGTCGCCGCCGCAACGAGGGCAAGACTGATCAGATACTCGAACCAAGAGCTCCCTTTTGCTGGCTTTTCCGGCTGCTTCGGAGCCCCGGAGTCCTGTTTGAAACTGACGACATGGACGTGGATGGAACCACTGAGGCGAATAATCTGATCGACGATGGGGGGCCGCACCAACTCACGCCACCGGGACTTGGTGGGTTTACCGACCACTATTCGGGTAACATTATGCCGAACCGCATAGTCGATGATTGCCTCGGCTACCGAAGAGGCCGTGATGGTGGCCACCTCGGCGCCAAGGCTTTCCGCCAGGCGCAGATCATGCCAAATGCGTTCCCGGTTTTCCTGCTGCTGCCTGGCCAGACTGGGGGTCTCGATGTACACCGTGAACCACTGTGCCTTCAACTCATCGGCCAGACGGCGCGTGGTCCGGATCAACTGTTCACTGAAAGGACTGCCGCTGGCGCAGACCAGCAGCCGCTCGGTAACGGGCCAGGGACCGGGGATGGACTGCGTTTCCATATAGGTGCGCATCTCATCGTCCACCCTGGCAGCGGTTCGACGCAGCGCCAGTTCACGCAGGGCAATCAGGTTGCCGGGTCGGAAAAATTTCTTGGCCGCCCACGCCGCCTGCTCCGGGACATACACCTTTCCCTGGCGTAAGCGTTGCAGCAAGGCCTCCGGCGGGATATCCACCAGCATGATTTCCGCAGCCTGATCAAGGAGGCTGTCGGGAACAGTCTCCCGGACGGGAATGCCGGTGATCTGGGCGACGATGTCGTTGAGGCTCTCGAAATGCTGGACATTGACCGTGGTGTAGACATCGATGCCCGCAGCGAGAATCTCTTCAATGTCCTGCCAGCGTTTTTCATGGCGGCAGCCGGGCGCATTGGTATGGGCCAGCTCATCAACCAGGACGAGCTCCGCCTTTCTCGCCAGGGTAGCATCCAGATCCAGTTCGGTGAGCAGCACCCCCTGGTGTTGATATTGAGCTTTCGCGACGGTTTCAATGCCTGCAAGCAGAGCATCCGTCTCTGCCCGCCCGTGGGACTCGACATAGGCGGCAACCACGTCGTGCCCTTCCGCTCTTTGCTGTTGGGCCGCCTCGAGCATGGTGTAGGTTTTGCCGACACCCGCAGCATACCCCAAAAAGATTTTCAGCCGCCCGCGCTGTTTCCCCATTTCCTCCGCCCGTGCAGCCTTGAGCATGGCTTCCGGGGAAGGACGATTTTCTTCCAAGGACACGACAGCCTACCTTGTCGCCTTAAACGTTTTGTTTTGCACCGTCTCTTGAAAAGTAGCAAGGATCTCCTCGCACTGCGCCGCGATTTTACGTTTTCTGCCCAGCGAAAGATCCAACGATCTGATATTGCTGTTTTGTCGGGACAATTCAATCACCTTGGCCGTCAATGCCATAAATTCGGCAAAAGCTGCTTTCGCCTGCGATACGGAATCCCGCCCCTCTTCTCCAACCATTGCGGCAAGCGCATCAAACGAAGTGGCAACCTCGGCCTCCTGCTCTTTCACCTGCGCCTCGATGTGGTTCATGTGCTCATCGTTGGCCTCGGCGATATGGGAACTGTGCAAATTGTAAATTTTCAGAGCACCGGTCAATGCCTGATAGACCAGTCCAGTGACTCGACCTTCGTTCGGTGTCCCTGAATGCGAGGTTCTAAGGGCCTCAAGAGCCTGCTCCAATCTTCGCATGGCTTCGGCACCTTGTTCCCTGGAAAGGCTCGCCGCCTTGAGATTGGTGTTCTCCACCGCGAGGCCGAGAATGAGCTGATCCAGCGTGCCGAGTTCTGCCCAGCAAAGGGTAAACTCAGCCAGCAGGGCCTTCTCATCCTGCGCGGGAATTGCCTCGCTGAGGGAACGAAGGAGCCTCAGGTCTTGTTCCACTGTTGCCGAGGCAGCGCGCGACTGGTCGGCAAATTTCCGGGAGTCCTCGTCTGTCAGGGCCATGACTGCGTTTTTCTCCATTTCTACCGATTTATGGAAATGAATGCGGAGCTGCGACAGTATTTTCTTTTTTTCAACGATATTTTTATACGCATTGTCCAGGGGGATTGCTTGGTCATTATATTTTGCAATGACTGCAAACAAGACTATGGCCATGACAATACCGGCACCTAACAAGACAGCTAGTCGTTCCTTATTATTGGCAAACTGCATTTCCCTTTCCTCCACTGTTTACATTGAAAAGATCTTTTTCGCCGACCCAGAGGGCTGGATATCCTGCTGTTGTTGGTGCTGAAAAACCCTTCATGGTGCCATCTGTGCCAAGGCTAAATTTACCGCAAGGACGTTAATCCGCGGCGCCCCCATAAATCCCCATTGGCGGTCTTCGAGATGGGCGGCGATAACGCCGGCGACCTGCGCTTCACTCAACCCCCGGGCCAGGGCGATACGGTGGATTTGGCCGCTGGCGGCCTGCGGCGAGACATGGGGATCAAGACCGCTGCCCGAGGCCTGTACCAGGTCGGCGGCAACGGGTCCGCTCACCCCGGCAGCCTGCAACCATTGCAGGCGTTCGTCAACCGTTTTCTGATAATGGGGATGGGTGAGGCCGCTGTTGGAACCGCCGGAGGCCAGCGGGTTGTAGGCAAAATCAGCGGTGGCCGAGGGACGCGGCCAGAGATACTTCGGCTCCGTAAACGGCTGACCGATAAGGGCGGAGCCGACCACCTTGCCCGTAGAATCCGTGATTAGGCTGCCTAGGGCCTGGTGCGGAAAGAGGAGCTGAGCCAGTCCAGTGACCACTGCAGGATAGATGCCGCCGCAGACCACGGTGAACAGGAGCAGCATGAACAGTGCTGGTTTTATCTCTTTCATGGGTTTTCCCTCTGTCGTTGGTTGTGTGGTCAGATCAACAAGCCGAGCCCTAAGTCAATGGCCTTAATGCCGATAAAAGGGACAATGATGCCGCCTACCCCATACACCATCAGATTGAAGATCAGCAATTTTTCGGCCGGCATGGGGCGGAACTTGGTGCCTTTCAATGCCAAGGGCACCAGGAGCGGGATGATAAGGGCATTAAAAATGACCGCCGAGAGGATGGCGCTATAGGGGCTGGCCAGGTGCATGACATTGAGTGCCCCCAGTTGCGGGTAGATGGAAACAAGCGCTGCCGGGATGATGGCAAAGTACTTGGCGATATCGTTGGAGATACTGAAAGTGGTCAGGTTGCCCCGGGTCATGAGGATCTGCTTGCCGATCAGGACGATGTCCAACAGCTTGGTCGGATTGCTGTCCAGATCGATGATGTTGGCCGCCTCACGAGCAGGCTGGGTGCCGGTGTTCATGGCCACTGCCACGTCGGCCTGCGCCAGGGCCGGGGCGTCGTTGGTGCCGTCGCCGGTCATGGCCACCATGAAGCCCGCCTCCTGATGTTCCTTAATCAGACGGAGTTTGTCCTCCGGCTTGGCCTGGGCGAGGAAATCATCGACCTGGGCCTCGGCGGCAATAGCGGCCGCGGTGAGCGGGTTGTCACCGGTGATCATCACCGTCTTGATCCCCATGCTCCTGAGTTGCTGAAAACGCTCCTGAATACCACTTTTGACGATGTCTTTGAGATTGATGACTCCCAAAATCTCGGCGTCCCGAGAGACCGCCAGCGGCGTTGCTCCGGCGTGGGCGATGGCGTTGACCTTCTCGGCTAACTCCTTGGGGATGGAGCCGCCCTGATGGCGAATAAAGGTGACGATGGAGTCGGCCGCCCCTTTGCGGTAGATCACTCCATCGACATCGACCCCGGAGAGACGGGAGTCGGCGCTGAAGGGGATCACCACCGCGCCGGTGGGCAGTACCTCCAGCAGTGAACCCTGCTGCTTAGCCAAGGTGACCACACTCCGCCCCTCCGGTGTTTCATCGCCGAGCGAGGCCATCAAAGCCGCTTGTGCCAGTTCCCGTTTCGCATGCCCACCCACCGGTACCAAGGCGACGGCCTCGCGATTGCCGTGGGTAATGGTCCCGGTCTTGTCAAGCAACAGCACATTGACGTCGCCGGCGGCCTCGATGGCCCGACCCGAGAGGGCGATGACGTTCTTTTGAAAGAGGCGATCCATACCGGCGATGCCGATGGCGGGCAAGAGGGCGGCAATGGTGGTAGGGGCCAGGCAGACGAACAGGGCCACCAGGATGGTCAATGAAACCGGGCTGCCCTGACCAGTGGCGGCGACGCTGTAGATGGAAAGCGGGCTGATGTTGGCGCAGACCAGAAGAAAAACGAGGGTGAGCGCGATCAGCAACACCTCCAGCGCCACCTCGTTGGGGGTCTTGCGGCGTTTGGCTCCCTCGATGAGCGAGATCATCCGGTCAAGGAAGGTCTCACCGGGATTGGCGGTAATCTTAATAATGATGGCGCTGGCAGTGACCGTGGTGCCGCCGGTAACCGCGCTGCGGTCTCCACCTGATTCGCGCACCACCGGGGCCGACTCGCCGGTAACTGCTGACTCGTTGACCAGGGCAGCACCGGCCACGACCTCGCCGTCGCCCGCTATGAGCTCACCCGCCTCCACCAAGATATAATCGCCCTTGCGCAGTTCGCTGGCCCCAACCGTGGTCTGGGGGCTTGAGAAATCAGGGGCGGCGAGCCGCTTAGCCGAGACGTCGGTGCGGGACTTGCGCAAACTTGCCGCCCTAGCCTTGCCGCGTCCTTCGGCCAGGGCCTCGGCAAAGGTGGCAAAGAGCACGGTCAGCCAAAGCCAGACCGAAACCGTGGCGGTGAACCAGACCGGCTCGCGGTTAGCACCGGTGAGCGAGAGGAGGAAGGTCACCAGGGTGATGCAACTGGCGATCTCAACCGCCAGCATGACGGGGTTGCGCCACAGGCTGCGCGGGTCGAGTTTTTTGAAGGCCTCGACGAGAGCATTCTTGAGCAGTTCGCTATCAAAAACAGATTGGGATGGAGCACGATGTTTGGACATGGCCTTAGTTCCCTCCCCGCATGGTCAGGTGTTCGACGATCGGCCCCAAGGCCAGGGCCGGGAAAAAGGTCAAGGCGCCGACAATGAGGATGACCAGGGTCAACCAGAGGGCAAACGGCGCCCTGTCTGTGGGCAGAGTGCCGAGACTCGGCGGGATATACTTTTTGCTGCCCAGGGATCCCGCCATAGCCAGGATGGCGACCGCCGGCACATAACGGCCGATGAGCATCGCCAAGGAGCCGAGCAGGGTATAAAAATTGACGCTGGCATCCAATCCCGCAAAGGCGCTGCCGTTGTTATTGGCCATGGAGGCAAAGGCATACAACACCTCGGAGAGTCCGTGCGCGCCGGGATTGGCCATGGCGGCCACGGCGGACGGGGTAATCATGGCGATACCCGAAAGGATCAGCACCACGATCCCGGCGCTGAGGATGGTGACAATCGACATCCACATCTCCTGCCCCTCGATCTTCTTGCCCAGATACTCCGGCGTCCTGCCGATCATCAGGCCGGAGACAAAGACGGCGATGACGGCGAAGGCCAACATGGTGTAGAGACCGGAGCCGACCCCGCCGAAAACGATCTCGCCCAGCAGGATCAGGGAAAGGGGCACCAGACCGCCGATGGGGGTAAGCGAATCGTGCATGGCGGCGACCGCGCCGCAGGAGGTGGCGGTGGTGGCCACTTCAAAAAGGCTGGTAGCGGCGATGCCGAAGCGGACCTCCTTGCCCTCCATATTGCCGCCCTCGATCCCTAAGGCCATCATTTGCGGGGTGCCGCTGGTTTCGGCCCATTGGAGGACGCCAAAGGATACCAACAAGAGAAAGAGCATGACCGCCAACAGCATCCAACCCTGGCGGCTATTGCCGACCATGATGCCAAAGGTGGAGGTGAGGCTGGCCGGAATCAGGAGGAGGAGGAGGGTCTCCAGCAGGTGGGAAAGCGGGGTCGGGTTCTCAAAAGGATGCGCCGAGTTGGCGTTGAAGAAGCCACCGCCATTGGTACCCAGTTCTTTGATCGCCTCCTGGGAAGCGACCGGCCCCATGGGCAGGGTGACCTCGTCCACGACCACGGGGTCGGTTAACGGTTTACCGGCTGCATCCCGGCGCGGCTGGCCGGCTTCGTCCATTTGCGGCTTCTCAAAGCTGGTGGTCTGGAGCAAGGGTACCGTCTTGTAAGGGCTGAAATTCTGGATCACGCCCTGGAAGACCAGGATGAGGGCGGCGACCAGCGCCAAGGGCAGGAGGATGTAGAGGATTCCACGGCTCAGGTCGACCCAGAAGTTACCGATGGACGCGGTCTTGCGGCGGGCAAAACCGCGAATCAAGGCAATGACGATGGCCATACCGGTGGCAGCGGAGATAAAATTGTGTACCCCAAACCCCACCATCTGGGTGAAGGAGCTGGCTGCTGTCTCGCCGCTGTAGACCTGCCAGTTGGTGTTGGTGGTGAAGCTGATCGCAGTGTTGAGCGCCCGTTGCCAGGGGAAGGCCGGCAAGCCCTGCGGGTTCAAGGGCAGCAGGTGTTGCAGCATCAGCAGGGCAAAAAGTGCTAAGAAGCCCACCAGATTGAAGAGCAGCATGGCAATGGCATAGCGCTGCCAGCTCATCTCGTCATCCTTATCCACCCCGCAGATCCGGTACAACAGATTCTCGGCGGGAACCAGGAGGGGCGAAAGCAAAGTCCGCTCGCCTTGATAGACTTTGGCCATAAAAGCGCCAAGGGGTTTAACCAGAAGGAGCAACACCGTGAAAACAAAAAGGGTTTGCAGCCAGTCAGAGGTGTTCATGGTGAGACTCCCAACATTTTGTTTACGTGAACATCTGGATCCAAGATCTTGTTCCTTGCCTAACCTATAACACCATCGGCATCAAGATAAGGTCAAAACTTCAATGGAATCCATCAAGTAAACATCAAGAAGAGAGCTCGGCCCGCTGCACGAGGGGTGTGATCAGGCAATGCTGGGAGACATACCGAAGCTTATAATTCAACATGGTTGCCCAGCTCGACCACCCGGTCTGAGGGCAGTTTGAAAAAGGAGGTGGCATTCCAGGCGTTGCGGGACATATAAATGAAGAGCAGTTTGCGCCAATGGGCCATGGGCGCCGATCCTGTGGCGGACATGGTCTCACGCCCCAGGTAGAAAGAAGTGGAATAGATGTCGACGGACAATCCCTTGCGGCTGACCAATTCCAAAATCTCCGCCATCTCCGGTGTCTCCATGAAACCGTACATCGTCTTGATTCGATAAAAACCCAGGCCGAGATCCTCGATATCCACCCGGTCCTCCGGGGCAACAAGAGGCGTTTCCGCCGAGAGAATGGAAAGCAGCAGGATCCGTTCGTGCAGGGCTTCGTTATGCTTGAAATGGTGCAGCAAGGTGTGCGGTATGCCTTCAGGGGAGATGGACATGAACACAGCGGTGCCAGCTATCCGCTGGGGCTTATAGCCTGCGATATCCTTGAGAAACACCTCCACCGGAATCTTCATCATGCTGTAATGTTTGGCAAGAATGGTTCTGCCGTCGCGCCAGGTGATCATGGCAACAAGGATACACGAGGCGATAAGGAGCGTGATCCAGCCCCCGTCGACAATCTTGAGCAAATTGGCCCCGAGAAACGAGCAGTCAAAAAAAAGAAAGAGCCCGAGCAGCGATGCACTCTGCCACAGGGGCCACCGCCACCTGATCACCGTCACTTTGAAATACATAAACGAGGTGATGGCCATGGTGGCGGTCACCGCGATGCCGTACGCAGCGGCCAGGCGGGTGGATTCCTTGAAAGTGATCACCAGCCACAGGCAGGCGAGCATCAACATCCAGTTGACCGTCGGCATATAAATCTGTCCCTTGGCCCGTTCCGAGGTGTGAACAATGTGCATGCGTGGCGTGAAACCCAGTTGGATGGCCTGCTGAGTCAGCGAATAGACCCCGGAAATCATGGCCTGCGAAGCGATGATGGTGGCCAGAGTAGCCAAGGCGACCATGGGATAGAGGAAAGATTTAGGCACCAGGGCGTAGAACGGATTGACATTGACCAGCTCAGGGTGCTGCAGTAACAAGGCGCCCTGCCCGTAGTAGTTGAGAACCAGACCGGGGAGAACCATACCATACCAGGACATCCGGATAGGCAGACGACCAAAATGGCCCATGTCGGCGTACAGGGCTTCACCGCCGGTGATGCACAGGACCACCGCTCCCAGAACCAGGAAGCCATGGAACTGGTTGACGGCAAAAAAATGGACCGCCTGCCAGGGATTGAGGGCGGCAAGAATGCCGGGATGGTCAAGGATGGAGCGCAGGCCGAGGGTGCCGAGCACCAGAAACCAGACAATCATGATCGGGCCGAACATCCTGCCGATCGCCGCTGTCCCGTGCCGTTGAATGAAGAACAGGGCGACCAGCACCAGGCAGGTGAGCGGAACGATGAACTTGGTGGCCGCATCGGTGGCCATGTTGAGCCCTTCTATAGCCGAGAGCACGGAAATGGCCGGGGTGATGACCCCATCACCATAGAGCAATGCCGCCCCGAAGGCGGCAAGCAAGGTAAAAAGACTCCATGATTTTCCGTTTATTTGCGCCCGCTGCAGCATGGAAAGGAGCGAAAAGATACCGCCCTCGCCCTTGTTGTCGGCCTGCATGATGAAGACGACATACTTCATGCCGACGACCAGCATCAGCGACCAGAAGATCAGGGACAGAATCCCGAGGACATTCTCAGGGGTAGGTGCCACCCCGTGGCTACCGGCAAAACATTCCTTGATGGTATACAGCGGACTGGTGCCGATATCGCCATAAATGATCCCTAAAGCGGCAACAGCCAAAAGGGGCAGATCTTTCCCGGAATGGTGCGCGGAAGCCTCGCTCTGCTGCGCAACGGAATCTCTGGTGAAAAAACGCATGTGCTTTTATTATCCCTCAAGTTTCCACAATATTTCCTGGGAGAAGCGGGGCGGACACCTTGATGTTTGCAGAGTGCCCGCAATGCTCCGTTTGACCCCCGGCCCCATGGACCTTGTCCCGGAGTGCAGCCCATGCCGACGAAAAGAGCCGGGGAAGGGAGATAACCGGAACCGGTCTCGATGGTGCTGCTTTTTGAGGAGGGTAGCATTTTTGACATCAAGAAAGTGTCAAGATGCATGGGGAAGGCATCAAGATTGTATCAAGGTCAGGCAACGAGAGCGGCAGAGGGGGTTTTGGTAACGGGGCACAATCCAGAAGGGACAGACAAGGAAGGTTAGGGGTGCGGCAAGCAGCTCCCGCTGGTCCCATTTTTTCCGTTCTTTGTTTTTTTACCGCGGAGCTGCTGATTTTTCCCAGGATTCAGGCTATCATGGTCCTGTGAATAGTTAACCCTCCGTTCTCTTTAACCGACAGTAACCAATCATGCACAAAGGCGTCTTCCTTGGTCTGGCAACAGCCGATATTGTTTATTACGTACCGCATCATCCCTACAACAATCAGAAGATGAAGGCGGAACGGCAACTGGCCTTTGCCGGCGGTCCGGCCAGCAACGCGGCGGTTGCCTTTACCGCCTTTGGCGGCCAAGCCACACTGGTTACCGGGCTCGGCAGCCATCCCCTTGCCCATGTGGCGAGACAGGATCTAGTCGACCATCAGGTCCACCTGATCGACTGCACCGACCAGCCCAAACGGCCGCCGATTCTTTCCGCCATCATGGTTGACCTGGCAAACGGTGAACGGTGTATCGTCTATTCCAACACCGATGTCCGTAAACTCCGTCAGGACGGGATCAGCGAGTCGACCCTGGAGTATATCGACATCCTCATGCTTGATGGCTACTACCTACCGCAGGCAATCCAACTGGCGCAATGGGCGCGGCAGCTGCATATCCCGGTGGTTCTCGATGGCGGCAGTTGGAAGGAAGATTTGGAACTACTGCTGCCCTTGGTTGATTATGCCGTCTGTTCCAACAACTTTTTCCCTCCGGGCTGTACGGACACGGCAGGCGTGATTGCCGAACTTGGCCGTTACGGCATCGAAAATATCGCCATCACCCGGGACGGCGACCCGATTATCGCCCACTGCCACGGGACAACCAGCGAAGTACCGGTGATGCCGATCAAAGCGGTGGATACCCTGGGGGCCGGTGACATCTTCCACGGCGCCTTCTGCCATTACATCCTCGAACACGATTTTCTCCGCAGCCTGGAGCGGGCGGGCGAGGTGGCCAGCCTGTCCTGCACCTCGCTGGGCACCAGGGCCTGGATTGAACAGGAAAAATTTGCCTGAATCCTCCGCTGGCCAGTCCCCGGCTCAACACCGCTTTAGCGCTGACGAAAAGGAATCTGGCAATAATCAATACCGCGTTGGGGAATGATGCCGTTTTTCTCCAGAAACATCTTGAGGGAATTCATGGAGATATTGACATTTGCCGTGGGCCCGAGAAAAAGATGGTCCATGGCCAACGGCGCCGCTTCCAGACCAATGCCGAATTCGATGTACGGAACCAGCATGGCATGGCCTTCCCGGAACAGGACTGGGGCCGCGGCATTGCTGGCAATGACCGGCGAAACGATCCGCCACTCCTTTTCCTCGCGGAATGAGGGGTGTTTCAAAATCGCCGCGATCCGCAGGAGATCGGTTTCCATGGTCGCAAAGGCCTTACGGTAGAGTACGGACCGCTCCGCCGCGGTCCTCTCGTCGCTCGCCTCTCTGCTCGCCAGCACCTCCACCGCATCAACCACCTGCCGGATCAACGCGCGTTGCCGGGAGGGTTCATAAATGCATTTACCGATACTGAATTGCTGCTTGTCGGCACAGCGAAGGATATAATCCGGGCAGAAACCCAGGCTAACCCCCTTACCCGGCACACTGTATCCCCGCCACTGACTGAGCAGATTGCCCTGGGAGCGGAAGGAGACACCGAACATCATGTGGCCGTTGGTGATGCGATGCGAGACCCAATCGACAAACTGGGCGAGCAGGCTGGAATTGGGGTGACCGCTGTCGATACGTTCCCGCACCTCCACATTGATCAGATCAGCGGTATGCCGCAGTTCGGCCGAATCGTTCATATAGCGGATATCGCTGGCCCACAGTGCCCGGCTCCTGACAATCCCCAGCAGCCCGGTGAAGGTGGTGTAATGATACAGCACCCCTTGCGGGATGTCGGCATACAACTTGCTCGTTAACTTTTCGATTTCCTTCATCAATCATCCCGTTCCCGCCTTCGCTGGAGGACCCTCTCCCTGTGCGAAGACCAAATCATTGTTGAGTTTTATGCCGCCATCTGGTAAGCAGAAAATGCATGATGTAACATGCCGGAATTGAGGCATTTACCATCTTTTCCACCCTGCAAGACCTTGTTGTGCGCTCAGACCTTGACAGCCTGCCTTGATGGCCGGATAGTTCTTCCTTGTCGCTGTGCTCAAGTCACCCTAAATTCCACCCAGGTACCATATCCGATGTATAGAAATTTCAAAATAGTTCCCCAGATCATTTTTGGTCGCGGCTCCTTCAATCAATTAGGCGATGTCCTCCAGGCAAAACGGGTCGACCCGGATTCCTACATGGTTTTTGTCCTTGACGATGTCTTCAAGGGCCGCGAACTGGAGAGTCGATTGCCGCTGCAGCAAGGCGACAGGGTGCTTCTGGTCAATGTCGATGATGAACCGAAAACCGACTACATCGATTACCTGACCGCCCAGATCCGGTCGTACAACCTACGCAAACCCGACGGCATCATCGGCATCGGCGGTGGCGCCACCATGGATATCGCCAAGGCGGTGGCGCTGATGCTTAACAATCCCGGCACAGCAGCCGATTACCAGGGCTGGGATCTGATCAAAAACCCGGCGGTCTACCATGTGGCCGTGCCCACCCTCTCCGGCACCGGCGCGGAAATTTCACGGACCACGGTGCTCACCGGCCCGGAGAAGAAACTGGGCATCAACTCCGACTACACCCTCTACGACCAAATCCTGCTCGATCCCGAGCTGATCAAGGATGTCCCCAAGGACCAATGGTTCTACACCGGCATGGACTGCTACATCCATGATGTCGAATCGCTGGAAGGCACCTATCTCAACGAATTCAGCCGTGCCTACGGCGAGAAATCGATTGAACTTTGCCGTCAGGTCTTTCTCGATGACCACCCCGACAAGGACGACAAACTGATGATGGCCTCCTATTTCGGCGGCATGAGCATCGCCTATTCCCAGGTGGGGGCCTGTCATGCCCTGTCCTACGGTCTTTCGTTTGTCCTCGGCACCCACCACGGCATCGGCTGCTGCATTACCTTCGACTATCTCGAAGAGGTGTATCCGCAAGGAGTCAAGGAATTCCGCCAGATGATGGCCAAGCACGACATCCAACTGCCGCGCAATTTGACCAAGGATCTTGATGACCAACAGCTGGAAACCATGACCACCGTGGCCTTGGGCCTGGCCCCGCTCTGGGAGAACTGTTTCGGCAAGGACTGGCAGAAGATCATGCCCCGCGAGCGTGTCCTCGAACTTTTCCGGAAGATGTAAGCGCAAAGCTGGGGATTCGAAGCACGGCGTATCGAATCCCCAGCTTCTGCCCCCGCCACCTGTTGGAGCTCTGAAAAGGGCCACAAAAAGCCGGGCCGATTGCCGCGATTGCCGCCTCGGCACGATGGGTCTGACGCCAAAAAGGAGACAAAATGAGACCATGGCTCTTGATGTTGGCATTGCTGGCCTCGTCCTCGCTCCTGCATGCTGAACCCGCAGGATCTCCGGACAGGCTGGCAAAAGTGCTCCAAACCAAGCAGCTGCGGGTATGCATCTGGCCTGATTATTACGGCATCACCTACCGCAACCCCAAAACCCAGGAGCTTGCGGGCATCGACATCGATCTGGCGCGGGAACTGGCTCAGGACCTCGGCCCGGAGGTCAAGGTCGAATTTGTCGACAGCTCCTTTGCCCGACTCATCGAGGATGTCACCGGCGACCGTTGCGACATCGCCATGTTTGCCATCGGTATTACTCCTGCCCGCGCTGAAAAACTCCATTTCAGTCAACCGCATCTGCAAAGCGATATCTACGCGGTGACCACCCGAAGCAACCGACGCATCCAGCAGTGGGCGGATATCGATCAGCTCGGCGTGGTGGTGGCGGTGGCAAAGGGGACCTACCACGAGCCGGTGATGCGGGAACGGCTGCGCCAGGCACGACTGGCGGTTCTGGACACCCCTTTTGCCCGTGAGCAGGAGGTGGAATCGGGGCGCGCCGATGTCTTCATGACCGACTACCCGTACAGCCAGCGGATGCTGGCGAATTCCGACTGGGCGCGACTGGTATCCCCACCGACGAACTACCATCTGACCCCCTATGCCTATGCCATGGCGCCCGGTGATGAGCGCTGGCAGCAACGCATCGATCGTTTCATTCTCGCCATCAAGCAGGACGGTCGTTTACTTGCAACAGCCAAGCGGCACCGGCTTGAAGCCATTGCCAAGTTTGACTGATTTCAGGCCACCCGCAAGTGACCCTACGCCGCGCCCTGAGCGCCAACTTCGCCTTCCTGACCCTGATGATTTTAGTTGTCCTTGCGGCCGTCGCCGGCACGGCCTATGTCATCCAGCGGCAGAAGAGCGCCGCGCTCGTCGAGTCCCTTGACCGCAGTGCTTTGCATGCGCATGCCTTTGAGGAACATCTCACCCGCAGCTTAGAAAACATCCAGAGACTCGCTGATTTTATCGCTGCCGGATCGGTTGAGTCGGCACCGGAAAACATTGACGAGTTGTTCCATCGTATCCTCCGCCAAGCGCCCTTCCTCCGTTCCCTTTCCATACTCGACGCCACAGACCGCATCACGGCCAGCTCCAACTCCGGCAACATCGGGCGGCGGCTGGATATCGGCGATTATTTTCCCCATGTCGCCGCATCCCTGGGCACCTACCTGCGTATCGGCAGCCCCTGGTCCGGGCGGGATTTTGACGAAGGGGCGCCAGTGGCCGTTGAGTATCCGCGCCCTGCCACAAGTCTTGGTTTTGTTCCTGTTCTCTGCCGCGGGGAATATAAGAGCGGCAACGTCAGGCTGGTTGCGACTCTGAATCCGGATTTTTTTATCAACTATTTCACCCAGTGGTTGCCGACCGAGGCGGGTTTCGTCGAACTCTTGCGCTATGATCGGTTGGTGCTGCTGACCAGCGGAGAGCTTTTCCTGCCGGGGGAGCAGCATCCTGACAAGATGATTGCCCAAAAACTGCAGGAGTCCGAGATCGGTCGCTACCAGGGCGGTGAGGAAGGCCAGCGGGGAACCTTTACCGCTTTTCGCGTCTCTCGCCAGTTTCCGCTCGTGGTGGTAACCCATATGTATGAGGATCGCGCTCTGGCTAATTGGCGGTGGGAGAGCAGAAGACTGCTGTTGCTGGCCGGACCGGCCTTACTGGGCATGGTCTACCTGGCCACGGTCCTGTATCGCCGAGAACAGCGCAGTGCGGCTGAACAGGAAGCAGCACGACGGCGCGAATACGAAAGGCTCGCCGCCACCGTGTTTGAAACAGTTCTTGAGGCGGTTATGGTCACCGATGCGAATCAGCGTATTATCGCGGTCAACCCGGCTTTTACCCGCATAACCGGCTACAGTGCCCAAGAGGCGATTGGCGCTGATTTTTCTTTGCTGGCCAGCGGCTATCATACCGACGAATTCCACCAGGCGTTGCAACAGTCGCTAGCGATTCAGGGCCGATGGGAGGGAGAGGTGCGTAACCGTCGCAAAACCGGGGAAATATTTGTCGCTTGGCTGTCCATCAATCAGGTGCGGGACGACGCCGGCCAAGCGTTGTACCTGGTGACCGGGTTCTCCGACATCACCGAGTATTGCGTCGAGGCCGAACGCGTTTCCCATTTAGCCCACCACGATCTGCTGACCGGTCTGCCCAACCGGGCCTTGTTGCTCGACCGGCTGCACCAGGGCCTTCACCAGACCCACCGTAACAGCGGACAGCTGGCATTACTCTTCTTTGATCTCGACAAGTTCAAGCCGGTCAATGACCAGCTCGGCCACACCGTGGGGGATCGCTTACTGCAGGCCCTGGCGTCCAGGCTGCTGGGGGAGGTACGTGCTGCCGACACCCTGGCGCGGCTCGGCGGAGATGAATTTGTGGTGTTACTTCCGGTCATCAAGGATGGCCGCGATGCGGTGACAGTGGCGGAGAAGATTCGCCAGGCAGTGGATCAACCTTTCCTGATCGATCAACATCACATCAGTATCTCGGCCAGTATCGGCATTGCCTTTTACCCCGACCATGCCACCGATGCGGAAGGGTTGCTGCAGTGCGCAGATAGCGCCATGTACCGCGCCAAGACGCAGGGGGGAAACCGGTGTACGCTCTACCAGGCATGACCGGGAGGTACGTCTTGCCCCCAGATCCGGTGTTGCTCGTTCAAGGCCTGTTCCGACCCCTCGACGAGGGCTGGAACAGACGAGGTCTTGTCTTCAGGCCGGTTCGGCAATGCCGGGCAGCAGGCAGCACCCCTGGTGGAGGAAGGTTTCAAAGTGCGCCGCGGGAACCGGCCGACTGGCAAGGTACCCCTGGATGATCAGCTTGCTGCTCATCGTGTCGAGGATGCGCAGCTGCTCGGTTGTCTCCACCCCTTCTGCGACAATGGCCAGATTCAAGGTTTCCGCCAGGGAGACTATCGCCGCAGTTATCGCCCTGCTGTCGGCATCCGTGCCGATATCGCGAATGAATGAACAATCGATCTTCAAACCGTCAATGGGCAGGCGTTTGAGGTAGGAAAGCGAAGAATAGCCGGTACCAAAGTCGTCGAGATAGAATTTTCCTCCCTCCTCCCGTAACTCACCTAAGATCTTCTGCGCCTTGGCAATATCGTCCATAAGGATGGATTCAGTGATTTCAAAATAGAGCCTGCCCGGCTGCAACCCGGTGGTGGCCAGTACATCCCGGAACAGTTTCGTCAAGTCCTGGCCGGCAAACTGCCGCGAGGAAATATTCACCGAGATATCGAGACAATAGCCCGCATCCTGCCACTTCTTGGCCTGCGCGGCAGCGGTTCGCAGCACCCATTCCCCCAAGGGAAGAATTAACCCAGATTCCTCGGCCAAGGGAATGAATGCACCGGGCGGGATCAATTCGTCCCCATGCCGCCAGCGAATCAAGGCCTCAGCCCCGATGACCGCACCCGACCCACTGCTCACCAGGGGTTGGTAGTGCAATTCGAACTCCTCCAGCTCAATCCCTTTACGCAGTTTCGATTCCAGGGAAATACGATGATGGGCCTGGGCATCCAATTCGGGAGTGAAAAACTGAAAATTGTTGCGACCGAGCTTCTTGGCCCGATACATCGCCATGTCGGCATTTTTGATGAGCACATCGGCATCGCTGCCGTTGTCAGGGGCAATGGTCACCCCGATACTGGCCGTGACATAGTACTCGAGCTCCTGATGGTAAAAGGGCTGCAATAAACTATCGAGCAGACGCACGGCGATCAGGCTGACGTCCTCGACGTTTTCCACTTCCGGCAAAAGGATAAGAAATTCATCTCCTCCCTGCCTGGCCATGGTATCGCCCACCCGTAACTGCTCCTGCAAACGTCGGGACAATTCGATCAACAAATTGTCACCGGCGGTGTGGCCGAAGCCATCATTGACATTTTTAAAATGATCGAGATCGAGAAATAACAGAGCCACTTTGGCGCTATTCCTTTGCATCCGCGCCAGGGCCATTTCCAAACGGTCGTTGAGCAGCACCCGATTGGGCAGTCCGGTGAGGGCGTCGTGCTGGGCCTGATGTTCAAGGGCCTCCTGCTGCCGTTTCAGCTCGGTGATGTCATGAAAGATAGAAACGTAGTTGGTAATTTTCCCCTGGGCGCTGCGGACAGCGTTGATGGTCAACCATTCCGGATAAATCTCACCGCTTTTACGCCGATTCCAGATTTCCCCGGCCCATTGCCCCTCTTCGCTCAACTGCTTCCACATCTGCTGATAGAACAAAGCAAGGTGTTTATTCGATTTCAGGATTTTTGGGTTCTGGCCGATCGCTTCTGCGGGACTGTATCCGGTAATCGCCGTAAAAGCGGGGTTGACCTGGACAATCGTCCCGTCAATGTCGGTAACGACAATCCCTTCAATCGAATGTTCAAACACCTTGGCCGCAAACACCAATTCCTCTTCAGCCAGTTTCCTCTTGGTGCAGTCCCGCATCACCGCAAGACTGCAGTCTGGTCCCTGCCCAGGACTCCACAGGGGCGAGACGGTCAGGATTACCCAAACAACAGCACCGTTCTTGCAGATATAGCGTTTCTCGACGGTGAACTCCGGAATCCTGCCGCCAACGAGATCCCGCCGCTGCTGGCGGTCAATTTCGACATCATCGGGATGGGTGATGTCCCTGAAGGTAAAGCCCAGCATCTCCTCTTCGCTATAGCCTAAGGTCTCGCAGTATTTTCGATTAATTTTAAGAAAGCGGCCCGTGCGGACATCGACCTGGGCCACACCGACGCTGGCCAGGTCAAAAAAGGCTCGGAAGCTCTGCTCGCTGGTGGCAAGGGCCGCGGTACGTTTGCGCACCTGATGGGCCAGACGTTTGTTGAAAATCAACAGCAGTATGCCCACTCCCATGCCAAGGAGCAGCACGATGCCGAGAACACCCAGGGCCAGATCCACGCGGCGTTGCCTGCTCACAGCCAGATCTTCACGGACCTGGGAATAGAGAAACCCTTGAAGACTGTAATCAGGCGGCATCATGCCGAGCTGCACATAGGTGTCGGCGATATGGCGCCAGCGCTCCGGATTCATGTAGCCGATCTCAACCAGATCCGGCCGAATCAATTCGCGCATGGCCTCGGCCTCGAACAGCAGATGTTCCAGGGTTTTATCCTGGGAATACCGGGACAGGATCAACCGGGCAATCTCCTCGGGGTGCGCCATGGCATAGAGCCAGCCCCGTTGCACCGCCTGCCGGAAAGCATCTACACGTTCCGGATAATCTTTCATTTCATGCTCGGTGGTGACCAGGCAGTCGCCATAGAAATCAATACCGTACTGGAATGGCCTGATGAGTGCCACCGCTACCCCCCGTTTCTTCATGAGATAGGGTTCATTGGTCAGGTAGGCGGTCTGGGCGTCGACCTTGCCCATGACAAGGTCATCCACCGACCAATTATGGGGCAGAAGGGTGAATGAATCCAGCGGCACGCCCTCATTCTTGAGCATGGCAAAGGTTTCCGGGTCCAACTCGGAGGTAAACATGACCCGTTTGCCTTTAAGATCCTGCGGCGTGAGCAGCCCCGCATCTTTCCGGGTCAGGATGATGTTGGCCGAATGCTGGAAAATAGCACCCAGGACCACCAGGGGCTTGCCCTGCTGGCGCTCGAGGAGCACGGCCGGACTCAAGACTGCATATTCGGCCTGCCCGGAAAGCAAGGCATCGCTAGGATTGAAATCCGGTGTGCCGGGCAACAGCTCCACAGCAAGCCCGGCTTCCCGGAAATAGCCTTGTTCGATGGCGGCATAGTAGCCGGCAAACTGGAATTGATGCCGCCACTTGAGCTGTAAACGAACCGTTTCCAAGGGCCGCTCAGAGCCGGATGCGGCCAGGACGGCGGCGGGAACGACGAGCAGAGAAGCGAGGATTAACAAGAAAAAGCAGAATCCGTAGCTCTGTTGGCAAAGATGCCGGGACAGAGAAGGACAGGATCTCGTGAAAGGAGCATTGGCAAAACAGGCTGAATACATGAGCTCAAACCTCCAATCAATCCTGATAGGTAATTTTTCTACAAAAAAAAAATTGTACCAGCCCGCTCGGACCAACTCAACCCGAAAGGGTGGCACCACTGAGATTTCGGAATAAATGAAGGAAATCAATCGGTGGCGATTTGCTCGAGGTAGTAGTCATAATCGCCCTCAAAGACCTGCATCTGGCCGTGATCGATCTCAAAGACCCGGTTGACCAAGCTGCGGAGAAAATGGCGGTCATGGCTGACCATGATCAGGGTGCCGTTGAACTGCTGCAGGGCCTCGAGCAGAACCTCGCGCGACTGGATGTCGAGGTGGTTGGTCGGCTCATCAAGGATGAGAAAGTTGAGCGGCCGGGCCAGCAGCATGGCCAGAATCACCCGGCTCTTTTCGCCGCCGGAGAGGAGCTTGATTTTTTTATCAACATCATCCCCCTGGAAGAGAAAGGCGGCACAGAGGTTGCGCACCGCGCCGATGTTGGCCAAGGGCATAACCTCCTGCACGGTCGCGGCCACTGTTTTCTCGCCATCAAGCAGTTCCATCGAGTGCTGGCTGAAATAACCGGTGCAGACATTGGCCCCGATCACCGCCACGCCGGTGGTCGGCTCCACCTGACCGGCCAGCACCTTGAGCAGGGTCGATTTACCGGCGCCGTTCCTGCCGGTGAGGGCGATCTTTTCCTGGCGCCGGATCATGCCGGAAAGGCCGCTGAACACCGGGTGGGTCGTGCCGTCCGGCCGGAGCCAGATCTTGCTGAGGTTGTCCAGCCGGACAACATCATCGCCGCTGCGCGGTGGCTCGGGGAATTCAAAGGTGATGGTCCGCTGTTCCGGAGGCAGCTGGATCCGTTCGATTTTCTCCAGCTTCTTGATCCGCGACTGAACCTGGGCGGCATGGCTCACCCGGGCACCGAAGCGAGCAATAAAATCCTCTTCCTTGGCGAGCATCTCCTGTTGCCGCCGAAAGCTGGCCAGCAGTTGTTCGCGTCGGATCTCCCGTTCACGCAGATAAAAATCATAATTGCCGCTGTAGGTGGTCACGGTCTGATTGGCCACCTCGATAATCCGGCTGACCACCCGATTCATGAACTCGCGGTCATGGCAGGTCATGAGCAGCGCGCCCTTGAATTCGTTCACCAGCCACTCCTCGAGCCAGACTATGGATTCCACATCAAGATGGTTGGTCGGCTCGTCCAGCAACAGCACATCGGGATTGACGGTGAGGATGCCGGCCAGGGCAATCCGCATCTTCCAGCCGCCACTGAAGGACTCGACCGGATGGTCGTAGCGGTCGCTGCCGATGCCCAGCCCGGTGAGCACCGCCTGGGCGCGGTTCTCGAGATCATAACCGCCCCGATGCTCAAATTCTTCGGTCGCGACTCCATAGCGTTCCAACAGCGCGGCCAACTCGTCGTCCTCCATCGGCGTGGCCATGGCGGCTTCCATAGCCGTAATCTGCTCGCCCAGGGCCGTGATCGCAGCGGCTGCGGCCATGACCTCGGCCAACGCCGAACGACCGGACATCTCGCCCACATCCTGGGAAAAATAGCCGATCACTGTTTTTTTGGAGCAGGAGATTTCGCCCTTATCCGGCTCTTCCTGACCGGTAATGAGCCGAAACACGGTGGTTTTGCCGGCCCCGTTGGGACCGACCAAGCCTATGCGGGTGGCAGGGAGGATCTGCATGGAGGCGTCGCGGAACAGAATCCGGGAGCCGTACTGTTTGCTGATATTGGTCAGATGAATCATGAAAACTCACAGAGGGAAATTGATGGTTCAGAACGGACTACGGGGCAGCTGACAAAACGGCAGGCAAGGATTGCCGCACAAAAAAAGCCGGAACATAGCCGGGAAAAGAGGCAGATGCAAGGGACAACTGACCCTGCCCCGGATCGGGCGGTCAGATTTGAGGGGTTGCAGAAAAACGAAGCCGGTAGGCGCAGCGACGACAGAGCGACTCGACGATTCGCTGCTGCTCGAAGCCTCCACGGATCTGCAGAGCGCGGGAGCCGGCCAGAATCTCTTCCAAGGGTTGCTCAAGAAGATTCCCCAGGGCGAGCAGGCCGTCGGCATCCAGGCAACAAGGCACCACCGTGCCGTCCACCAGGATGGCGAGATGATCACGCAAGCCCCGACAGTAGCCTTGTCGGCCAAGATCCGGGCCAGCGGGATGCGGCCAGGTGAATTGCTGTTCCGGATTGAGAAAAACCCGCGGAGCCAGGGGGATCCCCCGTTCGGCCTGGAGGACCTCGGCACTGAGGGCAGGGAGGGCAAAGGCCGTGGTTACCTGTTGGAGGAGCCGGTCGTTCCAGTCCGCCTTTTCTTCGCAGCCCTCTTCGCGAAGATTCCATAACCGCAGACTGATATACAGCGCGGTCGTCCTGCTCGCCTCTTTGGCAAAATCCAAAATTTCCTGCAGATGCGCCGCCGCCACCGGTTGCTCCATCTGGGCAAGACTGTGGAGGGAAATGCTGATCTGCCGCAAAGCCGGGGCAGTGAGCAGGGTCTGCCGATGACGGCCCACCAGGGTGCCGTTGGTGACCAGATTAACCTGCAAGCCATGCTGGTGGCTACGGGCCAGCAGCTGATCAAAATCGGGATGCAGCAAGGGTTCGCCGAGGACATGGAGGGAGATGAACGCCGTATATCCTTTGACTCTCTCCAGAATCTCTGCAAATATCGCCGGACGCATGAACACCTTGGACCGGTGGGTGTGATGGCAGAAACTGCAGGCCAGGTTGCAGCAATTGGTCACTTCGATATAGATTTTCTTGAACTTGGTCAACACCCTTGCCGCCTCTCAGATAAACTGCTGCATCAGTTGATCGCAGATCTGATCGACATTCGCCGCAGTGACCATCCATTGCTCGACATACCCCAGTGCCTGCCGCCGAAGCCGAGGATTGCGGCAATCATCGAGTCGACTGAAGATGCCGGTCCGGCGTCCGATCTGATAAAGGACCTGCTCTTCCGGCTCCATGGTAAGAAACCGGTGGATCACCGCTATCATCTGCTCCCGGTCAGCGGGGAGGACACCATCAACTTCCTCGAACAGATTGAGGATATGATCGCTTTTGATGCGGCTGGTGATGCCGGAAAGCGATTGAAGAAACAGGAGCAGTTCCTCGGCAATTTCCCGGTCCCCCATTTTCTTGAAGGTGCCGTTGGCTAACCCACGGGCCAGTTCGATGGAGTCGGGAATCGCCAGGGTCCGCAGACGGATGAAATCCGGGTTAATCCGGTTGAGGGCATCGGCACTCTCCAGGGCATGCTCCCGCGAGAGCTCCCGGCCGCCGAGGCCCGGCATGAAATATTCGGACAATTCAATCCCGGCCTGCTTAACTTTCCGACCTGCCAGGATGTGGGTCTGTTTGTCCGCACCTTTTTTTATCCGGGTGAGGATTGCGTCACAGCCCGATTCCAGACCGATGTGGATACGGTTCAAACCGGCGGCGGCGATCCGACCGAGATCCTGATCGCTGATGCGGGCAATCGTCTGCGAGCGGGCATAGGAGGTAATCCGTTCAATGCCGGGAAAAGCAGTGTGCAGATGCTGGAGAATGGTCACCAGATGATCCGGCTTGATAATCAGACTGTTGGAATCCTGGAGGAAGACTGATTTGCCGCCCGCCAGCAGCCAATTGCGGGCGGCAGACAACGCCATCTGGTCATTCCGGGCCATATCGCCAAGAGAGGGGCAAGAGCTGACGGTAGCCGCGCTCAACGAGACCGAATGCCGTTGCAGGAGATCAACGTAATAGCGGACCGCATCGATGTCCTGGAGTACATGCGCCATTGGTCGCTGGCTGAACGCCTCTCCTTTATAGAGACCGCAGAAGGTGCAACGGTTCCAGGGACAATTCCTGGTCACCCGAATGAGGAGGCTGCCGCTTTCGCTGGGCGGCCGGATCGGCCCCTGCTCAAAACCGTCGTATGCTGCGTCAGTGTGCATTGGCATTCTGGACCTTCGTTCTGTGGGCAACGACATACAGACTGTTTTGCAAAAGCAAAGAAGCGCTCTTCATGTAGTAAACATTCCAATTCTGGCCGTACTGGTCTCCAGCAGTTTGGCACTGATCAAGTTGGCGATATGGCCCCGGCTTTTTTCAGGCAGATAGAGAAACTGGCACCCCATATAGAGACGACTGAACTCTTCCCGGGAAAAGACCCAGCGGATCTCCATAATAATCTGTTCATCGCAAACACGGCCGGTACGGTGGGTCATAATGTTCATGATGAGCCGGTCGGCGACCGTAAAGTGGTTGTTCCCCATGACCGTCAGGTGCATGCCGCCCAGGCTCAAATCGAGTACCGAGGCCGTAAAGATCTCCGCCTCCTGTTCCTCGGCAGCAAATCGACAATTCGTTTCCTCCAGACTATCAAAATAGACTCGAATGTGCCGACGGCGTTCCGCAAAATCAGTTTCCATTCTTTCCCCCTTTATGTGACAGCTCTATTTTATAGAGATCGATAACGGCACTTTGGCCATTCTTTCCAACCGTTAGGGCTTGTTCACAAATAACTTGGACAAAATTGCGCTCAGATTTGGGTCAGATTTGGTTGTGGCGACCAGCGCCAAACCGCAGGCGTAGCAGTGCTACGTCGAGGATTTTGTGCTTGAGCCGCAGCCCAAAATGGCCCAAAGATGAGATGCAAGATGTCCTCGTTATTTGCGAACAGACCCTTACAACAACCGGCTGACGGGTTCGCCTCCCATGGGAGAACACGGATATATTCAGTTCGGTTTAAGGCAGCGAACAAAAGAAAGCCCAGGATTTGGCGCTGACTATCGTCTGCAATAATAACCCGGTCGATCCTGCTCAGCAGCACAGCCCGACGATGAACGATCTGTTCAATAATACGAGGCTATGCCTAGCCCTTCTTCAAAGGAAAGACAGAAGGTTAGCGGAATATTGCAATAATCGGCAGAGAGTATTCTTCATTATGAGATGGCCAAAAAAACTTTAAAAATAATAAGTTAACCTAGTCCCAACCATTCTCCAATTTCGTTGTATTATGGCCCGCGTCCGGGGAGATTGCAAATTTTTCTTCTGTTGAAACAGCAATCTCCCCAGGTTTCTCAAGGTCAGGCACCGGAGAGGCGAATTGATGATCAGAGGACTGCATCAATAATAGATTCTCGGGGCAAAATTTGTTATAGAAGAACATGGATTCTTTTTTCAAAAGCGAAGCTGCAGTGGCTACCATTATCACCCACAGCCCCATTCCGGAAGTGCTCGTCCTCAAACGAAAGGCAAATCCCAGGGATCCGTGGTCTGGGCACTATGCCTTTCCTGGAGGCCGCAGGGAGGACGAAGATTCATCGCTGCTGGCAACGTGTATACGGGAAACCTATGAAGAGTGCGGCATTCAACTCAGCACCGACAATCTGGTCAAGCAATATCCTGTGCGCAAGGCCGGTAACCACCTCAATCAACCCGTGCAGGTCACCACCTACCTGTTCGAACTCAGCGTGCAACCGGCAATCAGACTGCAGACTTCGGAAATCAGCTGCCATGAATGGCTCGAGCTTGAATATATCGCCGACAAATCGAATATCATCGAGCGAGCGATGAGCCCACGATGCCCGGATGTCCTGTTTCCGTGCATCCCCGTCACCGAAGGTTTTGTTTGGGGCTTCACCTATGAAATGCTGATGGTGGTGATCGCCGACTGCTACAATCACCTTTCTTGAAAAATCACTCCATTGCAGAGAGTTAAGCCAAACGACAAAGAGCGCTTGACTTTTCAACCGTTGACTTGTATCACTAACGGCGGATTTGGAAGAGGATTTGTATATTTGGTTGGAGTGCTCAAGAATTCTTCAAGTTTCTGCAGTCTCCGGAGGCGTGCTTACTTCCTCAACGCGCATCCAAACTGGTCACGCAGACCATTCCAAGGCATTCCGGATTTTCATCTCCACCAACGCACCATGCTCCATACAAAGTACATTCCTTCTTGATCGACATTCCTAAAAAAGGAAATGCATTACAACGTTACGGTAGGTTACCAAATTTTTGGTCTACTAATTGTTAAGGTTAAACAGCAAGGAGAAAACAAATGAAAGCACCAGTACGTGTAGCAGTTACCGGAGCTGCCGGCCAGATCAGCTATTCCCTTATTTTCCGCATCGCCAGCGGTAGCATGCTCGGACCTGATCAGCCTGTCATCCTGCAGCTTCTGGAAATTCCCCCGGCAATGGGCGCCCTCCAGGGCGTGCTGATGGAACTCAATGACTGCGCCTTTCCGTTGGTTGCAGGCGTTATCGCCACCGATGATCCTAACGTTGCCTTCAAGGATATCGATTTCGCACTGCTGGTCGGCTCTCGTCCTCGTGGCCCGGGCATGGAGCGTTCTGATCTGCTCAATGCCAATGGCGCCATCTTTACCGTTCAGGGCAAAGCTCTGAGCGATAATGCCAAACCCACCGTCAGAGTTCTGGTTGTCGGCAACCCGGCCAACACCAACGCACTGATCTGCATGAAGAATGCCCCGAAACTCAATCCGCGCAACGTCACTGCTATGATGCGTCTGGACCACAACCGGGCCATGTCCCAGATCGCCGAAAAAACCGGCACCCACTCCACCAAGGTAGAAAAGGTTGTTGTCTGGGGTAACCATTCCGCAACCCAGTATCCGGATATCAGCTACGCCACCGTTGACGGCAAATCCGTAAAATCAATGGTCAGCGACGAGTGGAACAAGAGCGACTTCATCCCGACCGTACAGCAACGTGGCGCCGCTATCATCAAGGCCCGTGGCGCTTCCTCTGCCGCCTCCGCCGCTTCTGCGGCAGTTGATCACATGAGAACTTGGGCCCTGGGCAGCAACGGTCAGTGGGTCAGCATGGGCGTATGCAGCAAGGGCAACCCCTACGGTGTTGATCAGGATCTGATCTTCGCTTTCCCGATCATCTGCGAAAACGGAGATTGGAAGATTGTTGAAGGCCTGGAAATCAGCGACTACAGCCGTGAGATGATCAAAAAGACCGAAGCCGAGCTGCAAGGCGAAAGAGCTGCGGTTGCTGATCACATCAAATAATTTTTTCCTGCATATGCTTTTCGAGGGGTGCTCTTTGAGCACCCCTTTTTTATGTACAGGCTCCCCACTTCCTTGACAAAAGGCTCTGCCCGCCGTTAGGTTCATTGCATACTCACTACTTCTAAGGAGCCGACAGGTGGACCCTATTTCTTCAGCAACTCTCCACGACACCATACAGGACGGCCGGATTATTGAGGCCAAAACGCTCTTGACCATGCATGGCGACACTTTTTCCGAAGAAGAGCGGAGCACCCTTGACCAAGAATTGGCTCGACTCACCAACGAAGCGGAAGCCCTGGTCGCCCGAGCTGAATTGATGGAAAAAGAGGGCAGGACAGAGGAGGCGAAGGACCTATACGAATCCGTACTCCTCTTCGCCGTTGATTTCCCCGGCATACACAGTCATATCAAACGAATGGAAGAAGCCCTGCTGCTGACGAGGGCGGTCAAAAAACGGAGCCAGCGGATACGCGAATCCAAACCGGATATGCCAAACGCTCCCCGGGCGAAGAAATCGACGCCGCTCCTTGCGGCGGGTCTGGCAATGAGCATTGCTGCCACGCTCCTGTTCCTGTTTTTTTCAAAACACCAGCCCCAGGAAACAACTCCCCCAAAAGCAGCACAAGCTGACTCGATGCCCATTGCAGCAATCCAACCCGCCATTTCTGCGGAGAAGACGACGTCTCTGCCACCGATAGAAACCAAAGCGGAACAACCCCTACCCGTCGAAACGGTCAACCTGCCGAAGGATGCAGAACTGCAGGCCACACCTCCCAGCCCAAGACAACCAGAAGAATCGTCGGTCCCAACGACTGTTCCCCCGCCGCACGATGAAAAGGTGCAAAGCACGGACGGTTTGTACACGGTACAACCTGGTGATTCACTTAGCCGCATTGCGGATCGGGAGTTATGTAATACCGAGGCCTGGAGAGAAATGTACCAGCTCAACCGGGAACGTGTGCCTGACCCGAACAAGCTGCAGCCGGGAATGCAACTACAGCTCCGAGAAATAAAGAATCGCTGCAATCCAACACGATAGCCATAAACATCGTGCAGCCCGTCTACAGATCATCCCGGTGGAAAGGAGCCGACGAAAAAAAATCCAGCTGCGCCCCTGTTACCGGGTGCTGGAATTGCAGCCAAGTCGCGTGGAGCATTAACGACTGACCTAGGCAACCTGAGCCATAGAGGCGGTCGCCAACGATGGCGCAGCCAAGCCCCAGAGGGTGGCTTGCATGCAGCCTGAGTTGATGGGTCCGGCCGGTCAGGGGGATAAATTCTACCAGGGTCCGCCCCTCCCGGACATCGATCTTCCGCCAACGGCTTATCCCCACCTTCCCGTGTACCGGGTCATAGATCTGATAGGGACGACGCTCCGGATCAAGCCGAAACGGCAGGCTGATCTCGCCCGCGTCCCTCTCCACAAGGCCATCAAGCAAGGCCAGGTATTTTTTGGCCACCCGTCGCTCAGCAAACTGGATCGACAGGTGGCGGTGTGACTCGCGGGTCAGCCCCAGAACCATCAAGCCGGAGGTGTCCATATCCAAACGGTGCACCGCCGGCTGCTCAATACACCAGGGCAGCATCTGTTTCAATCGGCTGACCACCGAATCCTGTTTATCGGGCCCGCGCCCGGGAACCGCCAAGACTCCCCCGGGCTTCTCGATAACGGCCAACCAAGGGTCCTGATAGAGGAGGTACAAGGACAGCGGCGGTCTCATCATTGCTGGCGCAAGCCGCATAACATAAACCCCAAAATCGGTTGGCACTTACCGGCACAGGCCGGATAAAATTGTCCGTGCTGCCTTGTGGAGGAGGCGTTACTCTGCCCCCAGTAAAACTCGGCCAAAGCCTCCGGCTTCAGCCCGCGGCTGAAGGCGTGATAGAGCAATTTCGGCCCACAGCAATCGCCTGTGCCGGCCGGTGGCGCTCCGCTGCCGATGAACGCGGCAGTGAGCGGCATCTTTTCACCGCGAGCATTGACCACCTGATATAATCCGTGGATATCCCGCATCAGGTTCTGCGAAAGGGTTCTGCGCTGAAGGCGCAAATGGCGGTGGTGGCTCGACCCTGGGGATACGGTTGCCATTTCCCTGCCTATTCGTTTGATTTCTTGCTCTGGGGCGCGGATGAGATCGTTGAAGGCGGTGACATTAAAAAGTGGCCCCTCCCATCCCTCCACCTGCCACAGACCGCTGTAGAGCCCTGAAAACGCCCGCAACACTACCGGGCAACCCTGACGATCGCGGCAGGTAAGGATTCCAAACATCTTGCCCCCTGCCTCACCAAACAAGGAACGGGTCGAGCACCGGGGATCAGCGCTCTCTTCCGGCAAGGAAAAATCGAGCCGCTGGTGCCGATGCAACTCGTCCATCAACTGCAGGCAGGCCTGCTGCGCGGAACCCGACGGCAGACTGTGTATGGTTCCACAACGCCCGCACCAACCACCGCTCGCCACAAGAGACTGCATTGCAGCACCTTCGACGCGTATTGCAGGCAGAGACGGCATCAAAAAAGTAAGCGGCACCGACACTGCTATCTCCGCAACAGCCAAAAAAGCAGCGACACCACCAAGCTCACCACGATCGAACTGGTGAAGGGAAAATAGAAGCGAAAATTTTCCCGGACTATGACGATATCACCGGGCAGACGTCCCAAAGGAAGGGTACGCAGCCAGGGCCACAGCAAACCGGCAAGGATGCAACCGACCCCCAGGAGTACGAGAGTTCTGCTCATGCCCCTTGCCCCTGCTCCTGCTCGACGTGGGGGTCCTGGCTGACCAAGACCCCCACGAACACCAGGCAGCTGGCGATCCCTTGCCAGAAGGTCAACCGCTCTCCCAGAATCAGAAAACCAAGGAGAAAGGCGAAAACAGGAATCAGGTTAACAAAGGCCGCTGCCTGGCTTGCCGGAATGCGGCTAATGCCGAAATTATACAGGCCATAGGCGCCGACACTGACCACCGTTCCCAGGTAGAGCACGACGAAAACACCACTCGCCGACACCGCTGTCGCCTGCACCTTGGGCAGCAGCAGGACCGGTGCAAAAAACACGGCGCCGACGAAAGCCTGTGTACCCGTTAGAAAAAAAGGATGGAGTTCTTTACTTAACTGTTTCATTAGAATAGTATAGCCTGTTGCACAAATCATGGCCAAGAATTCGAGGAAATTGCCTAGAGCGGGATACGGAGCCTGCCCCGTCCCTTTCCCTCCCAGACTGAGCCACAGTGCGCCCGCGGCGGCAATAAAAAAACCGCAAAGGGTCCGGGTGGAAATCCGTTCTCCAAGAAAGAATCCTGCACTCATGGCAACCAGCAACGGCAGCATGGTGGTGATCATGGCGGCCTGTGAGGCACTGGTACAGACGAGCGCTGCGGATTCAAAGAGAAAATAGAAGCAGGGTTCACACAAACACATCGCCAGAAGCGGCAAAACGTGATGCCGACGCACCCCCATTCTGGCAAAAGATCGGAAAAAAGGAAGGAAACACAGTGACGCGATCACCATCCGCCCCAAGATAACGGACAGAGGGTGCATCTCCTGAAAGCTGTATTTCATCGCCACAAAGGAGCTGCCCCAAAGCACCATGGCCAGTACCAGGGCCATGAACGGAAGCATTCTTTGTAAACCACCAGAAACCATCAAACCATTATTCACATTATGCAAGATCACACTCTCTGTCACCGGGGTTACCGGCATCGTACCAACAACCTGTTGTTTCTCGTCACGCTCCTTCTCATCCTGGCTAGCCCCATCGCATCAGTTCAGGGAGAAAGTTTTCAGCCAGACGAAGTCAGCGCACGGCAAACCCTCAGCCTATACCAAAATATTCCTGGCTTGACCAGTCAGCAGAAAGAATACGGGACAACAGCTATCCGTAAGATGCATTACAATAGCCAGCGAATCTTGCGCAAGCTATGCGTACTGCCGGGCATGAATTTCGAGCATGCTCGAGGAGTTATAGAGCTGCTCGGCCGGGAACGGCTCAACTTTGAACAGGTCCAAGCCTTCGAGGCGCTGGCCAACCTCGGCACCCTGGACATCAACCAGGGCCTGGCCGGCCTCAACGCTACCAAATCCATGGACTACGATTCTTGCCGGTCGTTCCGCAGCTTCCTTGGCGTACAGGGCGTGTCCGCCGCCCAGGCGCTCGGCACCATCTCGCAGCTCAGCAACATGGACAGCGCCAACAACCGGGCAGCCCAGGCCTTTTTTGCGGTCAAAGGCATGAGGGTTGAAATAGCCCTGAAAGGCCTGTCGACCCTGATGCGCCTCCGGGATAATCAGGCCAAAGCTGCCGAAACGTATGCCAAGGTCAACGGCATGGACACTGAAACCATGCTCGACGGACTTGAATTAATCCAGAAACTGCACCAAGATGATGCCTGGAACGCTCGTTGCCTTTTCACCAACAAATCCCTCTCAAGCAAAGAGGCCTGGAACTGGCTGGTCAGCTATTTCGCCTTGCCCGGCGACCTTCAGGAATCCCAATACGACAAATTTACAGGCAAACAAAAATCAATTTTGCTCCAGGCTCTCTACGACGGAGGCACGGAAATCCTTTGGAAAATCAACAATCTTCACGCCATCACCGACAATGACGGCTACGAAATTTCCGAGGCGGCGCTCAACAGCTTCTCAATGAAGCAGATCCAGGATAAATTTAACCAGTTACCGCCTCTGGTGCGCGACCGATTCAGCGGCCAATTGCAGGGGGCCGGCAGAGGGCAGGCCATCGGCATCCTCAAGCAGGCGACCTCCGCCGGCCGGATGCAAACCGCCCGCGATTTGTCCACCCCTAATCTGTATGCGGTCATGGCCCAAGGCAGCGAGCTCTACGATTCCTCTTTCCGCGAAATCACGGTTCCGGTGATTCACAACCGGATCGCCGCCAAATATCAGGGCGACCTGCTCAATTTTCTCAGGACCGTTGATCCGGAAAACCAACTGGTCTCCGATTTCGTGGTCAGTTGCGCCCAGAAAGGCAAGCTCACCGCATTTTTCCCGACCGACAGCAAGAAACAAAAAGAAATTCTCAGCTTGGTGGCCACCTCTGCATTTCGCGATGAGGATTCCATTCTCCTCTTCTCCGCTACCTTGACCCCGTTGCTCAAGGCGCTCGAGCCCGAGGCCCGTACCCATCTTATCACCCTCATGTCCCAAAATGCGGAGGCTGAGAACGCGGCCTTTGCCCAACTGATCAATGTTATCTTACAGTACTATTTAACAACCTACCCGGAGCTGCTCGGCCCGGCGGATCGCAATATGATCAGCCGGCTGGTTGTCCGCCATGGGGCAATCAATTTGGATAAATATCAAGTTACGCCCTTTAGCGAGTGGAAACAGGATGGCCGACTCGCCTCGGTGTCGATGTTCCACCCTGATGATGACGGCCGACAATCCTTTGTGTCCAATGCCAACCTACTGCTCAAAAACGGATACAGCCTGGTAGCTTCGCCCCAGTACACCCTCAAACCGCTCACCCCTGCTTTTGAGCAGGAAGTCCAGCGATGGAGCAACGCCGGCCTGCCCTCCCTGTTCCAGGCTATGCGCGACCGGCACTTTGCCGTGGCCTTTGTGAAGAAGGTCGGGAACGTGACCATCACGCATACCCAGTTTGTCTATTCCGACAAGGAAAACCAAATAGAGATGCTCAACCGGTTCATCCACTCCAAGGACGAGATGCTCGCCCAACGGGGTCACAGCTATTGGCGCTCGGAACAAATCGTCGAGCCCTTGACCCAGTTGATCGAAGAAAATAAAGTCACCGAGGCCGATCTGCGGAGCAAGCAACGCTTTCTCAGCCTTGGTTCCTGTGGTGGAACCAAGGCCTACACCAACCTCACCCGGCTGTTTTCCGGCTCGGTGGATATTCTCGCCACTATTGGTACCGGCCTAGCATTAATCAATGATCCTTATAACAAGATGTTTTTCGAGATCGTCGCCAACAACTCCCCGTCAATCACCTGGAAAACGACGGCCCAGCAAACGGCCTTTATCTTTCAGGACGGAAGAGGCCAGGATTACCTTCAGCCCGGATCGCTGACCGCCATTCTCCATAAAATCGTGGACGAGAACCGGCATGCCTCGGGCGCTCCGCTCAGGAACCAGCCCGACCGACCTCGGATCTGAGCCCGGCTATGCCCATCTACACCCGTGACAACTTGCCCGCGCTGCTGGCCCAACCAGCAACCGGGCAGTCACAGGTCTATTTGCTGTTCGGGGAACGCTATCTCTGCCAGAACGCGGCTGAACAGCTTGAGCAAGTCCTCCTGGGAAAAACAGGGGGGATCGTCCACCCCATTGATGGCGATCAGGAAAATTTAGCCTCCACCCTCGCCAAGCTCCGCAGTTTCAGTCTGCTGCCGGGGCGTCAGATATACCGAGTGACGGACACCCGATTGTTCCTCTCCAAACAGGTGGCCAAAAACATCTGGGACAAGGCACTCAAGGCGCACACCGACGGCAAGACCGAGCAGGCAGGTCGTGCCTTGCGCGGCCTCATGGAGAGTGGCGGGATCGATCCCCACGCCCTTGACAACAACTTGGACTCAATGGCACCGGCCGAATGGCAACAATGCTTCGGTTTTGCCAAGCCCTCCGGCGATCTGAGCTGGACCGGGCCCCATCTCGCCACCGCTCAAGGCAACGGTGGCGCCACATCGCCGGTTGCCCCGGCGGACCCGGCAGAGATGCTGAGCCGCGCCCTGACCTCAGGTATCCCGGACAGCAACATCCTTATCCTGTTAACAGAGGATGTTGATAAACGGAAAAAATTATTCAAGTTGCTCAAAGACGAACAGACGGTTGTTGATCTGAGCGTGGAAACCGGGGCTGGGGCAAAGGCACAGAAGGAACAAAAGGCCGTACTGCAGGAATTGGTTCAACAAACACTCAGGGAACAGGGTAAAACTCTGGCCCCCGGTTTGGCCGACCTCCTGTTTGAACGGGTGGGCTTTCAGCCGGTGGCCGTAGTTATGGAACTGCGTAAGGTGATGCTCTATATCGACGAGCGCCGACAGATCACCCGAGACGATCTCGATCTCCTGGTGGGGCGTACCCGCCAGGAAGCCCTTTTCGAATTAACCGCCGCCATTACCCACCGAGACAGGGAGCAGGCCCTGGCCATCGGTGATCGACTGCAGGAAAACGGTATCCATCCTCTGGCCGTTGTGGCGACCTTACGCAATTTTGTCCGGGTCCTGCTCTTGTGCCGCGCCCTGCAGGAACAACCCGGCCTGCAATTTCTGCCATCAATGTCGGCCGCCAGTTTCCAGCAGAACTGCCTCCCACGCCTCAAAGAACGTGAACAATGGAAAAAAGAATTAAGCGGCCACCCCTTTGCCCTGTATATGCAGTTCAAGTCGGCTGCCAATTATTCGCTGCCGGTACTCGCAGGTTGGATGAAACTCCTGTTGCAAGCAGAATTCCGCCTCAAGGGTTCACCTATTGCCGCGGCAACCGTTCTCCAGCACCTGATCCTTTCCATGCTCACGATGGACTCGATAAAAGTATAAAAGAGGGCTTTGCCTAGCCTTGCAAAATCGGCAACGGGCATTAAAATAAAAACACTGCTTATCGTTTACACAAAAACACTAGCGCAACGATGATCAAAACGGGAAACAGGTAGAGAGCGGTTTCCTGCCGTGTCTTTCCACGGACTCCCCAAAAACCCATAGCAGGCCAAGAAACAGATTTTTTCCCCTGTTGAGTTGAGAGTATGGCAAAAGAAGATTCAATACTACAGGATAAAACAGGGGTATCCGAGAGGGACTCCTTACAAGAACCACCACGCTACCGGGTGTTACTCCACAATGACGACTACACCACCATGGACTTTGTGATCATGATTCTGCAGACGGTATTTCAAAAAAATACCGATGAGGCAACGAGAATAATGCTCAATGTGCATCATCAGGGTGTTGGGATAGCGGGGATTTTTACCCGTGAGATCGGAGAAACGAAAGTAGCGATTGTCCACCGGATGGCAAAAAAAAATCAGTTTCCATTGAAGTGCTCACTGGAAAAAGACAGCTAAAAGAAATCGGGGTTCGATCCGGAAATGAAAGGGAATTTTCGTATCCCCATAGAGGTACTACATAATGTTGAGTAAAGAGTTGGAACTTGCCCTGATCAAGGCGATAAAAGAAGCAAAAAATCACCGGCATGAGTACGTCACGGTCGAGCATATGCTCTATGGATTGCTCCACGACGATCTTGCCCGTCACATCATCGATAAATGCGGCGGCAACAACCGCAACATCAAAGATCGGCTGGAACGGTTCTTTGACACCGGAATGCCTCTCCTCAAAGATAGCGACAGTGAACCGGCGCAGACCGTTGCTTTTAACAGAGTGCTACAGCGGGCGGTGAGCCATGTGCAAAGTTGTGGCAAAAAGCAGGTGGATACCGGCGATGTTCTGGTCTCCATTTTCACTGAGCCGGACTCCCATGCCGTCTATTTTCTAGGTAGCGAAGGTGTTGGTCGCCTGGAAGTGGTGGAGTACATTTCGCACAGTCTGCCTGAATACCTGCAGAGCGAACCACTCAGACAGGTGCCACCGGGTCAGCAGCAGCAGAAGAAAAAACAGGAAAAGCCGACCGATGCTCTTGACGAGTTCACCATCAATTTCGCCAAACGAGCCGCTGAGGGCAGCATCGATCCGCTGATCGGCCGCGACCAGGAACTGTATCGAATGATGCAGGTTCTCTGCAGGCGTAGAAAAAACAACCCACTCCTGGTGGGAGAACCCGGGGTCGGCAAAACCGCCATGGCAGAGGGTTTGGCGCTACGGATCCATGAAGACAGCGTTGCCCGCAAGGAAGCACATCCGGATCCGAAGAAATTGATTCCCGATCTGCTCCAAGATGCGGAGATTTACATGCTCGATCTCGGTACCCTCGTGGCAGGAACCAAATACCGGGGCGATTTCGAGAAACGATTAAAAGAGGTGGTAGCCGCCATCGAGAAGAACGAGAAGGCGATCCTCTTCATTGACGAGATGCACACCATCATCGGTGCCGGTGCCACCAGTGGCGGCTCCATGGACGCATCCAACCTGCTTAAGCCCGCGCTGCAGGCCGGAACAATCCGCTGCATCGGCTCAACCACCTACGAGGAATACAAAAACCATATAGAAAAAGACCGGGCCTTATCACGCCGTTTTCAGAAAATCGATATCGACGAACCCACGGTCCATGACACCTGTCGTATCCTGCGGGGACTCCAGTCCCGGTATGAAGAACATCACCAAGTTCGCTATGCTAAAACCGCGATCGATGCCACCGCAGAACTTGCGCATCGCTACATCAACGACCGCTTCCTACCGGATAAGGCCATTGATGTCATGGACGAAGTGGGTGCTTTTTTCCGGCTGACCGGGAAGACCGGCCGAACGGTCGGGGTCCGTGATGTGGAACAGATTGTTTCGAAGATTGCCAGGGTTCCGGTGAACAGCAGGTCAGGGGACAACACAGAAGCATTGCTCCACCTAGGAGACAAACTGAAAGCCGTTATTTTCGGCCAGGACGAAGCCCTAGATGCCTTGACCAAGGCCGTAAAGCGTTCGCGGGCCGGACTTGGCAATCCGCAATCGCCCACCGGCTCCTTTCTCTTTTCCGGTCCCACGGGTGTCGGCAAAACTGAGGTTGCCCGACAATTGGCGGCGACGCTATCCGTCAATTTCGAACGTTTCGACATGAGTGAATATATGGAGAAACATGCGGTTGCTCGGTTGATCGGCGCACCGCCCGGCTACATCGGATTTGATCAGGGCGGTCTACTGACTGATGCTATCCGCAAACATCCCTATACCGTGCTGCTGCTTGATGAAATTGAGAAGGCGCACCCGGATGTCTTTTCCATCCTGCTTCAGGTAATGGATCACTCCACCCTCACCGACAACGCTGGTCGACGCGCCGATTTTCGTAATGTCATCCTGATTATGACCACCAACGCAGGCGCCCGGGAAATGAGCGAACGCGCCATCGGTTTCCTCGGTGATTCAAAGGGTAAGGAGCAGAGGGCCATCAAAAATCTCTTTTCCCCTGAATTCCGTAACCGTCTCGATGCCGTCATCAGCTTCGCAGCCCTTGACATAGAAACAGTAGAAAAAGTCGTCGACAAAATGGTAGGGGAACTGCAGCAGCAACTTGCCGAAAGAAAGGTGCACATCTCCTTGACGCCCTCTGCCCGTTCCTGGCTGGCCAAGGAAGGCTACGAACCGGCCTTCGGTGCTCGACCCCTGCGGCGGCTGATTATGAAAGAAATCGGAGATGTTCTCACCGAGGAAATACTTTTTGGATCCCTCACCAAAGGCGGCAAGGTCAAAATAGGGAGAAAAAATAATAAAACAATCTTCACCTACCTGTGATGGCATTAAAATAGCCGGTTGCCCGCCTTCCGGCTATTCTTTCCTCCCGGCAATGCGCCCCCTCCCTATCAGTACAATTTTTTAAACTTCCCCCTCCTCTCCGATTGACATAGCAGTGCAGACAAGCTACTATCCGCGTCAATTAGGAGTGTTACTCATTGTTTCGTAAATTTTCCTGCCGGTGTCTTGTTTTTTAAAACCGACGGGATGATCGCCGTGACAGCCTTCAGAGAATCAACTGAGAGGGAGGGGAAAAAATGAAGAAGCGATTTTCCATACTGGCAATAACCGCATTGATTGCGCTACCCACGCTGGCAACAGCCGGTGGCGGCAGTTCTCCAGCGGATTTGGAAAAAAAGATCAATGAACTCTCCCGCCAGCTGGATGAGCTCAAGTCCCAGATGGCCAAGCAGAACGAAAGCATTACCGAATACGGAGATAAAGTCGAGGACATGGATTCCATGCTCGAGACAAAATCCGAGGCCTGGGATCTGGCCTCCCGATTTCAGTTTGACGGTGATTTCCGGGCTCGGGGTGATTATTACAACGCCAATAATGTGTTCGCAGCCGGTACGCAGATAGCGAAGACCCACGATCCATTAACAGGCGCAGTAACAAGCCTTAAAGATGCGGGTGGTGATCAAGAAAACGATACCATCATGACCAACCGCCTCCGCCTCAATATGCGGGTCAAGGCCACTGAAAATATGGAATTTAAAGGACGGCTTGCCATGTACAAAGCTTGGGGCATGCAATCCACACCTGATGGCCTGGCTGGCGGCTACCCTATTTTTGACGGCAACACCACCCGCACCCCCGATGACAGTGCCCTGTATGTTGACCGCGCCTATCTCAACTGGAACAATATCGGCGGAGCCCCAATCTGGTTTTCCATCGGCCGCCGACCGACCAGTGACGGTCCGCCTGCTCAGCTCCGCATGGACAACGCGGACCGCATGGCAACACCGATAGCCTACATGGACTATCCCTTTGACGGTCTCTCCCTTGGTTATGCCTATGACTGGGGCAACGACACCCTGGGAACCGGCCGCGTTCGCTTCTGTTATGGTCGCGGCTTTGAAAACGGATTGCAGTATGAAGGCCTCGCCTCTCTAGACGACACCGATTTTGCCGGATTCAGCTGGGATGTCATGAAGCAGGGTTCCCGCTTTCTTAATATTCAGACCTTCGGTGTCTACAACCTGTACAACTACCCTGAATTTGCCAGTGACTTCGTCAACTATGGCGCATCTTCGGTGTACGGCGATCAAAATAACCTCGGCAATATGTACCACACCACAACTGTCTTTATGGACAAGGTCAGCAACCTCAATTATTTTGCTGCCGGCGGTTGGAGCCACACCAATCCCAATAGCAACGGCATGTTTAATGATCCTCTTAGCGGAGCCAACAACACCGACTCCGAGAATGGCTATTCCTTTTATGCCGGCGTGCGCTACGATCTGGACAACCTGGGTCTGAAATTCGGTGCCGAGTATAATTACGGCTCCCAGTATTGGGTTGCCTTCAGTCCGGGCCATGACGATCTTTATATGTCAAAGCTGGGCACCCGCGGCAATGCCTATGAACTGTATATGATTTATGACCTGCCCACCGGCGAGGCTATTTCAAAGTATGCCAAGACCTTCATGCGGCTGGGCTGGCAGTACTACAAGTACAACTACTCCGGCGGTTCAGATTTCAATCTCAAGCCTTACGACCTGGATAGTGAAAAGGACCAACTGATGTACATGGGGATGAATCCCGTTGAAAGTGCGAATCAGGTCTACCTGACCTTTGAAGCGTACTTCTAATCCCTTCCAACCAACCTTTGCACAATAAAAAAGGGAAGGCCGCAGAGGCTTTCCCTTTTTTATTTACCCCAATTGATCGATGCAATTTCAGGAACAATCACAGCCCCATTACACCAGCCGCCTATTGACCGTGCCCCATGGTATGTTCAGCAGTACGGGCGGCACCAGCACAGGGCCTTTCGCGTCTCTCAATCTCAGTTACCATGTCGGCGACCAAGCTGAACAGGTACGGGTCAACCGGGACCGTACAACAACAGCCCTGCGACTGCGTCAACTGGTCTCCGTCAAGCAGACCCACTCCGACCAAGTACTTGCTGTGGTACAAGCCCAGGTAGCAACCGAGCTGGAGGGCTATGACGCCATGATCTCAACCCTGCCTGGGACTGGTCTGCTGATTCAACAGGCTGACTGCCAGGCCATCCTGCTCTCTGCACCGCTGCAAGGAGTAGTTGCCGCCATCCACTGCGGCTGGCGGGGAAGCGTGCTCGGTATTATTGAAAAAACTATTCAACGCCTGCGGGAAACCTACGACGTGGCCCCCGACAGCCTATTGGCTGTGATCAGCCCGTCGCTGGGCCCCTGCTGTGCTGAATTCATCCATTATCGCAAGGAACTGCCGGTCTGGATGCACGCCTTTCAGGTGCAACCAAACTTTTTTGACTTCTGGGCTATCAGTCGCCACCAGTTGATGAACGCTGGCCTGCTCCCGGAACACATCGAGGCGGCCAGCATCTGCACCCGTTGCCACCAAGAATTTTTCTCCTATCGCCGGGCAACAAAAACCGGTAGTGGCCTAACCGGTCGCCATGGGTCAATCATCGGCCTCCCGCTCTAGACAGTACCGCAACCTGGAAGGACCGATGAGCCATCCATGCCTTCTGAAAATCAGGAAGACCTTGTACCAACTGAGGGAGGTTGGACGCTAGCCTGTGAGGCAAAGAATAATGCGGGGTGATTTATTTGAACCCCAACGAGCACTACGGGGTTGAAGGCCATCATACTGAAAATCCACAGACTCTCTCCCTAAAAAGGAGCAGCAGAGGGGAGATACACAAAACGGGCAGGTCCCCTTTTCAAAATTCAAAATCACACACCAGGGGGCAATGGTCCGAGTAGGTCACGGCGGGGATATGAAAATGGACCACCTTGAGTTCCGGGCTGTGAAGAATGAAATCAAGCTCTCGTTTTGGCGCCCGGCTGGGATGTGAGGGCTTTTTCTCCGGGTTGGCGCTGACAAGACCGGTGGCCCCGAGAAAAAGTTCAAGTTCTCGCTCACCCCAGAGCACGTTAAAGTCGCCGGCCAGGATCATCGGTCGGTCCACCTCACGGATGAGCTTGTACAAACGTTCGAGCTGATATTGTCGATTACGGTAGGTGAGGGACAGATGTACCAGAAAAATGGTGAAACGTTCGGTACAAACCTGGATAACCAGCCGTTTCACCCCTTCATCAAAATAGTGAAGACGATGACTAATAATGGGCATTTTGGTGAGAATGGCATTGCCCTGGGTCCTAAGAAGCGGAATCCTCTTGGCCATCGAGGCCGAACCATACTTGGTTTCAATCACATGATGGTACCCCAGCTGTTCGGCGATCATTTCCGCCTGGCACAGCTGACCGGTACGGAAGGAGCCGCCATCCACTTCCACCAGCCCCATGACATCCGGTTGCACGGACTTGATAAACTCTAGAATTTTATCAAAATTGTCGCGAGATCGCCGCAGATAACCCGCATAGGGAAAGGGAAAATGAAAACGACCACCATTACCGGCAGCGTAGCGAATATTGTAGAGTAAAAAACGCAAGCGACATCCTCCTGCTCCCCTAATCACGATGCCGTCGAAGGCCGAACACCCCGTGCGGTTTACTACTGAACGACGGGTTTACCCCGCCCCTGCCTCTACCCTTTGATTCGCCGGTACTTGTTGCTTGTATATCGCTCATCACTTCCACGGTTGTCTCTGTCATATCGCGGACAGGAACAAAGCGTTCAGCCTTAACAGCCTCCACCCCTTGAGATTCGCGATAGAGATCATAAAATCGCGAGCAATCGTTGTAATAGCTTTTTCGCTTCAGCCAGTTGGGATCATCTCCTTGGGAGCGGGCGTAATGGAATGTCGAAAGGTTTATCAACAGGGTGGTTATGGATTCCTTGGCCATACGCTGGACATTGAAGGGCTCCCCAAAGTAGCGGTCGACATCATCCCGAATCTTACGCGACAAGCTATGAAATGCAGGCCCGCGCACATTGGCCTCCGGCAGATTGAAACGTTGGCAAGCCCATGGCAACAGGAGGGCGGCAAGAAGAACGGACTCAGGGATTTTCACGGGCTCCGAGTCATCACTTCGGACGTGGAGACGATCAAGCGCAGCAAAGATATGCAAGAGTTCCCGCCGCACCTTTTCACCATGCTCCCCCTGCATGTATTCTTCATACAGGGGAAAAAGGGCTGACCAGAGGGTTGAGGTCATGCAGAGATCAGCCCAGGCACAGCTCGCACCGGACTGGAGGTCCTTCAGGATTTCGTCGCGAATGCGCGAAGGAGGGCAGAGATGCAGTTTATCCCGATGGCGCTGAAGGGAGACCAAGGTTTCCTGCTCGATGGTGAAACCGGTCCTCGCGGCGTGACGGATAACTCGCATCATCCGAGCCGGATCCCTGATAAACCGTCGATCCGGGTTGCCGACCATGCGAATAATGCCCTGGTCAAGATCCTGCACACCACCGATATAATCGATAATGGTATGATTTTCGATTTCGTAAAACAGGGAATTAATAGTCAGGTCGCGCCGGAAGGCGTCTTCCTCCAAGGTCCCGAAGGTGTTATTCGACGCCAACACCTGTTCCACACCGTCAATGTCAAACTCACTGCTCGAACGTAAGGTTGACACCTCGACGATCTTGTTGCCCCGAAAATATACCTGCACGAGACGAAACCGACGACCGATGGTCCGGCTGTTACGAAACAGCTGCCGCAGCTGGCCGGGACGGGCATCGGTGGAGATATCAAAATCCTTAGGGGTCCGGCCGAGATAGAGATCACGTACCCCACCCCCCACAAGATAGCCCTTAAACCCGGCATCACGCAGACGATAGAGCACCTTGAGTGCTTCGCGGTCGAGCTGTTGCTCACGTATGGGATGGCCCGATTCGGGAATGACGGTGGCCGAAACGGTCGTCCCCTCTTCCTGGCCGACACCCTGATCCACAGATTCAACGGTCATAAGGCGCGCTTGCTTGTTGAAAGGAGAAAAACACTAGAGATACAAACGTTGCCCTCATCGGCTCAGCCTTACGCAATTTTTTCCTTGTACACGGATTCAGCCGCCTGAACAAACCTATTGAAAATCTCCTGAACGGAAAGAATCTCGTTCATTTTATAGGTGTTGGCACCGGAAAAGACCAGTCCGTTCTCAACATCGCCTACCAATGCCGCTGTCAGCCGCTCGCTGATGCAATATTTATAGTTACATTTTTTCAGACATTTAAAACGACATTTTTCAGCCGAAATATCTTCTCCCTTTAACATCTTTTCGACAAAGGGGTTTCTGACCGCCCGCCCCGGCATACCAACCGGCGAGGTGACCAGAACGATGTCCTCCTCTTTGGCCTTGAGGTAGGCATCTTTAAACTCCTGGGAGACGGAGCACTCCTTACTCAGAACAAAACGGGAGGCGATCTGAACGCCATCGGCACCATACTTGTCCATCATCTCGGCCATTTCAAAACCGTTGGTGATGCCACCGGCGGCGATCAGCGGTATTTTGGACACCACTTTGCGGATCGTTGGAAAGAGATCGCGCAGCGAAATATCCGTGCCCAGGTGACCTCCGGCCTCGGCCGCTTCGACAACGACGGCTGCTGCACCCAATTTCTCTGCCAGCTTAGCCAAGCCCGGTGAAGAGACGATGGAGACGATGGGAATATTATGGGTCTTGCCGATTTTAAAAATATCCCTGGAAAAACCGGCCCCGGTAATGATCATGTCAGCCCCTGCTTCGATGGAGGCCATGACCAACTCATAGAAGTCCTTCATGGCGTACATGATATTGACGGCTATGATCCCCTTGGTGGCGCTCTTGGCCTTGCGGATATCCTCCTGCAATTCAGGAACGGGAATCCCTGAGCCACCGATGGTTCCTATACCGCCGCACTCGGCAACCGGTATGGCCAGGGCGGAGGTTGACACCCGGATGGACATTCCCCCCTGGATAATGGGAATTTTAGCAATAAATGAGCCTATCTTTAATTCTGGCAGTTTCATTCAAACCTCTTGGTCAATTGTTACAGTGCAAATGAAAGTCATTGGGGAGCACCTTCTACCCCCAAGAGATGAGCGCAATTGGAACACAAAACAATGCCGAGCTCCCATCCATTTGTCAAGCATGGAGGCCAACCCTGGAAAAAGCAAGGTTGATTTAAATAAAGTTGGGGTGCATTCTACCATAAAAAAGCCACATCGGCTTGACTTTTCACCCGTTTTACGATTAGATTCCTAATTTTTTGCAGGTATCAATATTGTCACAGGGAGGCACACGATGCCGCCCTTGGACGAAAATGGAGTTTCCCTTGAAAATTCAGGCTATCAACGGCTTTAAAGACATTTTACCGGACAGCGTTGCCCGGTGGCAACATATAGAGCAGCGTGCCCGTGATATTTTCGCACGGTTTGGCATGCAAGAGATCCGCATGCCGCTTCTGGAGAAAACGGAACTATTTGTCCGCTCCATCGGCGCAGCCACCGATGTGGTTGAAAAAGAGATGTACACCTTTGCCGATCAGGGGATCACCATGCGACCTGAGGCCACGGCCTCGATCATGCGAGCCTTTATCGAACACGGGCTGCATGTCCAGCAACCGGTGCAACGTCTCTACACCATAGGACCCATGTTTCGCCATGAACGACCGCAAAAGGGCCGCCTGCGCCAGTTTCATCAACTGGACGCCGAAATCATCGGCGCGGTCGAACCCCGCATCGATGCAGAACTCATTGCCATGGGCCAGATGCTCCTGGATGAACTGGGACTCACCGTCAGCCTGGAACTCAATTCGCTGGGCTGTCCGGTGTGCCGCCCCCCTTTCAAGACCAGGCTAATCGCCTTTCTCGAACAGTCAATGGAGGGTTTGTGCGATGATTGCAAACGCCGAACCCATACCAACCCGCTACGGGTGCTGGATTGCAAAAAACCGACCTGCAGGGTGCTGGTGCAGGAGGCTCCTTCCATGCTTGACGCGCTCTGCACGGAATGCGATCACCATTTCCAGGAGGTCCAGGAGGCGCTGCAAACCCTGCAGATTGCCTTTCGCATCAACCGTTTCATGGTCCGCGGCCTTGACTACTACACCCGCACCACCTTCGAATTCCTCACCACCGATCTTGGCGCCCAGGCGGCTGTGGGTGCGGGGGGCAGATACGACGGCCTGATTGAACAATTGGGAGGGCCGCCGCTGTCCGGCATCGGTTTTGCCATGGGACTGGAGCGGATCGCCCTTTTGATGGAGCAAGATACCAACCGACAATTGCCCGCCGCCCGCATGGATATTTTCCTTGCCGCCTTGGGCAATGACACGCTTGTTCCCTGCAGCCTTTTGGCCCATCTCCTGCGCAAGCAAGGCGTCAAAGTGGCTCTCGATTACAGCGGTCGCAGCCTCAAGGCTCAACTCAAACAGGCAGGCCGGGTCCATGCACGCTTCACCCTGATTGTCGGAGATGACGAATGGACACGGCAGGAAGGCATCCTCCGTAATATGTCCACCCAGGAACAGCAGCCGGTCACTCTCTCGGGAACTCCGGAAGAGCAGTGCCTACGCCTGATACAACTCCTCAATAACGTGACCCAGTAACCGCATACCACCGGCGTCTTCACACCGCATCCGAAAAGGGAGCCGTCGGCACATCGCTATTTCCAGATCCGCCCCAGGCAGATCTGCCTTCTATTTGGAGAACAGACATGGAATCAATGGGAGCGCTCCGGCGCACGCACACCTGCAACGACCTTGGCCTCGAATTCCTTGACCAGGAAATCATTCTCATGGGCTGGGTGCTTCGGCGCCGCGATCATGGCGGGGTCATCTTTATTGACCTGCGTGACCGTTGGGGCATCACTCAGGTAGTTTTCAATCCTGAAATCAACGAGGAGATTCATGCCAAGGCGCATCAACTGCGCAGCGAATGGGTCATTGCCGTGCGCGGCAGAGTGACCAAACGCCCGGGCGCCATGGAAAACTCAAAACTCAAGACCGGCGCCATCGAAATCCTCGTTGACGAGCTCCGGATCCTCAATACGAGCGAAACCCCGCCCTTCCCCCTTGATGAAGAAATCGAAATATCCGACAACCTCCGCCTGCAGTACCGCTATCTCGACCTGCGGCGCCCGGAGATTGCGAAAAATCTCATTCTGCGCCATCAGGCCCTGCAAACCGTCCGCACCTATCTCAATGACAACAATTTCCTTGAGATCGAAACCCCGATGCTCACC
>JBBRBT010000025.1:0-49382 GCA_038205495.1 Desulfobulbales bacterium
ACGGGTTCACCCACACTCAATCTTCTGCCGAGGTCATTAAAGGTACGGGGTAGCGTAAACCGTATCCGGCCTCAAGTGCAGCAAATGGATGTCTGGTCGCGTGATCAACGCTGACCCTTTGAAAAAGAAGAAAAAGATCGAATTACGGCAGATTGAAACAAAGTCACAAGGGAATACAACAACCCTTACGATCCGCTACGGCCAAACGACCAATCCTCCGACGAGCATTATCGGGGCCCATTCTCGGATCGGTCGTTCGCCTCCGCTACCCCCTCGGTAGGAAAGGAGCATTATAGCGGTAAAGGCTTAGTACCTCTTGGAGGACAACAGGAAATCTCCGTTTTCCCCTTGACAATACTTATCATGGATGACCGGAAGTAGTCGCGTTCTTAAAAGGTGGGCAATCCGTCGGCCGGCAGGTTATTTCACCGTTAGCTTTAAGAATGACCTTAAATCAAAAAGGAGAATCCTTGTGGAAATAAAATTGAATGCAGGAGATTCATGTTGGTTGCGTGAAGACTACGAACATAACGGCACTTCCAACGTTTTTAATATTCCATGTAAAATCATAAAAATAATATGGACCTCTGTATATTTCACAGAGAATAATTTAAAGAAATCGTCAGATTTCGTGGTTGAGATTCAAAGGGATGGTTCTGACAAAACGGAAACTGTTGTGTTCAACGACCTCAAATTACAGGAGAAATAAATGAGCTATTTATCAGCAGATGATTTCAGGGTTAAAGGTGAAAAAAATATTTTGTACATAACCCTGTCCGTTGTTGGGGTCCTCTTTTTATTCATGCTTGGGGTTAGCCTCGGTGTTATATTGCTTGCAATCATTTTTTCAGCAATCTGGGTCAAAATCCGACAAGGTCAGCTACTTGGAAGATGTATTAAAGTATCAGAAAATCAATTTCCTGAAATATTCAAAACTGCCAAGATAGCAGCAAATCGACTTTGTATGTCCTTGCCTGATATTTTTGTGACTCAAGATCCTGTTATTAATGCTTATGCATTAGGCTTTATGGGGAAGAAAAGTATTGTGTTACACTCAGCGACAGTTGAAGCTATGGATGCAAATGAACTTCTTGCGATAATTGGTCACGAATTTGCCCACATCAAGGCTGGACACACCAACTGGCTAGTCATTACAAATTCTACCGAAAAAGTCCAAATACCTATTATTTCACAAATCACAGGATTTATATTTTTGTTTTGGTCAAGAAAGGCCGAGTATACCTCAGACCGAGGGGCAGTACTGGCTAATCGAGATCCAAAAGCAACAGTAAATGCCTTGGCTAAATTGGCAGTAGGCAAAGAGCTATTCAAGGATTTGGACATAGATAAATTATTTGATCAAAAAATGAATATTGATGAAGACGAAATTTCTAAATTATCTGAATCCTTATCAACACATCCATATATCATAAATCGCATTCATGAAATCACCAAATTTTACAAATCTCCTGAATATTCAAGGTTATCAGCAATAATGAGCTAACCACCCAGCTCCACTCGGACCCCGCAAACTGCGCGGGTCCGGTGAGCCGGAACGTTAAATCTAATACTGATAATCAATGGAAGAATACGATCATATTGCTTTTAAACAAGGTTTGCCATTCTATGACATGGTCATGAGCTTTATGACATCACTTTCAACAGTTTCATTCATCCTGAACAATGAAAAACTGATAGATCTGAAAAAGAAAGATTACGTAAGCATCGAAGGTGCATGGGTTAAACCGAGGCATTTCTATCCACATGATGTTGTAGCGAATATTGAAGAAGGAAAGTTCGATATTAAAACCTACATCAACTCATGCTGTTGCATGCTGGCAAATACAGCATATGAGGCAGTAAAAGACAAAAATGATAAATCTCCAGAATTCGAGTTATTCCGGCATATCAGAAATGCAAGCTCACACCAAAATAGATTCAATTTCTTCCAAAAAGAACCATCGTCTCCTGCGTATTGGAAGGAAGCCAAGATAGATCATTATAAAAAGGGAACAGATAATCCTCTTTATGGGTCCGAATGCTTCGGTACTTATTTTGGTGTGCCCGATATTATTGATTTGATGAAAGAAATTGAAGATAAATTGATTTAACCAGTCACTTCAGCGGACCCGGCAACAGCGCCGGTCCGCTGAGTTCCAGGTTCTCGGCGACTGCGTCGCCGAGAATCGCGGTGCTGACTTCGTCAAGTACCTTGTCCCGGCGCCTTGCGCCAGAACAAGGTACTTGACCGGACACCGCACACCGATCATTCAAACTTCGTTTGCCTGATCGGCGCACGGCGCCGGTCAGCACCGCGATTAGGCCTGTGTTGGGGACATTGTATCTAAGTCTTGATCTCGCAAATGTAATGAGAGCATATGAAACAGATAACTGGACAACATATGGCCTGCATGTGGGTGCTCGCGCTACTGGTAATGACCGCGTTACCATGTTCGAGTGTCTCTGCAGAAAAAATAGTACTGGTCAGTTCACAAGATACGAAGGAGTCATTGTACGGCAATTGGCTTAATTTGATCTATACCGAAGTCTTTCGACGACTTGGTTATGAATTCGAATATGTGGGTTACCCTGGCGGACGCGCCCCTATCTTGGCGGAAGCCGGGGAAGTTGATGGAGAAATTCATCGCGGGATTGATTATGAGAAAACAACTAGAAATCTTCTCAGGGTGCCAGAGCCCCATTTTACCGTTTCCTATATGGCCTATGCCGTTACTCCGGGGATCGTATTGAGTGGCTGGGAGAGCCTCAAAAACACCTCCTATCCCGTTGAATATCGCCGAGGAGCAAAAATTCCTGAAGCTGCCCTCCCGGCTGTTGTCAAGGCTGATATGTTATCTGATGTCAAAATGGCCGAGCTGGGATTCAAGAAACTTATCGCGGGACGTATTGTTATTTACATCGAACAAGAAGCCGTTGCCTTAATGACACTCAAGAAATTGAAAATGGCTGAATTTAACACAGAATCGGTTTACTCGGCAGGAATCATGTATTCGGGGGAGAGTTATGTTTATCTACACAAAAAACATGCCGACAAATTACCCAAAATTGCTGACACCTTGAGGGACATGAAACAAGAAGGCGTGATCGAGCGGTATAAAGATGTCACTCAGGAAGCGCAATGATTATGAGTTCCGAGTTCCGGGAGCATGATGCTAAATTTCAACAATAACATTCTGCGGACAGTCCGCAGATGTTCAAGTTAGGCCGCACAGGGCACAACGTTCAGTGCTCGCCATCAAGGACTCTTAACTGCAAAGAGTTGCTGAACTGCCCTACCTAAAACTTCCGCAAAAAGCCAATGCTACGAAAGTCACATATCCGATGTCGCTGAACTTCGACAATGTGAATTGGATGTACGTGGCAATAGCAGTGGCACTGTGGGCCGCTGCCGTGATTTATATTTGGTTGAACTGCTGTCGAACCTGTACATGAGACGGTTCATTCTTGGCTGGAAGAAGTTTGGGTTTGAAGCGCGTTTTGGAGCAAAGATCGTCAATTATGCTGATGACCTGGTGATCTAACTGCAGAAACAACGCCCCTTGGGCGCTTGCGACGATGCGGGACATCATGTCAAAGCTGAAATTAACGGTCAATGAGGAGAAAACCCGGCTCTGTCGTATGCCCGATGGGAAATTTGACTTCCTCGGATATACATTCAGTCGTTTGTACTCGGTAAAGACGAGGAAACCGTACATAGGAAACCGTCCGTCTAAAAAGAGCATCAAACGAATGGCCGATGCTATCCATATCCAGACAGGCCGAAACATGGAATGGATGGATGCCGAAGACATGGTGGATCAATTGAACTGGAAGCTGAGGGGATGGGCCAACTACTTTCAACTTGGCTCGGTGACCAAGGCCTACCGGTATCTAGACAAGTACACCACAACCCGGCTGCGCCGGTGGTTTTGCAAGAAACACAAGAAAAGCGGCAAGGGGATTAAACGCTACCCCGACGAGTTCTTTTACAACAAATTGGGACTCATACAACTGCCGAAGATACCGCAAAACCTTCCTTGGGCGAAGGCATGAAGTTCTGTCCGAGAGCCGGATGCGTTAAATGCGCATGTCCGGTTCGATGAGCGGGATGTGGGAACGGAGCCTAAAAGCCACCGCGCCACATCTCGACTCTACCCGTTTTCTGAAGTGCCCCCTACTTGAACAAAAGGAACCAAACCATGCATACCGATGAATACGAGATCTCCATTGGCAGGGAACTCAATCACTGTCAACAGGTAGTTAAAAAAACGCGAAGTAAACTTGAGGAGCGACGGCAGAAATTCGGCATGGAGTATCCCGAAGCTGCGCTTGCCGCAGTTGACGGGCGGCTCTCCCTGCAAGAAAAAGAGCTTGCCGCGTGGCAGGATGATTTCGAGGCGTTGCCCCAATGGGAACAACGCCTCGAAGAGTACCGTGAGGCCCTTGCAATTATGCGGATATCGGCCTCACGTTCTTAGTTCAATTCATTCCAATCAATGCCCTCCCGGGAAGAGCCACTGGCTTAGGTAGTATAAGAAAAAGAGTGAGCCGACACCGATACCGATGCTCCAGCGGACCAGCGACAATTCGATCGGCAGCATGGGTTCGTACTCCATCTTTTTCATTTCTTCAGCCAGTTTGGGCTGTTGTTTCTGTTCCATGTTGGTATCTCCTTGCTAAATTGTTGGCGGCTTGACGCCATGGAAAAAGAGCCATGAGATGAAAAGGCCGACCCAGATAATAAAACCGAACAGGCTGATACAGTAGACCGCCGCCAGCTTGCCGAGCCCTTCCTCCATCAATTTCTTAAAGTTGGACACCAGGCCGATGGTAAAGAAGCAGAGGAGGAAGAACAGTCCCCTGAAGACATCGCCCTGACCGCTGGAAGCTTTGGCCTTGCTGAGGAAGCTCTTAGGTTCCTTCATCGTTTCAGTGACGGCCTTTTGTTTCCCCTTAACGCTCTCCAGTTCAGTCTTGAGACTGGCCAGAGCCGTGGCGTCCGTGGTCGTCTTGATCTTGGTTTCGATGGACGTGGCCGAGGCCTTCAGTACGGCCGCATCCTTCTCGGCCGGACCCATGACTTTGGCTGATGGCCAGCACATCACGACAAGAATGACGAAGGTCATCACGTAACCGATGACGAATTTGGGGAAACGATGCCAGATCTCGCCGGCATCAACCTTTTGGCCGGGCTTGACGTCGATCTTGGCGCACCAGATATAGGCCAGGACAAAGGCCCAGACGCCGATGAAAATATCGATGAACATCTTTACCGTGGTGGCGGTCATGGTGACCCAGCCCTCGGCATAGTTGATGCCCGCCAGGTCAAGAGCCTGGGCGCGGATCAGGGCGTCGGTGATGGCGCCGCTGGCAATGGCGCCGCCATCGGATTTCACCGCCAATCCCATCCAGGCACCGGCGACCAGAGGCTCGGTCCAGAGGAAATACTTGGCCAGTAAGGGCAGAAGCACCATTTCCACGGCCACAAAGATAACAACCAGGGAAGAAACCATGATCGGCACAATGGGCCGGGCCCTGATGGCGCCGCCGGTGGCAATGGCTGCGGAAACCCCGCAGATCGAAATGCCCGAGGCGAGCGGGGCTGACCATTCACGGCTGAATTTGAAGTATTTCCGGGCGATATAATAGACCACCGCCCAATAAATGAGGTAGGCCTCGACAATGGCGCAGAAGCCCCGGAACATGATATTCGAGGCCAGGCCGAAACTCTCGGCCGCCTTGATACCGAGACCGGCACCCATGATGACGATACCGGTTTTGATGTAGAGTTCGGGCCGGGCGGCCTCTTTCATCGTGTTGGCAAGGCCGGGGAAGAAGTTGCCGATGATCAGGCCGAGAATCAGGGCAAAAATAAAGCCGAACTCTCCGCTCATGCTCATCGACCAGGGGATGCCGAATTTGGCCGCCTGATCCTTGGTGGCGGCGATATAGGCAAAATGCCCCATAAACCAGCAGAGATAGCTGAGCCAGAAGGCCAGGGTGAAACCGAACATGAATTTCGGCACATTGGCCCCCAGGGCGACCGCGCCCAGGGTCATGATCGCCAGGGCGAAGAGATAGGTGAGCACAACCGACATGATTGAGGACATGCCCAGCTTTTCATACTTCTGGCCGACCTGCAATTTGGAGGCGTCCCCTTCCTCGGTGACTGTTGCCTCCTTGCCGTCTTTCTTTTTGACCGTGATCTTTTGACCCTCGATCTTGGTGATCTCGCCCGCTACCGTCTGATATTTGGCGGACACGGTGGTGATCGCCTTGCCCGGATCGATCCAGACGCCTGCCTTTGCTCCCCAGCCGAGGAGGTCCGTTCCCTTGAACGATCCCAGGCTGAGCCCGAAGATGATCAGTCCGAGGATGAGCGCCAGCCAATCTTCGCTGATCCACCCCCCTCCCTCTCCAGATTTCTTTTGTTCTGCGCTTTCCTGAGCCATAGAACCTCCTTTTTTGTTCAGCTACGTTATCGTGAAAACCGGCCATGGTTTCCACGGATTCAACCAGTACTTCTTTGCCTCCAAAAGATATTCCTCCGTATCCGGGAAGGGTTGGCTTATGAAAGACCCTGGGCGCGAAAGGTCGCCGCATGTTCGCCCATCCGCGCCATAATTTTCTGCAGGGCCACCCGCGACAGGCCTGATATCCTCGCTGCCTCGGAGACATTACCCTGGGTCCGTGTCAGCAGGTTCCGGACATATTCCAGGGTAAAGGCGTTCACCACGCAGGCCTTGGCCTCCTTGTAGGCAACCAAGGGGGCCTTGGGGTCTATCGACTGTTCCCTTTCGTGTTTGGGTTGGTATCCTCCTTCCAGCACGGTGTGGACCAGGGGCATGTCCATCCGCTCGCCCGAGCAAAAGACCGTCATTCTCCGGACAAAATTTTGCAGTTCACGCACATTTCCCGGCCAGCGACGGCTCGACATCCATTGCAGCACCTCGGCCGCCATTTCCTTTTCGGCAAAGCCCATTTCGCTGCAGGTTCTGCGGAGAAAGTGTCGGGCCAGCAGGGGGATATCTTCGGGGCGTTCCCGCAGGGGGGGCAGGGTGAGGGTCAGGACATTGAGGCGGTAGTACAGATCCTCACGAAAGGTTTTGGTGCGTAGGCAGGCCTCCAGGTCCTGGTTGGTGGAGGCAATGACACGAACATCGACATGGAGGGTCTCGTTGGCGCCAACCGGACGGATGTCGCCGTTTTGCAGGCAGCGCAGCAACTTGGTCTGTACGGCGGGACTGATATCGCCGATCTCATCGAGATGGAGGGTGCCGGTGTGTGCAGCCACAAACAATCCCTTATGATCCCGGTCTGCTCCCGTGAAGGCACCCTTGACGTAGCCGAATAGCTCACTCTCCAAGAGGGTTTCGGGAATGGAGGGGCAGTTGACCGCCAGAAAGGGCCGTGCGGCCCTGGCCCCGAGCCGATGGATTAAACGGGCGGCGAGTTCTTTGCCGGTGCCGGATTCCCCCCGAATCAACACCGTGTAATCGGATTGGGCCACAGCGGCGATGGTCTGCCGCAACTTGTGCATGGCCGGTCCTTCCCCCATCATTTCACCCTGGGAGTCCTGTTGGCAGAGGATTTGCCGGAGCCGATTGTTTTCCTCCAGCAGACGGCTCCGTTCCAAGCCCTTGGCCACCACCCGGAACACCTGGTCCGGCTCAATGGGTTTGGTGAGAAAATCATAGGCTCCAGCGTGCAGGGCCTCGACAGCGGTTTCTATGGTGCCGTAGGCGCTGAGCACCACCATGCTCAGGTCGGGCTGAAGCTTCAGGGCCTCGGCCAGCAACTGCATCCCGCCCATCTCGGGCATGCGCAGGTCGGTGATCATCAGATGCACCTTGCGCTCGGCCAGAATCTGCAAGGCCTCCTTGCCGCTCAGGGCGGCAGCCACCTGAACCCCGGTAAAATGTCCGGACACCAGTCGGGTCAGGCCGCGGGCAAAATCCTGCTCGTCGTCGACGATGACGATCCTCATCTCGCTGGGCGTGCCGTTGATCTGCGGTACTGGAAAGGTGTTCATACTTTTGAGATCTTCATCAGAGGTTTAAAGCGCTCCGGCTGCATCGTTGGCGGCGGGCACCAATACCGTAAATCGTGCCCCGCCGAGTTCGGGAGATCGGTCCACCTCCACCTTGCCGCCGACATCACTCACCATGCCGTATAAAACGGTCAAGCCCAGGCCGGTGCCCGCGCCAATCTCCTTGGTGGAGAAAAAGGGATCAAAAATATGCGCCGCATCCTCGACGGCCACGCCCGGTCCGTTGTCGTCCACCTGGAGGGCGATCATGCCGCTGCCCGCATCAACGACCCGGACTCGGATCTCTCCGCTCTGTGCCGCCACCGCATCGAGGGCATTGATCACCAGATTGCTGATCACTTGTTCCAACTCGCCGATTCCCATGCGCACCTTGAGCGGCGCGATCGGACAATCCAGCGTCATGCGGACGCCTTTCTTCACAGCCTGGATCGAAAAGACCTCGGTCATCGAGGCGGCGACGGCGCAAATATTGGCGGTGCCCGATCCGGCTGCCTTGGGCCGGGCAAAGTTCAGCAGGTCCTGCAGCACTCGCTGCGCCTGGCGGGTATGGCGCTCAATCACATCCAGATCGGCGGTCTGCTCCGGATTGGTGATCGACTGCCGTAACAGACCGGCATAGCAGAGGATCACTCCCAGGGGATTGTTGATCTCATGGGCCAGCCCGGCAGTCAGCTTGCCGACAGTGGCCATGCGTTCGGACTGCCAGACCTGCATCCGCATCCGTTTTTCCATGGTCGTTTCCCGCAGATAGACGACCACCTGATCGGTGACCCCGTCGCGACCACGCACCGGATAGAGGGAAAGGGCAAAGGATCGGCCACCCGGCAGGTTAACCTCGCGCAGGTCCGGAGTGCCACGGAGAATCGTCTCCCGCATGGGGCATTGCTGCGAATGGAGATCAAAGAACAACGAGAGGATATTACCGTCGCTCCGCCCCCCCTGCGTCAATTCGGAGGTGAGCGCCCGGGCCGCCTGATTGGCGGTCAAAACAGCGCAACCGCCATCCATGAGCACCAGCGGGTCGGAGATACCCTCGACAATGGTTTCCAGGACATTCATCTGCCGGAACAGACTGTCGATGGCGGTCAGATTCTCAGCTGCAATCCCCAACTGCCTGCCCAGGGCCTGTAAGACATCCCGGTCGTGCCGCGCGGCCTCGGCCTCGGTCTGCCAGAGGAGGATGAGCAAACCCTCGGCATTGCCGGTGCTGGATTCGACCGGGACAAAGATGCGGCTGTCACTGGCAACACAGGCGCTGCCGGTCAGGACCTCGACGAAATTTTCGGGCAGGGTGGGCAGGGCATCTGTTTCAGGCCAGACAAAAGAGCTCTGCGAGCCCATGGTGCAGACATAGGCAATCCGGCAGGCGCCGAACCGTTTGCAGATCTGCGGCAGGGAAAGGCGCCAGAGTTCCGCCCGTGATCGGCTCTTATACATATCCTCAAGAAGACGAACAAACAGGCGCACATCCGCCCGCCGCGCTTCCACCTCATCGGTCAGGGCGTCCGTCCGCTCATCGACCATCCGGCGGAGGTTGGCGGCATAATCCTGCAGCTGGCTCCTGGCTTCAAACAGATGCTCACTCATCTGTTCCATCCCATCCACCAGTTCCTCAATCTCGTCTCCCTGCTCCAGTTGGTGGAGCAGGGCCGATCCCTCGACATCGGTCACATTGCGGCGAAACACCGCGTTGAGACGCTTGAGGTTGTTGACCACCAGCACCTTGAACAGCACATTGGCGGTGAAGAAGACGAGCAGGAAGGCCAGGGCGAAAAAAGCGAAATAGGTCAGGATGGTCTGCTCCACCCGGCCCACACTGGCGTGCACCGAAATGCCGACGAAATCGACCCCGGCGATGGTCCCCGGCTGCTTGCCGAATCCCCGGTTCCCGTACAGATTGAGCAGCTCGGCGGGTGCGTCCTGGGAACGGCCATGGCAGTACATGCACTCCTGCTCAAAACGGACCGGGCGAACCATGAGATAGTTTTTTTCCCCGTTAATAACCTTGTATCCCTGCCACAGTTTCTGGTCGGCATTATCGCGAAAATAACGGATCAGCTCGCGTTCATGGTCGTTGGCCTCGTAATCGGGATTGCGGGAATCAATGGCAACACGGCGATATATGGTGCCGTCGTGGGGGGCGTTGACCGGGCTCATGATCTTGCGCGAGATATAGGAAGACGACATGGCCTGGATAATAAAGGAGGCAGGCAGGCGTTCATACATGGCTGGACGCAGGACATCGCGGACATAGTGCTGAATGGAATCCACATGCATGAGGATGAGCCTGGCCTTGTCGCGGACTTCCTCCTCCAGGACGTTGCGCATATGCAGGTAAAACCCGATGGAAAAGACGATCCCCAGCAGGATGGAGCTCAACACCAATCCAGAGAGAAACTTGGCTTGAATCTTTTGCGGTTTGGGCAGATACATAGGGTTGCCTGGATTGCTACATTGTCCGGAAGGGACGCTTACCGGAACAGTGACGAAAAATTTCGGCGTTGAGATTCATTCCTTCCCACTCAATTCTTTGATACTTCACAGGAATCTTGAACTCCATTTTGTTCTCCCGTAAAGAGAGTTACCAAAAGACGTGCCAACCCCTGCCGTAATAAAACAACGACGCAACTACGATGCGTTGCGATGGATTCATCCGTCCTGGATAGCATTGCAGAGTTTACACATGGTAACATAAGTTTGCGTTTATATGCAAACTTGAGTTGTCAGGCAGGGGCAGCATCGTGAGTTTATTGCGAATCCACCGGCAGGTAAACTGCTGCCGGTGGAGTACTTGCAGAGAGGGGGGCGGTGTGGCGGGTTTACTTGTGCAGCAGAGCTTTCAGGTAGTCGAGCCAAGGTTCAAAGCAATCACCGGTGGTGGCAGAAAGGGGGATGATTTTCAGGCTTGGCTTGAGGGTGAGGGCCTCCTTCTTGGCCTCCTCCATATTGAAATCAAAATAGGCCAGCAGGTCGGTCTTGGTGATCAGCACCAGGTCCGCGCTTCTGAAGGTGGCTGGGTACTTGGCCGGTTTGTCGGAGCCCTCTGGCACTGACAACAGGACCACCCGCTGATGCTCGCCCAGGTCAAAGGTGGCCGGGCAGACCAGGTTGCCGACATTTTCGATGAAAATGAGATCATACTTGCCGCCCTTGGCAAAATGCTCGAGCACATGGAGGCCGCCGTGGACCATCGGTGCGTCCAGGTGACAGGCCCCGCCGGTGGTCAGCTGCACTGCGGGCACACCTTTGGCGCGGATGCGGTCGGCATCGCGTTCGGTCTCGATATCGCCCTCGATCACGCCGATTTTTACGGTATCCTTGAGGGCCTCGATGGTTCGTTCCAGCAAGGTGGTCTTGCCCGAACCGGGGCTGGAAATCAGGTTGATGGCCACGGCGCCCATCTGTTCAATGTGATGCCGGTTGGCATCGGCCTGTTTTTGGTTGGCCGCCAGCAGACTCTGGTTAACCTCGACCACTTTGGCATCGTGGTGATGATGTTCGTGCAGTTGACAGCCGCAGGTATCGCACATGCAATTACTCCATTTCTACTTGATTAAGAATAAGTTCGGTCCCGCCTTTCGGAGAGAGCCGGGTTAAGCAGCACCAGGGACATTTTTTCGGATACGGACTGTACATCCGGTCCAGCGGGTCGTTCTGGAGGGAAAAGGGGATAACCGACACTTTGTCGCAGTCGAGGCACACATAGACCGGATCCGGTGTCTCCAGTTCCAGGACCGCCTCTCGGGTCAGTTTTCCAGACTCTTTCAGGGCATTGAAACCAAACTCAAAGGAATCCCGGACAATACCGGAAAAGGGCCCGAGAGTCACCGCCACCCGGGTGATCCGTGTAGCCTTATGCTCTTTGGCGAGATCAAGCAACTGGTCAATCAGGCTCTGGGCCAGAGACAATTCATGCATGGGTTTTCCCCTCTTTGGCAGAAAAACGGGTGGTATCGATCAACAGATCCTCGGCAGCGGCTGGCCGGTGAGCGGTTCCAACAGACGGGAGCCGCCGATCCGGGTGGTCAGGCTGACCTGGCCCTCGCGGCCCTCCACGACCCGACCGATCAGGGCGGCATCGCGGCCTTCCGGCATCCGTCGAATCAATTGCAGGACCGCATCGGCGCAGTCCTGCTCGCAAATAATGAGGCACTTGCCTTCATTGGCAAGATAAAGCGGGTCCAGACCGATCATCTCGCAGGCGGTGTTGACCGCCGGCCGGATCGGCAGCAGCTCCTCCTCAATAATGATGCCGACCTGGGAGCTACGGGCGATTTCGCAGAGGGTGGTCGCCAGACCGCCTCGGGTCGGGTCGCGCAGCACATGCACCCCGCCGCTGTCTTCTTCGAGCAGGGCGCCGACCAGACGGTGCAGGGGCTGGGTGTCGCTGGTGATATCGCCCGAGATGGCAATCCCGGCCTGGCAGCTCATGATGGTGATGCCATGATCGGCCAGGGTGCCGGAGATGAGCACCGCATCGCCGACTCGGGCCCGTTTCCCGGATATTTCTACGCGGTGCGAGACAATGCCGATACCGGTGGTGTTGACAAAGAGGCCGTCGGCCTTGCCCCGGGGTACGACCTTGGTATCGCCGGTGACAATAGCCACTCCGGCCTCCTCGCAGCAACGGGCCACCGAGGCGATGACCCGTTCCAGATCAGCAAGCGGGAAGCCCTCTTCGATGATCAGGGCCAGGCTGAGGGCAAGGGGGCAAGCCCCGCGCATGGCCAGATCGTTGATGGTCCCGTGCACCGCCAGTGCACCGATATCACCACCGGGGAAAAAAAGCGGATCCACTACATAGCTGTCGGTGGACATGGCGATGCGGCCTGCAAATTCGCCGAGCACGGCGCAGTCTTCCAGGTCGCGCAGCTGGGGGCAGGTCAAATATTTGAGGAACAGGCCGCTGATCAGGTTCTGGCTGGCCAAGCCGCCGCTGCCGTGGTCAAGACTGATGATGGAATTTGCTTTCATGGGTACGAGGTAATTTTTTGAGGGTTAATTCGTTGTCTCCGGTTGTCGGTGGCGGCTTTCTTTGTGGCCGCTGTAGCGGTAATAGGCAGCACAAGTGCCTTCGTTTGAGACCATGCAGGGGCCGATCGGCAGCAAAGGGGTGCAGGCCGTGCCATAGAGCGGACAATCCGGCGGCAGCAGGCGGCCTTTGAGGATGTCGCCGCAGCGGCAGCCCTTCGGTTCTCTGGTGGGCTGGAGCGGGATCGCCAATCGGTGCAGGCCGTCGAATCGGCGGTATCGTTCCTGCAGGACCAGACCGCTGCCGGGGATAATCCCCAGTCCCCGCCATTCACTGTCTGCTGGGGCAAATACTTGGTCAATCAAAGCGCGGGCCTTGCTGTTGCCTTGTGCGGTTACGGCCCTGGTATAACAGTTGTCGACCCTGGGCCGCCCCTCATTGATCTGCCGGATAAGGCTCAGCAGACCGGCGAGGATGTCGGCGGGCTCAAAACCGGCCACCGCACAAGTCAGACGGTACTTCTCCGCCAGGGGCCGGTAGGCGTTGGCACCGATGATGGCGCTGACATGACCGGGGCAGAGCAGGCCGTCGACCTGCAGTTCCGGGTCGGAGAGCAGGGCCTCCAGGGCCTGGGGCATGGTTTTGCCGGCGGCGATGATTAGAAAATTAGTGATCCCCAGCCGCTCGGCCTGGAGAAGAGTGGCGGCAATGGTCGGGGCCGTGGTTTCAAAGCCGATGGCCGGAAAAACCACCAGGCGCTCCGGTTCTTGCTGGGCCAGGGTCAGGGCATCCATGGGGGAATAGACGATTTCCACCCGGGCACCGGCGGCTCGGGCCGTGGCCAGGGAACCCTCACTCCCCGGTACCCGGATCAGATCGCCGAAGGTGGCGATGGTCACCTGGGGGAGGCGCGCTGCTGCCACAAAGGCGTCGATATGGCTGGCCGGGGTGACGCAGACCGGGCAGCCGGGACCGGAGAGCAGGGTGATGCCTGCAGGCAGGAGCGAGCGGATGCCATGGCGGAAGATGGACATGGTATGGGTGCCGCAGACCTCCATGATCCTCACTGGCCGCACCAGGCTGCGGATAATCTCCTCCACCAGGGGCGCGGTGATCTCCCGACTGCGGAAGGCGTCAGCGCCTTTCATTGCGGTGTTCCGGGCAGGCGGCCCTGCTGCTCCAGGGTTTCCGCCATCTGCCGCATCAGGCTGAGGTTGTACTCGGCATCCTCTACGGTCAGAGTCCGGATGGCAAACCCGGCGTGGATGATGACGTATTCGCCGACCTCGGGAATCCGGTCGGTCATCTCGAGGCGGATCTCCTTGCGGATGCCGTCGCTTTCGACCAGAGCGACCTGGGGGTCGAACAGCGGGTCGTCACCGCCACGGATCTCGATCACCTGCATGGGAATGGCTAAACACATGGGGGCATACCTCCTATATAGGCCTGACCGAGGGCCAGGCCGCCGTCGTTCATCGGTACCAGTTGGCCGAAAAAGACGGTGAATTCTTGCTGGTGCAGTCGTAGGGCCAGGGTTTCGAAAAGTAGTTTGTTCTGCATGCAGCCGCCGGTGAGGACCACCTCGGACAGCTGCGTCTGTTGCCGCAGGGTTTCGAGCAGGGTCACCAGGGATTCGGCCAGCCAGCTGTGGAAACGGTGCGCAATCACGGGAATTGACCGTTTGGCGGCGAGATCGCCGAGAATCAGTGACCCCAGAGGGGCGGAATCGATAAGGAGAAGTCCAGCCTCCTCCCGGATCGAAACCGGATAGGCCGCAGCACTATCCTCGGCCACCGCCAGGCTGGCCTGGTGTTCGAGCAGCATCGCGGCCTGGCCCTCGTACTCGCTCTGCAGGCAGATGCCCAAAAGGGCGGCAACGGCATCAAAAAGACGACCGCAGCTCGAGGTCTGCGGGCAGTTGAGCCGTTTTGCCATCATCTGGCCGAGGAGTTGTTTCTTGTCGATATCGATGGCCAGAAGAGCAGGCGGCTGGTTTGATTCGATCAACGCGTCGGCCCCCCGTTCCTGATAGAGCAGGGCCAGGGCCATGCGCCAGGGTTCCCGGGCTGCCCGGTCGCCGCCCGGCAGCAGGAGGTGCGACAAACGCCCGAGCCGACGAAAGGTGCAACGATCGGCCCAATAGATCTCCCCGCCAAAGACCGTGCCGTCGGTGCCGTAGCCGGTGCCGTCAAGGACCACACTGAGGACCGGACCTTGCAGGCCCTGCTCGGCCAGCACCGCCCCGGTATGGGCGTGGTGATGCTGGACCGGACAACAGGCGAGGCCCAGGCCTTGGGCATAGCGGCTGCTGAGATAGTCGGGATGGAGGTCGCAGGCGGTTTGCTCGGGTGCAACTTCCAGCACTGCTTGGAGGTGATCGATACTTTCCCGGTAAAAATCAAGGCTCGCCGCACTAGTTAGATGGCCGATATGCTGGCTGAGGTAGGCCTCCTGATTGCGGACGATGCAGAAGCTGTTTTTCATCTCCGCCCCGCAGGCCAGGATATCGACGGTCGGTTGCCCCAGGAGAACGGGAACCGGCGAGTAGCCACGGGCCCGGCGCAGCAGGCGGGTGGTGCCGGCCATGATCCGGGCCACGGAATCATCGACCCGGGTGACGATATCGCGGTTGTGGAGCAGGAAAAAATCGGCCAACCCATGAAGCCGCTCCAGGGCCTCCTCGTTGCCGGTGCAGATCGGTTCCTCGCTGCGGTTGCCGCTGGTCATCACCAGGGCCATTGGCGCCTGCGGTTCGCCCAGCAGCAGGTGGTGGAGCGGGGTATAGGGCAGCATCAGGCCGAGAACGCCGAGACCGGGGGCCAGATCTTCTCCCAGGGCGGCGCTGTTTGTTCGCGCAAGCAGGACAATGGGATGCTCGGGCGAGCTCAGCAGGGCTGCCTCTTCCGGTGAGAGGTGGCAGAAAAGCGCGGCCGTCTCCAGATCCTTGACCATGATGGCCAGCGGTTTTGCGGGTCGGTTTTTGCGCTCCCGCAGTGCGGCCACGGCGGAGGGTGAACCGGCATCCACCGCCAGATGAAAGCCGCCCAGGCCCTTGATGGCGACAACCTGCCCGCCTGCCAGTGCGGCAGCTGCCAGGGCCAAGACATCACCTGCAATCAGCTGGCCCTTGCCATCGTGCCAGGTGAGGTGCGGTCCGCAGACCGGACAGGCATTGGGCTGGGCATGGAAGCGGCGATCCATGGGGTCAGAGTACTCGCGGCGGCATTCTTCGCACAGGGGAAAGACGCGCATCGAGGTGTTGGGCCGGTCGTAGGGGACCCGTTCGACAATGGAAAAACGGGGGCCGCAGTTGGTGCAGTTGGTAAAGGGATACTGAAAGCGCCGGTTGCGCGGATCTAAGATTTCCGCCAGGCAATCGTCGCACAGGGCAATATCCGGGGCGATCTGGGTGCTGGGGCGCAGGCCCTGGGTGCTGGGCAGGATGCGGAAGCCGGGGTCGGCTGTCAGGGGTTCGGTGGGCTGCACCTCGATGCGGACGATACGGGCGACAGGAGGCGCTTCGTCGCTCAGGGCGACAACAAAAACGTCCAGGGCTCCGGCATGACCGCAAATGTGAATATGGACGCCGTCACCGTTGTTGCTCACCGTGCCTGCCAGACCGAGTCGGTGGGCCAGTCGGTAGACAAAAGGGCGGAATCCCACGCCCTGGACCCTGCCATGGATGGTGATCATCAGGGCTTTTGTCTGCATATCGGCTCGGTTCATGGCCCAGGATATCAAGTCAGTCGTCGTGGGTTGATGTGAGCCGCCACAAACGGCGGCCAAGGCACCTCAGGGGCTGATTCTAGCAGCAAGCAGCCACTTGCACCACCTATTTTTCATTCTCTGACCATTTTGCCCAACTGGCATAATATCACCAAAACAGGAGGTGAAAGGATCCCCGGAACGAGGAGCCGCCAGGTCGGGGAGGCGGACCGAATTTCAGCCCTCTCCTTCGGCCTGGCGAAGGATTTCCCGGTAGCGTTTGGAGTTGACGACCTTTTGTTTTTCCAGGTCCTCGATTTCTTCGCGGCTCAGATGGATCAGCCCGCAGACCGGGCAGGAGAGATCCATGTCGTCGTGGGCGGCCCGCTGTTTGAGTTCGTCGGCGGTCATGTGGCCGACATAGCCGCAGGCACAGTTGGGCGCTTCGACCCTGACGATCCTTCGTTGTTTTTTTTCGTTATGTTCGTTCATGGCAAAGAGGCCTGGTCAGCAGGGCTGCGGTGAAGGTTTTCGCGGATTCAATGGGAGAGCGTTTTAATGGCAGTGCCGCGATGGTCAAAGACGGTGACCGTCAAGGGGAGCCCGCCATCCAGGCGGTGCGTGGCGCAGGAAATTCAGGGGTCGTAGGCGCGGACCGCCATTTCAATCCGGTTGAGGATTTCTTCGTCGTATTCGCCGTCGCAGATCAGGCTGGCTGCGGCCTGGCGAACACTCAAATTCATCGGCGCGATATTATGGGTGGTGCCGACAATCAGGTTGGCGCGGGTAATGCACCCGTTGTCGTCGGTGGTGTAATCGTGGATCAGAGTGCCGCGCGGGGCCTCGACATGGCCGATGCCCCGTCCCGCCTGGGGAGTGGCGGGATTGCGCACTGCCAGATCGGTGATGCGGTCGTCTGCGAGCAATTCCAGGGTGCGCTCACAGGCATAGATCAGTTCGATCAGCCGCGCCCAGTGGTACAACAGCGTTCCTTGCGCCGGGCGGCCGAACTGCTGGCGAAAGGCTTCCAACTCCGCCTGGGCACGGGGGGTAGCGATGCGATCGCAGACATTGAGCCGGGCCAGGGTGTTGACCCGGTAAATGCCTCTGGGGCTGTCCGGGTCCAGAGAAAAACCTTCCTGCCAGGATTTGGCATAGACCATTTTGGCCGTGGACCAGGGTTCGACCTGTTCGGCCAGGTGCTGCTCATAGGCGCTGACCGGAAAATCCACGGTGGTGCCATTGGGGTGCATCAGGCGGAGCAGGCCGTCATAGAGCCGCAGGTTCCCCTGATCATCGACCGCGCCGAGAAAACCGGTGGTGATGGCGCCCAGGTTTTGCATCTCGTCTTGAAAACGGCTGAACACTTTCTTCTTGGCATACTCAAGGGCAGAGGAGGCGAAATCAAGGAGAACCTGACCATCGCGGCGCAGGTCCTGTCGTTCCTCCTCGCTCATCGGCTTGGCAAAGCCGCCGACAACCCCGGCCACCGGATGAATGGCCTTGCCGGCAAACCGTTCCAGCATCATCTGCCCCAACTGCCGCATACGAACCACCTGCGCCGCCAGCTCCGGTTCTTGCCGGACCAGGCCCATGATATTGCGGACCGAATAATCGCCGCCAGGGCCGAGGACAAAGTCCGGGGCGGCAAGGAAGAAAAAATGAAGGATCTTGTCATGGATATGGGCCAGGACCTGGCAGAGTTCGCGCAGCCGATGCCCCGCCGGGGTGGGGCTGACCCCGAAACAGCCGTCGATGGCTTTGACTGCGGCCAGATGGTGCATCCAGGGACAGATGCCGCAGATTCGGCTGACGATTCGGGGGATCTCCTCGGCAGGGCGGCCAACCACGAACTGCTCGAAACCGCGCAGGGCGGCGATCTCCACCCGGGCATCGCGCACCTGGCCTTCGTCGTCGAGGTGGATGTTGATGCGGGCGTGGCCTTCGATGCGGGTGACCGGATGGATGCTGATAACCTGCGTCATGGTTGCAGATTCCTTAAAAAGGGTAAGGGGCGGGGTTCCACGATTAGCCGATTTTTTTGCGGGCCGGTTTGAGCAGGCCGTGGGCCCCGCTGAAGCGGAGCAGCGATTTGCGGTCAACGATGCTGCGATGATCAATGCCGTTGCTGACCAGGGCGTTCATCATGTCGAGCAAAGGGTTGCCTCCGGCTCGGACCGGACCGTAACAGCCGCGACAGGGCACACGGGCCCGGAGACAGAGGGGCGTTTCCTTGCCGCCGCAGCCGCCGGCGGTGACCGGCCCCATGCACAGCAGGCCTTGCTCGAGCAGGCAGCGCATGGCGCTCACCGGCTGGTCAGGATCATAGTCGGCATTGTCGAGAAAGCGGCGCACCGTTGTCTTGGCCTTGCCCTTCCTGACCGTGGGGCAGGTGTCGCAGACGCTTTTTTGCGGCAGCTGCAAGGCTTCTTGGTTCATCAAGGCCTCGATGACCGCAACGATCAACTGCGGTTGGGGCGGGCAACCGGGCAGACTGACATCCACCTGCACCTGCTCATCAAGACTGTAGACGCGGTCGAGCAGGGCCGAGGTCGCCTCGGCAACCGGGCTCGGTTCGGTGGTGCCGACAGCGATCACGGTCTGCAGGCTCTCAGCCAGTGGCCATTGATTGCGCATCGCCGGGATGCCGCCGTGGGTGGCGCAGGTACCCAGCGCAATCAGGGTTCGGCACCGCCTGCGCATCTCCCGGAGCACGGTGAGGTGCTCGTTGTGGGCGACGCCGCCGGAGACCAGACCAATATCGGCTTCGGGCAGCGACAGGGCCGTCGCTTCGCCCAACGGTCCGCTGTATTTGTGATCCATGAGCAGGGGAAAGTGGACGATTTCTACCTGCTCAAGCAGGGGCAGCAGCTGTTCGCCGCAATTGAGCAGGGAGATTTCGCACCCGGAACAGGCATGCAGCCATTCGAAGCTGAGTCTGGGTTTCATCAGGCCCGGCTCAGCGTTTGGCAGCCGGTTCCATCGGCGCCTCGGAGCGCAACACGGCCAGACGGCCGCTCATGTTACGGAAGGCCTCGACCAGTCGTTCCGGCTCGGCCGACGACACCCAGGTGAGTTGGAACCGTTCGCTGGCATAACCAAGATCCTCAAGGGTGTCGGTGATCACCTCGGCGCGGGCCAGGGCCATCTCGTTGCCTTTGATGTAATGGCACTCGCCGAGATGGCAGCCGATGATCATGACGCCCTCCGCTCCTTTTTCCAGGGCATGGAGGACCATTTCCGGATGGACCATGCCCGAGCACATCACCCGGATGATCCGGATCGAGGCCGGATACTGCAGGCGTGAAATACCGGCAAGATCAGCGGCGGCATAGCTGCACCAGTTGCAGCAGAAGGCGATGATTTTCGGGTCCGGGCTCATCGTCTTTCCTCGTGCTGAACATGCTCGCACAGGGCTGTGTCGATCTGGGCCTCGATCTGGTCGTAGGTGAAACCGGCAACATCGACACCCCGTTTCGGACAGGTGCCCTGACAGATGCCGCAGCCCTTGCACAGGACCTGATCGATGGCCACCGTCTTGCGGGCCGTACCGGCCTCATCCTCATATTCCACCAAGGTGATCGCCTGGTACGGGCAGACATCGAGGCAGAGGCCGCAGCCATCGCAGCGGACCGGATCCACCAGGGCGGTGTTCGGTTCCAGGGCGATTTCTTTGCGCGCCAGAAGGCGGCCCGCCTTGGCCGCTGCGGCCAGTGCCTGGGAAATGGATTCCTCCAGGGGTTTGGGATAATGGGCCAGTCCGGCGACAAAAATCCCGTCGACATTGAATTCCACCGGCCTGAGCTTGGCGTGGGCCTCCTGGAAAAAGCCATCGGCATTGAGGGGCAGCTTGAACAGATTGGCCAGTTCCGCCGCCTCCGGACTGGCGAGGGTGGCCGCAGCCAGCACCACCAGATCGGCATTGATCTCCAGTGGCCGGTGGAGCACATGGTCCCAGACTTCCACCAGGACACCGGAGTCGCCCCGGCTGATTTTCGGCGGCCCGTGCAGTTCGTAGTTGATGAAGATGATGCCCAGTTCCCGTGCCTGGTTGTAGATCCGCTCGCGCTGACCGTAGGTGCGGATCTCGCGGTAGAGGATGTAGATCTGCCGCGCTGGCATCTCTTTTTTCAATTTAATGGCGCTTTGAATCGAATGGGTGCAGCAGGATTTGGAGCAGTAGGGCCGCTCCTGGTTGCGGGAGCCGACGCATTGAATAAAGACAAAGGATTTGCCGTTGGCCACCCGGGTCTCGTTGTGCATGTGCAGCTTGTCGAACTCGATCGAGGCCACGACCTTGGGGATCTTGCCGTATTCGAACTCCTCGGGGATGTAGCGCTTGGCACCGGTGGTGATGATGACAGTGCCGTGCTCGATGTTTCGTTTGCGACTGGGACCGCTGCGGAGCGTGGTGGTGAAGTTGCCGACATGGCCGGTGATCGCAACGACCGTGGTGTTATAGGAGACTTCGATATTCGGCGTGGCCTGCACCTCGTCCTGGAGCGCTTTGAGGAAACGCGGCACATGTTCGCCGTTCCAGGTCTGGAACAGATGGAGGGCATTGCCGCCCAGGTGGGAGGTCTTTTCCACCAGATGGACGTGAAACCCCTGATGGGCCAGGTTGATGGCTGCTGTTATCCCGGCCACCCCGCCGCCGATGATCAGGGCCGAAGGGGTGATGCGGATGCGCAGGGGTTTGAGCGCGGTCTGAGTGGCCACCTTGACCACTGCCATGCGGATCAGATCTTTGGCCTTGCGGGTGGCGGTTTCCGGCTCCTGGCTGTGCACCCAGGCATTCTGGTTGCGGATATTGGCCATTTCAATCAGGTATTCGTTGATCCCGGCGGATTTGAGGGTTTTGCGAAAGAGCAGCTCATGGGTTCGAGGGGTACAGGCTGCCACCACGATTCGATTGAGGCCGCTGTCGCGGATCTGCTGCACCATGTGGTCCTGGGTGTCCTGGGCGCAGGTGAACAGATTGCGCTCCACATGGACCACCTGCGGCAGGGTGGCGGCGTACGCGGCGACCTCCTCGACATCAACGACGCCGGCGATATTGGTGCCGCAGTGGCAGATGAAAACGCCGATCCGCGGCTCGTGCAGACGCACATCCTGTTCAACCAGAGGCGGCGGGGTTCGGGTCTTGGTGTTGCGGACACTGGTCAGCAGGGCCGACACACTGGCCGCCGCCGCAGAACCGCCGATCACCGACTGGGGGATATCCCGGGGACCGTTGAAGGCGCCGCAGGTGAACACCCCGTTTTTGGAGGTGTGGACCGGCATGAAGGCGGAGATGGAGGCAAAGCGGTCCGGGGTCATGTGGATGCCGATCTTCTCGGCCAGCTTGACCGCTGAATCCGGTGTTTCCAGGCCGACCGATAACACCACCAGGTCAAGGGTCTCTTCGATCTGTTTGCCGTGGACGCTGATGTAATGGAGGCGCAGATCACCCTTGATGCCCTTGGGTTCCACCCCGTGGATGCGGCTGCGGATGAACTTGATCCCGTATTCGTTGCGGGCCCGTTCGAAATATCGGTCAAACTCTTTGCCCGAGGCCCGCATGTCCATGTAAAAGATAGAGATATCGAGTTCCGGATTGACCTCTTTGGCCATGATTGCTTCCTTGATCGCATACATGCAGCAGACCGCGGAGCAGTATTCGTTGTTGCAGCGGTTCTTGTCGCGGCTGCCGATGCATTGCAAAAAGGCGATCCGTTTCACCGGTTTGCCATCCGAGGGCCGGGCCAAGATCCCGTCGGTGGGGCCGTTGGGGGCTAGGTAGCGTTCGAACTGGAGCGAGGTGATGACGTTGGGGTAGATGCCGTAGCCCCAGACCTTGGCTTTGGCCGGGTCAAAGGTCTGAAATCCCAGGGCCATGACCACCGCCCCGACCTGGATCTCGTGATTCTGTTCCTGACCGTCAAAACTGATGGCGCCGGGCGGGCAGATCTCGGCGCAGATGCCGCAGGTTCCCGGCTGGTTGATCTCCAGGCAGGCCTCGGGATCGATCTGGTATTTGAGCGGCACCGCCTGGGGGTATTTGATGTAGATGGCCTTGCGTTTGGTGATATTGCTGTTGAAGGAATCGTCGACACTTTTGGGGCAGTGGGCGCTGCACTGGCCGCAGGCGATACATTTGCGGGTATCGACAAAGCGGGGATCTTCCCGGACCTGGACCGTGAAATTGCCGGCCTGGCCGGAAATGTCGAGCACCCGGGCCAGGGTCATGATGAGGATATTGGGATGCCGCCCGCATTCGACCAGCTTGGGGGCGATGATGCACATCGAACAGTCGTTGGTGGGGAAGACCTTGTTGTACTGCGGCATGGCGCCGCCGATGGCGCCGGTTTTTTCGACCAGATAGACAAAAAATCCTGAATCGGCGATATCCAGGGCGGCCTGCATCCCGGAAATGCCGCCGCCAACCACCATGACCGCGCCGATCATCAAATCCTCAGACATGGCTCGTCTCCCCGTCGTTGCAGCGGCGCAGGCCCCGAGTGCATCTCAGATGGTGCCGGACACGGCTCATAGCTGCGGTACCTCTGTTGGTACCAGGGAATTGGCCACCAGTTCCCACAGGAATTGGACCTCGATATTGAGATTGAATTCCCGGTTGAGCGATTTTCCCAGTTGATCTTTACAGTTCTGGCAGGAGGTAACCACCAGTTTCGCCCCTGAGTCCTTGATCTGGCGGGCCTTGATGCGGCCGTGGAAGACCCGTTCGGCAGCAAAAGGGCTGGCCCAGGCGCCGCCACCGGCACCGCAGCAATAGCTTTCTTCGCGGTTGGAGGCCAGTTCGACGTATTTTTTGCAGCAGGCGCCGGTGAGGGTTCGGGCCTCCTCAAAATAGCCGTGACCAAAGGTCTTGAGCGATTTGCGGCCATAATTGCAGGAATCGTGGAAGGTGGTCAGTTTGTTGTGCAGGGTCGGATCCAGGGTGATCCGTTTTTCGTTCACATATTCAAGGAGCAGATCGAAAATGGTGTAGATTTTGAATTGATGCAGCGATTCGGGGAACCAGCGCTCCAGGGCGTAGCGGGTGGCGTAGTAGGCGTGGCCGCACTCGGGCAGCAGCAGGGCCTGGCAGTTGAGCCGTTCGATATTGTCGATGATCCGTTTGACGATGGTGCGCATGGCGCTGTAATCGCCGGAATAGAGCCCCCAGTTGACGCCCTCCCAGTTTTCCGAGGAGATGGTCCATGATTCTCCGGCGGCATGGAAGATTTTCCACCACCAGGTCAGGCTTTCGGGTTCGGCAAAGGGTTCCTTCGAGTTGACGGTCACCAGCATGCGGGCCCCCCGGACATCGATGGGGGTAACAAAACCGGGACAGGAGGACTCGGCCAGTTCCTCACCCAGTTCCTGCAAAAGGAGAATGAAGTCATCTTTGGGAATACCGAGATTGTTCCCTTTTTCCAGGCAGGTGACTACCCCTTTTTGAATCGCCACCGGCACTTTGGCCCGGTCACGGCGGCTCCGGATGCGGCGCATCAGCTGCAGAATCTCGACATTCATCGGGCAGACGGTTTCGCATTTGCCGCACATGGTGCATTTCCAGGGCCAGTCGCTGGCCAGCAGCTCTTTATTCATGCCGAGGAAGGCCATGCGGATGATCTTGCGCGGATCGAGGTCGTCCACTCCGGAGAGGGGGCAGGCTCCGGCGCAAGAACCGCAGGTCAGGCAGATGTCGGCCAAGGCGGGCAAGGTGTACAACGGGTTGGTTTTGGGACCGAGGCGGACCGAGGCTTTGGTCGAACTGGCCGTTCCGGTCGTTGCGGTTGGAGTCGATTGGGTTTTTTCGGTTGTGTGCGGGGCGATGCGGGGGGTTAGCCCGGATTTTTAGCAGAGTTGCTTGTAATCCTCCCACTGGATCTGGTAACGGCGGCCCGGGCCCTCCTGGGCGGCGAGCATGCCCGAATTGATCCAGTTGCGGATGGTGTTGCGATGCACCCCGAATTCTTCGGCCAGATCATTGACTTTGACCTCGTAGATCATAAGGCGGCGGTCTCCAGGGGGGCGCGTTGATTGACGAGGCCAAAAATCCGTGCACAGGCGTCCGGCACCGCGGCGAGCAGGGCCGGTGACAGGCCCGGGGCGATATGGTCGGGGAGGGCGGTGGTCTGGGCGATCAACAGCAGCACCTCGATTCCGGTTTCTTCCTGGAGTTCGCGCAGCAGGTTGACCGTGGGGAATTGGTGCAGGGAAAAATCATGGATTTTTTGCGCCGGGATGGCGGCTGGTTGGCACTGTCGGATCTGGCCCGGCAGCTGACCCTCTTCGTAGCCGGCATCGACCACGATGAGCAGCTGCGGACGCAGGCTAGGCAGCATGAGGTAATCCAGGAGGTATTCACGGATGCCGGTGCCAGCGTCAATGACGCGGACCGATTCAGGGAGCCCTGAACCGTGCAGGGCCTCGATCACTGCCGGACCGAAACCGTCATCACCGAGCAGCACATTGCCGCAGCCGAAAATGACCACAGCCGGGCTTGTTTCCTTAATGCCAATGTTGTGCGAGATGTGCATAGTGTCGCCACTATGGCATTATTTCCCCGTTTTTTGCAAGACCAAAATGGGATATTGGGGGTGTCACCGCAACGACGATTCGAGCGCTTTGGCAAGCGCCATCTGCAAGTCTTCCCTTTTGAAAGGTTTTTGTAAAAACGCTTGGGGAAGTTCTGGGTGGTTGCCCTGCATGACTTGTGCTTCATCATAGCCACTGGCAAGAATGGCCGGAATGCCGGGTGCCAGAGTCCGCAGTGCGGCCAAGGTTTCCCAGCCGTCCATGCCCGGCATGGTCAGATCGCACAAGACAGCAAGGATGGCATCCTGGTGCTGTCGGAACAGCTCCACCGCCTCGACGCCATCCTTGGCCAGGAGTACGGTGAATCCCAGGCGACACAGCATGGTCGCCGCCATGGCACGCACCACCTCTTCATCTTCAACCAGCAGCACTGTGCCGGCAGCGTCGATGGCCGCCTTACTGGCACCCGTATCCGATTGGAGAGGGTCCTGTTGCGCCAATACAGGAAGGTAGATGCGGAAGATGCTCCCCTGGCCCAGATGGCTCTCCACGGTGACCCCGCCGCGATGTGAGCGGAGAATCCCCAGAACCACCGATAACCCGAGGCCTCGACCGGTGAACTTGCTGGAGAAAAACGGATCGAAAAGCTTTTCAATATCCTTGGCAGCAATCCCCGCACCGGTGTCGCGCACCTCCAGGCAGGCAAAGTGCTCCTCCTGTGGCTGCCAGTCAAGGGGGAAACGATGCAGGGTGGCGATGTCTGCCGAAGAAACCGTGCTGAGTGTCAGGGAAAGAGTTCCCCGGTGCTCCCCGATGGCCTCAGCGGCATTGATGCCCAGGTTCATCAGAATTCGTTGTATCTGGCTGGCATTGGCCTTGATGGCCGGTCCCGAAGGGGGAATATCGGTCTTGAAAACGATATCCTTCTGGATGGAGCCCTTGAGCAGGGCAAGACTGCTGCGGCAGAGGTCGGAGAGGTCCAAAAGTTCATGCTTGATGATTGCTTGCCCGAGGTAGGTCAGCATCAAACCACTGACCTCCACGGCTCGGTCGGTCGCTTCAACAGCTGCACTCAGGAATTTGAAGGGCTCCTCTGTCTGCGGCAGGTCTTCCATGGCCATCTCCAAGTTGCCCCTCACCGCTCCGAGCAGATTGTTGAAATGATGGGCGATGGCCCCGGCCATGCGGTTGAGGCTTTCCGCCTTTTGGATCTGCTGCAGCTGTCGCTCCCACTGGCGCTGTTCCTCTGCGATTCTCTTGCGCTCGGTGAGATCGGTGTCGGTGCCGGAAATTCGCACAGCTCTGCCGTTGTCATCACGGAGGATGAAGGCGCGGGTCAGGATCGGTACATAATGCCCCTTCTTGTGCAGCATGCGGGTTTCAATCTCAAAAGTTGCCTCTTGGGCCACGGCCTTGCTGAGGACCGCGTTGGCTCGTTCTCGATCCTCCGGGTGCATCTGCCGACGCCAGAGACCCGAATCGGCCTTCAGCTCGTTGACCTCATAGCCGATGATGCGCCACCAGCGCGGCGAGTAATACATTTCATCGGTCAGGAGATCCCAATCCCAGATGGCAACCGGATTGGCTTTCATGGCCAGAGCCAGGCGTTCCTGGGATTGCTGCAGTGCATCCTCCATCTGTTTGCGCCTGCTGATATCCCGGACCATGCCAAACATAACCTGTCGGCCCTTGAACAGATAGGATTCCGCCACAATTTCCACCGGAAAGACCGTGCCGTCCTTCTTCTTGTGGTAGCGTAAAGGGACGAAGATGCCTCCCTCGCTATGGGCTTTTTGTATTGATTCCAAGGAGGTGCTTGGCTCCGCAGAAATGTCATGGACTGCCATGCCACCCAGCATCTCCTCACGGCTGTACCCGTAGAGTTGCGGGAAGAGGGTATTCATTTCGATGAATTGCAAGGTCTCAAGATCAAAAATGCAGATGGGCATCCCCTTGTTTTCAAATATCTGGCGGTACTTTTCCTCACTTTCCAATAGCGCCCTTTCCACCTGTTTGCGTTCGGTGATGTCGTGGATAATCGAATAGAGAACGTTCTTCCCTTGTATTTCGATCAGACTGCTGAACACTTCCACGTCCCGGATGGAGCCGTCCGCCCTCCGGTGGCGAAATCCAAACATCTGGGATCCCGACAAGAGGGCTTGCTCCATTTTAGCCCTCACGGCTTCAAGCGGCAGGGTGTTGATCTCCTCAATGTGCATCTGACCCAGTTCCGCCATCGACCATCCATAAAAATGTGCCGCAGCAAGATTGGCCTCTATGATTTTGCCGGTATCCTGAGCAATGAGCAGCATGACCGCCGCGTTGCCTTCGAAAAGTTTTCGGAACTGTTCCTCGCTGGCCCGCAGGGCGTCCCTGGCCTGCTTGCGCTCAGTAATGTCTTCCACCAGCCAGATAGTTCCCTGGGACAGATCAGCAGGGTCCACGGCCTTGCCGATTAATCTCACCCAGATCGAAGTACCGTCACGCCGGAGCAACTGTTGCTCGGCCTCAAATAATTGGCCCTGGGCAAGCACCGGGTAGGCCGCTTGGCCCAATTGTTCATACTCCTCCTCGGAGGGATACAAGCTTCGTGTGGTCTGTCCCTCCAGAGCTTCTTTTGCATACTGAAACATATCAACAGTCTTCTGATTCGCCCATATCTGTCGCCGGTCTCTGAGCAAGGAAATGCCAATATTGGCCGTTTCCAGAATAATTTGCTGCTCCCGCATAATCTGTTTCAGTGTTTCTTCGGTTCGCTTACGGGCGCTGATTTCTCTGAAGATGATGCATGTTCTCAGTTTTCCGTTTGCCAAGGAAAAGGAAGTTGAAGACAGTTCCACGGGGAAGGGAGTACCATCCTTGCGCCTGAAAGTAAGCTCACCGCAAAAGCATCCTGTGCGGTCTCGTTCTGCAAGTGCCTGGGGCAACCTGGGATCGGTCGCATCCGTCACACAGATTCTGCCGCTCTCACAAATCTCTTCTTCGGACCATCCCAGCATTTGGCAGGCGGCCCGATTGGCGGTGAACACCCGGCCATCCGGCGAGGTGAAAAGAATGCCATCCCATGAGTGCTCAAATATGGAGCGGAATTTCTCCTCGCTTTTGTGGAGAGCTTCCTCATTGCGGGTGATGTCCGCTGTTTTCTTTTGCACCAGCGCCCGCAGCCTGACATTCCATGCCCATATCCCCAGGGAGAGCAACAGCAGTCCCCCGGCAGCAGCGGACAACGGCCAGAAATACCTGCCCAGAAATGATGCATCGCTGCTGAATTCTGCCCCCAGCCATTTCTTGCTGATCTTATCCAGGACGCCGGTTTGTCGGGCATGGATGATGCCTTTATTGAGAATGCCGACAAGCAGGGTGTTGCCCTTGTTGGCCGCCATGCAGTTCTTGCCGATGTAGAGGGGCTCACCCATTTTCTTGAGGTGAGCCGTCAACCGGTTGCTGAAAATATGATAGAGGACGATTTGTTCGTCGCCAATAATCGCATCGGCCTGGCCCGACCTGACGCTCTCTGTGGCCTCGGCAAAGTCGTGGGTGTCGACGGCGGTAAAATGGATTCCCTGGGAGATGAGGAAATCCCTGGCAAAATCTCCCTTCTGGATAGCAACGGTTTTGCCGTTCAGATCGCGGAGGTCTTTGATGTCGGTTCGTTCTGTTTTAACAAAAATGGAAGCCGGTATATCGAACAGGGGGTCGGTAAACTCGAATTGTTCTTTCCGTTGTTCACTGAAGAAAAGACTGGTGAGGATATCCGCCTTGCCTGCACGTACCGCAGCCTGAGCCTGCAGGAACGGCATGTCGATGAAAATAGGCTGAAAACCCAATTCAACAGCCATCCAGCGAACCACATCAAGCATCATGCCTTCATGTTGCTGGTTGGCGTCCGTGAACTCAAACGGTGGGTAACGTATCTGGCTGACAAAGACGATCGTGCCTTTCTGCTGGAGGTATGCCTGCTCCTCGCTGGAAAGGCCAACCGCGTGACCACTGGTGACTACCATCGAAAAAATAACCAGGCAAACAGAGCAGGCCACAAGTAGGGTTGATCTCTTCGTCATCGGACCTCGCTCCAGGTGGGGATGGGGTGGGTGTTGAGAGGGTGACGGAACCTACACAACAAGGGGGGTAATGGCAATACATGAATACCATTTTTTGGGTTTTACCCTACCTCAGGCAGTAATCGTCACTGTTGGTTATGTGTATGATATAACAGTATTTTTTATTATTTTAATTGTCTCCTCGATCCATTGATAGATGAAGGGCCGTATGAATCGGAGGCTCAGTAAGCACTAGGACCATTCCGTGGCGGAAAGTGATTTCGGCAGTTTAAAAACCGAGCGCATTTTTTTCTCAAGTTATACGACAAGAAATGAGGCCACAAACGATATCGTTGACTACATTGAAATGGTTTACGATAGTAGAAGACGTCATTCATGCTTGGGCTCCATCCTTCCCTAGGAATTTGAGAAACGGCAGCTTCTGAAAAAAGAGACTTAGCAGGCTGTCCACTTTACTTGACCACCTCGTTTTGATGTGATGCAGAAAAATGTGGACATAAAGTTTAGAGCCTTTCGATTGGCTCTGAAGAGGTGTTTTGATGAAACTTGTTACAATCATAACCGGCATCACCTTGATTATCGTGGTCCTTTGGGAGGGGTTTGAAACTATCATCCTGCCACGGCGGGTAACGCGACGTTTCCGGCTCACCCGGTTTTTTTACCGGAACAGCTGGCATCCCTGGGTAAAGATTGTCAACGCCCTGATCCCCCCTCGGCAACGTGAAAATTGGTTAAGCTATTTCGGCCCGTTGTCGCTGTTGGTACTTCTCAGCGTTTGGGCCGTGGTGTTGATTAGTGGCTTTGCCCTCATTCACTGGGCCCTCGGTTCAGCAGTGCTGACCATGGACGGGACGGCTGGCTTCATTACCGACTTCTACTTAAGTGGGAGCACGTTTTTTACCCTTGGGTTAGGGGACGTCCTTCCCCACTCCTCTTTGACGCGGTTGCTCGTGGTGGTCGAATCAGGAATGGGATTCGCCTTTCTCGCCTTGACAATCGGGTACCTGCCCGCCCTTAATCAGTCCTTCGCCAGCCGCGAGGTGAGTATCTCGCTCCTTGATGCCCGTGCCGGTTCACCTCCCACCGCTTCGGAAATGCTCCGGCGGCACAGTCACGAACAGGGGAGAGAGGCGCTGCGGCAACTCTTGTACGAATGGGAACACTGGTCGGCAGAATTGCTGGAAGGACATCTTTCCTATCCGGTCCTCGCCTATTTCCGCTCCCAGCATGACAATCAGTCGTGGCTCGCAGCATTGACCGCGATCCTAGACACCTGTGCGTTAATAATGGTCGGATTGGAAGGGGCCTGCGAACGCCAAGCGGAACTCACTTTTGCCATGGCCCGTCACGCCGTTATTGATCTCTCTTTGGTGTTCAAAACCGGTCTGATTGAGCCCCGTCCCGATCGACTTCCTCCGGAGGAGCTGGCAAAACTCCGATTGCTCCTGGCCAACAATGGGCAGAAACTGCGCGAGGGGACTGAGGTCGACCGGAAACTGCTGGAACTACGCCTGCTTTACGAGCCGTACATCAATGCGCTTGGCATCCATTTTCAGATGAGCCTCCCGCCCTGGATTGCAGAAGATAACTGGGTTGACAACTGGAAGGGGAGTTTCTGGGAGCGGCCTGAAAATGGAAGCATATCGACAGGGAACGGAAAGAATGAACATTTTTGATCAACCCTCATGAGGCGATCAATGACAAGAGCAGATGTTTTGCTCATCAACTGAGCCTCTTGCAAAAATTGTCCGTTGTCATTCAGACAGGCGACAGGTCAGAAACCGGAGGATATTGTACCAGCCGTGCGTGACAACAAACCGGCAATCCACTCCCGAAAACGGCAGGATCCATCTTTTCCGGACTCCCGTCTGCGCGGGCGCAGCATGTAAAGCGGGCGACTCTGGCTCTCTCCCTGCTCAGCCTGCAGGAAGATTTACCCCTAGCCCCGGTCCAGGGTCCGCCGCACCGTACGGGCCAGGGTTTCCAGAGACACCGGTTTATCCAGGAGCTCACGGACACCTTCTGCTTGAGCGCTGACCGCGTTGATGGCATCACTATATCCCGTGCAGATGATGATCAGCTGCTCCGGCCTCATGGCCAGCATTGCCCGGGCGATGGCCAAGCCGGTGAATTTAGGCATGGTCATGTCGGTGATTACCAGATCAAACAAAGTCGGATTCCTGGCGTAGGCCTCGAAGGCCTTGGCGCTGTCGGAAAAGGCCTCCGTGGCGTAGCCCAGCGTCTGGAGCAGGCGCTGGATGATTTCGGCCACGGCCGGTTCATCGTCGATGATCAGAATAGTCTCCTCACCGCCCGGCAATGCCGGATTTTCAGCATTCTCTGCTGCCGGTCCTCCAGCCGTTGATTCAGGGAGATACAGAGAAAAAGTTGTGCCGTTACCTGGCATACTGTCGACGGTGACCGCGCCCTTGTGGCTGGCAACAATCCCCTGGACCACCGCCAGCCCGAGCCCTGTACCTTCTCCTTCGAGCTTAGTGGTGAAAAACGGGTCAAAAATTTTCTCCTGAATATCCTCCGGTATGCCGGTGCCGGTGTCACGCACACTCAGTCGCAGGTACGGTCCGGGCGGCAGTTCCTGCAATGGGCGCTGCCGCTGCACCCCTTCCAGGTGCACAGGCTCCAGGGCAAGAGTCAGTTCACCGCCATCTTTCATGGCATGGAGGGCATTGGTGCAGAGATTCATCAACACCTGATGAATCTGGGACGGATCAGCCAAGACCATCTGGTCGATCACTGCTATCTGGGCTGAAATATGGATGGTTGCAGGAAAGGAAGAACGCAGCATCTTGATGACTTCCTTGACAATGAGCGGCAGCTTCAGGGGGTGAAAGTTTTCTTCGGACTGATGACTGAAGGTCAGGATCTGCCTGGACAGATCCCTGGCCCGGAGTCCGGCCTTTTGGATCTGGAGAATATCGCGTTTCACCCGCAGGTTGTTCTCGCCCAAGGCATCCAAGGCCATGGTGGCATAGCCGAGAATCACGGAGAGGATATTGTTGAAATCATGGGCCACACCGCCTGCCAGCAGGCCGATGGCTTCCATTTTTTGGACCTGGCGCAGTTTCAGTTCGGTCTCCTTACGCTCGGTGTTGTCAAAGGCAATCTGCATCCGCACCATCTTGCCGTTGATCCAGCGTACCGCCCGATCGTAGTTGACATACCAGCGGCCGGTGACCGGATTGAGGTGCTCCCACTGGCAGACCGGACCGGGTTCGTCCTGTTCATCGAGCAGGCGGTCGTTGGTACAGAAATCGCAGGGGCGGTCCTGTCCCTGGAAGGCCCGGTAGCAGGACTGATTCTTTACCCCCGGCCCGAATACTTCCTGCATCTTGCGGTTGACGAACAAAACCTGATGGGTCTTCATGTCCGCCACAAAAATCTGGGCTTCAAGGCTGTCGAGGATGGTCAGCAGCTGCTGGTGCGATTCGGCGATTCGTTGGGCTGCATGTTTCTGTTCCGTGATATCGGTGGCAAACCCTTCGATCAGCAGTTGAGAGGAGCTGCGACTGGCAATGCCGGCCCCCCGTTCGAGAAGAACCCGCTCTCGACCATCGACATGGAGGAGCCGGTATTCGACCTCATACGACTTATTTTCAGCCAGGGCCGAGCGTATCGTTTCCAAAACACGGCTGCGGTCCTCCGGATGGGTGAGGGGGGCGAGACTGGCGCCTGATCCGGTCAACAGCTCCTGGGCCGAGTAACCGGTGAGTTGCAGACAGCCATCGCTGACAAAATGGAGGGTGCGGGCAGCGTTGTCGACAACGCTGAAGGCCATTCCCGGCAGGTTGCTGATCAGGGCCTTGAGTTTTTGCTGCGATTGCCGCCGTTCTTCCTCCATCTGCTTCTGTTCGACCAGATTCCAGCTCAGATCGGCAAAGTGCTGTACCAGTGAGGCGTCTTCCTCGTTGTATGGACACGCTTTATTGCCCATGCCGAGGAGGGCGATGATCTTGTCATCCCTGAAGATGGGCGTCACCAATTCCCGGAGGATCTCTGGGCGGCCCTCTGTTTTCCCCTGGTCAGAGGCACTTGCGGCGGAATCGTTGTCGATCACGGTCCGCCTTTGGCGCAGGCAGTCGAGCCAGATACCGGTTTGTTCAAGGGGGTAGGGGCTGCGATCCGCAATCCTGTGCGTGGGCGCAGGAGAGGTCGAAGACCACATCTGCAGGGTCAACGTTTGGTGTTCCTCATCGACGAAATAATACGAGCCCAGTGGGCTGCCGGTGAGTCCGCCCACCTTGTCGAGCACCTGCTGTAAGAGTTCCAGCAGCGACCAACGGTGGATATTGTCCAGCAGATAGAGCTGCACCTTGCGACTTTCCCGCGTACCGATGCGGTCGGTAATGTCGTTGAAGGTGGCGATCACCTGAGTGGGGCGTGTGCCGTACTCGCTGAATTGGGGGGTGACGTTGGCGACAATCCACAGGTCTCTGCCCCGTTGCGGATTGAAGGTTTTGAAGATGGTTCCGGTCTCCGCTTGGCCGGTGACAAAACAACGGGTGATGGGATTATTCTCTAAGGTACAAGGGGGGCCATCATCATACGAGATCTGCCAGAGGCTGTCATCGGCAAGACGGTGCTGCAACTCCGCTGGGGAATATCCCATAATGCGTTGTGCTGCCGGGTTCATACTGAGGACAGCTGTGGGAGATTTGAAATACACCACGCCCTCCTGCATGGATTCGAACAGGGTCCGATACTGTGCTTCCGATTGACGAAGAGACTCTTGTTGGGCCCTCTGGTCGGTGATGTCGAGCATGAGCGACATCACCGCCGGCAAAGGGGGGGTACCATAATGAATGGGTGTCAGTGTATTGTCAAACCAGCGGCTGCCGGAGCCTGCCTGCACCAGGATCCGCTGCTGCAGGGAACTGTTGGTTGCAATGACCTGCCCATAAACAGCCAGGAGTTGCTCTGCCTGATCAGGCGAGAGTAAATCACCGATATTGCATCCTCGGATCGTTTCAACCCTGCCCTCGGTGATGAGAAAATCGTGCGCGCGTTGGTTGGCAAAGAGTACTTCGCCGTTAGCCCGCACCACCAACAGCTGCTCCTGCATCGCATCCACCAGCTGTTGGTAGTTGGTATCGCTTTCACGCAGGCTTTCTTCGGCCAGTTTTGCTGCGGTAATCTCACAAAAGGCGATGGCAAAATGATCCGGCATAGAGCGGAAGGCCACCCCCTCATACCAGCGGTTGTTGACCTGGAAAGCGTGTTTGAAATGGAGAGGTTCGCCGGTCGCCACGACCCGGCCAAAGGAGCCTGTCCAGTCAAAGGGCTCCTGGTCAATACCGGGAAAGGCGGCGGTGATCAGACGGCCGGTCGGGTCGGTGCCGGTCAACTCCCGGAAGGCGGGATTGGCAGCAAGACACAGGAGATCGATCGGCTTTCCGGACGGATCATAGACCATCCGATGGGAGGCCAGCCCCAACGGACTGTGGTGAAACAGGGCCTGAATGTTCGATTCGGATTCTTGCTGCTGCGCTGCCAGGAGCTCCAGGCGGGCTACCTTGCGTTCCAGTTCCTCATACGTCGGTTGTATCATGCCTGTTCCCGGAGTAACGGATAGTAAAGTGCCCCTTCAACCGAGCGGACCGACCTGATATTTTTCTTATTAAACTGTGCTCAGTATACGTTGGGGAAAACAGCGAGTCAAATAAGCAGAGGAGATTTTTCAATAAGGGGGGGTGAATAAAATTCAGGAATTAAAGGATATTTTTTTATGCTAAGGGGAGAGGAGAGGGCTCTAACCCGATCATCTGCCTGTGCTGTCAATGCCTCCAGACGGATAGGGACAGAAACGATGTATTCGTGCATGACCTGATTTTTCTTCTTTGCGGGTGGGGAGGGAGTGGTATAAAAGAGAGCTTCACTGACAGCGGCAGTACCCATTCTGTGCGGGGCGGGTACAGGCAAACACTGGAAACAGGGCATCAGAACCTTTGTGCCGTTGCCCGGCACCGATCCTGCCTTCCCCGTTCATCCCCTTCAAGGAGCACCATGCCCAAGCGTGCAACCATCACCCTGTTCATCCAATGCCTGGTGGACACCCTCTATCCCGAGGTGGGTGATGCCCTGGTCAGGGTCTTTGACCGGCTAGGGATGGCCCTTGCCTATCCCGAGGGCCAAACCTGTTGCGGCCAGCCGGCCTTTAACAGCGGCTACCGGCGCGAGGCTGCGGCCATCGCCCGGCGCTTCATCGAACTGTTCGAAGCTGCGGAGGTCATTGTCTGCCCGTCGGGTTCCTGCGTTGCCATGGTGCGTCATCACTATCCCGAACTCTTTCAGGATGACCCGGCTATGCAGGCCCGTGCCGTGGCCATCGGCAAAAGAACTTTTGAGTTTACCCAATACCTGGTGGACGTCCTGGGTATTACTGATCTTGGCGCTGTTTTCCCGGCAACGGTCACCTATCACGACTCCTGCCACCTGGCGCGGATCCTGGGCATTCGCCATCAGCCCCGGCAACTGCTCGGCCAGGTCCGGGGCCTGCAATTGGTGGAGATGGACAATGCCGATACCTGCTGCGGCTTTGGCGGCACTTTCAGTGTCAACTATCCTGAGATTTCCCTGGCCTTGGCGGATGAAAAAATCGTCCAGATTGAGAGGAGCGGGGCCGACACCGTGGTCGGTTGCGACGTCAGCTGTTTGATGCAAATCCGTGGACGGATGGCCCGGCAAAAGAAAACAATCCGGGTGCTGCATATCGCCCAAGTGTTGGCTGCCGGGGAAAAGCGATGAGTGCTGTCAAACCGCTTTCGTATAGCGAAGCTGCACAACAAGGGCTGGCCAATCCCTGTCTGCAGCGCAGTCTGCGCAGTCTCCAGGCCCGCTACGGCCAGGGGGCGCTTGATGTCTGGCGGCAGCTGCCCGACCCGACCCTGCGCAGCCGGGTCAAGGCCCGGCGGATGCAGACCCTGGAGCATCTTGACCGCGTGCTCGAACAGCTGACCGACAATATCCGCGCCCGCGGGGGTCAGGTCTTTTTTGCCGCAACCGCCGAGGAGGCCAACGGCTATGTCCTGAACGTGGCCCGAAAGCACGGCGTGGAGCGGGTGGTCAAGGGCAAATCGATGCTTTCCGCCGAGATCGGTATTGATGCGGTTTTGGCGGCCGATGGCATTGAGGTGGTGGAAACCGATCTTGGCGAATTCATCGTCCAGATTGCTGGCAGCACGGCCTCGCACATCATCGCCCCCTGCATCCATATGGACCGGCAGCAGATCGGCCGTTTGTTTGCCGACCGGCTCGACATTCCCTACAGCGACGATCCTCCCACCCTGACCCGGGCCGCCCGCAAGGCCCTGCGCCAAAAACTGCTCACTGCCGACATGGGCCTGACCGGCTGTAACCTTGCCTGTGCCGAGACCGGCCAGATCACCCTGGTCTCCAACGAGGGCAATATCCGCATGGCCACCACCCTGCCGAAACTGCATGTGGCCCTCATGGGCATGGAACGGATCGCCGCCACCCTGGACGATCAGCGTGAACTGCTGCAACTCCTCACCCAAGGCGCCGCCCTCCAGAAACTCTCCACCTATGTCAGTTTTGTCGGCGGACCGAGCCGGGCGGGCGATCCCGACGGCCCGGAGGAATTCCATTTGGTGATCATCGACAACGGCCGCTCGCGCATCCTGGCTGACTCTGAGTTCCGCGAGGTCCTCGCCTGCATCCGTTGCGGGGCCTGTCTCAACATCTGCCCGGTTTACGGCCGTATCGGCGGTCATGCCTACGGCTCGCCTTACAGCGGCCCCATCGGTGCGGTGGTCACGCCGCTGCTGGCCGGGATCAACCTTCATGCCGATCTCTGCAAGGGCGAGACCCTGTGCGGGGCCTGCCGCGATGTCTGCCCGGTGGAAAACGATCTGCCGCGGATGCTCGCCGCCTTGCGCCACAAATTGGCCTATGGCGATCCCGACTGGCAGGTGCGGCCGCACAACCGGTTTGAGGCCCTCGGTTTCAAGCTCTGGGGGCGGATAGTGGGCAGTCGCTTTCTGTACGAGACCCTGTTCCGGATCATCAGGGCCTTGCAGCGGCCCTTCATTGGCCCGGAGGGGAGGGTAGGACGCCGCCTCCCGGGGCTTGGACGTGGCTGGACCGAGGGTCGTGATCTGCCGCCGCTGGCCGCGACTTCCTTTAAGGAGCGCTGGCGGAAAATCCACAGCAAGAACCGCGTGGATAATGCAGGGAAAGGCGCAAGGGCAGGGCAGCATGGAGAATAAGCAGAGCGCCTTTCTTGCACGCATCCGCGCCGCTCTGGGTAAGGGCAACGCAGAGCAGACCGCATGGGAGGAGGGTACTCTCGCCCGCGACGATACGGCCCTCCTGCAGACTCTTGCTGCTCGTAGCCGGGAGGAGCAAGGCCTGCTGCTCCAGCAGTTGACCGCCCATGCCGGTACGCTCAATCTTTCGGTCCATGTCTGCGACTCCCTTGCCGCAGCGGCCGACTGCATCGCTGACCTTGCCAGGGACAATGAACCCGAGTTCGGTACCAGCCGCGAGATTATCATCCACGATCATCCGCTGCTGCACGCACTGCAACTCGAAGCACCGCTGCTTGCCCAGGGTTGTATCCCTCACCTGAGCCGCAACGGCGACCCGGAGGTCCGTCACCACACCGTGAATGCCTATATCGGCATCACCGTGGCGGCCTGGGGGATTGCCGAATCGGCCACCATAGTTGCGCTGACCCGGCCGGGGCAACCCCGTTCCACCTCGCTGGTCCCTTCCATCCATATCGCGGTCCTGGCCCTTGCCCAACTGGTGGCTACCCTCGGCGAGGTCTATGCCCTGATCCGCCGGGAACAGGATCTTGACTCCCTGGTGTTAATCTCCGGGCCTTCAAAAACCGCAGATATTGAGGCCCACATGGTGCACGGCGCCCATGGTCCGCGCGCGATGCATCTGATCGTGCTCACCGAGGCAACTGATCCCAGCGGATTCATTCCAGATGTATAACAGGGACCGCAAAGAGTCCCCTCATTTAAGGAGAAGAGCATGCCCCCGGTCGTGAGTTTTATAGGTTGGCATAATTCCGGAAAAACCACGCTGACCAGCCAGGTGGTGGCCCGGCTCAAGGAAAAGGGCTATACCGTGGCGGTGATCAAGTCGACCAAGGAAAAGGGGATCGAGACCGATCAACCCCAGACCGATACCGCCATCTATCGGCGGGTCGGCGCCGACAGTGTCGCCCTGCTGGCCCCGGACCAGTTGATCATCCGCGCCCAGCCGTCGGCATTGGACCTGCTGGCCCTGGCCCACCGATATTTTGCGGAAATGGACATCGTCATCGCCGAAGGATTCAAACATGCCGCCCAGGTAGCAAAGATCGAAGTCAAACGGGATGCCGATGCCCCTCTGCTGCGCGACCAGGTGCAGGGGGTGATCGCCGTGGCCACCGACTTGGCGCTTGCAGGCGGCATTGTTTTTGGTCTGGATCAGAGTCGGGAGATTGCCGACTTTATCGAAACCCGTTTCCTGAGAGGCTCCCAAACCACCGCCCAGGTTGCCCTGACGGTCAATGGTACCGCCATCCTCCTCCCGGAATCGATCCGGAACCAGCTGCTCGCCGCGATACAGGCCCTTGTTGCTCCGGTGCAACCGCCCTTGCCGCACGGAACAATGGAGCTCAGCATCCGCTGCCATCAACCACCGGAAGCGTCAAGCTGAAATTCAACCGGATACCTTACCCGACCCGAGGAGTATACCATGGCTAAATCGCTGAATTATCCATCCGAAAAGGCAGGGCTGCCGCCGGGAACCCTGGTCCATGTCGGGGAAGGACCTGCGCAGGCGAGCCGCATCACCCTGGTCAATTACGGTGCCGATCATTGTGAAGAGCATTCGGTAACGTCGATGAACGACATCCTCCGTTACCGGGAAACCGATGCCACCACCTGGGTGCACTGCGAAGGGCTTGATATGGTCGAGATGATCGAAGCCATCGGCCACAATTTCGGAATTCATCCCCTGGTGCTTGAAGATATTCTCAACACCCATCAACGGCCGAAGTTCGAGGAATACGACAAGTATCTTTTTATTGTCCTGAAAACGCTGACCACTGACGAGACCCTGGCTGTCCACCACGAACAGATCAGTATCCTCATGTTCAGCACTTTTCTGTTCACCTTCAGGGAAAAAGCCGACGGACTCTTCGACAGTCTCAAGCTGCGGCTGACCAACGCCAAGGGCCGGATGCGCGCTCTGGGGACCGATTACCTGACCTATGTGGTTATGGATACGGTGGTGGATAAGTATTTTTCACTCTGCGATATTCTCGAAGAGGCCATCGAGGCGGTCGAGATCAAACTGCTGGGCCAACCCGGTACACGGACCTTCACCACCATCCAGTTACTCAAACGGGAATTGGTGTTTATCCGTAAGGCCATCACCCCGCTGCGCGAGGTACTGCTGACCATGCAGCGCAGCGACACGGAATTGATCCGGGAAAAGACCCAGCCCTTTTTCCGCGATGTCTTTGATCATACCCTCCGGGTGATCGACACCATGGATTCCTACCGTGATCTGATCAACGGCATGCTCGATATTTATCTTTCCAGCGTCAGCAATCGGATGAACGAGGTGATGAAGGTGCTGACCGTGTTTGCCACCATCTTCATCCCCCTGACCTTTATCGTCGGCATTTACGGCATGAACTTCGACTATATGCCGGAGTTGCGCTGGAAATGGTCCTACCCGATCCTCTGGGGCTTCTTTTTTCTCATCCCGGCGGCACTCCTCACCTATTTTAGAAAGAAAAGATGGTTATAAAAGAAAACACGACTCTCTCAGTGAGAGCCCGATCTTCCCAAGAGTGAGGGGGAAGCTGGTACCGTTACCGTCGAGTGCAACGTGAGCGGAGATGGTGACAAGTAGAAGGGGAGGCGGCTGCAATGCAGGCTGCCGACCCGTTACCCCCTGGATGCATTTTTCTCTTTTTACAGCAAGCGAGGTTCACCATGAATACTCTGATCGTCTGCCCCGGTTGCGGGGCTAAAAACAGGATCCCGACCGACAAACAGCATCTCTCTCCCAAGTGCGGGCGGTGCAGCCTCTCCCTTGTCGGCGTTCCGGTCTCCGGGATCGTCAACCCGCTGATCGACGCCAAATTTCAACAGCAAGTCGAGCATTCGACCCTGCCGGTGCTGGTGGATTTCTACTCGCCGACCTGCGGCCCTTGCCGCACGATTGCACCTGTTATTGAAACCTTGGCCGCACTGTACGCCGGACGTCTGCTGGTTTTTAAACTCGATACCGCCAGCCAGCAGATGAGCGCCGCTCGATTTCAGATCAGAGGGGTGCCGACCCTGCTGTTTTTCAAGGACGGCAAGATGGTTGACCAGGTGGTCGGCGCCGTGCCGAGAACGGAAATCGAGACGCGGATCAATGCACTGCTGCAATGATACCTCGGCGGGGAGCCGATTTGTGGCCAAAAAACTATAGTTTCCAAGAGATGGTTCCGAGAAGCAAGTACCTTCCTTCTTCAACCCTTCACTCTTTGGGATTGTGATGCGCAATAGCTTTTTCCTGGTTCTGTTCGCCGTTCCGCTGTGTTTAACCTCAGGCTGTTCCTCTCATTCCCCACTCCAGGAAATCCCGTATCTCGGTGAGAAAAAAACGCAATCAACCCAGGAGTGGAATGTGCTGGCCAATGACGTCGCCAATCGGATCAACAACGAGCTGATCCGGCAGCATTACCTCAATAGCTCTGTGTATGTCCGGCACAGTTGTGAAACCTCCCATTCCTGTCGTCCGGGGGAAATCTTCCCCTTTGATGAAGGCTTCAATGATCTGCTCAACACCCAGTTAGCCAGTTTCGGCATCAACACCCTGAAGACCGCGGAAGACGCCGGCCTGGTCGTCGAATATAAAGTCCAGTTGGTGTATCACGGCCACTACGAAGCGATTATCACCACCTCGATCGTCGACAAAGGTAAATTCGTAATGCAATCTTCGGATATCCTGCCCATTGATAACGATGATTTCTGGAAGTATCGGCAGGTGAGTTCTGCAACCGAAATTGAATTGACCGATCGCCACGGTGCCCGGCAGTCCACAACGTCAAAAGCGTCCTCCTTATGAAATCCATGATTCGTTCTGTTGCGTGTACCGTTGTTTGGCTGCTCCTCCTTGCTGCTTCCGGATGCAGTGACCTCAATGGTACCCGGCTGGAACCGGTTCTGGGTGGCGAGATAAATCTGGTCTCCTTGGGAGATAAGGTTGCCGAAGTGTTGACCACCCAAACCGTGCCGCCGCTTTTCCCCTATCAATCCAATCAGCCGGTTCTTGTCACCACTCTGGTCAACAATGATAATCTTGATGACTCTTCCAGTTTTGGCCGCAGCTTTCAGAACAATATAGCCGCCGGTTTTGTTTCCCGTGGGTATGCGGTTAAGGAAGTCAAGCTCCGCAAGGAAATGCTGGTGAAAGAGAGCCAGGGGGAGTTCATGCTGACCCGTAATCTCCAGGAAATGGCAACTAAACAGCGGGCCCAGGCTATTGTGGTCGGCACCTACACCATGGTTAATCGGGTGATGTATCTTTCGGTACGGCTGGTCAACCCGGTGGATCAAGGTATCCGGGCAGTCTATGAGGATAAGCTCTATCTTGACGAAAACAGCCTGCGAATGCTTGGCCTGCAATTCAGTAAAGAGTCTACAAGCGAGGACTCCGAGCAGATTCGGCCCCCCAAACCCTCCATTCTCGACTCTATTTTGTATTAATATTACAAGACAGGCACCCCTCCGGCCCTCCACCTGAGACCCACGAAAGGCAGGCCCTTATTATTTTTCAGCAGGGGCGTGGACGGCAGAGGGCTATTGCAAAGGAGGATCTGTGGAGATCATGCCCGGTGGGGTGGTCTGCAGGAACACTTCCTGATAGATCCTGCGGTATTGATCGAGACTGTTGGCATCCAGCCAGCGTTCGTAGGCAGCGCGGTAGCCTTCGGCGGGGCGCTGTTCAACAAGGATTTTGTTTATTTTTTCAATAATACTGAGGCCCCATTCGTTTTTTGAACAACCCACGGCACAGGACCAGCCCGCATAGCCGTGCTGCGTTTCCTCCAGCGTCAGGGTCACGATCCGATCCCTGATACCCATCTTTTCCGCATAATACATGGCTTCGTCGGGCAGACCGATCAGACCGTCGACCCGCCCTAGCATCAACATCTTGAAAAAATTCTCCGAGAGTTCTTGCCCGGAAAAAATAACAAAATTTTTTCTGTTCCGGTGTTTGTTGAACACAGCATCAAGGCTGTTGCCATAGGACCGGTCTTTGCTCAGTCCGATAATAAAATCTTGGTTTTGGAGAATATCATCGAGGCTGAGGCTCTTACGCTGAGCAAAGGCATCCCGCGTCTCTTTTTTTATGATGAGCACAGGCGGCAAGGTGAGCAGGCTGGGAATAGAGAAATGCATGAAGGCCTCCCGCTCCGGTGTCCGGTAGAGACCGACAGTGCAGACTTTTTCACCTTGCTTGAATTTGTCGAAGTGACGAATGACGTTGGTGACCATTTTATGGTGGTCGTACTCGGGCAGCTGCGCCTGGATGATGGCGGTGACGAGATCGCCATAGCCTTGCCCTTGGGCCGGCCCGTCCTGAATGAAATAGGGCGGCATGGAGACCTCCATCCAGGTTATCGAATCTTTGCCGCTTGCGGTGTGAGGTGGTACAAGCGCAAGCAGGAAGAGGAGGGTGCTTACTAGGGAAACAAACTGTCGTGGCATGCGGATTTTCCGTATTCCTGATTCACGTTTTCCCAGGCAGGTGTTGGAAGATGTACCGGGACAGGCACAATAGACCCCCATGTTCCTCTCCGGTCGTTACGTTGAGCGGCCTATCCTGTCAACACGGTTTGAAAAAAACCGGATGATAGGTGACGACCCCATGGGCTCCGGCGTTGGTGAAAGGCAGGGCCATGAAATACTCCTGGGGTACCTCTTCAAGCATGATTTCAGGATCATTGACAAAACCGAACCGTCGATAATAGGAAGGTTCCCCCAGCAGCACACATCCTTTTGCTCCTTGGCGTTTTAATTGTGCCAATCCTTCGCGGACCAAGGCGCTGCCAATCCCTTTACGTTGCATTCCAGGGACCACGGCCAGAGGGCCAAGGCCAAACCAGCCGGTCGAACCATCGGAAATCGCGACCGCGGAAAAAACGATATGACCGACGACCTCCTCCCCCACTTCCGCCAGCAGTGAAAGGGCAAGCGCGTTTTCCCGGCGGAGATTGTCGATGATGATATGTTCGGTATGGCTGCTATGGGGGTGGTGCAGGAATGCGCTTCTGGAGATTTCCGCGATCCTGTCGATATCCCCGGCCTGTTCGGCCCTGATGTGAATTTCCATGTTTGCTTGTTGGGAGTTTTGTGTGGTTTTTCTATATTGAAATTTTTTCAATATAGAACATCTCCGTGCTCGAGCATAGCGGAAAAAGCAGTGCCCTCCCTTCGAATTTTCCCTCCAGGCGATGGCTCAAGTCCTCATCCGGAGCCCACTGCATACTTCAAAGTGGTAGTTGTTTGTCTGCTTGTTTGTCCCAAACCGATGAGGGGACAAGGGAAGCGGAGAATTGAAACGATTTAGAGTGAGGAGTTTTACTGCCTTTTCTTTTTCTGGAGAGCCTTATATACTTTTTTTTATAGAGTCTGAGCCGAATGCCTCCGGCATTTTTTTTGCAATTAAATGTATCAACATGGATTCATCTTTATATGCAATTCAAAACTCTCACGATCCTTACCAAAACCGCCAGTGTCGTCTGTGTGGTGATTGCAACCCTTATCGCCACGCTGGCCATCCTCTCCCATACCTTGGTCTCTAACCGTTTTGCGCAATTCGAACAAAAAGAGACCAAAATACAGGTTCAACGGGCTGTCAATCAGTTGCAGGATGCCCTGCGGAAAGTTGAAGCAAGCACCAAGGATTATGCCCCCTGGGACGAGGTCTACCAGTTTGTAAAGGAAGGGAACCGTTCCTTTGTAGAGGCGAACCTGCTTGATGCGACTTTCGTTAACCTGCATATCAGCTTTATGCTGTTTTATGATCAACAGGGGCTGCTGGTGCAGCAGAAATTCTTTGATCTGGGCAAGGCTCAAGAGGTTGAACAGGATCCAGAGGTACTCAATGCAATCTCTGCGGCTTCTCCCTTGATGTTCCACTCCGCTCAAGATGTCCACGCCCATATTTCGGGCCTCCTGGTGACCCCATCGGGTAAACTCCTGCTTGTCGCCGCCGCACCCATTGTTACCAGTAAATTCGAGGGACCAATCCGCGGGACCTTGCTGATGGGTCATCAACTGGATGACGCGGAAATCGCGCGAATGAATGCCGATAGCCAATTGTCACTGCGGATTCAACCCTATCAGGGGATGAATACGCGGGTACCCGCCGATCAAATCCGGGAAAAAAATCTCCTTTCCCGGGGTGCGTATGTCCAAGCTGTCAGCGACCGGACCGTTGCCGGTTATGCCGTGCTTCCGGATGTATTGGGCAAGCCGGCGGTCACTGTTGAGGTTAGTCAGGACCGGGAAATTTTTCAGCAGGGACTCAGCCTGTGGAAACAATACGCCATTACCCTGGGGGTGGTGGGCTGCATTTTCATAGTCGTGCTGCTGGGCCTGTTGAACCGTTTCATTCTTCATAAGTTGATCAAGGTCACCAGCGAGGTAGACCGAATTGCTGATACGGGCAGCCGGGACCTGCGCCTTACCGTAGAAGGCAAGGATGAAATTGCCCATCTGGCCGAACGGATCAATTCCATGCTTGACGGTTTAGAGCGATACCAGACCATGCAGGAAGAAAACAAAGACTATCTTAAGGAGTTGCTGGACTCGATCAACTGTGGTGTCATGGTGATCAATGCCGATGATCGCCTTGTTGTTGACATCAATAAGACTGGGGCAGCCATGCTGCAGCGGCAAATAGAGGAAATCGTCGGTAAGTGCTGCCATCAGTTTATCTGTCCTCGGGAAGTCAATAATTGTCCGGTGCTCGACCACGGAGAAGAAGTAGAGTTGAGTGAACGGGCCGTGGTGCGCGCCGATGGCACCAATGTATTCGTGTTGAAGAGTGTGGTCACTGTGGAAAGGCAGGGGCAGCGATATTTGATTGAGAGTTTCATCGATATTAGTACGCTGAAAGAAACACAAAGGGAGCTGCGGAACAGCGAGGCGAAATACCGGCATTTTTTTGAAGAAGATCTGACCAGTAATTTCATCAGTACCCCGGATGGGCGCATTCTCGACTGCAACCCGGCTTTTGCCAGGATGCTCGGATACCAAACGGTCGATGAAGCCAAACAGGTTAATTTTACCGACCATTATTTCTCTCCGGCTGATCGGGAAGTGGTCATGGAGAAGCTTCGTCAGGAGAAGCGCTTGGTACGGCATGAATGGAAACTCCGTCAAGTTAACGGCAATCCCATCTATTGCGTGGGCAATGCGATCGGAGTTTTTGATGCGAGCGGTGCTCCAATCGAATATCGGGTTTATATTTTTGATGATACGAGAAGGGTGGTTCTGGAAAAGGACATGCGCCAGAGTCAAAAACTAGAGGCCATCGGCACCCTGGCCGGCGGTATCGCCCACGACTTCAACAACATACTGGCCGGCATCATGGGGTATACCGAAATCGTTATGCGGGATTTGAAGGATACCGCCACTCCCCGGGTCAATAAATTCCTGTTCAATATCCTCTCGGCAGGAGAGCGGGCCCGCGATCTTATCAAACAGATCTTGGCCTTCAGCCGCCAATCGGAAATAGAACTGCGGCCGGTTTTGGTGCAGCAGGCGGTTGAGGATGTCCTGCAATTGATACGGGCCACCCTGCCCACTACCATTGCCATTGAGCAACACCTCAACTCCCAGGCAACGGTGATGGCTGACCAGGTGCTCATGCACCAGATTATCATGAATCTCTGTTCAAATGCCGGTCATGCCATGAAAAGCAGCGGGGGAACTTTGACCCTCGACGTGGAGGATGTCACTCTGGACCGTCCGTTTACTGACAGTTATCAGCATCTGGAACCGGGAGACTTTGTGCGGCTTCGAGTCAGCGACACTGGTCAAGGCATCCCCGAACATCTCCAGGAGCGGATCTTTGACCCTTTTTTTACCACCAAGAAAAAGGGAGAGGGCACCGGATTGGGACTTTCCATGGTCCATGGCATCGTCAGCAGCATGAAGGGGCTGGTTACTGTTGATTCCGTGGTCGGGCAGGGAACGAGGTTTGATATTTATCTGCCGCGGATCGCTCATCCCATGGAATCTTCGCAACTTGAGCAGGAGGTCCTGCCTATTGGATCGGAACACATCGTCTATGTGGATGATGATCCTTTCCTGGTCGAGATTGGTAAGGAGATCCTGCTTGGTTTGGGATATCGGGTCACTGATTTCACCGACAGTCCCGAGGCACTCCGCTATCTCAATGAGCATCATGCCGAAGTTGATCTCCTCGTGACCGATATGACAATGCCCAAAGTCACCGGCATCGATCTGGTCAGAATCTTACGGGACCAACGGGCCCGGGTGCCGGTGATCCTGTGCACCGGTCATAGCGAAGGTCTCACCGCCGAGCAGGTTACGGTTCTGGGCATCAGTGATTTCGTTCTCAAGCCGATCACGGTACGCAGCCTGGCTGATAAGGTCCGCACTGTCCTGGACCGGAGCAGAGACGATCAACAGCGTCCCTGACCGGTGCTTGCGCAGGGGGATTTTTTGTGCGCTCTTTTCCCCGGGTAAACAACGACTTTGTCAGGGGGCAAAGGTCTCAATAGCTCTCTGTAATCTAACCCTAACCATCCCTTCTTGCTTGGCCGCTCGCTTCCCTTGTGGTATAGAACAACCTTTCAATCTGTATGGAATAACGAATCATTAAGGAGGGGAACGTGGCTATCACCAAAATTATAGTTTCGGACATGATTTTGACCGGCAACCTGTTCAGTGAAAGCGGGTATGATGCAAGTAAAAGTGCGGATAATCTGGCGGAACTAAAAGGAGAGATTATTACCGGATATCTTGAGAGCGAATATCCTGGTGTGGAAATTTATGCTGATATCGCGATAACTCAACACGAAGCGGGTGGGCCTCGTCCTTTGGAAGTGTTGATCTGTACCGACGACAATAAAGGCAATGTAGAGGAATCGGCTGCTCTGCAAGTGCTCTTATCCCGGAAGATTGCTGACGCCGCGGCAGGGAACTCATGGGCGGTAAAAGCGGAATAATCACAGATCGTTTGCCTCCCCAATCCCGGGCAGGAAGGTGTCTGCGTCAAGTGGGAAATATTGTGTCCTTCGGGCAGTGATATTCGGCACGGTTGGACTTCTCAATGGAGTGCAGTGTTGCCAGGTTGGATCCTCTTGGTACCAACAATCCTCCTCGGTCGCTGCCACCTGTCAGCAGTAAAAAACCGCCTGAATCGGGATTTTTTTTGTCGTCATCGGTTCTGCTAAAATCCAAAACCAATTTTGGTCGTAACACCATAGCCCCCCTCATTCTCGCCTCCGTCTTCCACCGCAAAATCTTTATCAATGTGATATTCGAGACTCAAGGTTGTGCTGTCAAAGAGGGCCATGGAAGCCTTGGTAATATAACGTCGTTCCGGAAGATATGATTTTAGGGAGTCCGACGATTTTTGATACCCTACAGCCAGAACCATTGCTCTGCGCAGCAGTTCCGTGTTGTAGGCGAGTTCGCCGTTCCAGGCACTGGGTTCGGTTTCACTCCGCTCAAAGGAGAGTGGCGCAGGGGTGAAATTGTCAAGGGTGCGGAGGTATCCACCGGTCAGTGTAAAAGCACGGTACCTTGCGCCGAGATTGAGGTTAAGACCAGCGACGGCGCTAGAGGTGTCCTCAAGCCCTGTCTCTTCCAAAATTTTGGAAAAACCATTGGAGTCGGCAATGTCGTTAATCCAGGAAACACCGGCAATCAGCGACATTGTGTCAGTTCTGTAGCTGTAGGCAAAAGGAGAGCCGGAAGTCTTGCGAGTGGCGCGGGATGTGGTTTTCTGCAGATTGTTGACGTCGGAATGTGTCCCGAAGATGCTGCTTCCAAGGCCAACAATCTCGTCGAGGTTATAAAGATCACCAACCACCGGAGACAGCGGATTCTGGAGCAGGGTGCGGTGGGGGAGGGCAAGGGAGGGATACACCTTTCCGAAGGTTAAAAACAAGGGCTGAAGAGTAATTCTGTATTGGGTCTTGTAGGCTTCGCGGGTGAAGCGATCTTTTTTATTATCAATGCGATAAGCAAAAAGGGCAGGGGCGGTGTCCCATTCCGTTGCCTTGGCATCAAGAAAAAGATGAATGGTGGCGGGGTCCCAGGCACAGGAATGGGAGTCTGCAATCTCTTGAGGCGTAAGCGCATCACTCATAAGCAAACGGCTCAGGTCGGCAAACTCGCGCGTGTGTCGTCTTCCTTTTTTATGTACCTGATGCGCTCTTTTTTCCTTGATAACCATCTTGGTTTGGGCTGGTGTATGTGCAGGTTCAACAACGGTTGCCCACGCTTGCGTAGTATTCTCCATCCCGGCTTGAGCCGGTAGCGTATTGAGCAGATGCAACATTCCTGCAACAGCTAAGGCGAAGGCTGGAAAGAGTCTTTTAGCCATCTTTACGTTTTAGGGTTGAATCTCAATTTATGATGAAGGATTCTTGAGCATTTGATTTCATTCCGCATAGAGCCCCTGCCTTTCACACATAGCAAACGATAGGCATTTGAGAAAACACAATATGGTGAAAGAAGGGATAAACTCAAGCCTAAAATAAAAGTGGCCGCTAATATCGCAAAGAATAGATGAAATATCACAATGAAAAGAAATGTTGATAGTAAAACCACTAAGGATTGATACGACCCCATCGACCGCAGACCTCGCCTGCCGGAAAGACTTGTTGGGGTCGTTTCAATCCATTGTTCAAGAAGCCCGGTCTTATTCGGGCACGATCTTTGATATATTGGGGATTGCTTTGGGTGGGTAGGCTGGCGTGGGGCGCCGGGGTAGCCGTTGGCTGATGGAAGTTAGATCTTGGGCGTATCGGCAAGGCCCCTGA
>JBBRBT010000026.1:0-48189 GCA_038205495.1 Desulfobulbales bacterium
GCTGATCAGGCTGCAGCCACTCAGGCCAGCGCCGCGACCATGGCGCAGTCCAGCGGTGCAGCTCTTGAGGAGATGAAAAAGCAGTATCAGGACTATGTCACCCAGGTGCGCCAGCTCCAGGATCAAATCACAGACCGGCAGCGGTCCCTCTATGCGGAGTTGCGTGATTTGGCCCGTACCGGCATGTCCGGCGTGGACGCCTGGTATGATCAGAAAAAAGCGGCCAAGGAATACGAGACAGCGGCCAGGCAAGCCATGGAGGCCGCTGATTCAGCTTTTTCCGCCGGGGACACCATCAAGGCCGGCGAGAAGTACAAAGAAGCCATTGCCTACGCCGATGAAGCCAAGAATGCCTACAAGGCCCTCAACACGGAAGTGAAAAACGGTGACGAGGTAGTCGTCAGCAAGCAAAAAGGGCTCGCTGAGGCCATGCGGGGCGTTGAGTCCGCCGGTAACCTGTCGATCGAGGTGCTCAAAAGGCAACAAGCAGCAACCCAGGGGGCCATGAATGCGCTCTCTGATAAAAGCGGGTTTGCCGATCTCACCGAGGGGATGAACGCAGCAGAAAGAGCCTGGCTGAAGAACTGGGAAACCATGCGGTCCTTTGCCGATGAGCAAATCGTCCACGTCGAGCAAAAGATGGAGGCCCTGACCAAGGATCGCTGGGCAACCGTTTGGATCACTGAGAAAGGGGCGGAGACGGTGAAAGGCGCCTACAAGCAAGGGGGTCTCATCCAGGCGCTTGCCGCCGGCGGCGGTGTGCGCAACATCCTCGGTGGTGGCCACCTTCCCGGATTCGGCGGCGGGGATCGCCGCCTGGTCCTGGCCGAAGACGGCGAGGTGATGATCAACAAATACGCAACCCGCGCTGCAGGGATTAAGGCGGCGCTCGCTTTCAATGCCGGCCGCTTTGATGTGGTTATGGCTGAGCTCTCCAAGCGAACCAGGGCAAACATCGGCTATCGGTTGGGCGGGATGATCGGCAGCCTGCCTGATGTCAACATGCAGCGCCTGGCAACAGGTGGGCAGGTTCTGGCTCCATCCTCCTCTGCGCAACCGTCCAAGGTGGTTGAGCTGCGCTTTGCCGGAGGGCAGATCCAGGGAGACGAACGTTCGGTCGAGATGCTGCTCAACCATCTGGAACAGGCGGGACTGAGCGCATGATTGCCCTGGATGATATCATCCTGCCCAATGACCTCTGGTGGGCGGATGAAACCGACTGGTCGCCGGTGGAACAAAGCACCGACTACACCCTGACCGGCTCGCTGGTGATTGATGAGAATACCAAACAGGCGGGACGTCCCATCACGCTTGCGGGTCATGAACACCGGGCCTGGACAACACGTTCGACCGTACTCGCCCTGCAGGCCATGGCCGCTGTGGCCGGTAAAGAAATGGTGTTGACCCTTGAGGACCAAACCTTTGACGTCATGTTTCGCCGCTCCGATGGCCCGCCAGTAGAATCCGAGTCGCTGACCCTCATCAGCCCACCAGCTGATGACGACCCTTATACTCTTATCCTGCGGTTGATGGAGATCTAACAATGCCCATATCAGTTGAAGACGTCAAGCTCATGGCCAGCCAGCGGTTGGCTGACACCGATGACGGCGGCGGCCGCATGACCGGCAATGAGATTGTCGACGGCAATGTCAATAATCTCTTTCCTGACATCTCGCGGCTGGATCGGGTCTATGGACGGGTCAGTCTGCGTAAGGCCTTTATCTCGGTCCAGACTGCTGATAACGATACCTACAACGGCGCCCATGTCATCCTCAGCGTCCCGGCCCAGGATCCCAATGTCAGCGTCTGCCTCTTTACCACCAGCGACCCAAACGACGAGCGCACTGCGGCGCGGGACCGGATCGAAAGTTATGTGGTCAAGGGGCCGCGCTTTCCCGGCTGGCTCTGGGGCAATCATCCCGCCGGATCCCGTAGCCTGCTGATCTTTGCGATCAAAGGGACAGCCGTGCCCTCCATCGGAGACGTGCTCTATCTTACCAGCGGCAGTGGCCAATATGTGCGCATCACCAGTGTCGAGGCCACTAAGAGCGATTTCTATTCCACCTCGGAAAGCACAGAGTACGGATCCCAGGCCTTGGCCTTTTCCCGCGATATCTTTAAGATCGAAATCGGTGATCCCCTGCGTGAAACCCAAACAGGCGTCGAAATCAGTAAAAACGATACCGTCGCCACCACGGTCTACTCCACCACGGTCTATGATGCTGCCAAATATTACGGGGTGATGCTGCCCACCGCCGCCATCAGCAGCGGCGACATCGCCCTCAACGTAGATTCCATCTTCACCCACCTGGTGCCCTCGGCGCAGGGTGAGTCGCCCCTGGTGGATCTCTCCATCGGCGAGGCTGGTCCGGTGGTCGGCAGTGGCGAGCCCTACTCGGTGAGTAAGTCCATCACCGTGGCAAATAACGTCCAGATCAATTTCGGGCGTGGCATCAAACCGGCAACCCTGACCCTCACCGGAGGCGGCCACACCTATACCGATCCGGGTGAGGGTATCCTCTACGAGGGCACCGCCCAGCGCGGCAGCATCGACTACGGCACCGGCACCATCACCTTTGCCAATGTCACCGGCTACACGGCCACCATGATTGCCAGGGCGGTGATCGGCACCGAGGCAACCCGGATCAGCAACACTGCATCGCGTCCCGTGGTACTCGCCAACCAGGGATACAACTACACCGCTATCCTTGATCCACTGCCCTCGCCCAACACGGTGATGGTCGACTACATGAGCCAGGGCAAATGGTACCGGCTGCGCGATGACGGCATCGGTACCCTGGTTCCCGATATTGACAGCACCGGCACCGGCACCATCAATTATGCCACCGGCTCCATCATCCTCACCTGCGCGGCCCTGCCGGATGTCGACAGCTCCATCATGTACATCTGGGGTGCGCCGATTGAAGTGGAGGATATGGCAGGTGAGGTGGTGCTCAATGTGGCCGAGGTGGTGCACCAGGTCACGGATGCGCCGATTGATCCGGGATCGCTGGTCATTACCTGGCCCTCGGGCCAAACCACGGCCACGGTCACCGACGATGGTAACGGAGCGTTGACCGGGGCTGCCACCGGATCGGTCAACTACTCGACCGGTAAGATTCGCTGGAAGCCGACGCTCTCGCCTGAGAGTGGCAGTGTGTACACCCTTGAGTACGAAAAATACCCGGTGGTGACCGCCTCAGTTGCGGGGGCCGTGGTTGGGGGGGTCGCAACCTTTACCCTGCCGTCTGCGCCGATTGTCCCTGGAACCTGCAACGTCTCGGTCATGGTTACCTTCAACGGAGACGCCTTTAACACCTACGAGCTGGTTGACGATGGCGAGGGTGTGCTCTCAGCACTTGGAACAGGCACCATTGGGGCACCCCTTGGCTATCTCTCGGAATCGTTTTCGTTTTCTGGACTGGCCGGAACCATCGATTATACCACCGGAGTGGTCCAGATGAACCTTGCCTCGGCAACCGGCATCAAGACCGTCTATCTGTATGAGTATCAACAACTCTTTGATGGCACCTGGACCGGGAGATATTCCTGGGTACAGCGGTATAAGGGCAAGGAGAATACCATTCTCACCGGAGCGGGCATCTCCGGCAGCGCCAATTGCCGCTATACCCTTACCTCTGCCGCCGCCGACACCGCTGAGGAAACCGCGCCGGCGTTGCCTTTTTCTATCGATCTCCTCCCCACGGTCCACGGCAAAACCATCATCCCGGGCAGTGTCAACTTTGTCTGGGGTGGGGTCCGATATATTGACCGCCTGGGCAAGGTCTACCGCAATCCTGATCCGGCCACCGGCCAGGGCGTCGAGGTCGGCTCCATCGACTACACCACCGGCCTGGTCACCATCAACACCTACGACGCGGCGGCCAACACCATCAGCCTGCAATCGCTGCTGGTCCGCTTCGGCCGCCAGTTCCTCCCTTCCTGTTCCTTCCGTACTCCGGGAGCGCCGTTGCGGCCGGGCTCGCTGCAGATCCAGGGTGTTGCCGCCGATGGTCGGGCTGTGGGAGGCACCAGCAATTTTGATGGAACGGTCACCGGGGCGTTGCTCAAAGGGGTCGTCAACTACGATACCGGCATTGTCGAACTGGCCTTTGGGGAGATGGTGGCCGTTGCCGGAAACGAAAACGAGACCTGGTACGATCCGGATGCCGTTGAAGACGGCCAGATCTGGAAGCCGCTGCCGGTCGTGGCCGATCAGCTCACCTATGCCTGCGTGGTCTACTCGTATATCCCGCTCGATGCCGACCTGATCGGCATTGACCCGGTCCGCCTTCCGGCCGATGGCCGGGTACCGATCGTCAAGTCGGGCGATGTGGTGGTGGTGCATAACACCCAGGCCAGCCAGCTGCCTAATCCCGTGACTGCCGGGCTGGTGCTCACCTTTACCCGCACAGGGATCAACCATGTCGAACTCTATGATGCCAACGAGGTTTATGTGCCGTCGACCTTCTACTCCTGGAGCGAGCCGAATCAGCAATTAACCCTGTCGAATCCGCTCGATCTGAGCGCCTACACCCAACCGCTGTTTGCCATGCATCGGGTTGAGGATATGTGCCTGGTCTCGCAGGTGCAGATCAACGGTCAGATCATCGTCGCCCAGGGCGTGCTGCATGATTATCCGGCAGCGGGTACCTATGTTTCCTCGGCTCTGCTTTTTGGTGATCTCCAGAGCCGCTACTACAACCTCTATGACCAAAAGACCTGGACCAATGTCTGGTCGGATAGCCTCATCGGCGATGCCGCCAACGCCAGCTACAACGAGATCAATTACCCGTTAGTGGTCACCAACGAGGGGTCGGTCAAGGGCCGCTGGGCGCTGATCTTTGATGGCAGCGATCATTTCAACATCAACGAGGAAAAGCTCGGTATCGTCGGCAGCGGCTACATCACCCAGGACTGCCAACCGATCAACCCGGCCACACAACAGCCCTTCTTTTTTATCGATTACCGGGGCTGGGGCACGGGCTGGGCCTCGGGCAATGTCCTGCGTTTTAATACCGACGGGGCCAATGCCGACTTCTGGATTGCCCGCACCACCCTGCAGGGACCGGTGACCGAGCCCAACGATCAATTCACCTTACAAATCAGGGGGGACGCGGAATGAGCGCACCAATAGTCTACAGATGGGATGACGGCAATGCCCCGGTGGCCCGAGGGGAACGCCGCAGCCTGTGCGATATCCTCACCGCCTGCCTGGTCACCGGATACGGTACTAAACCAGCGGCGGGATGGACGCTGGAGTACATCAATGCCACCTTCGACAAAGCGGCATTTCGTAATAACCCTGCTACCGGGACCGGGTTTTTCTTGCAGGTGGATGGGGCAGGCGGTGCCAACGCTTATACGCCCAAAGTGCAGGCCTACGAGGTTATGACCTCTGAATCTGCTGGATTATTTCCATTCAACGCCACTGTCCAATTCATTCTAATATCCGATAGCGCAAACACCACGGCAAGGCCATGGGTCTTAATTGCTGATGACAGGGCCTTTTACTTTACTTGCTGGAACAGCATTACTGCTGCGCCTACCAATGCAACAGGTATTGCGAGCGGAGTGTACTTCGGCGACCTAATCGCTCGGATCCCGAGCGATGCGTATGCCTGTGGACTCCTCGCAAGTCAATATGGCTACCCATCTCCAATGATGAGCGCGGCTGCAACGTTAGGGAGTAGCTATGATATCAGGTTGCCGCGCAAGAGTTCCGGTGCAGTCGGGACCAGCTATGTTGGTTCTACAATAGGTAATGGTGGACCAATCGGGAGTTTTTCAGGAGGTGCGGGGATGGGCCTTCCGTATACAATAGGCGATCCCATTTTAATTTCGCGGCCTTACATCAATGATGGTGCGGCATATACGGTCAGAGGATTTCTGCCTGGTTTCTACTGCCCGTGTCATCCAATGGCGTTCTCTCAACTTGTTCAAGTTTCAGCTGAAGACATGACCTTTCTTTCCCATAGAGGCTATGGAGCAGGGGGGAATGCTTGCAATTGGTTTATATCACTCAATGACTGGAGGTCTTGATGATTGGCGGGTATATCCAACTCGGACAGTATCCGGAACGCGCCGACCGTCACCGGCTGGCAGGTTCAGTGTTTGTTGACGCGGCTCCGGCGAAGAGGTTGGTGGTCGTGATAGATCGCGTCACTCTTGGTTTGTTGGCCGCAACTATTTCGGATCAAATCACCGGGGCGTGGGAGCTTGCAGGTCTACCGGAATACGCTGAGCGGTCGCTGCTGGTGATGGCCCTTGATTCAACCGGCAACTACAATGCCGAGGTTGCAGACTACGCCTCGCAGGTGACGGGGAGCTGATGTGTCCTATACTCCGCCTGCAGGCGACACCATTGTTTTCGAGTTCCTCAGATTCTACACACCTCCAGAGGGTGGCAGTATTATTTTCGGGGCCGCTCCGGATGCTCCGGAAGAGTTACCCACCGATCCGGACAAAATTGGCCGGATCGAAGGCTCTGTTGTTCCTTGGGGGCAATGGCCGCTTCGAGATGCGGCAACCCGGGGAGGATGGACCCAGACCAGGACGCTCAGCCGCTCGATCAGCCAAGGATGGTTGCGCTCGCTGGCGGCAATCACCAAAAACACGGCCGGTCCGTGGTCAACACCTGAGCGCAGGGATCGTCAAACGGCACTGCCCTGGGCAAGTCTTGGCCTGCAGCCGGACCGGTATGTCGACTCACCTTGGCGCAGCCTGGGCATCTGTGACCGCACCAACCGGGATCCGTGGGCCGCATTCGCCCTGCATGCTGATAACGACTACGCCCTCAAATATCTGTATCCGCCGCGCCAGCATCTGCGCACATCCATTGCATATAACCGTTGCGCAATCCTTGACGCACCGCTCTTTGCTGTACCCTGGGGCAACCCGCCGCCCAAGGATGTTTTCCATGAAACCACCTGGGGTCAAAAATACTATCAAGAGATCTGCTGGCGCAGGTATGAACCGCCGGCCGGTGGTTCGATTAATTTCAACATCGAGCAACCGCTCAGCCAGGTTGGCGATGGCCTCCATATCTCTTTTTGGTTTGATCAATACACCTATGATCGCCGCTGCCGCCACCGGGAACCGTCCGGCTGGCGCGATGCCTATTTCTACCGGCCGCCATTGCCAATCCCGTCAGGTGCGGTGCGGAGGGTCTATCACGTGCTGAATCAAGCCTTGCTCACCCGCCTGCCGGAGCGCACTCCCATTGATGTGGCCTCGATCACATTGGCCACCGATGTGGATTCGTTCTGCTGGTCGCTGTCAGCCACGCTCAACTCGGTGGCAGCGCTGGATCTGCTGCGCCCGGGTGCACCGGTGGATGTCGAGGTCAATATCAACGGCCATGTCTGGATTATGCAGGTAGAGCGATGGAACGAGGGCAGGCGCTTTTCAGGCGGCGATCGCTCAGTCACCGGCCGCAGTCTATCGGCGGCGTTGGCAACCCCTGCTGGACCGATCATCACCCGTACCGAGACCCAGCAACGTACCGCCGTGCAGCTCGCCGAAGCAGCCTTGGAGGATATCAGCGGCTGGACCCTTGATTGGGATATTGTTGATTGGCTGGTCCCGGGCAACCTCTGGAGCTGCAACGAGCAAACACCGATCCAAATTATCCAGGGAATCACCGAGGCGGGAGCCGGGTTTGTCCAGAGTCATCAGTCCGAGCAGGTGTTGCAAATTTTGCCCCGTTATGCTGTCATGCCTTGGTTGTGGGCCTCGGCGACCCCGGATCTGATTCTGCCGGAGGCGATGGTGTTGACCATGGATGGTAGTTGGGAGCCCAAGGTGCAGTACAACGCCGCCTTTGTCTCCGGCTCGGGGACCGGCGGCATCTCGGCCAAGGTGACCCGCGCGGGTACGGCAGGCGATGTGGTGGCACCCATGGTCACCGATGCGCTCATCACCGATACCGACGTGGCTCTTGCCAAGGGCCGGGGCATCTTGGCGGCCTCCGGAGACTGGGAGGCGCAGCGGCTCAGTCTGCCCCTGTTCGCGGATCCGGAGATCCCTGGCCTAGTCCTGCCCGGGACCTTGCTGCAAGTAACCAGGACCGGCGGCAGCTGGAACGGCCAGGTCATCGGCACCTCGATCACTGCCAGCCGGTCCCGGGGCGGAGTGATCGTCCGCCAGACCATCGATGTGGAGTGCTACCATGGCAACTAACCTTTGGGCACGGTTTCGTCGCCTGATCGCCGACAGTCCGACCGTCATCGTCACCGTGACCACGGTCAATGCCGATGGCACCAGCCTGGTCACCACTGTTGGCGGCGGCACCATGCGGGTCCTCGGCGCCAGTGTAACCGCTGGAAAAAAGGCATACGTCCGGGACAACGCCCTTATCGGCGAGGCCCCTGATCTGCCCTATTATGAGTTGGAGGCGTAACCATGCCGTTTACTGGTGAAGATTTCCCAGGCTGGCTCAAGGTGCTGGGTGTGGCCGTTGGCTGGGTGGTCTCCGTGGGATGTACAACCGCCTCGCTATCGTGGTTTGCCGGAAGAAAAACCATGGAGATGGAGCGGGATGATGCCGAGCGTGACCGCAAAATCAAGGCTCTCGAAGAAGACAGGGTGAGAATGTCTCAGTTTTGTGCCCAGCAAAAAGCTGCCTTGATTGCCGAATTACAAAAAGATATCTGCAATATCGTCAAGCTGGCCAACAAGGATCTGATTATCGATCACAACTCCAAACTGGCAACAATTGGCACCGATGTCGCTGTCCAGGCAAATTTGATGATGCAAATCCAGAAAGATGTGGAGGCAATCTTTGACCGCTTGAATCGTCGTAATGATGACCAGGGGGGCCATGATGAGAGGAGAAAATGATCGGAACGATCAAAAGAATATTCATTGGTGCTCTGACTGGAACATCGTTCCTGCTCATTTGCTTGTTGGTCATGACCGCTGCCAGCCTGTTCTTGTCCAGGAGCACTTTGCCCCGCTGGTGCTCCTCGGTAATGGATCGCTATGCGCAACCGGTTCAAGTTGCCCCGGAGACACTGCAGGCGGAATGGGATGATCTCAAGAATAGAGCTGAAAAGCAAAAAAGAGGAAACCCATGATGCTGGATATTAAAAATGAATTGATAGCTCTTGCTGCCGGCATTTTGCTCGGTGGTATTTTGGCGGCGCTCGGTACCTATCGTTACGAGGAGGCAACGTGGAAAGAGCTGATCGCAATTCAGAAGGTGGAAGCCGCGAAGATGCTGCAGGAGGAAACAGAAAAGGCAATAGCAACGGAACGTAAAAACGAAGAGTTAAACAATAAAGTTGAGAAAACACATGCAGAAGCACAGGATACCATTGATCGCACTCTGGCTGACAACCGTCGTCTTGCTCGCCAGCTTAGAGGGTTGCGCGACCCGGGACGTCGGCAAGACTGTAGTGGCACCGAAAGCGGAAATTCACTTGCCGCCAACCCTGCAGCGTCCGCCGCCGGAAGCCAACTTTCAAGCGAGGCTTCGGAATTTCTTCTTGAGTTCGCCGCCGATGCCGACCGAGTTGCCGAATACGCCTTGACCTGCCATGCCTGGGTGCAAGAAATGGCTGCAGTGCATAACAAAAAATGAAGAGGATCCTTATGAAAAGTTCCATTGCTGTCCAATTATTCCGCAGCCTTTCCCGAGATCTCGGTCGTGTAATGCTGTTGTTGGCCCTGGTCGGCCTGTTGCTCTGGCTGGGAGCATGGCTACCGCAACAGACCAATGAGGCGGCCTTGTCTCCGCTGCTCACCTCCGCAGCCCTAGTCCTGGCGTTGGCTGTTTTAAGTCACTGCACCCGGCGGGTGTTGTTCCCTCGCCTCGACCTGCAGGAGATTGCCCTTAAAGCTATCGAGCATCCCCTTGGGGCGGCTCTCGTCTTTTTGGGCATCTCGATGGTGCTCTCAGTGCTGGTGTATGCAAATGTCATCATGCTCCGATAGGTTCGTCTTCCTATTCCTGCTTTTCTGTTTGTGCGGAGGTGCAGTGACCCCAGCCCAAGGGCAAGAGCTGCCTGCGAATGCGAGGTTGTATCTGCCGGTCCTCTCTCAAGAGATATCGACCCACTGGCCGGACGTACCGATCCGTTCCGCACTCGGTGCCCAAGTCGAGCAAGAAACATGCGCCAGCCTTGCGAGCAAGCGCTGCTGGTCACCACGGACGGAGCTGAAAACGGATCGAGAGTATGGTTTTGGATTGGGGCAGTTGACGGTGACCAGGAAATTTAACAGTTTCGAGGAGATCAAGGCGCTCGACCCCACGCTCAAGGCTTGGAAATGGGCGGAACGATACGACCCGGTGCTACAGCTGCGGGCCTTGGTGCTGAAAGATCGGTATAACGTCGAGCGGTTTCCGCTCGCTGCCAGCCCAATCGACAGCCTGGCCTTTGGCATCGCGGCCTATAACGGCGGCCTCGGAGGCACCCTCAACGATATTAAGCTGTGCGGCGCAACTCCGGGATGTGACAAGGGGAGATGGTTCGACCACGTTGAACAAACCAGCCTCAAATCGCGAATCAAGTGGAAGGGATATGGCCAATCGGCCTATGAGATCAATCGAGGTTATGTCAAAAATATATTCGGACAAAGGCGAACAAAGTACATTCAAGCGATGGAATAGGAAAAGGGACTGGCTGGCAGTAATGAACCCTTTTGCCTCCATTAACTCAGAAAAACTACACATAAAAAAAGGCAACCAAAATGGTCGCCTTTTCATGTGTCAATTCGTGTCAATTTTACCTTTTCAAGCCCAACCCTAACTGCTTGATTTTATGGTGCTCCAGGCAGAATTCGAATCTGCGACCCCAGGATTAGGAATCCTGTGCTCTATCCTACTGAGCTACTGGAGCAAGCTGATTGGAGGTTTTATGGCGTACGGGGTGTCCTCACTGTTCAATGCTACCCTTGGGGTCAGAGCACTCGGCCTGCACAGGCCTTTGAATCGAGGGGTTTTCAGGTCGATGAAAGTACTCATTAACCTTTTCTCTTGCAAGCAATTATTATCTGCCCCCCAGAACACCCGTGGCCTATCACCACCACATTCGAGAACGGATCGGACTGATCAGGCCGATTCGCCATCGGCCAGAAAAGATTGTCCACTGAAAGTATCATCATTATACCCAAAATTGATGATGCAATTGCGGCCGATCCGCACGCCCGCCGGAATCCTCGCCTCCTTGCCGACCAGAGAAATCCCGGTATACAAATGCTTAGGAAACTGTCTGTTGGGCAAGGTCAGGTTCTCGCCATCCCCAACCACGGCACCGGCACCGACATGCACATGTTTATCACAGATAGCCAAATCGATCACCGCATTTTGTTCGATGATGCAATCATCAAAGAGTACCGAGTTAGTTACAACCGCGCCTTTCTTCACCCGCACCCCAGGCGACAACACAGAATTAATGACAGTTCCCTCGATAACGCATCCTGAGGCGATCATCGAGGAGGTGACTTTGCTGCCGGGGAGAAAGCGGACCGGGGCGCGATCCATGGAACGACCGCCGCATTCGGGATTGGGGCGAATCTCCCATTCCTCCGGCGAGATTCCGGAATTTTCCCGAATAATATCCATATTGGCTTCCCAATAGGATTGAATAGTCCCGACGTCGCGCCAGTAGCCATAGAAGGGATAGGCGTAGACCCTGTCCTCGTTGATGGCCCGGGGAATGATATGCATACCAAAATCCGCCTCCAGCCTATCATGGGCCAGGGTGCGCAATAAATACTGAGTATCGAAGACATAAATACCCATGGACGCCAGGTTGGTGCGGGGTATGGCGGGCTTCTCCTCCCAGTCGATGATCCGGTTTTCATCGTTGACGATCCCGGTGCCGAACTGATGAATATCGCGCTTGGGCACAACCATCATGCCGATGGTGATGTCCGCCTTTTTATGCTGGTGATAGGAGAGCATGGCGTCAAAATCCATGCGATAAATATGGTCGCCGGATAAAATCACCACCTGTTCGGAAGGATTGGCGAGGATGAAATCAATATTCTGCCGGATCGCATCCGCTGTCCCCTTGTACCAATCGGAATCTTTTTCCCCGGTACGCGGCGGCAGGATCTTGATGCCACGGGTCCGCCCGGTAAAATCCCAGGCCTCGCCGTTGCCGATGTGGGCCATGAGCGAAAGCGGTTTGTACTGGGTGAGCACACCTACCTTGGTCAACCCCGAATTCATCACATTGGACAGGCTGAAATCGATAATCCGATAGATCCCGCCAAACGGCACCGCTGGTTTTGCCCGGTGTTCCACCAGGAGGTTCAACCGGCTGCCAATACCGCCGGCCAAAAGGAGAACGAGGGCGTCAGCGCTTTCTCTCATTTCAGCTCCTCCCCATCGTCAAGAATCTTGTCCGGCCATTTCTCTGCCGATATTCTCGGGGCGACCGTACATCCACATCCGATGCGGAATCCCTCCGGCACGCTGTTATTCCACCCAATAACGCTGACGCGATGCAACTGTTCACACTTGGGCGCGCCGACTCGCACATCCCTGTTAAACACGGTGTTAACATCGCTGACCACCCGGTTGAGACGAGCCCCAGGATGGACAATGTTATCAAAAAACAGAACCGAATCATTGATTTCGGCCCCAGCCATGACATGGACTCCGGGAAAGAGGATGGAGTTGCGCACCGTGCCTTCAACGATGCAGCCATTATAGGCCATGGAATTTTCGATACTCGCATGTGCACCCATTTTGACCGGTTGGCGGTCGGCAATATTGCGGTGGGCCAGATTGGTGCGAATACCCCACGATTCCAGATCAATCTTAGGTGCCGAGCCGAGCAGATCCATGGAGGTTTGCCAATATTCATCGATAGTCCTGGTGTACCCCCAGTACCCTCGGAATTTGTACCCATGGACCTTGTAGTTCTGCTGCATCATCATTGGGATGATATCTCGGCCAAACTCATAGGAAGTGTTTTCCTGATTCTTTTTCAGCACCTCAGAGAGGACCGCGGGCCGAAAACAAAAAACAGTCAGCGAGGCCCAGTTGCTTTTGGGCGCAGCCGGTTTCTCCTCATAGGAGAGCATCCGGCCCCCTTCACTGCAGTCATCGGCGATTTCGGCGACACCAAAACGGGCAGCAGAGTCCAAGGGCACTTCGATAAAGGCGGCGGTCAGGTCAGCATCGTGCTCGCTGTGATAGCGGATCATTTCCCGGTAATCCATCTGGTAGATGTGATCGCCGGAAAGAATGAGAATCACCGAAGGCCCATAGTATCGGATATAATCGAGATTCTGATAAACGGCATCGGCGGATCCACGGTACCAGTGAGGATTTTCATAATCCTTGAAAGGCGGGAGAATAGAGATGCCCCGGTTCCGCCCGATCATATCCCAGGCAGCGCCCGTCCCGATGTGGTTGATCAGCGAATAGGAGCGATATTGACTGAGGATGGCTATGCGCTCTATGCCGGAGTGGAGAAGATTGGAGAGGGGAAAATCTATGACCCGGGCAAAACCACCGAACGGTACAGCGGATTTCGGCCTATAGTGCGTCAGGACACCCAGTTCATCGACGCGGCCACCTGCCAGGATCATCGCCAAGGTCGAGGGTCTATACATAGGACACCGTGCAGATGGGTTACCGGCGCCTTTCTCGGGAACTATTGTCTCGCTGCAGGACGCCAACGACAGAAGAAGGAATTGACGACATACTATTGCATAACCCCTTAATGGCGCAAGCAATATCTCGCGAAACCAAATTGAGGAGTCGTTTTGAAATGCCGAAGAAACCTTCGGACCGGAAGACCGTCGTTATTTTATATGCTGAGTAACGAGGCGGATGAGAGTTTTCGTGGTGAATTCTTGATTTTCGCGGAGGGGCAGGTTTTTCAAAGGTGATTCGGCCCGCGCTGCTTCTTTGTGACCGCCTGCAGGTCCGAATCCTCCGAAGGTCGCTTTGGCGAGTTTTCCCGCGTTTTTGCGGTAGCCGTCGCAGCGGAAGATGACCACCAACTTTTCCCCGTGGACGCCGGACACGATCACCCAGTCGAAGCCTTCAACCCTATTGAAAAAATCGGCGATGATCACCAGAATATCCGGCGTGCTCACCTTGCCAAGGTGCACATAGGCCCGTCGATTCGTGGCTTTCACTTCATTCAAGGCGGTACGGAAATAGCGCAGTTCGGAACGCCGCAACTCAGTGAGCTCAAATTTCCGCACCAGGTTGAGGTTGGCGATATTGAACAGATAGCGGAAACAGATACTGTCGGCAACCTGCATGTTCTGTTTCTGAAAATTCTGGGTATCGACCTTGATACCGTAAAACAGGGCGGTGGCCAAGGCTACGGAGGGCTTTATACCGGCGGCCCGCAGGTATTCCACCATCATGGAGGACACGGCGCCGTATTCAGGACGGATATCAATAAAAGCCGCATCCCAGCCCGTAGTCACCGGATGATGATCGATAACCGCATTGAAAGTCAATTTTTCGAAGCAAGCCAGATGATTGGGCTGAGAGTCCAGAAGGATCTTTTTGGTATACTCTTTTACCGGTAGGGTGTGGAGCCGTTCAATAGGAACTTTCAGGCGCTCCACCATGGTCATGTTATTGAGCCGCCGTATCTCGTTGGGATAGCCAATGGCTACGCTATGGACGCGATAACTGAGGAGGCGCTTGAGTGCCAAGGCTGAAGCAATGGCATCCGGATCAGCACTGATGACAATGAGCACATTATCGCTTCGCTCGAAGATGGCCCAGAGTCCGTTAAGTCGAGCCGCAGCGGAATTTTTACTGGCACTGCGCGTTATGTTGTTATCAGCAATTTTTTCAAGTCGTTTCTGCATAGACAAAGGTCATAAAAACACTGCTGTCTCTTGAAACGGACGCAGTGATAAGGGGGGTCTTGTCGGCCGACAACGAACGGCAATCTGTTCAATGCCTTTCCAGAACGGCAGTCTCGACGTGGAATACGGGGGCACCTGAAGATCAGGTGCAACAGGTAAGGACTTCCTATGCATTGTCTGTATGAGGTTACAAAAAAAGAATCACTAGGCGGCATCACCTTACCATAGAGGCAGAAAAAATAGCAAGCTCCGTCTTTCCGGAAAACATTGTCAACACGGGGACAGCGGGTAGTCCTTGACTGAAAGAACCGCAGGGATTACTACCTTTCCCAAGGTACCTTCGTATTCTCCCGACGCAGGGACACGGCACAGCGTGCTGTCGGCCCAACGCTGCTGGAGCAAACCAATGTGATCAATGCACTGACAACCAATCCCCGTGATACTTCTCTACCGCTATATCCTTTACAATTTCACCCGTAACCTCGGGATGATCATGGCTAGTTTCATCAGCATCTATCTGCTGATCGATTTTTTCGAAAAAATCGACAACTTCCTCGAAAAAGGCAAATCCATTGGCTTGATCATCCAATTCTCACTGCTCAACATTCCCTTTATTGTCGACATGATGAGCCCAGTTTGCATCCTATTGGCCGGCGTTGTTACCCTGGGCGTCCTCGACCACAGCAATGAACTTATCGCTCTCAAGGCGTGCGGCATCCCCCTGCAGAAGATTACCCGCCCCATTATCGGGGCAGCTTTGGTCTGTATCCTGGTGTTTCTGGCCATGGCGCAACTGCTGCTGCCTAAGACTATCGCAGCCACAAACCGGATATGGTACCAGGAGGTGAAAGGCAAGGTGCCACTGGGAATCCTGCGCAACGGCCGTTATCATTATCGAGGTCAGGATGGTTTTTTTTCCTTTGCCCGCCCTGATCCCCTCAAGAATTCCTTCGATTATTTATCCTACACGGTCTGGGACAAAGAGTACGGGTTGAAGACCTTGATCACGGCCAAAGTAACCGAGTGGAATAAAGGCGTCTGGACCCTGCATGAGGGACAGATCCAGGAGGAGATGGCCAACTCCAAATTTTCGTACCAGGTGTTCAAGGACCGGATTTTTAATTTCCCCGAAACGCCCGGTGACTTTTTCGTGCCGGCTTATCGCACCATGGAACTCTCGCTGGTTGAACTGTACCAGGAAACCCGGAACTCGCGCTCCGCAGAAGAAATCAACAAGGCATGGGTCGACTTCTACGGCAGAATTTCTTACACCCTACTTGGCCTGCCCCTGCTGCTCCTGGGGTTACCCCTGCTGCTCCTGGTGTATAGAAAATGGGGTAGGGATCTTTCCCTGGCCATACCGGTCAGCTGCGGCATGGCCTTTTTCTGCTGGGGTGCCCACACCACACTGCAATCACTTGCCAAGGCCAGTTATCTCCCACCATTGATCGCTGCCTTCTCCGTGCATCTCATCATAGGATGCCTCGGTTTCTTCCTTCTGCTGCGCGAAGACCTCTAATGGCTCGGCGCGTAGGTATCGTCGGCGTTCCGCCCCTTGCGGTTATTGAGGAGATCGGCCACGCAGGTGATATCATTTTCGATCTCGACGAACTTCAGGTCCATGCCCCCATAGATCAGAGCGCTGCCCGCATTCCACGCGTGTATTGCGCTATCCTGCGTACGGTTATCCTCAACTGTATGCATCTGTCGCTGGATCGTGTCTATATCGATGTCGGGCCGGGAAAATGTGACTGCGCCCTGCATACCGCCGAGATTCTTGCCGATATGCTGACTGTGCCGGTTATCCGTACCCGCAACCAGGATACCCGCGCCTTCGGATATCCACTCTGCACCAGCCGCATGCCACTGGTGGAAAAGTTCAGCAGAATCACCAAGGGGGTGCAATCGGCAGCGCCCTATCCAGCTCTGGACCGTTGTGAACCGCAATGCGCTTTTTGGGGCGTGCCCCCGAGGGATTTCTCCCTGCTGTCCCTGTTTCCTGACACTACCCATATCTTCGGCTGGACCCGATGCATGGAGAATAAGACCCCTGCCAACCTGGAACTGGAACGGGGTTTTGATCCGCACATCCCCACCGTCTTTTTCGCGCAATCCTTCTGCGCCAAAACAGCACTCGCCAAACACCTGGCGGCCAAACACCCCAGGGCCATTGCTATCGATTGTGATGTCACCGCCGGCAGTTCAACCCATGCGAAAATTGAAGCCTTCCTCGAACTCTCGGGCATCGAGCCTGCCTTCCGGAGTGGCATCTGATGCTGCTGGCGGACTTCGGCACCTCCTACTGTAAGATTTGGGACACAGACGACAACAAGCCACCCCGGATCATCGCCACCAGCGTACTTGATCGCTCCTTTTGCGCCGATCTCGCCACCGGACACAACGCCGCCCGCAGAAGCAAAAAAAGTATCAATGAATTGACCGCATTAGCACGAGGCGGGAAACAGCTGGTCAACCGTTCAGATTTCGTCCTGCTTGATTGCGGCAGTCGTGATATTAAATTTGTCCGATTTCACGAAGGCAAAGTGGTGGATATGGGATGGAACGCCGAATGCGGTGCCTCCATGGGTTTTACCATTGAACTGCTCTCGACCTACTACCGGCTGGACTATGCCGCCATCCCCGTTCCCACCACCGGCTTCTCCATCACCTGCGGCGTACTCGGCATGAGCCACATTTTCGACGCCGTGATTTCCGGCGCCTCCGAGGCCGAGGCCGTGGCGAAATTCGTCCGGGGCATAGCTCTCAACGCCCACCGTTTTGCCAACGAGCCGGAGGAACTCTATCTTTCCGGCGGCCTCTGCGCCAACCCGCTGTTTATCGCCAGCTTTCCCTGCCGGGTCAAACCTCTGGGCCGTTTCGTTCTCCTCGAGGGGCTACGGACGACGCTGGCGGAAGAGGCTGTTTCCGCTCCGCTGGGGACAACGCCCGATGCACAAAAAAAGCCGGACATCGCATAACGACATCCGGCTCAAAAAATCTTCAAAAAAATAACGATTATTTCTTCTTGTCCTTTTTCTTATCCTTCTTTTTCTCTTTGTCCTTCTTTTTCTCTTTATCCTTGTCCTGAAGGGGGCAACTGCTGCACATCTTTCCTTTTTTGAGGTAGCCCTCGCAACATTTATCCTTCTTTTTCTTATCTTTGCCCATACGACATCTCCTTCATGAGGCCAACGTGTCGAGAATCATCCCAAATCCGGGCCGAATACCCATCTTCCAGAATTGAGCGCTGCCACCATCGTTAAGGACAGAGAGGAGACTATTCTTTCTTCTCTTTTCCTTTGTCCTTAGCGGGTGCCTGAATCTCAACCAGTTCGACCTGGAAAATTAACATGGAACCCGGCTCAATAACAGGGGGCGCACCACGGTCACCATAAGCAAGGTCCGGCGGGATATACAGCTCATAGGTCGAACCGACCTCCATGAGCGGCAAGGCCTCCTGCCAACCGGCGATCACCTGATTCACCTGAAAAACAGCCGGTTCATTCCGTTTATAGGAACTATCAAACTCTTTGCCATCGACAAGAGTTCCCTTATACTGCACTTTGACGGTATCCGTCGGAGTCGGTTTGGCGCCTTTAGCACTTTTCACTATTTTGTACTGCAGGCCGGATTTTGTCTCGACCACACCTTCTTTTGCCTTATTCGCCTTCAGAAAATCTTCGGCTACCTTGCGGTTTTTCTGGACCATGGCCAAGGTCTTTTGCACCTGCTTTTCCTGCTGACGCTTGGCGAAGGCCTGCTGGATGGCCGCAGCATCTTCAACGGTGAGCAGCGGTTTGTTGCCGTTATACCCGTCATTGATGCCCTGCTGCAGTACGCCCAGGTCAAATTTATCTTCAAGGCTCTTGAAATACTCTCCAAGATCAAGGCCCATGGCATAACTCAATTTCTGCTCATCCGTTTTCAGCTCCACGGGCTGATCGGCTGCAAAGGCCGATCCGACGGCGAGCAGAAGGACAAGCAGGCAAGACACAGACAATTTCATACATTTCTCCTTCAGTTGAGGTACTTGTGAGGTAACAGAGAAAACGATCACGAATCGTGCTAGGTTTTTGCCACCCAACCCACCATGACCGTAAGTCATTATTTAGTCTTTAATGAGGGGACGAGATCTTGATCGGCAAACCTGCTTATAGGCTCCATCGCCCCGCCACCCGCTCAGGATACAAATTCTCTGCGCGGCTCATTACTGCTTTAACTTAATCATCCTTCCGCGCTTTGTGTCTATAGATTTCACCATGCGCCGCAGTTTTTATAGTTTCCTTCGATCGATGACCCGTTTGGCCTTGCCCATGGACCGTTCCAGAGACTTTTCCTCCACCAGTTTGACATCGACTCCGACGCCCAGTTCGGAGGCAAGGCGGTTCTTAATATGATCGACCATCTTCCGCTGTTTTTTCATCTCATCAAAGAAAATGGATTCCATCACCTCCACCAGCACCGTAATCTTATCGGCATGATTATCCCGCTCGACAATGATCTGGTAATGGGGTTCGGTCCCCTCCACCTCAAAAAGTACCTTCTCGATCTGAATGGGGAAGACATTGACGCCCTTGATAATCAGCATGTCATCAGTCCGCCCCATCACCCGCTGCATCCTTTTCAGGGTGCGGCCACAGGGGCAGGGCTCGGGGATGAACCGGGTCAGGTCCCGAGTCCGATAGCGGATCATGGGGAAAGCTTCTTTGGTCAGGGTAGTAATCACCAGTTCCCCGATCTCACCCTCGGGCACCGGCTCCAGAGTGACCGGATCAAGGATCTCAAGGAGAAAATGATCCTCATTGATATGGAGGCCGTTGCATTCCTGGCATTCACCCGAGACCCCGGGCCCCATGACCTCGGACAGGCCGTAGTTGTCAGTGGCAATGATGCCGAGTTTCTGATGAATCTCGTTGCGCATGGCCTCGGACCAGGGTTCGCCGCCGAACAGCCCATACCGCAGAGACAAGCCATTACGATTGATGCCCATTTCCATCATGGCATCGGCCAGAACCAGGGCATAGGAAGGGGTGCAGACCAGGGCGGTGGTCTTGAAATCCTGCATGATCTGGATCTGGCGCTTGGTGTTGCCAGCGGAAATCGGAATAACCGAGGCCCCGATCAGTTCGGCCCCGTAATGGAGGCCAAAACCACCAGTGAACAGGCCGTAGCCAAAGGCTATCTGGATGACATCGTTTTTGGTGACCCCGGCGGCGGTGATGACGCGAGCCACCAGATTTGACCAGGTTTTGATGTCGTTGCGGGTGTAGCCGACCACTGTGGCGCTGCCGGAGGTACCGGAGGAGCTATGGACACGAACCACATCACGGAGGGGAACAGCGAACAGACCATACGGATAGTTATCGCGCAGGTCCTGCTTGACGGTAAAAGGAAGCCGCCGCAGATCGTCCAAGCTTCTGATATCGTCATAATTAAACTTGAGCTGATCGAATTTTTTTCTATAAAAGGGGACATGCGTGCCGACCCGGTACAATGTCGACTGTAACCGCTCCAGTTGGAGCTGCTCCAGATCTTCCCTTGCCATGCATTCCTTTTCCGGTTCCCAAAACATATGCGCTTACCGTGTTGAAGTGGTACCTATTCAGCCGCCAAGTCCCTCAGAACTGTGCGCCAAACTGCTCCGACTGACCCTTATTCTATTTTTTCCCGGCCCAGGTAGGCCCGCTGGACATCGGCATTGGTGAGAAGATCCGCAGCCGGCCCCTGGAGGAGTATTTTGCCGACCTCGAGCACATAGCCACGATCAGCGATACCCAGAGCCGCCTTGGCGTTCTGTTCGATCAACAAGACCGTATTACCTTCCCGGCGAAGACGGAGAATGATCTGGAAAATATCGCGGACAATCAACGGGGCCAAACCCGTGGACGGTTCATCCATCATCACCAATCTAGGCCGGGACATCAACGCCCTGGCCATGGCCAACATCTGCTGCTCGCCGCCCGAAAGGGTCCCGGCCAGCTGCCGTCTCCGCTCGCGCAGAATCGGGAACAATTCATACTGGTGCTCAAGCTCTTTGAGCACCGCAGTTCGCCCCTGTTGCTGCTGGAGGACATAGCCTCCAAGCAACAGATTATCCTCCACCGACATCGGGGCAAAGACCTGCCGTCCCTCGGGAACAAGCGCACAGCCGGAGGCGACGATTTTCCCGACGGTTGCTCGGGTGCACGGCGTGCCTTGAAAACTAATCTCCCCTTTCGAGGGTTTGATCAGACCGATGATGGTATGCAGCAGGGTGGTCTTACCCGCCCCGTTGGCGCCAATCATGGTTACAATCTCGCCGTCGTCGACATGAAGGGAGATATTTTTCAATACCCGTAATTTGCCGTAGCCGGCATCTAAATTTTGAATCTTCAGCATGATACAGGTAACATCTGCACGAGGGTCGTTGCCCCTACCCGCGAATCAGGCACTGATCTCATCGTCTGCCCCCAGATAGATTTTGATGACCTCGCTATTTTTCTGGATATTGAGCGGTGTATCCTCGGCGAGTTTGCTCCCGAAACTGAGCACCACGATCTCATCGGAGATATCCATCACCAGCGACATATCATGCTCAACCAGCAGGACCGTGATCCCCATATCCCTGATCCGACCGATAAGACGGGCTACCTCCGCCGTCTCGTAGATGTTCAATCCCGCCGCAGGTTCATCGAGCAGGAGCAGTCGGGGCTCGGCGACGAGCGCCCTGGCCATCTCCACCGCCCGCTGCTGACCAAAAGCAAGACTGGTCGCCTCGACGTCGGCGAATTCAGCGATCTGCATGAGTTCGAGCAGTTCCATGGAGGCCTCGCGAATCGCTCGTTCCTCCTTCCAGGTTAAGGGCAGCGACAACATGCCGGCAAAAAACCCGGCCCGACTCCGCACATGCCGACCGACCATGACACATTCCAAGGCCGTCATCCCGTGGAACAATTTGATATTTTGGAAGGTTCGCGCCATGCCGAGGCGTGCAACCTGATGGGGCTTTTTCCCCTGGATCTCCTCCCCTTGAAAATGGACGGTTCCAGCGCTGACCGGGAGATTGCCGGCGATGAGATTAAACAGCGTCGTCTTGCCTGCCCCGTTCGGACCGATCACCGCTTTGATAGTTCCCGGGGCCACCTTAAAACTAACGTCGTTGACCGCGTGCAAGCCGCCGAATCGTTTGTGGACCGATCTCAGCTCGAGCATGGCCTCCCCCTGCGCACCACCCTCTTCCCTGCGATCACGCTCCATATCGTTTCGTCCAGTCATGACCGCACCGCCAGCAGGATCCGCTGCACAATCAGTTGCAACCGCAGGCTGAGAATACCGTCCGGGGCAAACAGCATCACAAAGATCAGAATCATCCCGAAGACCGCATCGTCGAAGCTGCCGAAGACCCCGCGCAAGGAAAGAAAGGTCAGGCCCACCCCCATGATCAGGGTGCCCCAGAGGTTGGTCATACCGCCCACCGCCACCAAGGCCACATAGCGTACCGACTTCATCACCGAGGCCTCGCTTGGGCCGATGCCGCCGTTAAAATGAGTGAGCAGCACCCCGGCGATGGCAGCGTAGACCGCGCTGAGCACAAAGACCTGAAGTTTGAACCGGGCAGTGTCAACACCAGCGGCCGCAGCCGCCTCTTCGGAACTGTGCAACGACCGCAAAGCCCTGCCGACCCGGGAGCCGATCAGATTGAGCAGCAGTGTTGTACCGAGGATCAACACGCCCCAGGCCAAGTAATAGTTCACGACACGAAGACTGGCATCGCCGCTGACCATGATCGGGCCGAGAGGGCCCAAAGCCGGCATCAGGGTGAATCCGGGGACCTCGGAGATGCCGTCGGCCTCGCCAAAGTAGGGCGAAGCAAGGAGAATCCGGTAGATAATCGTGCCAAATCCCAGGGTGGCCATGGCCAGATAGTGCCCCTTCAGCTTGAGTACCGGAACCCCGATGACCAAGGCGATCAGTGCGGCCGCCGCCACGGCGCACAGACAGGCGGCCCAGGGCGCCACGGTAATCAGTTGATCGCCATAGATATCCTGGGAAGTTTTGAGCATGCTGAGGGTGTCGAGCCACCTGAGCGGCCAGCCCCCTTGGTACGATGCCAGATTCCGCGTCGTCAGGGCGGCGGAAAGATAGCCGCCGATAGCAAAAAACCCGGCATGCCCGATGGATATCTGCCCGGCATATCCCATCAAGGTGCCGAGACCAATGATAACCAGCCCATAATAGGCCGCCATGGTCAACTGGGTCAGGTAAAACTGCGACCCGGTCAGGACAGTGACAAGATGGATGCAGGCCACCAGCAGACAGAGGGCCACAATGGCTAAATTTTTCTGTTTTCTCATCAGAAATCCTTCAGCCGTGCCGCTTCGCTGGAACCGAACAATCCATGGGGTTTTATAAAAAGAATAATCAGGAGAATGCTGATGGAGATGGCGTCCTGAAAGGCGAGCGGCACCACGGATACGGAAAAGGCCTCAAGGATGCCCAAGAGAATACCAGCGGCAACTGCGGCCATCGAATTCCCCAGCCCACCGAGGATCGCCACCGTAAAGCCCTTGATCGCCAGCGAGGTGCCCGAATCGTACTGGGTATAGGTAATCGGCGACATCACACAACCGGCCAAGGCTCCGATACCGGCGCTGAGCATGAAGGACAGGGTCACCATATTGCGGGTGTTGATACCACAGAGGATGGCGGCTGTCCGATTGGCTGCGCAGGCCCGCATCTCCCGACCCCACGACGTTCCTTTAAAAAAGACGCTCAAGCCCCCCACCATCAACGCACAGGCGGCGATCACCCACAGCACCTGCGGGGAGAGATGGACGCTGCCCAAGGAAAAGGTGGTGATTTCGTTGCCGTAAAAATAAGGCAGACTGCGGATGGATTCGCCCCAGACATGCAGGGCTGATTCACGCAGGAGGATAGAGATGCCGATGGTGATGATGACCATCCGCATGACCGAGGGGCTTTCCAGCCAACGAATGAACAGGATCTCGATCAGGGCGCCGATCACCATGGTGAGGGCCACCGCCCCAGCAATGGCATAGGGCAGGGGCATAAACTGGTGCAGGGTAATGGAAATCATACCACCGAGCATCACAAATTCGCCCTGGGCGAAATTAATGATACCGGTGGCGTTGTAGATGATATTGAACCCTATGGCGACAATGGCGTAGATGGAGCCATAGGTGATGCCGGCAAACAGGTATTGAAAAAAAAGATCCAGACTCATGTGTACAAATAATATATGGCGGGTCGTGGAAGATACCCGCCAGACAGCACCTTATTGCCCCTGATAGGGGATGAATTTTCCGTCTTTCACGGTCAGCATGGCAAAGGAGTCGATATCGAGTCCGTTGTGGTCCTGGGGGGTAAACGAAAAAATACCGCCGACTCCGGTGAATTTTTTCAACCCTTCCACCGCATCGCGCACCCCGGCCCGGTCATTCCCGCCCTGCTTGATCGCCGCTGCCACCATGTTGATGGCATCATAGCCATAACCGCCAAAGGCGGAGGCGTCCTCTTTGTATTTAGCTTCATAGTCGCTTTTATATTGGAGCAGCAGGGCCTTCTGTGGATGAGTGTCGGCTAGGGAGTCGACCACGAGCAGACGGCCGCAGGGAAAGATAATCCCCTCGGCGGCGGCCCCGGCGGCTTCAGCATATTTGATATTACCAAAGCCATGGCTCTGGAAGAGGGGTACCTGCCAGCCGGCTTGCCGCATGTTCTTGGCAATGATGGCCTGAGCGGGAACAACCGACCAGTTGATCACGGCCTGGATGGCTGCATCAGCCTTGAGCTTGGCGACCAGGGCGCTGAGATCAGTCGCCTTGCTGTCGTAGGTTTCGGATGCCGCCACCTTGATGCCGAAGGTGGGTGCCATTTTTTCCAGCTGATCCTTGCCGGCCTTACCAAAACCGTCGTTACCGGCGGCGATGGCGATGGTGCTGATCTTGAGTCGCTGCATCGCCTCAAAGATTTTCTGGGCGGCAAAGCTATCTTTCTGCGGGGTCTTGAAGACATAACTGGCCACCGGATCCACAATCACCTCGGCGGCGGCACAGGAAATGAGCACCGTCTTGCCCTCCTCGGCGATTTTCTTGACCGCCATGGATTCGCCGGAGGTGGAAGGCCCGATGATGGCCACGACCTTCTCTTCCTCGATCAGCTGCTTGGCAAAGGAGACGGCCTTTTCGGAACTACCGGCTGAATCCTTGATGATGAGCTCGATGGTGTCGCCGTTGATGCCCCCGGCCTTGTTGATCTTTTCCACCACCATCTCGGCACTCCGGGCCTCCGGGCCCCCGAGGAAGGAAGCCGGACCGGTAACGGCAAAAATGGCGCCGACCTTAACGGTTCCAGCCTGCGCGGAATGCAGCGATGCTGCCAGCAGCAGACAGCTGACGGCACACCCCACGACAATGCGTTTGATACCTTTTTTCATGCTTCCCCCAATTATGGCATGACTGAATGAATCACACCCTGCCGGCACAAGTCCAGGCAGGGTGACAAACCTCTTCTCCATCGATTACAAGGCGCAGATCTGTGCTCCGGTCAACAGGGTGAAGTCGTTTTGCTGCAGCACCTCGATCGCCTTATCCATCTCATCGAAACGAAAGATCAAGACAGCATTAGCCCCGCTTTTATTGACAAAGGCATACATATATTCGACGTTCAATCCGGCAACAGTGACGACCTTGAGCACACTGGCCAGGCCACCGGAGCGATCGGGCACCTCAACGGCGACCACATTGGTTTTACCCACGGTGAAGCCTCCGGCGCGCAACACTTCCTTGGCCCGGTCGACCTTGTCGACAATGAGCCGCAGAATGCCGAAATCGGCGGTATCGGCAACGGAAAGCGCCCGGATATTGATATCGTTTTCGGCCAGGATCCTGGTAATTTCCGCCAGTCGGCCGGATTTATTTTCCAAAAAAACCGCAATCTGTTCTACGCGCATGAGACCCTCCAGGTTTGCATAAACAACTTCAGCACCCGCCTGTCGAGGGTCCGCACAACCCCTCGCCGGACTCGGTTTGCCTGACTCACAGTTTCCGTTTATCAATCACCCGCTGGGCCTTGCCCTCGGAACGCTGAATGGAACGGGGCTCCACCAGCTTCACCTTACAGGTGACGCCCAACATATCCTTGATTTCCGCTTGAATCCTTTTACTCAATTTTTCCAGAACTTTAATCTCATCGGAAAAAATATCTTCGCTGACTTCAACCAATATGGCCATGACATCAAGATTCCCCTCACGGGTGACCTCGATCTGGTAATGGGGTTCCACCCCTTCAATGCCGACCAGTACGTGCTCCACCTGCGAAGGAAAGACATTGACGCCGCGAATGATCAACATGTCGTCGGTGCGTCCGGTGACCTTTTCCATGCGGATCAGGGTGCGACCGCAACCACAGGGTTCGACGAACAGCCGGGAGATATCCTTGGTCCGGTAGCGAATCAGGGGAAAGGCCTCTTTGGTCAGGGTGGTGAAGACCAGCTCCCCGGTTTCACCATAGGGCAGGGTTTCAAAGGTATCCGGGTCGATGATTTCCGGGAGGAAATTGTCCTCCAGGATGTGCATGCCGTGTTCCGAATGCAGGCACTCCATGGCCACCCCGGGACCGATGATTTCGGACAGACCGTAGATGTCCACCGCCCTGATCCCCAGTTTGCGCTCGACCTCCTCGCGCATATTCTTGCTCCAGGGTTCCGCCCCATGAACCCCGACCCGCAGCTTGAGGTCCTCGGGAGAGACGCCGGCATCAACCATGGCATCGGCGAGATTAAGGGCATAGGAAGGGGTGGACAGCAGCACCGTGGAGCCGAAATCGCGCATGATGGTCACCTGCCGCCGCGAATTGCCGCCCGAGACAGGGATAACCGTAGCCCCGAGGGCCTCGATACCGTAATGGGCGCCGAGGCCACCGGTGAACAGGCCGTAGCCATAAGCGTTGTGCACCATGTCGCCCCGGGTGACACCGGCCATGGTCAGACAACGGGCCATGACCGAGGCCCAGAGATCGATATCCGCCGCGGTATAACCGACCACGGTCGACTTGCCGGTGGTGCCGGAGGAGGCATGCACCCGGATGACATCATCCATGGGGGTGGCAAAGAGCCCGAAGGGATAATTATCGCGCAGATCGTCTTTGGTGGTGAAGGGCAGACGACGTAAATCCGCCAGGGATTGAATGTCGCCAGGTTTAATCCCGGCCGCCTCCATCTTTGCCCGATACGGTTTCACCGTGTTATAGACCCGATGCACCAAGGCCTGCAGCCTTTTGAGTTGGATCGATTCCAGCCCGGACCGCGGCAGTGTTTCAATTTCTTCCACCCAAATCATCGTTCCACCTCTTTTCATTGTCTTGACACCGGTGCTCAGGCGTAGACTGCAGCCCGACCCGCGGCAAAGGCCCTTTTGTTGACCTCGCGGAATTGCTCCTTCACCGTGGCCTCAATCACCTGGAGAAAGACCTCGGGGCTGACCGCGAGAAAATTGGACATCGCCCCCACCATGGCGACGTTGGCAGTGCGGGGCTCGCCCACTGATTCGGCCACGGCAAAGGCGTCGAGGGCAACCACCTTGATCTGCCGGGAGGTGAGCTCATCGAGGATATTCTCGGGATAGACCATCTTGCCGAGCGCCACGGCCGGCGGCAGGATTTTCTGGGTATTGACCACCACCGCACTGTCCTTGTGGAGGTAGGGGAGGTAGCGGACCGCTTCGAGAATCTCGAAGGCCACCAGGATATCAGCGGTGCCCAGTTCAATCAGCGGAGAATAGACTTTTTCCCCGTAGCGAAGATGGGCCTCCACCGAACCGCCGCGCTGGGCCATACCATGGACCTCGCTCTTTTTGACATCAAAGCCGGCCGCCAGCTGCGCATGGGCGGTCAATTCGCTGGCCAGCAGGATACCCTGCCCGCCCACACCGGAAAAGAGAATGTTACCGCTTTGTTTCATCACTTCGCCTCCTTTCTGGTGATTGCTTCAAATTTGCAGACCGCCGCGCACTGGCCGCAACCGGCGCATTGGTTCTCGGCAATCCGGGCAAAGCCCTTCTGTTTTTCCCGGTAGCCGCGGGCCACCGCTTCTTCCGGGGTGAGCGGCGTCCAGCTTATGGCCGGGCAGCCCATCTGCACGCAGAGGCTGCAACCGGTGCAGTTGTCGAGATGGGTAAAATACACCGGTTTTTTTCGTCTCGCCTCTTCCGGGATGAGTACGCAGGGAGCCCGGCTGATGATGACCGAGGGCTCCGGCGACTCGATCTCCTCTTTGAGCACCTTGCGGGTGGTTTCGACATCATGGGGATTGACCACGATCACCCGCTTGACCCCAAGGGCGCGGACCAGCTGCTCGAGATCTAGTGCCGGCGCGGGATTGCCGAGGATCGTCCGACCGGAGGCCGGATTATCCTGGTGGCCGGTCATGGCGGTGGTGCGGTTATCGAGGATAATCACCGAGGCGTAGGAATTATTGTAGACGGTGTTCAACAGACCGGTGATGCCGGAATGCATGAAGGTGGAATCGCCGAGGACGGCAACAATCCGGCCTTCACCGCTCTTGCCCAGGGCCTTGGACATGCCGTGAGCCATGGTCACGGAAGCGCCCATGCAGACGCAGGCATCCATGGCGGAAAGCGGCGGCAAAAAGCCCAGGGTGTAGCAGCCGATATCACCGCAAATGAAGATATCTTTCAACCGCGAAAGCCCGTAAAACAGACCGCGATGCGGGCAGCCGGCACACATGTTGGGCGGCCGCATCGGCAGGTCGATCGGGGCGAACAACGCACCGATGGAATCGGGCTCCACCGCCTTGCGGACGATGAACGTGTTCAATTCGCCCTGGTTGGGAATAATGTCCTTGCCGTGGCAGGCAATCCCCATGGCCTTGATGTGCAGTTCGAGAAAGGGATCCAGCTCTTCGACCACGATCAGTTCGTCCACCGAGGCGGCAAACTCGCGGATCATCCGTTCGGGCAGGGGCCAGACCATGCCCAGCTTGAGCACCGGGGCGGTGGGGAAGGCCTCCTTGACGTAATTATAGGGAACGCCGGCGGTGATGAAGCCGCGTCGCCCGGTGCCGGGCTCGATCCGGTTTTCCGGCAGGGTTTCCGCCAGTTCACGGGCGACCTCCATCCGTTTTTCCACTGCCTGACGCCGCACCCGGGCATTGCCCGGCAGCATCACCAGCTTGGCCGGCATCTTGGCAATCGAGGGCTCAGGCACCTGACAGCGCTCGCCCTTCTCCACCACGCCCTTGACATGGGCGATTCGGGTGGTGATGCGAAAGAGCACCGGGGTATCGAGCTGCTCGCTCAGGGCATAGGCCCGCGCCATCATCTCCTTGGCTTCGGCGGGATCGGAGGGCTCCAGCATCGGCAATTTGGCGGCAAAGGCGTAGTTGCGGTTGTCCTGCTCGTTCTGGGAACTGTGCATCTGCGGATCATCGGCGTTCAGGATCACCAGACCGCCGCGCACCCCGGTGTAAGCTGAGGTAAACAGGGGGTCCGCCGCCACGTTGAGGCCGACATGCTTCATGGTGGCAAGCGCCCGGGCACCGGCAAAACAAGCACCAATGGCGACTTCCAGCCCCACCTTCTCATTGGGGGCCCATTCGGCGTAGACGCCTTCGTACCGGGCCAGGTTGCCCATGATCTCCGTTGATGGTGTTCCGGGATATCCCGAAGCCACCGTGACACCCGCTTCCCAGGCGCCCAGTGCTATCGCCTCGTTGCCGGAAAGCCATAGCTTTGTTTCCGAATCAAAAATCACGTCATTCCTCCTTTTTTACCCTCAAAAGCAGTTACGTCGAAATGCTCTGTTCATGGCGCAAACAAAAAAAACGGGGGTCAAAACAGGCCCATGGTTCTCGCGGCCAATCGCCGGTAGCCGTTCATTTCAGAACCGGAACCACTCAGCGTATCAGCGTGCATCCTTACCTTGAATACAACCGGTTAGGCAAGAGCTTTTTCCCTTCATGCACACCTTGCCCCACCTCTCTTTTTTTACCACCACGCGGTGGGCTGCTCAAAGGCTGCCCCCACTCGGTGGCAGACCGCTCACCACCCCACAATCGGAGCCGGATCAACTCGTTTGCGCGACCAGCTACTGTGCTTTCTTCCCTGCGGGTTGCGCCTGGACCGTCTTCAAGGTCAGGGTCCAATCGGCCTGCTCCTTGGTCAGATCCGTGGTGGCAACTATCAATTCGGTGGATTGCATCAGCTGACTCCATTCCCGACTGAGCCTGGCGATCGAAATATTTTTCGTGGTGGCCAGGATTCCGGATACCCAGTCGATCATATCGCCGGTCTGCCGCGCTATCCGCTCAGGATAGAGCACAAAACAACCGAAATTGGCCCCGCCGATGCGTTTACTGAGTTCAGGTCCCAGTTTTTCCACCACCGGTGCGGCCAGCGCATTGGTAGCCGCCTTGCCGGTGAGAATGTCCTGCAGAAGTTGTTTGCTGCTGGCCAGATAGAGCATGGAATCAGTCAGGACCACCGCGGGCTGGGCCGCCTCGTCGGGAAGTACCGGCCAGGAATAGATGACGTTGCCCGCCACCGTCTCCTGCACCTCCTGGACCAAACCATAGCCGGCTATTTTTTTGCGCAGGCCATTCAGGGCGGTTTCGGCAATCTTCCGATCACGAACCTCCAGGAAAAGGGTCATTTTGGGCACAGGAAAAAGGGGCGTCTTGACAATGTCATTGAGAACACCGCCGTATTGCGGGCCCACAGCTCGCCCCAGTTCGTCCAGGGATACGCCGAGGGACTTGCGCACAGCCGTATCAACCTCACGGTACTCTTGCTCTTGCGGTGAAAAAGTTTTGAGCAGCATCTCGGGACGCAGCGAGGAGGACCAACTGTAGGCCAGAGAACCCTCCTGCAGCAGGTTCAGGGAGTGGTTGGATTGCGAGGCCGAGTCAACCGCGCTTTTCACCAATGGATGCAACTGATCGTAACGATACTTGGAGCGGGCCCTGCTCTCCAGGCCTTGCTCAGTTGCAGAGGTCAACGAGACCATGTAGTCCAGGCCCTGCATCCATTCACCGCTTTGTTTGACATCAGGCTGGGGGGAGGATTTAAGCAACTCGGCAAGCCCGGCGGTGTTGAGGAACACCTGACTCAAGGTCTTTTCCTTGGGATACGGCTGCCAGAAGGCGGCAACCTCTTTGAAGAGCGGCGCCTTTTCCAGGGATTTTTCCGTCTGCCCGACGGCCATACACGCTTTAATGGCGCCTGGGGCATAGGCAAGCAGCACGCTCTGCCGATCCACATAGCCGTAGATCACCTGATTCTGATCCAGGACGATCCTGGTCAGTTCAAGGCCATCGATGTTCTCCTTGGTCACGGTGCTGCTCGTCACCAGGCGGCCGAACAAGTCAAGCGCACCGGAGGCGGAAGTCGTGGCAACGACCACCAGTGATTGCCGCAGCGACTCGACCGGATTCTGCGCAAAGGTCTGTCGATTGGGCGGCAACAGGGCCAGCGTGGCATCGTCGCCGAACACCGCCCGGAAGGCCGGATTATTCATGACCTTGGCGATGTTATCATACAAAGCGTCATACTCTTCAAGCAATCGAGGTTCAGCACGCATCTCCAGCATCATGGCATGCATGGTGTCTTTTGCCACAAAACGACCGAGGGCGGTGGCGGCAAAGGTATCGGTGACGGTGTTGAGGTTGGTGAGACGGACCGTGCCCACAACATCCTGGGGCAAATACCGGGCATATTGGCCGATCGCCGAACCTTTTTTCTGCATCATCAGGTAGGTGCCGGCAGCGCCGATGGCAACCAGGCAAAGGATGATTCCTACAATTTTTTTCATACAATATCTCCGCAATAGGGTCCTGGGCGTCGTCTGCAAGGGTCAGGGGGTAGAGCTTGACCGATTGACTGCGCTCCGTTCATACTTCCTTTTCAATGGCTTCCATGGCCTGCTGCGCTTCCTCCCATTTCTGGTAGGCCCGCTCAAGAGACCGCTCCACCTGGCCGTATTCCTTGCTGGTGGCTGTCCAGCGTTCCTGATCGCCATACAGGTTGGGATCGGCCATCAGGGCAACGAGTTCGGCTTTGCGACGTTCCTGTTTCTCGATGTCCTGCTCAGCCTCCTCGCTCTTCTTCTTCAAGGGACCAATTTTCCGGTTCAACACCTGCCGTTCCAGGGCCCGCTGCTGGCGCTGGACTTTTTTATCGACACTCTGCTCCTCATCAGCACCTTCAAGTTTACCGGCTGCCGGTTGGTTTCTGGCCGGTTTCTGGTCCAGTTCGGAGTCTTCCAGACGTCGCCGCTCCAGGTAGTCGTCAATATTGCCTTCAAAGATCGTGGCCTTGCCGTTGCGGATCTCCAGCACCTTGTTAATAAAAGAATTAACGAAAAACCGGTTATGCGAGACAACGATGATAGTGCCCTCGTACTGGGCCATGGCCTCCTGGAGAATCTCCTGGGAACTCATATCCAGATGGTTGGTCGGCTCGTCAAGCAGCATCAGATTGGCGGGCCGGACCAGCATCTTGGCCAGCGCCACCCGTGACTTCTCGCCGCCGGACAGGATTTGCACCTTCTTTTCCACCTCGTCACCGGTGAACAGAAAGGCGCCGAGCAGCGAACGGACCTGGGTGACGGTCATATCCACGGCGGTATGATAGACGGTATCGAGGATAGTGAGTTCACCGGGGAGTTCCTGGGCCTGATGCTGGCCAAAATAGGAGAGAATGACATTATGCCCCGGTTTGATCTGGCCCTCGGCCGGTTCGACGCCCGCCATGATCTTGAGCAAGGTGGTCTTGCCAGCGCCGTTGACCCCGACCACGGCCAGCTTGTCGCCGCGCTGCAGGGAAAAGGAGACATTGTCAAAGACCATTTTATCATGGTAGCGCTTGTGCACCCCCTCAAGGGTGAGGACATCGCGGCCGGAAGGGGAGGCGGGCGGAAAAGTAAAACGAATGGTGCGTTCGGACTCCGACAGCTCTATACGTTCCAGTTTATCCAACTGCTTGACCCGGCTCTGCACCTGTCGGGACTTGGTGGACTTAGAACGGAAGCGGGTGATGAACTGTTCGGTTTGGCGAATCATCGCCTGCTGATTGTCATAGGCCGACCGTTCCAACTCCAACCGCAGCACCTTTTCCACCAGATAATGGGAATAGTTGCCGCGATACACGGTGAGTTTGCCGAGGCTCAGCTCCCAGGTAATGGTGGTCACCCGGTCAAGGAAGGACCGGTCATGGGAAATGATGATCATCGCCCCCTGGTACTGCTGGAGAAAATCCTCCAGCCAGGTGAGGGAATCAAGATCCAGATGGTTGGTCGGCTCGTCGAGGAGGAGCAGGGAAGGTTTTTTCAGAAGGAGCTTGGCCAGGAACAACCGCATGATCCAACCACCGGAAAAGCTCAAAACCTCCCGATCAAGATCCGCGGCGGAAAACCCCAGACCAAACAGGACCCGCTCAATCTGGGGCCGAATACGAAAAACATCACACCCATCGAGCGCCTGCTGCAGATCCCCCTGTAGCACCAGCAGTCCGTCAATCTCCGGGCTGGTCGGATCAAGCACGGCCAGTTGCTCGCCTATCCGTTCCAGTTGTGCCTGTTGCGCCAGGACATCATCAAAGGCTGATTCCGCCTCGGCAAACAGGCTGCGGCTGCCCAGCTCGATGTTGACCTCCTGGGGCAGATAGGCCACGGAAAACCAGGAAGCACGACTGACAATGCCGGGATCAACATCGTGGAGACCGCACATGATTTTGAGAAGCGTCGACTTGCCCGCGCCGTTGACCCCGGCAAGACCGACCCGGTCGCCGGAATGGATCTGCGCCGAAACGTTACGGAAAATATGTTTATTGCCGTATTGCAGGCTAAGGTCGTTGATACTGAGCATGGTCCTGTGGTTAAAAAGTGCTGATTAAGTTCATTAGGCTCTGAGTCTATCGATCTGTATAGTCTATGAGCCTGTTAGGTAAAAAATTGGGTGGGAGGGAAGTGATAGTGAGGCAAGCGGGTCGCTTCTTTCACTCACAGACTAAACCCCTACAGACGCTTCACCTGTAGTTATTCTCAGGGTTTGTCGCAGTTGGTCGGGATCGGTGCGCAGAATAAAGCGCTCCAGCAATCCCAGCTGCCGCAGGCGCTGCATGTTGGCGGAGCGAAGGCCGCGGAAGACCGACTGGTCGCGGTCGGCGATCACCAGGGTAACCCGGCCTGTCCCTTTGACCCTTGCCAGGGCCCGCCGCGTCTGCTGCAGCATCAGGCGCGAGCTGGTGAGTTCACCAAAGGCAGGGTGATAGGGGCCGGCAACCAGTGCCTGTTCCAACTCCATGGTCGGTTGCAGGCCCATCCGTACCACTTGTATCCCCTGATCGTCAAACCGTTTTTTCATGTACGCCGCCAGAACAACCGCCCTGCCGAGGGAGAGCGGCCGGTATCCGCCCTGCCGATACAACGATTCCAGGCCGCTGCCCCGCAGGACGAGCACGGGATACAAGCGGATAAAATCCGGTTGCAACCGGATCACCGCCTGCACCGTTTGGCGCAGGGTTCGGAAGCTGTCGCCGGGCAGGCCGAGCATCAACTGGATCCCCAAACGGATGCCACGGGCTTTGATCAGACCTGCAGCAACAGCGATGTCAGCGCCGTTGTGGCCGCGACCGACCCGTTGCAGGACCCGGTCGTCGCAGGACTGGGCTCCCAGTTCAATGATCCCGACCCGATGCCGAACGAGGAGATCGAGCCGTTCCCGATCAATATAATCGGGTCGGGTGGAAAGGCGAAGGGTCTGCACCCGACCCTGATCAAGAAAAGGTTGCACGGCCCCCAGCAATTCGGCCTGCCTTGCAACCGGCAGCCCCGTAAAGCTGCCGCCGTAAAAAGCCACCTGCACCGGGCCCCGGTTTTTCGGCTGGGCTCGATCCAGCCAGGTGCAAATCGTCTCCGCAACCTCACCGGGGCTGAACGGTTCCACCCCATGGCCGCTGATACTGTGCTGATTGCAGAAGATACAGCAATGGGGGCAACCTTCATGGGGGATGAAAATGGGGATTACCAGGGGCATGCGGGAATTTTTCCTGTTACACGTTGCACGGTCACAATATGCCCAATGTATGTCATTTCGACCGCAGGGAGAAATCTCAAGAGGTCCCGCACGTTCGTTCGGGATACGTTTTCAGTCTTCAGGCTGCCGCAAGTGCTCCAGGGCGGTGCGGGCAGCCTGCTGTTCCGCCTCCTTCTTGCTTGAAGCCTTGCCACTACCGAGTTCCTCGCCCTGGAAGTTGACGGCCACGGAAAAAAGGCGGGCGTGGGCCGGTCCTTCTTCGTCCATCAACACATATTCCGGTCCCTCGTTGAATTTTTCCTGCAACAGCTCCTGCAAACTACTTTTGGCGTCGGCGCTGACTAGTTGGTCCTGGTGCCGGTCAATGTGGGGTTCAAAAAAACGACGAACAAAGGCCAGGGCCTGATCGTAGCCGCCGTCGAGAAAAAGGGCACCGATCAAGGCCTCAAAGGCGCAGGAAAGGATGGAGGATTTATCGCGACCATGGCTGGCATTCTCACCCTTGCCGAGGAGCAGGTGTTTACCCAGATCGATTTCCCGAGCTCGGTCGGCTAGCCCGTGCTCATTCACCAGGGCTGAACGGATGCGGGTCAGCTTGCCTTCCCGCATTTCCGGGAAACGAGTAAAGAGAATAAAACCGACGGTGAGATCAAGGACCGCATCTCCGAGAAATTCTTGGGTTTCATTATGACGGCCGTCATCAAGCCGTTCAAATGCAAAAGAACTATGCACGAGAGAGAGTTGCAGGAGCTGCAGGTCACGAAAGCGATAGCCGATCCGTTCCTGCAACTCCTGCAACCCTTCCTCGTTGTCCTGAATCAGGTTCGCCAGCGTTGTTCCCATGGGTTGGATTTCTCCTTGTCAAAAATAGAATCTATGGTATATGTTGCCGCACATTGTTCAGGCGACGTAGCCAAGTGGTAAGGCAATGGTCTGCAAAACCATTATTCAGCGGTTCAAATCCGCTCGTCGCCTCCAGCACATTCAAGCGATCACAGATTTTCCTGTGATCGCTTTTTTTTATGCCTGCCGACCGAAATCTCTTTATTTACCTGATGCCAGCTATGAGGTCAAGTCCACCCGATAAAAAAAGGGCAGAGCCGTTTGGCCCTGCCCTGCTTTTTTCCGTTTTTTAGGAATTTTTTATACGATCATTGCACCTTGCGTCGGGCAATACCCGCGAGGCCTACCAAGCCGGCTCCGAATAGGAGCATTGTGGCTGGTTCGGGGACGGGGGTGGTACCAACTTCACCGATGTGACTCAGCTTGCCGATATTATATATATCCACCAAATTTCCCATGTTGAGATCAATAACGCCGTAGTCAAGATTGCTGATATTCATGAATAAGTAATGGTCGACACCGGTATCTGCGCCTGGATTGTTGCTAGTGGCTGTCTTAATGAAGAAATAGGCTGGTTGTACCGACGTAAAATCATAGTCATAAATCCTTGTTGCAGGATTGCTGTCGTCAACTGCAATCCATCCTGCCCAATCATCTTTATCTTTTTTTGTCATAGTTGTAAAATAGGCGACCCCGGAGGTTTTATAATCATCCCCAAAGACCGATTTATTTACCCAATCCAATTCGTTAGAATCACCACTGTTTACAGTTCCCGATGCTATGAGAGTATCCACAGTACCTACATCGGTCATGGTTAGAGCCTGAGCCACTCCACCCATCCCCAGCAAAAACAATCCAGTTGCCAATCCTGCCAATAATGTTTTCTTCATATCCTTCCCTCCGGGAAAATAAGGGACAGACCCCGATTATTCCTTGTTGAATCGATTTCAATTAAGTTTTCTTACAATCCGCATTGCACAGACAATGCCATCATTACCACTTTCACCGTTTACTAAAAAAATATATTAAATATTAATATTTTAAAAGATAAACCCCAGAGAAATCGGGGTCTATTCAGCCTCTAGTACCCAATTGCCCAGCAAATCGATTCCGCCTTTCAGAATTATTAAATAAATAACCTTTAAAAATAGCGATTTATGCCTATTGCCTTGTCCGCAATAACGGAAACCGGCTAACCACTATTCTTCAAGAGAGCAATGCTCATTAACCTTCCAACAGCGCCTCTTGCCGGCCTCCACCGCCCGCAAGCCAATACCATTGTTCAATAGTGTGGCTGGCCCCCTTGCGCCCCAACATACTCGAATAGAGCAGAAAGCGATCTACCACAAATTCCGAAGAAGCGAACAGGCCGTTTTCCTGGAGATACCTGCCAACCCGTGACGGCGGGGTCTGGTGCAACCGGGCCAGGGTGAGGTGCGGAAAGAATTTGCGGTTCTCGGGCTCGAGACCGAGGGCAAAGAGGCGGGTGGTGATCTTGCGCTGAAGCGTAGCCAAGGGCTCGCTGGTTACGATCCCAGCCCAGACCACCCGGGGTTGACCGCGCAGCGGGAAAAAGCCGACTCCCTGCAGGCGCAGGGCAAAGGGAGAGACCTTGATTTCAACTAGGGCTTCGCGGATATCGAGAAAGGTGGCACCGCTGACCTCACCGATGAAACAGAGGGTGAGGTGGAGTTGCTCCGGAGGCACCCAGCGGGCAGCGGGCAGACCGCAACAGATTCCAGCCAGTCGCTCCCGGATTTCCGGTGGCGGATCGATGGCAACAAAGAGCCGTTTGTTCATGGCCTCCTCCGATATTTCGCTCTGCCATTTATGCACGGAACGCTGCCGTCCCCCTCAGCTCCTCCAGTCCATGCCGATATCGCAGGCCTTGGCGCTATGGGTGAGGCTGCCAACGGAGATGATATCCACCCCGGTCTCGGCAATGCCACGAACGGTCTGCAGGTTGACGCCCCCCGAGGCCTCGACCAAGGCCCGATTGTTGATCAGGGCCACAGCCTGACGCATGGTGGCCAAATCCATGTTATCGAGCATGATCACCCCGACCCCGCAGGCAAGGCACTCCTCCACCTGCACCAGGGTATCGGTTTCGACCTCGACATTAATGGTATGAGGCACCCGTGAACGCACCCGACGGACCGCCTCGGTGATCGAACCGCAGGCTGCGATATGGTTATCCTTGATGAGGACACCATCGCTGAGACTGTAGCGGTGGTTATGACCGCCACCGGCACGGACCGCATATTTCTCCAGCATCCGCAGGCCCGGCGTGGTCTTGCGGGTATCAACAATTTTCACCGCCAGCCCCTGAATCGCATCCATAAAGGCAGCGGTCAGACTGGCAATACCGCACATCCGCTGCACCAGATTGAGCGCAACTCTCTCCCCCCGCAGCAGGGTCCGGGTCGCACCGCTGATGGTCAGCAGCTGCGCTCCAGCCTCGACCCGGCTGCCGTCTGCCATGGCTCCGGTGCAGGACACGGTTGCGTCAAGCAGGGAAAAAACCCGGGCAGCCACGGTCTCCATCCCCACCACGACCATGGGATGCCGGGCCATAAAGCAGGCCTGCGCCCGGTCCTGCGGGGTGAAGATTGCCTCGGTGGTGATGTCGCCATGCTCCAGATCTTCGCCAAGAAAGGCCCGGAGGGCCGTATCCAATAAAAAAGTATCCATATCAGCGCAATTTCTGCAACCGCTCGGTTGATTCGATGGTTTTCGCCAGATGGTCCCGGAACTCGGCAGCCTTGTCCCGCTCTTTCTGCACCACCGCCTCAGGAGCATTGCTCATGAATTTTTCATTGGCCAGTTTGCCGGTAATGCGCTCCAGCTCTTTCTCCAACTTGGCCTGTTCCTTCGCCAACTTTTCCAACTCTGCGGCCACATCGATCAAGCCCTTAAGCGGCACCACCAGTTCCACATCCTGGAACAAACCATGACCGGCATCATCAGGTACAATCCCGGCTGCCTCGACATGCAAGGAATCAGCACGGACCATGGCCTGGATACCCGGTGCATAGGTGGTCAGCAACTGCCGCCTGGCTGCATCCGGACAGATCAGGGTCGCCTCAATCCGCGCGCCGGGATGGACTTCGGCCTCGGTGCGGATGGTGCGCAGGCCGGAGATCACTCCCATCAATAGATTCATCACAGTCTCCGCCTCGGCATCGTCCCAGGCCGCCACCGGTTCCGGGAAGGACTCGACCATGATCGAGCTGCGCGCACCCGGCAACTGCCCCCAGATCTCTTCGGTGACGAAAGGAGTGATAGGGTGCATCAGCTTGAGAATGTTTTCAAGCACAGTGAGCAGCACCGCTTTGGCCTGCTGCTGCGCCTGCACATTATCGCTGAAGAGGTCGGCCTTAATCCACTCCAGGTACCAGTCACAGAATTCGTGCCAGATAAACTGATAATTAGCCGAGGCAACCTCATTAAAATTATAACCATCAAGGGCGGCCCGCACATCCCGGATGGTGGTGTTGACGCGACTCAAAATCCAGCGGTGCGCCAGGCCCAAACCTTTGGGGTCCGCAGTCAGCGCAGTGATGCCGGGATCCGCTTCATTGAGGTGCATCTGGGCAAAGCGAGCAGCGTTCCACAGCTTGTTGATGAAGCGGCGGTAGCCGTCGACCCGCTCCTCATCCATGCGGATCTCGCGACCCTGGGCGGCAAAGGCGGTGAGGGTGAAACGGAAGGCATCGGTGCCGTACTGGCCGATCATCACTAAGGGATCAATGACGTTGCCGGTGGACTTGGACATCTTCTTGCCAAACTTGTCGCGCACCAGGGCATGGAGATAGACATCGTGGAACGGGACTTCATCCATGATGAGCAGTCCCATCATCATCATCCGCGCCACCCAGAAAAAGAGGATGTCAAAGCTGGTGATCAGCACCGAGGTCGGATAGAAAAACTCCAGCTCCCGGGTCTTCTCGGGCCAGCCCAGGGTGGAAAAGGGCCAGAGAGCCGAGCTGAACCATGTATCAAGGACATCGGTCTCCTGGGTCAGATCGGTGCTGCCGCAGCTGGGGCAGACATCGGGATCGTTGACTTCGACGATAACCTGACCGCAAGCCCCGCAGGTCCAGGCCGGGATGCGATGGCCCCACCAGATCTGGCGGGAGATGCACCAGTCGCGGATGTTCTCCATCCAGGCGTAGAAGGTCCGGTCCCAGGTGTTGGGATAAATCTTGATTCGGCCTTCCTGAACCGCCGCCACTGCCTTGTCGGCCAAGGGACGGACCGAGACGAACCACTGTTTCGAGGTGGTGGGCTCAACCACGGTGGTGCAACGGTAGCACTTGCCCACCGCATGCTGATAGTCCTCAATCCGCTCAAGAAAGCCCTGCTCTTCCAGATCCTTGACGATCTGCTTGCGACAGGCGAAACGATCAAGCCCGGCATACAAGCCCGCAGCCTCATTCATCACCCCATAATCGTCCATCACCTTGATCCGCGGCAGGTTGTGGCGCAGACCGATCTCGTAGTCGTCGCGGTCGTGGGCTGGGGTGACCTTGAGGGCGCCGGTGCCGAATTCCCGCTGGACATGGTGATCAAAGACCACGGGGATGGTCCGGCCGGTGAGCGGCAGGCTGATGCCGATGGTCTTGAGATGGTGATAGCGCTCGTCGTCCGGGTGGACCGCCACCGCCGTGTCGCCCAACATGGTTTCCGGCCGGGTGGTGGCCACAACCACGGAACCGCTGCCGTCGGCATAGGGATAGCGGATATGGTAGAGCTTGCCATCGGTCGGGTCGTGCTCGACCTCGTCATCGGCCAGGGCGGTATGGCAACGCGGGCACCAGTTGACGATATAGTCGCCCTTGTAGATCAGCCCTTCCTTGAACAGGCGAACAAAGACCTCGCGTACCGCCGTGGACAGTCCTTCGTCCATGGTGAACCGTTCCCGGTCCCAGTCACAAGAGGCGCCCATCCGTTTGAGCTGGTTAATGATGGTGCCGCCCTTCTCTTCCCGCCAAGCCCAGACCCGCTCGATGAATTTTTCCCGACCGAGATCATGACGGGTCAGGTTTTCAGTGGCCAACTGCCGTTCCACCACGTTCTGGGTGGCAATACCAGCGTGATCGGTGCCCGGCACCCAGAGGGTATTGTCGCCTTTCATCCGATGATAGCGGATAAGGAGATCCTGGAGGGTGTTGTTGAGGGCATGGCCGATATGGAGGACGCCGGTGACGTTGGGCGGCGGAATGACGATGGAAAAGGAAGGTTTGCCCTCCTCCATGCCAGCGGCAAAGGACTTCTCTTCGAGCCAGTGGGTGTACCAGCGCTGCTCCACCTCTGCAAATTCATAGCCTTTGGGGAGGTCGTATTTTTCGGGACTGTTGGGTGTGGTTTCTTTCATAGGTTGCTTGGATGCCGCCATACTCCGGCGATGGTTAGGAACGAGGGGGTTGCAATCAGAGACCGCTCCAGGGTTTAGGCATGAAAATCTGGGCATAGAGACCAAGGGCATAGCGATCGGTCATACCGGCAATGAAATCGCAGACCCGGCGATGGCGCCGCTGCTCTTCCTCCACCGATTGCACCGGGTCACACAGGCGGCAGCAGGAACCGATACCGCCCTCCGGGAATTCGTGTTCGAGAAAGTAGCCGTAGAGGTCGCGGATGATGCGCTGGGCCTTTTCGAACTCGTTGTGGACCCGGCAATTGCGGTAGACATTTTCATACAGGAAAGTGCGCAACTCGGTGATGGTGTCATTCATCCGGTTACTCAGATGAAGCCGGCCATCGTTGCGCGCCAGGGTGGTGTAGACAAGATCGCCGACCATGGCGTTAATCCGCTGCGAGGAGCGGTCGCCCAACACATCCCGCAGGTGCTGGGGCAGGTCGCTGCTCTGGAGCATATCGGCGCGCAGGGCGTCATCCATGTCGTGGTTGACATAGGCCATGATATCCGCCACCCGCACCAGCTGCCCTTCCAGGGTGGCGGCGAGCTCCGCTGTTTCGCGGGGCAGGATCTCGCCGTAGCCCTTCGAATGCTTGAGAATCCCGTTGCGCACCTCCCAGGTGAGGTTGAGGCCGTGACCGTCGTTTTCAAGAAAATCGACAATCCGCAGGCTCTGGCGGAAATGCTTGAAGCCCTTGGGGTGAAGTTGGTTGAGGCTGAATTCCCCGGCATGGCCAAAGGGGGTGTGGCCCAAGTCATGGCCGAGGGCAATGGCCTCGGTCAGGTACTCGTTGAGCCGCAGGCAGACCGCCATGCTCCGGGCGATCTGCGACACCTCCAGGACATGGGTCAGGCGGGTGCGGTAGTGATCACCGGCCGGGGCCAGAAACACCTGCGTCTTGTGCTTCAGCCGCCGGAAGGTCTTGGAATGGATAATCCGGTCCCGGTCGCGCTGGAAGGCGGTACGCAGATTACACGGTTCCTCTGCTACTCGGGAAAATCGGCCCCTGGAGCGACTGCTCAGGCAGGCATGGGGCGACAGGATCTTTTTCTCCTGTTCTTCGAGCTGTTCCCGGATAGTAGGCTGCATCATCCCTGCCCGGCCTCAGGGCTGCCAGAGGAGATAGGCTTTGATGAAGCTGTCAAGACGACCGTCGAGGACCGCATCGACGTTGCCTTCCTCGGTGTTGGTCCGATGATCCTTGATCAACCGGTAGGGCTGCAGCACGTAGGAACGGATCTGGCTGCCCCAGGCGATTTCCTTCTTGTCGCCCTGCAGATTTTCCTGATTGCGGAGCTTCTCCTCCTTTTCCCGTTCAAACAGCCGAGACATCAGCATCTTCATGGCCGTGTCCTTATTGCTGTGCTGGGAGCGCTCGTTCTGGCACTGGACCACGATTCCCGAGGGGAAATGGGTGATGCGGATAGCGGAATCGGTCTTATTGACGTGCTGACCGCCCGAACCGCTGGCCCGGTAGGTGTCGATGCGAATATCCTTGTCGTTGATTTCGATGGCCACGTCGTCGGCGAGTTCCGGCAGCACCATCACCGAGGCAAACGAGGTGTGGCGGCGACCGCTGGCATCAAAAGGCGAGATCCGCACCAGACGGTGGATGCCTATCTCCGAGCGCAGATAGCCGTAGGCATATTTACCTTTGACCATCACCGTGACGCTTTTGGTGCCTGCCTCGTCACCGGGGAGGAGATCAACGATATCGGCCTTGAAGCCCTTGCTTTCCGCCCAACGCAGATACATCCGCAACAGTATGCCCACCCAATCCTGGGCCTCGGTACCGCCGGCACCGGCGTGGATGGTCAGGATGGCGTTACTGGCATCATGCTCGCTGCTGAACATGCACTCCAGCTCCACCAGATCGATGCGGCAGCGCAGATTGTCAAGACTGGCGACCACCTCCTGATAGGAGTCCTCGTCATTTTCCTCTTTTGCCATATTCAGCATCATTTCGGCATCTTCGAGGTCGCCGAAATTCTTCTGCCAGACACCGATCAGATCCTGCAACTGACCTAATTGGCGCTGGACCCGCTTGGCCTCGTTCTGGTTATCCCAAAAATTGGGGCTGACGGTCTGCCGCTCCAGCAGTTCAACCTGTTCAAGTTTGCCGTCTAAGTCAAAGATGCTCCTTGAGCACAAGCATTCTGCCCTTGAGGCTCTCGAGTAGCTGTTTTGATTCCGCAGATTCGGTAACATCGGCCATAATACACCTCACTTAAAAAACCTTATAAAAAACGACGATTCCGCCGCTGAACAGCGGAGCCGGTCGAGCTCTGCGCCCGCCCCGTTCATCCTCAGGAAAAGGTTCCATAGTAAACAGAATCGCTGTAAGTCTCAAGGAAGAAAGGCGGAAAACAGATTGAAACCCTGGGAACAGGAGCGTGCTACTCGCCGGCAAGGGCAAAGCACGCGTCGGAAGCGGACCACAAAAACAACCCGCTTCGCGTGGGCGGACGGGGCGGAACTCAGCTTCTGCGGGTGCGCCGGAACACCAGCAGCAGCGGGATCAGTACACTGCAGGCCTGGCCGAACCTATACCCGTAGCGGCTGAAGACGGTGGTCTGATCGCGCATCGCCACCTCAGCAGCAAGGGCCGCCTCGGTGAACAGGGCTGTCTGCGCGGTGATCCGCCCAAGGGGATCGATAAAACCGCTGATCCCGGTGTTGGCCGCACGGATCAGGGTCCGTTTATTTTCCACCGCCCGCAAGACCGCCATGGCCATGGACTGATACGGGGCGCTCGACCGGCCGTACCAGGCATCGTTGGTGAGATTGACCAGGAGGTTGGCCCCGCGGACCACCGTCTCACGGGCAATTTCCGGGAAAATCGACTCGTAACAGATCAGCATCCCCAACTTCATCGGTCCCAGCACCAGGGGGCCCTTGACAGCGCCGACCGAAAAATCGCCAATATCAACCACCAAAGGCGCCAGGAAAGGAAGAAAGCGGCGCAGCGGCACATACTCGCCAAAGGGGACCAGGTGCTGTTTGCCATACTGACCGTCGATCTCGCCCGAAGGGCCGAGCAACACAGCACCATTATAAAGCCGGACCTGATCGCTCGCACCCGTTTGCGGGGTGAGGGTGTAGATAGGGGCACCGGTCAACAACCAGGTGTTGCTTGCGGTGGTGAAATCAAAGACCTTGTCCATCAGCGCGTCCCGCTGCGGATAAAAGGGCAAGGCCGTCTCTGGCCAGACCACCAGTTGGGCTCCCTTGTCCTGGAGCACCCCCTGGGAGAGCCGGAGATACTGCGCCACCGTGGCTTCCTTGGTTGCCGCCGACCATTTGGTCGCCTGATCGATATTCCCCTGAACCACGGCAATCCGGGTCTGCGGCCCCCCGGCGAGACTGCCCGCCATCTCCCGATAGCGGACAACCGAATAGCTGCCGATACCGACGAGAAACACACAGGCCAGCAGCAACAGACGTCGTTCCGGACCGGGGTCGCAGCGTATATCGCGGCGTTGCCGGTTAAACAGCGCAACCACCAGACTGTTGCAGAGGACAAGGCTGAAGGTAAGAAGGTGGTGACCGCCGAGATCGGCGGCTTGAATCAGCCGGGGCTGGCCTGCGAGGCCATAGCCGAGATCCATCCAAGGAAATCCGCTCAACAGAATGCTGCGGAGATAATCAAGCCCTACCCAGAGCACCGGTGCGGCCCAGACGAGCGTGGCCACCGAACGTTCCCGGTGCCGGTAGCGGCCGGCCACCAGACTGAGCAGACAGGAAAAAGCCGCCGAAAAACAGGCCATATAGGCGGCAAGGAGGAACAGGGCCGGCAGGGAAAGCCACCAGGGCAGCCCGCCGTAACGGCCAAGGACAATGAGTATCCAGTACAAAAGAACTACGTGGTAGAGCAGCCCGCACCCAAATCCCACCAAGGCGCTGCGACCGGGTGTCGCCGTGAGTCCTGCCAGCAGCAGAGGCACCAAAGCGACGAACAGCAAGGGCCACCAGCCGACCAACCCAGGCATGGCCAGGGCAAGAAGGCCAGCAGTGGCAATGCCGTAAAGGAGCACCGGCCCCTTGCCGTCAGTCCTGGATATGAGTCGCATCGGTCCTGACGATCCGCACGGTCTTGATACGCCGCTGGTCGGCACCCAAAATCTTGAACGAAAGCCCCTCTTCCTTGACGACAACACCGGTTGGCGGCACCTTGCCGAGCCGGTGGATCAGGAATCCCCCCACCGATTCATAGGGGCCATCCGGCAGGGTCAAACGGAAATGGGCCTCTACTTCTTCAATATCGATTTTCGCATCAACGATGACCGTGCGTTCATCGACTACCCGCAATTCGCTCTCGGCATCGTCATGCTCATCATCGATCTCACCGACAATCTCCTCGATGACATCTTCCAAGGTGACCAGTCCCCGCACGCCGCCGAATTCATCGACCACAATGGCCATGTGGATCTTTTTCAACTGAAATTCGCGCAGCAGTTCGGTGATCGGTTTGGATTCGGGGATAAAGGTGGCCGGATTCAACAGATCCTTAATCGTACCCTCCGCGTCCGAGCCGCAGGAACAAATGCGCAGCAGATCCTTGGCGTGGAGGATGCCGATGATCCTGTCCGGGTTTTCCTGGTAAATGGGGATACGGGTGTATCCTTCCTCGTTGATCAGCCGGATCAATTCCGGGACCGAGGTTTTTTGTTCAGCGCAGATCATCTCCGCCGAAGGGGTCATGATTTCCGAGGCGATGGTTTCCCTGAAATCAAAGATTGAATTGATCAACCGTTCCTCGTGAACGGAGATCAGGCCCTGCTCTTCGCCCTCTTCCAGCAATTCCTGGATCTCATGCTCCAGTTCCGCCGTGGTGTCAGGTGCGCCACGGAAACCGAGGGCGGACTTTACCTTTTCAAATATCGACTTACCAGGGGGCTCCTCATCAGAAGGCACCGGGCTGGCCGGCGACGGCTCCACATTTTCCATACAGAATAAATCTCTCCCTTTGCTTGAATAAAAACTACGTTCCCTGAAAGTAGGCTAACGGCCCACAAAGTCAAGAAAAATTTCTATCCGTTTTTTTTCCCTGAGAAAAACCGCTCGCTGTGAGGGTGCCCACGGAGCAGACCAGAGACAGTTTTGCCGAGCTTCCTCTTGACGCCCCAGCACGGGTGTGCTAATAGATGCGCTCGCAACCTTCAGCCATGATGGCGCGATGCACAACCCCTTATCATCTTCGATTTGGGCCGTTAGCTCAGCTGGTAGAGCAGTTGACTCTTAATCAATTGGTCCGCGGTTCGAATCCGCGACGGCCCACCATACAATCAAGCACTTAGCCGTTTTCGGTTAGGTGCTTTTTTTATTTGGGTTAGGCATGGGTTAGGTTTGAAATTAAAACTCGGGAAATAAAATAAGTTAAAAATGCAAAATGATAAGATTCAATATTGGTTACCTGTTCTTCTTTGGATGGGTTTCATATTTTGGATGTCGACAGGAACCTTCTCCTCGGAACACACGTCTTCAATTATTATTCCCGTGATAAAATTCATCGCCAGCGAAATTTCCGATGAAAAGGCACTTTTTGTTCACGGGCTGCTTCGAAAAGCTGGTCACGTTACAGAGTATTTTTTTCTTGGCGGTTTAGTGCTTCGTGCTTTCTGTATCGGAGCGATATCAACTTTGACTCGTAAGCAAACATTCTATTCTCTCCTGGTTGTTGTTTTGTATGCTTTGGGCGATGAGTTCCATCAATCTTTCGTGGCAACGAGGACGGCGTCAATAATTGACGTTGGGATCGACACCATTGGTGGCGCTCTTGCCATTACCGCTGGAGCGCTTTGGAGATTAGCATGCTGTGCAGAGAAGAAAAAAAGGCAGAGCCGTTAAGCCCTGCCTCTTGATTCCGATATTTCGGAAAATTAATCAGCTTCTCTTTCTTCTTCCAACTGCAGCCAGACCGGCAATGCCCGCACCGAAGAGGAGCATTGTGGCTGGTTCGGGAACGGTGGTTACCCCTCCACCTCCTGGGTCAATTATACCTCGACCTGCCAGGCTGAGAATGTCCCCAGTCGAATTATAGTCCACGACATTCAATCCAAATGTGTCATTAAAAATATTGTGTGAATAATTACCGTTTATGTCACCAGCAGACAGGCCTAATCCCACGCCAAATGGAGTCACGGTATTGCCGACTTCTACAGTATTTAAATTATCACTTGAAACGACGAATGGCAGAAACCCATACCAACCGCCATCAGGGGTCAATCCCGCTCCATTATTTCCTTCTGACATTGCGAACAAGCCGCCACCCGCGTTGAGGAATGAAATAATATCAGCGCTGCGGTTATTCAGTATGTCTAACTCGGCCTGCCTTAGAGTTCCCCCAAAGTCAGAAGCAACGACAATAGAGTCATAAGTGGTGCCAAGCAAATTAAGACCTGCGTTCAAATTATTATAATCAAAAACATCGAAATTAATCCCTTGGACATAGCCGCTCGCCTGCATCCCTAATACGCTATCTACGTGTCCACCGGGAGGGGCTATGTTTGAGTCGACAAATAGGATTTTACTCGAAGCGCTAACCTTCGTGTTGTAGTTGGAATCTCTTATAAAATTCACAGCGGAAGTAATAATATTTTGAGCCCCTGCCGCATTGTTTCCGGCGTAAGCATGAAAATCTGCATCATGCCCAGTCAAAAAGATACTGCCCGCTTCTGCTATTCCAACTGCCCCTAGTATTACCCCTGTGGCCAACCCTACCAAAAGTATTTTTTTCATTATTCCTCCCTCCTCCTGTTACTTGATAACGCCCTATGAGACCATTTCTCTCAACCTTCCAAAGTTCTAGAGTTAATATTTTGAAAAACATTTCCAAAAGGCTGAATTTGGGTGCATTATCCATAAATACCAGCAAAATGACAATGATGAAAATTTAGGTATATATAGGAGAGCCTCTTGCAAAAGTCTGAGTCACAAATGCCCGATGAGCAAATCTCAGTACCCCGTCAACTTGATTAACTGATCGGCAAAGAGGGCAACAACACCAAACATCAAATGCAACATGACTTTGGCAGGCCCGCGCACCATAACGTTTCGGCCGCCAAATTGTTCTTTGAGTCG
>JBBRBT010000027.1:0-45947 GCA_038205495.1 Desulfobulbales bacterium
CCAGCCAGCAGGGTGCCAACCTTGAAATCTTCCATGAAGGAAGAAATCCGGTTCTGCAGTCGCTTTGCCTCTTGTTGCTCTTGGTAGTTTTGGGTATGGTTCATTTGAGCCTTTTCTTTTTGATATTATTGAGGATTTTCGTAAATCCAATGTATCAGAAAGCAAAAGGCTTTTCACGTTAAAACGACATGATTTCAAGATGTTGGTCGTTAATTCTTCGCTGGCAGTACCAAGCCCGAAACTTGAGCTGGCAATTAAAAATCAGCTGCAGATCAACTGGAGCGGCATCCATGGCGTCAGCCATCTAGCCAGGGTTTACGAGAATGGACTACACTTGGCGGAATCTACCGGGGCCAACAAAAAAGTGATCCAACTCTTTGCAGTGTTTCATGACAGCCGTAGGTACAACGAAAGCTGGGATCCAGAACACGGACCACGAGGAACTCACCTTGCGGAATCATGGAGGGGTAAATATTTTGAATTGTCCGACGATGAGTTTGATCTTCTCTTCACCTCATGCAGTCTCCATACAAAAGCAAAAACGCATGTAGATGAAACGATTCAAACCTGCTTTGATGCCGACCGGCTTGATCTTGGCAGAGAGTAGGGAAATACCCTGATCCAAAGCTGCTCTGTACTGACGCTGCCAAGGATTTAAAAACCATCGAGTGGGCAACGCAACGAAGTGTCAGTGGTTACATTCCTGACAATGTTCTTGGAAGATCTTTATAAAGAAGTGGCAGTCCGAGATGCCTCAAATAGGGAGATGGAATTGATTGCAGGCAAAAGGGATTTCCTCTTTGCCAGATCCCTGCAGGTAGGATATAAAAGCGGCGCTCCCTCTCTCCTACTACTCCGCTGCTATCCGCTACCGCCGAAGGATCTGAAGAATGAAGAAAAAGAATGTTACTCGTAAAGAATTGTCCAACTCTATTAAAGTAGTTAAGGCGATGTTGATCATTCCGTTATTGAATCACCACATTCTTCATTGAGGGGTTCAGCCGCTGGAGTGGATCGTGCCATGGATTGAGAGGGGCACCGTTGACGCCTGGATGCGGTAACTCTCGGTAGCCCACACATTTCCTCGGCTTTCCCTAGTCAACACGCTCCCAAAGATTAGTGCTCAGTTCATTGCCAGCAATCAGGGCTGCCGTGTCTTGGATAAATTTCGTCTTTGACGTATCAACGACATCGCCACTTGGAGGGCTCGAGGGGGAGCTCGCGCCATTTTTTTGAAATGTTTGTTTGGGTGGGCCTATAAATGTATTTTGTCTTTGATATGTTTGAGTTATGTCGGAACGATTCATCGACTTCGATCTCTCCAGAGAAGGGTGGATTGCTGCTCAAAGAATTCAGCCAAACGGCAACGTGTGGCACGCAGAAGCCGGTTTACTGTGTTGTGGCTTAGGCCAGTCAATTCTGCGATCTGGGAGGACTCCAGATTGAGGGCAAACAGCTCAACCAACCAGAAACTTGAGGTACAATGAATAATTCTTTTGGGTACAATTATTTAGGAACACTTGATGATTCTGTAGAGCGTTTCCCTTGGTCGTTTAAAACGGATGAAAAGCGACTTGATCACAGTCTTGCAGTACAGCTTATCACTGGTCGCCCAATCCTTTTGAATGACGGTTATTTACTACAGCATAGCTTATGTATAAAAGCAATTTTAGACAGAGAAAGCCTACTGTGGGCACTGATTGATTCAGGATTTATCTCTATAATGAGTCGTGGTTTTAATCAATTCCCGCTACACGAAATGCCTGTACGCATGAGTGCGTCTGTAGAAACAATGAGAATGCTAATAAACGATAAAATTCCAGGAGCTCCTCCCTGGAATGAGTACAGAGATAAGCTTGAGGATATAGACAATAGAATGCGCGCCATCAATAATTTCGTGCCATGGCCAAAGTATGATGCCGGATCGGGTTTTTTGGTAATGACAAACAGGCTCATTGAACACAAGTCATCAATAAAAAAACTTGGCTTAACATCTATACGTTCCGACGATGTCTTATTATCATTTTTTCGAGAGTATGTTGAGCTGCTAGGAAAGAATTTATCAGCACCTAGGACTCAATGGGAGAAACTAGCTAAGGTTTATGCAGACAACCCTGATTGTGCCAAGAATGCAAAAAAAGCTCATCTGGAGTTGATGATACTGGCAAACGAGATGTACCACTATAACGTTGGAGTAATGTTATCTGGTGATCTTAATGTGCCAATATCAGTTGAAACGCAAATTTCAACAGCATTTGACGATCTTTTGGTTGTTGAAGATATTGTGCTTGATGAGGTGCCTGACTACCCAAAATTGAATGTTCCTCGGGTAATAACTACTGCCGCTCCAAGTAAGCTGGCCAAGATTTTAGATTGTTATAGTCCTGTCGGAAAGGCTCGATTGCGATGGCTTGAGCTTGACCAAAAAATTAAAAATGGGCAACTTGAAGACCGGCTTGGTTTGCATGATGCGGCTGATGAGTATGCAAAACGTCTATCAGAGCATCTCGGGTTAAATATCAGTTATAAAGAAAGTGAAGGTTTATTTTCGTACGTTGCAGGTAAAGCGTTATCGGTACCGCAAGAATTAGTAGTGGCTGGAGCTGTTGCGGCTGCAAGTGCTGGAGCTGCATTAATAGGTTTGCCTGTTGGGGCTGCTGGATTGGTAGGCATTGTATCGGGATATGCCGTATCAAGGATTCAAAAGAAGTTGCTTGGCACAGTAATAAAGAAAGTTAGAATCCATGTGCTTAAGGGGCAATTATTAAGTGAATCTAATCAGAAAAATATTTTTAAAAAATCTGAATCAATAATTAATGCAATCACAAAGCAAAAAATTCCATCATCAGTTGACATGGATGCGAGGCAAACTCGCGAGTTAGTTGCTCAATACAAAATCTACGAAGAGTGATTTTTTTTTGTATAGCAGATCAAGTCAGAGCCAGTGCGCCAAGAGCAAGCTAATTTTGCTAGAGCCTTCACAACTTGCTGAAAAAATAAAGGGTGTGAAATAAAAGGCGGTGCGGAACTGTATGATATGCCAAAACATCCATCACCTGTGCGACATTATGTCCAAGTCGCACCCTGAGTATATGATACCTCGAGATTCAAGCCACACGGCCTCCTGGTGGCCTTGATGGGACATCGGTCGGTCAGGGGTGAGGTCACAGGGAGTTCCGTTTCTCCAATGGCAACAATTTCCTCTTTGCTAGGCTCCTGCAGGTAGGATATAAGACTGTCACTCTTTCAACTACTACCCACCCCCGCAACGGATTCAAAAAATGAAACAAAAGAATGTGACACGTAAGGAATTGGCCGAATCTGTTAATGAAAAATTGGGTGTATCACAGCGGAGTGCTGCCGAGATCGTTGACACTGTTTTCGCAACTTTGAAAAACACCATGGTTACGGGCGAATCGGTAAAGCTAGTCCAATTTGGAACCTTGACGGTACGGGATAAAGCACCGCGACGTGGCCGTAATCCTAAGACTGGTGCATCCATGACCATCACCAAGCGCCAGATGGTTTCTTTCCGTCCCAGCAAACGACTGCGCGAACGACTGAATGAGTCATAGCAGTTTAATTATTTAGCAGCGGGCATTGTCAACGTCATCTGCCGACCATATATTCTGAGTACAGTCAAAGTCATTCTGACAGGGTGCCCGACAATAGCTCGGAACACGCAAGTGGAGTCATCCGATAACGTTAAGAATGACCAGGCTGAAAGAGTCGAGTACTTGGCCTCTCAGCGGAGAATCCTCCGTAGAGGTAGGCGGGCAAACATCCATCCGCCACGTCAGGTTAATTCGACTGTTCACGAAGGCTCTCCCCCCTCAGGCTTCTGACCTGAGTCCATGGAGGGCCTTTCTTTTTGTCCATCACAATATCAATGTTCTCTTGGTCTGAATATCCTCCCCCAGCACTCTCGTACTGTTTTTACTACCGGTAGCGGACATAATGCAGATGGTTAATAGACCATCAACTCGCCGTAACCCATCAGATCTTTCCCTTTTTTGCCTTTGCACTCTTCCTGCCACTGCTGGTCAAATCCCTGCATTTCATTAGTCTTGATCTTATTTTCAACCAGAATTGCAGCGCCCTTGTCTGCCCATCCGCTCTCATTTTTCGACGAGTAGACATAACAAACGATCACAGCTGACATCATGCTCATTGACTCAAGCTTAAATCTGCCGGGATTTTTCATAGTCGACTTTATGGTTTTAGCGCCTTCGACAGCATGCAATATTTGTTTTCCCTCTTCTGTTTTTCCCTGCTGCGACTGGACAACAAAATTTATATCTTCTTCTCGGGCTGCTATCGTCGCACAAGCGGTAGTTATCATGACGAGTACCAGGAACGTCGATTTGATAATTTTCATACGAACTTCATCGGTAGTTATTGATGGCTGAGGTGGTCAAATACACACCACTATCGGTTCCATTTGATTGATATAATACAGACTCGCCCAGGTCTTTATATCTCCTGGATCGTGGCTCAGCGCCCACTCAGGCTCATCTCTGGAAAATTCCAAATACCCCCTGATTAATGGATTCGCAAGGCAGGACTATAATGAAGAGTGGAGCTTTCCTGAATTTTTTTAAGGCGTATAGTTTCTCCTGGATGAGAAGGAAAAGGGAAAACAATTCAAAACATGCTTTGATTCTGACCGGCTCGATATTGGTAGGGTGGGGAAAGATTTGATCCAAAGTTACTTTGTACTGACGCGGTCAAGGATTTCAAAACCATCGAGAGGGCAACGCAACGAAGTGTCAGTGGTTACATTCCTGACAATGTTCTTGGACGATTTTTATAAAGAAGTGGCACTCTGGGGGTGGTAGCCGTACTACATTTCTTATTAAACGAATCGGCCATAATTAAGCGGAAGAATAATCTAGGGAAGTGGTGAAAAAGCACGCCCCGACAGAAAGGGGGGAGGAAAAACTGCCGGGGCGCAAGGAGGACTTATGAAGCTTTTTTCGTTTTGGAGTACAGAGGGTTACATCATGTGGTGCTTGCCGCCCATGCCACCCATGCCCTGACACGGCATCGAATCGACATCTCCCGTGCCCATCATACCCATGCCTATACCCATGGGCATGCCAGCTTCCTTGGCCTTAACACGTAGTTGCTCGCGCAAATCGAAGACTTCGCCTGCTAATTGCGAAATTTTTGTTGCATCTGGATTTTGGGCCTTCGACAAGGCTTCCATCGTCGCGGCCTTTTCGACAAGTTGCTTTCTGATGGCTACGGTGTCACCCAGGAATTTTTCACGGGCTTTTTGCATGTCCGGATCCATTCGATGCATTTGTTGGGTAGCGACTTGTTTCGTTTGCGCATCTGGCTGGGCCGCAGGTTCTGCTAAGGCAGATTGGCTGATAGCTAATGCCAAGCCACTGGATAAAATAGCCGCCAATATAATTTTTTTCTTACTGATTGTGCGTTCCATGTTGTCATACTCCTTAAAGTAGCATTAAGAGGGTTAGTTTGATTTCTGTTGTTATTCTTCATTAGCCATAACCGTGCCAGATCGAAAGCAATGCGGATAACCACAGGGAAATGCTATGAATAATTAAATATTGTGCAAAGTTTCCTTTCTGCTAAAGCAGAAAAACTGTAGCCACCTGTTCACTTCCTATCCAGAGGCAAGGGTACATGTGGGTAAAAAAGATCCGATCTGTACAAGCCAGCCAAGGCACATGTCTGAATCAGTACAAAATAAAGTAAAGTCTAGTTGCATGTTTGTTATTATGCTGAACTAAAACAAACCGTTACACTCTTACATGGCATCAGTGCGTAACGCTTGAAGAGTGATTCTCCCACAGTTCTTTGCCCCACGCCTCTTTGCCAACATCAAATAGTGACAGGGCTAAGCTTTGGAGTGTCGGCGTAATGCAAAACTCCTTGATAAAGAGTTCCACCTCAACGTCGGCAAGAACTAAGGCTGACTTCAGGTCGTTTTCAGATTCGACATCCATGTGCATCGCCCGGAAAGCAAGGCTTCGTGAAATGTAGGCTATGCCGCGCCGATGATTAAGGCTAATGGAGACGTTAAAATCGTCCACCGCTTCTTCCAGGTTACCCATATTCATAAAAGTCATGCCGCGCAGGAAGAGGACATTATCGTTTGCCTGATCAAGATCCAGAGCGCGACTGAACTCCACTGCGGCCTCAGGGAAATTCCCGTTTTTGAAATATGCCATTCCTAATGGAACGTGTACCTTGCCCGCATCCATACTGGACTCCAAGGCATTACCGAAACCTCTAATGCTTCGCTCATACTCGCCCCGAAGAAAATGATACTGTCCTTCCATAAATTGTCTATTACTGTTCTTCATGATACGCCTCCTGCCCGTGACAGGGAAAAATAAGATATAAAATACGAGACACCTGCCCTAGCTTGATAATAATTCTCATTATGAGATAAATTTAATCATTCCATGAAAGTGCGCAATGAAGAATAATAAATTGGTTGGGCGAGATGAATGTATTGTGGATGAAGGGTGCCTTCAATGTATCGATGCTGCTCATCGAAAATGGCGTTAATCTCGTTGAACAAAATGTTTCCAGCAACAGCGTTCATCAGGAAGAAGAGTATTGATTTTACCCTTTGCAGGACCTGCCGCCGCCGTACCTAGCCACCAGGACCATTTTTTTTATACAGGGGATACTTCAAACTTTTATTGTACCTCGGCAAGGCCAGGGGTTAATTTAAGAGAACTTCATAAAGGATAACACCGGCAACCTCTGCTTCTTCGTGAAACGATACTGCACCTCTACCTCAGAGATATTTGTCGGCGATAACTGAAGATGACAAAGCAGCTTCTTTAGCGTGGCGCGGAACTGTCGTCAGTTGTGCGTGGTACGAAACTGGAGCGACGCACTCTGGGAATTAATTGCACCCGCAGTGCTCCCTTTCCCGATGGAAACCTGAAGCTATTATAATGTTAACGTCTCACAACTGACATAATACAAGGATGTTAATCATGCTGAAGTATTTACCCGGCATTTTTCTGTTGCAAGTCATTACGGTGGCATTGGTACTGATGGCACCTGCTGATTTGGCGGATTGGGGCTGGCTGCGACTGGCCATTCCGGTATTGATCGTCGGTCTACTGACGGCCTTTTGGTTTAGTGCTGTAGCGGCACACCAGCGCAAGGATGCGATCAGCCGCTTGATGGAAAATCATGCGAAAGAACGCGAAACTCTCCTCATGAATGCGGAACGTGCTAAGGCTAAGATCGTAAAACAGGCACATCGGGAAACCTTGCAGGAAGTGCGGCGCACGTCTACCCAAGCGAAAATCAAGGTAGGGCTGGCGTTTGCGGGGGCGGCGGGAATTGGTGGACTCCTGTTGCTGACGCAGTTCATGACGCTGGGACTGTTGACGCTAGCCACTGCGGGCGGGGCATGGGGTGGTTATGTCCTGCGTATCCGCCAGGAAAAGGGCAAGCCGTTACTCCCACGGATAAACAATACTACCTCTTCGCCTCACCCTTTGGAAAAGGAGGATTGATGGAGTATTTATCATCCGCAAGCAGCATCACTGCCATCCGTTTTTTTTGTTAACTCAAGAGTCATTTATCAACTGGCTCTGCTGCTATGTTAGACCTAATCCAAAAGCAGAGTCGATCTCGCGCGCATTGAGGAGTACCTAGAATGAACTATCGGAAAAAATTTACTGTTACGCCCCAAAAGAAACTGAAACTCGCCACGATCGACCCTTCGCACACCGGTGGGCATGCCTCAGCTAAAGAGGCGCAGCCGGAGATTGAAAAACACGTCGCACGCATGGACGAGCTACAAACACTGCTGTACGCCGATGGCAAGCAATCGATCCTCGTTGTCTTGCAGGCGCTCGATGCTGCCGGTAAGGATGGAGTTATCAGGCACCTTTTCAGCGGCATGAATCCGCAGGGGACCTCGGTTTTCGGCTTCAAGCAGCCGAGCGCCGAGGAGGCTGCCCACGATTTCCTCTGGCGTGCTCATCAGCACACACCAGCGAGGGGCGAGGTGGTAGTTTTCAACCGCTCACATTATGAAGACGTCCTCGTTGTGCGAGTCCATAATCTGGTATCAAAGGCTATCTGGTCGGAGCGTTTCGACCTGATTAAGGATTTCGAGAAAATGCTCGTCCATAATGGCACCCGTATTCTCAAGTTCTTCCTTCACATCAGCCCCGAGGAACAGCTTACACGATTCAAACAACGTCTCGATGACCCGGCGCGCAACTGGAAGATCAGTGAAAGCGACTATAGCGAACGTAAATTGTGGCCCGACTATATCAAGGCCTACGAAGAGGCCCTAAGCAAAACCAGCAGTGAGGAGTCTCCATGGTACGTCATTCCTGCCAACCACAAATGGTTCCGCAACCTCGCCGTATCTCAGATCATCGTGAAAACCATGGAAGAAATGGGACTCGAATTGCCGCCGACACGGGTGAACCTAAAGGAAATCGCTGAGAAATATCACGCGGCAGAGTTGGAGCAGGGAAAGAAGGCGGGCAATAAAGCTGGACGAGACGGCAAGGTGTAACTGATCGTTACACGCAGACGTCGATGCTACGCATGATCGCCGTTAAACTTGTACGATTCTAAAACAGCTCTGCTGCTAACCAGACTCATTCTCTGCTGAGATCCGAAGGCCCTACCTATCGTACGTGAGCCCCATAGCTTGCTTGAGTCTGATCCAGCACACCACATTCCCGGTTCAGCGATGGCTGCGTCGAAACAGGATACAGGACGGATCTGAGAGGGGAGGGTAAATCCTTCTAGATTGAGATCGAGGGCGGGGGAAGAAAATTTGAGGGTGGAAAAAACCCTGTTCGGACAAGGAATCTCAAGCCAAGACCGGAGGGCGACCGGAGAACAAAAAAGGACTTAGAGAGGGGGTCTCTAAGTCCTTGTTTTTTCTGGTGCGCCAGGCAGGATTCGAACCTGCGACCATCGGATTCGTAGTCCGGTACTCTATCCAGCTGAGCTACTGGCGCAATAACAAACAGGAAACCTTTTATCCTGAAAACAGATTTTATACAAGAGGATTCTGTTTGCACATACGTTTACATGATATCTTTATCCCTGATAATCAGAAACCTGAAATTCCACGTCTCCGGAGAACGTCTATCGAGTTGATTCAGTCTCCGTAAAATCGATCTGATTTTCTGCTGGTTTCATCTCCACCCTGGGAATGATGTCAATTTTTGCGTTGTGCTTGATTTCTAATTCGCCTAATTCCGCGCGTTTTTTGTTGAGCAGATACTGTGCAACGTCAAGGGGGAAGCGGCATTCAACTCTGGCGATATTCTTCCGACTGATACCGGTCTGGATTCGTCGTAGGTAATAAAGAGCCAGGGTTTCTACGGACCGCACAACACCTCGGCCTTGGCAATATTCGCAGGTGCGGTAACTCCCTCTTTCAATGGGAGCGCCCATTTTTTGACGAGAGATCTGCATGAGGCCGAAGCGAGAAATTTTACTGATGTCGACTTTGGCTTTATCGCGCTTCATACTGATTTTCACTTGACGCTCAACTTCACGGATATGTTTTTTATTACGCATATCAATGAAATCGACCACAATTAAGCCGCCCAGATCGCGCAGTCGGAGTTGTCGGGCCAATTCTGCGGCTGCTTCCATGTTGGCGAGAAAAATCGTCTCGTCAAAATCACTGTTTTTGGAGGTCCGGCCCGAATTGACATCGATAGCGACGAGTGCTTCGGTGGGATCAATAACGATAGAGCCCCCGGACGGCAGGGTCACCTGTGGTTTATAGATCGATTCGATCTGTTCTTCTATGTTGTGCTGATTGAAAATGGGCTTGGTGCCGCGATGAAGTCTGACCTTGACCTTTTTCTGTTTGGCCGGGAGCAACTCGATAAAGGCGTTGACGTTGTTCAGCGACTCCTGCGTATCGACAATTATTTCCTGAATTTCCTGGAAAAAATGGTCCCGTAAAAAGCGGACCACCGTATCCTGTTCCTCATAGACCAGGGCTGGGGCATCCATAGTTTGCCCGCGATGCTTGATCTCTTCCCAGAGAATAAGCAGGGTGTGCAGATCCTTTTGCAGGGTGGCTCCGGTTATTTCAGCGCTGGCGGTTCTGATAATGTAACCGATTCCCTCGGGTATCTCAAACTCGCTCATAATTTCACGAAGGCTCGATCTGCGCTCTTCGCCAACGATCTTGCGTGAAATACCGGCGCTGTCACTTCCGGGCATTAAAACAAGGCAACGGCCTGGTAGGGAAAGAAAGGTGGTCATGTTGGCGCCCTTATTGCCGGTCACCTCTTTGACCACTTGGACCAGCACTTCCTGCCCTTTCTGAACAACCTCTTCAATTTTTAATTTTTTCCACTGATGTTGAGCGATAAGATTGCGATTTCGCTCATTGACGTCCTGGCGGAAATATTCAGGGTGAATCTCGTTGAAGGGTAAAAAACCGTTTCTTCCTGTGCCGATGTCGACAAAGGCAGCCTGCAGATTGGCCTCGATAGAAACGATCCTGCCTTTGTAGATATTGTTTTTTGTGGGCTCACGATCGATCGTGGTAACGTGGAAGGATTCGAGGCGACCATCTTCCAGCAGGGCTATTCGGCACTCCTCCGGTTCCTCGGCATTTATAAGCAGCTTGTAAGCAACCGCCTTCTCTGGGGTGTCGGAAGTCTCTGAGTCTGGTTGATCATCCTCGTCCAAGGGGGTGTCGAGCAGTTCCTCGTCCTCCTGCTCACCCTCGTCAACCTCATCTTTGCGTTGCGAATCATCGCGTTTGGGTTGCTTCCGGCCTCCCCTGCGAGACCTTCTTTTGCTTTTGGTGGGCGGAGGAGGAGCTTCGACGGAGCTGGCAATCTCTGGAAATTCATCCCCTGAGAGCTCTGTTTGGGGCTCTGTTGATTGCTCGGTAACAGGGACGGGGAGTGTCTGGTCTGCACCCTCAGGTGGTGTTGGAATTGCGGGTGTTTGACCGGTTATATCCTCACTGCTCTCGTCTTTTTCATCGACCGGACTGCTCGAAGGTATTGAATCCGACTGTTCCAGAGGGGGTTCCGGTGAAGTGTTGGTTACGCTTTTCCACCAAGCGCCTTTTTTTGCCTTGCGCACGGGGATGGTCTTTTCTTCATTTGAGTTTTGTTCGTTTTCTGTCATTAGCTTCCTTAACGTAAATTTTTAAGGCAACTCGTCTGGTTGCAGCATCGTCGTTCTGACACAAGGGGTAACCTTTGAGAGACAGTGTCGTTGCATCATCGATGATTACTGATAGTACCGCTCGTTCTCGTGATTCTGCACTTGCAGTACGCCCGAGTTTACGAATGGTTCGAGGAGTTGCTCAATCTTATCCGGACCACCGAGTTGAAAAGTCCGGTCTATATCAGCGGCAGTACATGGTCGCCGCTTTAACATCTGTAAAATTTCGCCCAGTGTTTCATCCAATGATGAGTTTCTTGGCTGTGTTAAACCTTCAGGTGATTGCTCTCGGATGGTCTGATCCCTCGGAGCAAAGGGAAGATCAACCGGCAGACCTAAATTATCTTGGAAAATTTTTCCGATTTCAGCTAATTTTTCGCTAGTTACCGGCCGCGCAGAAATTTCTGCTGGAGGGCGGATAACGGTGTTCAGTTGAATCCTGTCCAACCGCATCAATTTGATAACCGAGAGCAGCGCCTCGATATCCTGGTGCGAATCGTTGACGTCTTGGACCAAAAGAATTTCCAAGTTTAATCTGCCACGGTATTCCCGGGAAAAAAGGGTTAATCCCTGGATGATTTCCTGCAAATCAATGCCAGCGGCTGGCCGGTCAACTTTATAAAAACTCTCGGCTCGAGCTGCATCAAGCGAGGGCATCACTATATCAGCAGCCATGAGTTCCTGGCGGACTTCCTGGTCCATCAGGGTTGTGCCATTGGTCAAAACAACAACCGGTTTGTTGGTTATCCGTTTGATGTGGCGGAGAATCGCACCCAGACCTCGGTGTAATGTCGGTTCCCCTTGAGCCGTTACAGTGAAAACATCGACAGCATCCAACCGTCGAACATCGGCGCAAAAGGTGTTGATCTCTTCAATAATTGCGTGCGTGGGGGTATAGACGGCCCTCTGACAGATAGGGGAGGCGGTAGCCCCTACTTCGCAATATATACAGTTGAGATTGCAAATTTTATTTGAAAATAAATCAATGCCAAGAGAGCGGCCAAGTCGCCTGGAATTCACCGGGCCGAAGATAAATTTCATACAGCGTTGTGAATAGTTGATGCTGCTGCAAAAAGTTTTAAAAGCGAAATGCCTATGCAAGCCATGGAAAATCAGGCCATTAGACAATGTTTTCAGTTGGCGATATTTAAACCAATTTCCCCTGTGACGCAAGGCAAATCTACGACTTTTCACTTGACACAACACCGGTGTACACGTACATTCGAAGCCATTATTCTGGTAGTTGCCTTTATCGTTTTTTGTGTTGATACGACCAGTTGGATTGCCACTCGAAATAAGTTGCAGGTTCCATCTCCGAATTCATTCTCTTGCTTACGTTAACTTCCAAAGGAGCCGATCGAGGTGAAGCATATCATTCCATCCTCCCCGATCATTGCACTTATTTTTGTGTTTTCTGCTGTTTTGCTTCTGTCCGCAACGCGGCTGTCTGCCGAGTCGGCTACACCCCGATGGGAGATAACTGCCGATAAAATGACCAAGTATGAAGATCCGCCACGCGTTGTCGCAGAAGGCAATGTTCTTTTGGAAAAAAAGGATTCGGTGACCCGAACCAAGGGAACCACTCCATCGGGCGGGAGTGGCCAGCAGGGAGACGAGAAGAAAGCTCAGGCCGATGGGGACGTTGGAGAAACAGTAACTGAAATCAAAACGCTCACGACGGTGAAAGCTGACTGGATTTCCTACGATGTCAACGGTGGTGAGGTGGAGGCCCGGGGAAATCTTTTGATTAATATGGGCACCGATCAGTTATCGGCCGATTCGGGCCGCATCGACTTGAAAGAAGCAACCGGCAGTTTTGAGAACGCCACTGTGGTCAGTGAGAACCAAAATATGCATATGGAGGGTCGGGTTATAGAGAAAACGGGTGACTTAACCTACCACATTCAAGACGGCTGGATAGTTACCTGTAAACTGCGGGATGGGGAAACCTCTCCGTGGAGCTTCGCGGCTTCCGATGTGGAAATCACCGATGGCGGGTATGCCTTTCTGAAACATGCTACCTTCCGGATCAAAGATGTACCGGTTTTGTATTCTCCGGTCATGCTGTTGCCGGCGAAACGGGAACGGCAGACGGGCTTTCTGTTTCCCACTCTTTCTACGTCCAATCGTGATGGTTTTAGTATAGAAACCCCCTTCTTTATCAATCTTTCTCCGAATGCTGATATTACTCTCTATCCTCGGTATTTCGCCAATCGAGGAATGATGAACGGTGCGGAATTTCGTTATATCCTTGATGATACCAGTAAGGGTATGCTGATGGGAAATTATCTCTCTGATGCCTTGTCCGATCCTTCCGAGGTTGCATATTATCAGGACGGCCTTTTTACCCATACCAACTCTGATCGCTACTGGGTTCGAGGAAAAGCAGACCAGGATATTGGCCCATGGGTTACCCGCCTGGATCTGGATGTGGTTTCCGATTTGGATTACCTGCGGGAATTCAATTCCGGGGCAACGAGTTTTTCTTCAAGCCAAGATAAATTCACTGAGACCTTCGGACGTGGTTTCAACGATAAATCAAACAACTATCGCGACAATACCCTGTCACTTCTTCGCTCCTGGGAAAACGGCACTTCCCTGCAAGGTGATTTTCTCGCAGTCAACGATGTCAGTGATACAGCATACACCGCCGATGCCCCCTCGAGGATTTGGAAATTACCTTCACTCACCTACTCGGGTCTCCTTCCTCTTGCAAATACCGGCGGCCCTGATTTCTCCTGGGATGCGAACTATGTCAATTTCTGGCGGGAAAAAGGGGTTGGGGCACAGCGGGTCGACTTGGTCCCCATGGTGACGACTGCGGTCCCCCTCAGCCCTTATCTCGAAACAATAGTCAGCGGCGGCGCTCGGGACACCATGTATATGATACAGGGAAATGGTGCGTCCGATTGGGAAGACAGTGATTCAAAAAACCGCTATCTCTACAACTTGGGTGGAGAGATCGGCACCAGTCTGATGCACGATTTTACGACGAATATAGGCGATGTCAATGCCTGGAGTCACATGCTTCGCCCGTATGTAGCCTATGGGTATACCGCGATACCTAACAAGACGGTTGTGCCGCAATTCGATATAATCGATACCCTGGAAGAACAAAACACCCTCTATTACGGAGTGAATAATTTTTTCACGATCTACGGAGAACGTAACGGTCACGAATATGATCGCGAGTATGCCTTTCTGAAAGTGAAACAAGGGTATGATCTGCGGAGTGTGGAAAGCGATACTCCGCTTACCCCCGTGGAAATTAAATCTGGTTTCTATCCCTTGCAATCCCTCCGGCTGATGTACACCACCAACATCGATATCTATGGCGACGGTGCGTTTTTGCATTCCATCGAAGCAGATTCTTTCAGCGAGCGAGGTGATCTGCTTGCCTTGGATTACCGGTACAATTCGCTGACCGATGTCAATTCCGTCAGTGGTTCCCTGTGGTATCTGCTGCCGTACAATTTTGCAGCCGGATACAGTCTGCAGCGGGCCATTGAGACGAGCGAGACTATTGAGGAGAAAATAAGGTTACGGTACAACCAACCTTGCTGGTCGGTGGAGCTTTCATCAAATTCTACACCCGGAGACCAAACCTTCATGGTCACCTTCCGTCTTGCCAATATCGGGAATGCGCTTGGTTTGGGTATTCCCGGTCTTTAGAAATGTGGCGTCCGCTCCTTTCGCTGCTTTAATTCCCTCATGAACTGCATCGATGTCTTCAATGGTGATGCGGATGGCATCTGCGCACTGCACCAGCTCCGCCTGCATCAACCTCAGCCCCGGACGCGACTCGTCACTGGTGTCAAACGAGACATTACGCTCCTTGCCCGTCTCGCAGGCACGACTGCCAGCCGTATAACTGTACTGGATATCTCACTTGATCGAAACCGGGCAGAGCTTGAACAATTGCTGGCAAATAAAAATGCTGTCTTTTACGCGGATCACCATTACTGTGGTGATATTCCTGCCTCGGATTTTTTGGAAACCCACATTGATACTTCTCCCCACCTCTGCACCTCACTCATCATCGATAGCCTCCTGGTAGGGGAATTCCGGCCGTGGGCTATAGTCGGGGCTTTTGGTGACAATCTTGACGAAGTGGCTGGTGCGTATGCAGAAACAATCAACTTGGGCGTTGAAGCACTGCAAGTACTTCGTGAAATAGGTCTTCTCCTCAATTACAATGCCTACGGATTTTCAGTTGATGACCTGATGGTTCATCCTGCCGATTTGTTTCTCGAGATCCAGCCGTATCCAGACCCATTGGACTTTTATCGGAGCTCGGCAACACTGCACAAGCTCCAGGTGGGATATGCTAGTGACATGGAAAATGCGGCGAATTTGAGTCCCTTGAAAACGTATTCGACGGGTCGCGTCTTCAAGCTCCCGGATGCGCCGTGGGCAAAGAGAGTAGTCGGTGTTTTTTCCAATCAGGTAGCCCGTGATCAGCCTGATATGGCGCATGCTACCTTGATAACCAATCCCGACGGGTGCACTCTGACGGTCAGCGTGCGCGCACCGTTGCGGACCCGCAAGGGTGCCGATACGCTTTGCCGTCAATTCACGAGCGGCGGTGGCAGGGCGGCTGCCGCCGGGATCAACAGGCTACCCGTTCACGAGTTAGCGACGTTCCTTTCCCTGTTTTCTCGCCACTTTCCCCTATAATGTGTTCCTTGGGTGCTCTTATGATTGCTTGTTCCACGATCCGCCGGTTTACCGCCCTGATGCATACCGGGCTGTGGGTGCTGTTGATACAGGCGCTCTGGTGTTCACCGGTGGCAGCGCAAGTTTTACCCGCAGACCTCGTTCAAGATGGGCAACCCATCAATCTGCAGCAGGAAAAATACCAACAGCTTTTTACCGAACTCAGCCAGAAACATCGTTTTAACTCCCAGGAGCTGCAATCAATTTTTCAAGGGCTTACCATCAACAGGCAGGTTCTGGTTCTGATGGACAAGCAGTGGGAGGCTAAGCCCTACTATCAATATGCCCCCCGGTTCGTCACCCCGGAAAATATCAGAGAAGGCAAAGAAAAATTAGCGCAGCACAAGCAACTTCTCGACAAAATCGAGGCGACCTTCGGGGTCAACCGCGAGGTGGTGGTGGCTATCTGGGGTGTGGAAACCCGCTATGGCGCAAACCAGGGCAAACTTAATGTCCTCCAGACCCTGAATACCCTTTTTGATGCCTACCCGCGCCGGGCGGATTTCTATCGCAAAGAGCTGATTGCATATCTGCTCCTCTGCCGGGAAAATGGTGTTAATCCCCGTGGCGTTATGGGGTCCTATGGTGCGGCTTTCGGCCAGACCCAATTCATCCCCTCCTCATTTCGAGAATACTCGGTCAGCTTTGATGGTGACGACAAGCGCGATGTCTGGCAATCGGTCCCTGATATCCTTGCCTCCATTGCCAACTACTTGAAACGAAGCCATTGGACCCTCGATGCGCCCGTATATGGCGAATTGGGGTCGGTCCTCAAAGATCCGTTGCTGGTGGCGGCCGAGCAGAAAGGCCGCAAGGAGCTCGTACCCGTCGACTTGGTGCGCAGGGTGCAGAATCCCAATCTGCCCCTCTCGCCCCAAAACAGGCCACTCACCATCATCGGGTTGGAACTGCCGCCCGGCGGAGAGTTTGCCAAGCGGTATGTGGCTGGTTACCCAAACTTTCAAGCAATCACCGAATGGAATCATTCGAACCGGTATGCCATGGCGGTGACCGAATTGGCGGAGGCCTTCCTCCGCTGAACAGGGAGGGATCAGCCTTCGGGGCGATACTGTGAACATCTGGAAAATCTGGGCTCGCGCCATTGTCAGTGCCGCAATGTTCCTCCTGCTGGCAACTTCAGCTCCGGCCTTTTCCTCTTTGTTGCCCTTACCCCCCGCGCAGTATCCTTATTTTTATGATGATCTGCAACTGCAAGCATTCAAGATCACGCTAGACCATAGTCTCAGTTTCTTACGCTCGGTACCGACCGCAACCTGTTATACATGGGCCGGCGTCTCTTTCCCTGTACAGCGCTTGATTGATTCCGCCCTTTTTTTCCAAGAGTTGTTGCAGTCGTCTCCCTCGCCCGAACAATTAAACCAGCAGATACAGCGCTTCTATACCGTGTACCGAGTGGATACAGGCCGCAGCGATGCCCAACCGCGCCGCATGCTGATCACCGGGTATTATCAGCCTGTTTTTGACGGAAGTCTTACGCAGCGCTCTCCTTATGTGTATCCCCTGTATGCAGTCCCGCCATCGCTTGTGGTCCGGGACTCTGCGGACAAGAAAAAGACCATTGGTCGTTTGCAGGATGGCCAGGCCATACCCTTCTGGACGAGAAGGGAAATCGAGACGCACAACCTGCTCCAAGGGCAGGAAATGGTATGGTTAAAGGATCCGTTCGATGTCTTTGTCCTTCATGTTCAGGGCTCGGGAATGATTGAATTGGCCGATGGAACTGTTCGCGGTATTCATTACGCACAAAGCAATGGCCGCGAATACCGCAGTATTGGTAAATATTTGGTCGATAGCGGGCGGATGAAACTGGAAGATGTCAACATGGATAGTATCCGTCTCTATCTCGCTGATCATCCAGAAGAAAGAGATCTTATCCTGCACCAGAACGAGTCCTTTATCTTTTTTCATTGGAGCAAGGCCGGTCCGGTGATCGGCAATCTTGGCCAGGAACTGACGGCCGGGCGTTCCATAGCCGCCGATCAACACTGGTACCCCCCAGGGGCACTGGCCTTTCTTGACAGCAGAAAGCCCACGATGGAAAAGGGAGAGGTGGTTACATGGAAAAGAATGCGGCGATTTGTCAGTGTACAGGATACCGGGTCCGCGCTTACCGGGCCGGGTCGTGTCGATGTCTTTTGGGGAACCGGTGAACAGGCGGGGATGGAGGCAGGACGAATGAAAGAGGACGGGAAGGTCTATCTGCTAGTACTCAAGGAAGGGGTCCGTCTGGGGGGCACGATGATCCCCTGACAGGGGAGGCGGCTTTACTGATCCACACGGCGGGATCCGGGAAGATTGCACTCCCGTGTCAGGGCAATGAGTTATTCAACCTGCCAACCCAGATTCACCAGTTCAAAAAAAAACGGCCAGCGCTTAAGGCGCGAGCCGTTTGAAAAGATGCTTCGGAAATCGGAGCCGCATAAGGCCCATACAAAAAAACAGCGTGTTAACTACGATAAGTTAACACGCTGTTTCTATGTGGCGTCCCCAACCGGATTTGAACCGGTGTTGCCGGCGTGAAAGGCCGGTGTCCTGGACCAGACTAGACGATGGGGACAAGTCCAAATTTCGTGTTTGGTGGGTCGTGCGCGATTCGAACGCGCGACTCTCTGCTTAAAAGGCAGATACTCTACCGGCTGAGTTAACGACCCTTTGACTTCGAGAGCCTCTCAGTACTAAGTTCCTGGCGAGGTGTCAATAAAAAATATGAAATTAGATTCATTATTTTGTTTCTCGTACATACAACAGAGCCGGCCACGGTCATGCTAATTTCCTTGTGGTCTGCGTGCAGGTTTGCTACTACAAGACCTCTATATTCGATCTTCACGCGGACGGGTGTTCGTCTGGTTGAAATCATGCTACTGTGGGTAATTATGGGATTATTAACTGGTTCAGCGTCATTGACAAGGTTTTTGGTTGTAGGGGAACTCCCCGAATCTTTCTGGGATTTTGTTGCTGAGAGGGTTGCGGCAATGAGTTTTAAAGATATCGACGATACCATGGATGAATACTCCATCGGTTGGGTTTCGGTGGCCGATATGTTTGATGCCGGTTTTGCCTACAGTTCGTATGCTGCCGGTGATTATGTGGCTCTCACCATGCGGATTGACGAGCGGAAGGTAACGCCTTCAGTGTTAAAGAAGTATGTAATGAAGGAAGAGGAACGGCTGAAACGGGAGAAACAGGTGCCTCGCCTGAGCAGAGCCGTCCGCCTGGAGATTAAAGAACGGATTCGTGCGGAACTGGTTCGCAAATCACCTCCCGTCCCGTCGACCTATGATCTCTGTTGGAACCTTGCCGATAACACCCTGCTGTTTTTTTCCACCAGCAAGAAGTCCATGGCGCTTTTGGAGGATCTGTTCAAGGAGACCTTTAAGCTGTCGCTGATCCTCCAAATCCCCTGGCTAACAGGTTTGCAAATGGCTGAAGGGGAGGCCCTGGAAAGATATGAAGACATGCGTCCGGCTATTCTGTTGTGAAGTGTTGGTCAAGGCATAATCAAGCTCAAACAATGGAGAAGAAATGAACGGCTCTTTACTTGCGGCAATCGTTGTGGTCGCGGTGCTTGTTGTGGTCCTGTTGCTGAAAAAGCGAACCTCGCAGACTAAAACTTCCCAGATTGAAGCTGTTGATCAGGTTGAAACCCTAGCGCCGCCAATCGAACCGGCCCCGGCAGAGGACGTACCGGTGGAACCCGATGCGGACAAGGCAAGGGCAGAGTCAGCAGAAATATTCCATGAGGAACAAGTTGTTGCACCGTTGCCCACGGAGGCTGAGCCTGCCCTCGATTCGGTTGTGTTTGATTTGGAAGAGGTTGCCCCCCTTCCCGACATCGAAGACGAGTTGTTGATCGCTGAGCTGGAAGTGGGGGAGTCTGAATTTCCAGAAGAGGCGCTTGGTACGGACAAGGAAATTCCTGTCGTGGTGGAAGCTGCGGAGCAGGTTTCCCTCGAAGGCGAGCAATATGCTGGCCAAGGGGTTGCTCAACCTGAGCCGATCACCGGGGAGGTGGAGGCGGTCACGTCTGCTGTCGACGTGAAGCCCGAGGAGAGCCTCTCTGTGACCGAATTGATTGCGGAAGAGGAGCTTGTCGCCCCTGAAAGGGCGGTGGATGTCGTTGCTCTGGCAGAAGCCCCTCCGCAAGTCTGCTTGACCATGGAGGCCTACTCGATACGGCTTAACAACCTGGAAGAAAAACAACGCGCCCTGCTCGCCCAAGCCATTGGGCGGCGGGAGGATAAAAAACGAGATCAGCTGCAGCGTGAACTGGTGATCATGAATGACAAGCTGGCCCTCCTGGCTGATAGTTATGCCGAAGAAATGCAATGTTATCAAGAGGTGCTGGAAGCACTTGAGCGATTTCAGGGCGAGGCTGATGGAGCCGAACTTGCGGCTGCTAAGGAACGTCTACGGGAAGGGGAGCCGCAGATGGCGGAAGATTTCCTGGCGCGGCTCAGTGAGCGCCCGCATCCTTTTGCCGCCCAGGCTGCCTTCCACAGTGGTCAACTGGCTGTCTGCCGGGTTGATCTGGAGAAAGCGTTGAATTTGTACCGACGGGCGGTGGAACTGGAGCCGGAACAAATACAATATCTCCAGGCGGCCGGGAAAACAGCCTGTCGTCTCTATCGCTACAAGGAGGCCTTGTCGTGGCTCGAGTCCTTTGTCAAACTCTCCAGTGAGAAAAAGGACGTGGAACCCCTTGATCTGGCCCTGGCGCAGCGGGAGTTGGCATATACCTATGTGCTCAGCGGCCAGTATCAAAAGGCCGGTCCCCTGTATAAAGAATCAATGACCGTCCTGGCCAAAACACTGGGTCAGGATCACCCGGAGATGGCCACCAGCTGGTATCAGATCGGCGAGTTGCAGGAAACACTGGGCGAATATGACAAGGCGGTCTCCCTGTACAAAAAATCTCTGGAAATTCTTGAGAAAAAACGGGGAGCGGATCACCCTGTCCTGGCCAATATTATCGACAAGCTGGCCGCACTGTGCATGGAATTGGAGATGGAGAAACAGGCCGTTCCCTTGTACCAGCGTTTAGTCAAGATCCGGGAAAAGGCCCTGCGGCCGACCCATCCGCAGCTTGCCTTGAGTCTCAACAACCTGGCTGAATCCTATCGCCTTCAAGGGCAGTATGCCGAAGCCGAGGCCTGCTATCAGAAATCGCTGGTTATCAACGAAACCATTCATGGAACGGAACATCCCAGCGTGGCGGCGATTCTTCAGGAACTGGCTAAATTGTGCAACAGCCAGCGGAAACCGGAAGAGGCAAAGCTGTATCAACAACGGGCTACAGCCCTTTTTCAAAAAAGTGTCGATGCCTCTGAAAAGAAAACAGGGCAGGAAGCCCTGACCCTGGAAATTTAACGCTTGCTGCAAGGCCGAAGGTGAAGGGCAGACTCCAGCGGCTGATCATCACGGATAGGCATTGGTGCCAAGTTTACGGAAGAATATATGGATCTAGTCGATCTCATTCAGGAAAAAAGATTTCTCGGCCAGGAGTTTCTCGCCTGGCTCTGGTTTAAATCGGAAGAACGCGGTGGCAGTGTCGAGGTTCCCGGCAAAGGCGATGTTCTGGTGGTCTTCGAAAAGCATATGCTTCTTGAGTATGGCGAGGGGGATGCCAGTGAAAAGGTCATCTGCCGCGGTCTGCAGACCGAGTTGAAAGAGGCCAGGGCCGGTCTGGGATTGGCCAAAAAACCAGAACAGGCCCGTATTCGGCTTGCCCACGGCGATTATGAATTCAGCGTCACGCTCTCGGCGATGATTTTTGAATTTCGCAATGTCCGTCTGCCCAAAACCGTGGATTCCGTCGATGAGGGCAAGAATGCCGAAAGCATGGAGGGGCGAATTCTGGAACGGATCGCCCTGTTTGAACAGTTGACCCATCTGGTGGGCGATCTGTTCCGCATGTTCATTAACATCAGGGCGTCAAAGCTCTGGGACGATGAACTGGTTAAGATTCGCGCCTGGATCCAATCCGGCGCTCACCAGTGATAACCCTTTACCTTTAGTATTGCATTTATGGAATTTGAGACTGTGATCGGGCTGGAAATCCACGCCCAGATGAAGACCAAAAGCAAGATTTTTTGTGGTTGCTCAATCGCCTTTGGAGCACCACCCAATACCCATACCTGCCCTGTCTGCCTGGGGATGCCGGGTTCGTTGCCGGTCCTTAACCGCAAGGTCGTGGAATCTGCCATCAAACTGGGGCTCTCCACCGATTGCACCCTGAATCGGGAAAACAGGTTTGCCCGCAAGAACTATTTTTATCCTGACCTGCCCAAGGGGTATCAAATTTCCCAGTTTGATCTGCCCATCTGCGAGCACGGACAGGTTGATATCGAGGTGGACGGCCAGCACAAAACCATCGGCATCACCCGTATTCATATGGAAGAGGACGCCGGCAAACTGGTGCACGACGATCGGGAACCGGTCAGCTATGTCGATCTCAACCGCGCCGGCACACCGCTCTTGGAAATCGTCAGCGAGCCGGACCTCCGTTCGCCGGAGGAGGCGACGGCCTACCTGAAAAAGCTGCACGCGATTGTCCGTTATCTCGACGTCTGCGACGGCAACATGCAGGAGGGCAGTTTTCGCTGCGACGCCAACATCTCACTGCGGCCAGTGGGGCAGCAGGCCTTGGGCACCCGCACCGAGCTGAAAAATATGAATTCCTTCAAGAATGTGCAGTTAGCCTTGGAATACGAGGTCAGGCGGCAGCGTGATCTCCTCCTGGAAGGCGGCAAGGTCATCCAGCAGACCCTGTTATGGGATCCGGACCGGGGACGGACCGAGTCCATGCGGGGCAAGGAAGAGGCGCACGATTACCGCTATTTTCCTGATCCCGATCTCATCCCGGTGGTACTTGACGAAGCGTGGATCGAAACGCTCAGACAGCAGTTGCCCGAGTTGCCGGACAAGCGCCACCTGCGTTTTGTCCGTGATTTCGAGCTGACCGACTATGATGCCGAGATCCTGACCGCCTCCCGTGAGCTGGCTGACTATTTCGAGGCCGCCTACCGCGAGTTCGGTAATGCCAAAAAGCTGAGCAATTTCATCGGCACCGAACTGTTGCGCGAGTACGGCCCGGAGCGGATCAACGACTGTCCGGTGCGGCCGGCCCAGCTGGCCCGCTTGCTGCTGCTGATCGAGGACGGAAAAATCTCGGGTAAGATCGCCAAATCAGTTTTTACCGAGATGCTCGCCACCGGCACCGATCCCGAGCAGATCGTCAAAGCCAAGGGCTTGGTGCAGATGAGCGACGAGGGGGAACTGGTCGCCCTGGTGCGCGAGATCATTGCCGCCAATCCCGAGCAGCTGCAGCAGTACCGCGAGGGCAAGGCCAAGGTGATCGGCTTTTTCGTCGGCCAGTTGATGCAAAAAACCAAGGGTCAGGCTAATCCGCAGCTGGCCAACACCCTGTTTCTCCAGGAGCTGAACCGGTAGAGCGATCGAGCGTGGACAAGAGCGAGTGGCAGCAGAAAGGTGAGGGCCATCGGCAGCGGCTCCGGGACAAGTTCCTGGAACAGGGCATTGAGGCCTTCACCGACAGCGAGATCATCGAGCTGCTGTTGACTTTTGGTACCCCCCGTTCCGATTGCAAGGCTTCAGCCCGTGCGGCCCTTGAACAGTTCAAAACCCTGCCCGCCGTGCTCGACGCCTCGCCCGTGCAGTTGCAGCAGGTCAAAGGCATCGGCTCCAAGAATATCTTTGCCCTGCAGTTCATCCAGGGGGTGGCTCGGCGTTACCTCCGCCAGCGGATTGTCGGCAAAAAATATATCCAGTCTTCCCGCGAGGTGGCTGAGTATCTTCTGCATTCGATGCGGGGCCTGCAGCATGAAGTGCTGACCGTGGTTTTCCTCGATGCGGCCCATGGCATCATCGACGCCTCGGTGGTGGCCGAGGGCACGGTGACCGTCAATACGGTCTATCCGCGGGAATTGGTCAAGGCCGCCCTGGCCCGCAATGCCAGCGCCCTGGTACTTGCCCATAATCATCCCTCCGGGGCGCTGACCCCTTCCCGCCAGGACGAAGAACTGACCCGCTCACTCCACCTGGTCTGTTCGTTCATGCACATCAGTCTGCTTGATCACCTGATCATTGGCGCGGGCGATCAGGTCTACAGTTTTGCCGACAGCGGCCTCATGACCCGGATTCGCGACGATTGCCGCCGGATCCTTGAGCGAACTGGCTGATGGCACCTGCCGCCCGGGCCGGGCTCTATCTGCATGTTCCTTTCTGCCTGAAAAAATGTTCGTATTGCAGTTTTTACTCTTTTGCCCCGCAGGCGGAAGACATTCGGCGCTATATCAAGGCGGTCCGGCTGCAGATGCGGCAGTTGTCCGAGGATGCAGAAATTCAGACACTGTCCTTTGCCTCCGTCTTCTTCGGCGGCGGCACACCTTCGACCTTGCCGGTGGAGGTGCTGGCCGAGCTGCTTGCCGCTTGCCGCGACCTTTTCCCCTTTGCTCCGGATTCGCCGGAAATCACCATTGAGGTTAATCCCGGCACCATCGATGCCCCGGGCCTACAGCAGTTGCGCCGGGCCGGGTTCAATCGGCTCTCCATTGGCATTCAGTCCCTCGATGACCGCGAGCTGCGGCAACTCGGTCGCATCCATACCAGCGCTGAGGCCCTGGCGACCATCAAGGCGGCGAGGTCAGCGGGTTTCGACAATCTTAGCTTTGATCTGATGTACGGTCTGCCTGGGCAGAGCGCAAGTGTCTGGCAGAAAACCCTGGAACGCGCCCTGGCCCTCAATCCCGTCCACCTGTCCCTGTATGAGCTGACCGTTGAAGAGGGTACTCCGTTTTTCCAGCAGGTCCGGCAGGGACACTTGACCCTGCCGGTCGAGGATACGGTTCTGGCCATGATGGCCGCCATCGACACCGCCATCAGTGCCAGTCCTCTGGTGCGCTACGAAATTTCCAACTATGCGGTCCTTGATCGGCAATGCCGCCATAACCTTAATTACTGGGACAACGGTCAGTACCTGGGGCTCGGTCCCGGAGCAGTTTCAACCTTCGGCGGGCAGCGGCGGGCTGCGGTTGCCGACCTGGCAGCCTACTGCGGTCGCCTGGCCGAAGGGCTGGACGTCTGGGGGGAGGTCGAACAACTGGACAAGGAAACTACCTTCCGCGAGACAGTGATCATGGGGTTGCGGCTGCTGACCGGGGTTTCCATTGCTGAGTTGCGCCAACGCTTTGGAATCGATCTCCCCGCCTATTACGGCACCACCTTGGACCCTCTCCTCGATCAACAGCTAGTGGCGATCCGCGCCGGTCGGCTTGTTCTTACGCCGAAGGGGCTGCCGCTGGCCAATCAGGTGATGGCGCACCTGGTCTAACCCTGGTGGCTGCGCGGTGCGAATCGAGCGGCCACCCCGTGATCGAGCCTCCAGCGGTCCCTGCTGATAAGCGGTATTGTGGTCTTTTGTTTCCATCCTAAGGAGACGCCGATCCTGGTGCATGCAGAACAGAAACAGGGGCCAGCTGCAAGGCCTTGGCAGGCGATAACATGGTAATCGTTCATGTGTTTCCTGGGCTTGCCTTTGTTTGCGCGGCAGGGTAAAAGACAAGGTTGAAAAATTTGTCGGGCGATCAAAAGTTGCCCTGGCAAAGGTGCGGATGCCGCATCATGCTTCGGTGTGGAAGAGATGAGGTTGCCCCGACAGCGGGAGGATGATGGGGAGAAAATCCCCACCCGGCCGGAGGGCAGCACCGTTGACCCAAAGGTTGTTTGTCTGGCGAATGGCCGGCCTGTTGGCGTGGCCGGACCCTATACGTCTTATTTTCATTCAAACAAGGAGAAACAGTATGGCAGGTTTTGTGTATCAAGATCCCTTTGCCCTGGGCAAAGATGAGACTCAATTTCGTTTGCTGGAAGGTTCCGGCAAGTATGTTTCGGTGGAGACCTTTAACGGCGAGCAGATCCTGAAAGTAGCCCCCGAGGGCTTGAAGGTGCTGTCCAACCAGGCGATGCGCGAGGTTTCCTTTTTGCTGCGTCCCGCCCATAACCAGCAGGTCGCCAAGATCTTCGATGACCCGGCATCTTCCGACAACGACAAGGAAGTGGCGTTGGCCATGCTGCGTAACGCCGAAGTCTCTGCCAATTTCGTCCTGCCGGTCTGCCAGGATACCGGTACCGCCTGCGTGGTCGGCAAAAAGGGCCAGAACGTCTGGACCGGCTGCGACGATGCCGAGCAGATCTCCGCCGGTGTCTATACCACCTACACCGAAGAGAACCTGCGTTATTCCCAGAATGCGGCCCTGACCATGTATGAGGAGGTCAACACCAAGAATAATCTGCCCGCACAGATCGATCTCTACGCCACCACCGGCAGCGAATATAAATTTCTCTTTGTGGCCAAAGGCGGCGGCAGTGCCAACAAGACCTATCTCTATCAGGAAACAAAAGCCCTGCTCAATCCCGGCACCCTCAAGAAATTCCTGGTGGAAAAGATGAAGACTCTGGGTACGGCGGCCTGTCCTCCCTATCACATCGCCTTTGTCATTGGCGGCACCTCTGCCGAGACCAATCTCAAGACCGTCAAGCTGGCCTCGGCCAAGTATCTCGATGCCCTGCCCACCAGCGGTAACGAGTATGGCCGCGCCTTCCGTGATGTGGAGTTGGAGAAGGAACTGCTCGAAGCCGCCGGTAATCTCGGCCTGGGCGCTCAGTTCGGCGGCAAGTATTTTGCCCATGACATCCGCGTCGTCCGCCTGAGCCGTCATGGCGCCTCCTGCCCGGTGGGCATGGGTGTCTCCTGTTCCGCTGACCGCAACATCAAGGCCAAGATCAACAAGGATGGCCTGTGGATCGAGCAGATGGACAGCAATCCCGGTAAGCTGATCCCCGCCAAATATCGTGACCGCAGCAGCTCCCAGGCGATCAAGATCGATCTCAACCAGCCGCTGGACAAGGTCCGGGCCGAGCTGACCAAACATCCGGTTTCCACCCCGCTGCTGTTGACCGGCACCATCATTGTCGGCCGTGATATCGCCCATGCCAAGTGGAAAGAGATTCTCGATAGCGGCAAACCGCTCCCCGAGTATCTTAAAAAGCATCCGGTCTACTATGCCGGTCCGGCCAAAACTCCGGCGGGCAAACCCTCGGGTTCTTTTGGTCCGACCACGGCTGGCCGCATGGATTCCTATGTCGACCTCTTCCAGAGCCAGGGCGGTTCCATGGTGATGATTGCCAAGGGCAACCGTTCCCAGCAGGTCACCGATGCCTGTAAAAAGCACGGCGGCTTCTACCTCGGCTCCATTGGCGGTCCGGCCGCCTTGTTGGCCGAGGAGAACATCAAGAAGGTTGAGTGTCTTGATTATCCCGAGTTGGGCATGGAAGCGGTGTGGAAGATCGAAGTGGTTGATTTCCCTGCTTTCATCCTTGTCGATGACAAGGGGAACGACTTCTTCAAGGGCTTGCTGTAAGCAACTCCAGTTGGCCTTTGCTGGAAAGGCCTTAAGTCGATGACTGGCGGGGGGGATCGTATCCTCCCTGCCTTTTTTGTTATGAGTGTTTGTCCATGGATGATTTGAAAACTTCGGAGGCCTGGCGGATTTTCCGGATTCAGGCCGAATTGATTGACGGCATTGAAACCCTCAACGATCTGGGACCGGCGGTCTCGATTTTCGGCGGTGCCCGGTTTGGCGAGGAATCGCCCTACTATGTTGCGGCCCGGGCGACGGCTGACCTCTTGTGCCGACAGAATCTGGCGATTATTACCGGTGGCGGCCCCGGCATCATGGAGGCGGCGAGTCGCGGCTGCTTCGAGGCGGGCGGAACCTCGGTTGGGCTGAATATTATCCTCCCCCGGGAGCAGCATCCCAACCACTACCAGAATCGCAGCCTCACTTTCCGCTATTTTTTCATCCGCAAGCTGATGTTTGTCCGGTATGCCATGGCCTATGTCATCTTTCCCGGCGGTTTTGGCACGATGGATGAATTCTTTGAGAGCCTGACCCTGATCCAGACCACCAAAATCCGTCGCTTTCCCATTGTCCTCTATGCCAGCGCCTATTGGCAGGGCTTGCTTGATTGGATTCGGGCGGAGATGCTTCCGAACGGTTGCATCGCCGCCGGAGACCTCGATCTTTTTCATGTTGCTGATACTCCAGAAGCGGTGGCGGAGATTATCGGCACCTATATGGAACAATGTCGCCAATACCCCAACGAGCAGCGACGGAATACGATCTGATGTGGTATGATGCAGTGGTGAAGTTGAGATCTTCTCAAGATAACCTGAATAGACAACACAGGGAGGAAGCAAGATGAATTCCCAACTGAATTTCATTTTTTCACGACGCAGCATCCGCAAATTCACCCAGCGTGAGATTCCTGAAATCATGCTGATCGATCTGCTGGAGGCGGCCATGGCCGCACCTTCTGCTGTGGCCAAGGATCCCTGGCACTTCATTGTGCTCCGTTCCCGGGCCTCGCTTGACCGTCTGGCCGCCGCCCTGCCCAATGGGCAGATGTTGCAAGAGGCGACCGCCGCGTTGGTGGTCTGCGGGGATCTCCAGCAGGCCCATGATCAGCAGCTCTCCTTTCTCCTCCAGGACCTGAGCGCCGCGATTGAAAATATTCTCCTGGCGGCCAATGCCCTGGGACTCGGGGCCTGCTGGCTGGGCATCCATCCCCGCGAAGAACGGATTACCGCGGTGTCAGCGCAGTTCACCCTTCCAGCACGGATTATTCCGGTTGCCGGTATTGCGCTCGGCTGGCCTGCGCAAGAGCAAGCCCCCCGCACCCGGTATAATCCGGATCAGGTGCACCAGGAACGCTGGTAAGAAGATTCGGGGGGGCCTGTGCTCCCCCGTTTGTTCGTGGTGTTCCGGGGGTTGATGTGCTATGCGCCGGAGTACGGAAGAACGTCGATTCTGATGTTAAGCTTCACACAAGAGGAAACATATTGCCATTCAAGTTGATGAGTGACATCGCAAAAAACGAGCAGATCGTCAAACTGCTCTTTGATAACCTACGCAACGTCGGAATTTGCGCAGTTCTTACTGCAGCAGCAATTTGGAGTCAAAAGGTTCAGGGGGCCGAACTAAACAGCTATATTGCCATCGGTAGTTCGTGGCTTCTTTATGCTGTTTCGTTTTGTTTATTCTTCATAAACATGGAAGTTGGGTACCATCAACTTCGGTCATTGCAAGCGCCAAAGTGGATATGGGCACTTCTCTACGTTTTGTACGGTGTTTGTATTGGCAATGTCTTTCTATACCTGATTAGATCTCATTGAACTATTGTAGTCTTTCGAGGCTTTTCCCTGCGTTCCACCAGCCTAACCAGCGCAGTAAAGCCGACGCCGAGTTGAAAATCTACAAGCCCTCGGTGGCGCGGCTTATGATCATCGTTTGGTGATGGACGAAGAATATGAAGCAACAACCACTGCCCCTAGCGGGGATTCGGGTGCTGGAACTCGGCCACAATATCATGGGACCGGCCTGCGGGCTGATCCTCGCCGATCTGGGGGCCGAGGTCTACAAGGTCGAGCGGCCGGGCAAGGGCGATGACACCCGCTGGCTGGAGGGATTCGGGGCGGGTTTTTTCACCTGTTTCAACCGCAATAAAAAAAGTCTGGCTATTGATCTGAAGTCCGAGCAGGGCCGGGATCTTTTTCTACGACTGGTCGAAAAGGTTGATGTTGTAATCGAAAATTTTGCCCCCGGCACCGTCGATCGCTTAGGGATCGGCGCTGCGGTCTGCCGGGAGCGCAATCCGGCCTTGATTTTTTGTTCCCTCAAGGGCTTCATGCCCGGCCCCTATGCGCACCGACCGGCGCTTGACGAGGTCGTACAGATGATGGGCGGGCTGGCCTACATGACCGGCCCGAGCGGCAAACCGATGCGCGCCGGGGCCTCGGTCACCGATATTCTCAGCGGCGGATTTGGGGTGATCGGCATTCTTGCTGCGCTCCATCAACGTCAGCAGAGCGGACAAGGACAACTGGTGCAGGCCTCCCTGTTTGAATCCGTGGCCTTTCTCATGGGACAGCATATGGCCGGGGCCGCAGTGAGTGGGCAGGTGCCGCCGCCTATGCCGGAACGCGGCCGGACCTGGTCGGTCTATGAGCTCTTTGCGACCAGGGACGGGCAGCGGGTGTTTATCGGGATCACCTCGGACCGGCACTGGCAGCGGATGTGCAAGACGTTCGGCTTTGACGACTGGGGCAGCGATCCGCGGCTTGCCACCAATCAGGGGCGGCTTGAGGCTCGGTCCTGGTTTTTCCAGGAACTGCAACACCGGTTGGAGCAGCTGGATAAGGAGGCTTTGATGGCCTTGGCGGAACGGGCGGGAATTCCTTTTGCCCCGGTCAACCAGCCGGTGGACCTGTGGGACGATCCCCACATGAACCAGTCGGGTGGGCTCGCCGAGACGCAAACGCCCACCGGCAAGCGGGTCAAGCTGCCCAAGCTGCCACTGCGGCTTGGCGGGCAATCCTTTGATCTACGCCTGCAACCGCCTGCTGTGGGTGAAGGGGCGGGCGATATCCTGCAGTTGGCCGGATTGACACCGGAGGAGATTAAGGCCTTGGCTGCAGCAGGGGTTATCGCGACCAGACCCTGCCGGAAACCCTAGGCCAACGGGACCAGGGGAGCGGTCGGGCCTGGACTGGGAAGAAAAGGCAACGAGAGCAATGACCGAAGCCAGAGGGTCCGGGGGCGTTCCAGATCTCTCCCTCCCGTGCAGTCGAGATGACGAGAGAGTGGGGCGGGAAGGGCGGAAGGTTGCCGCGTTATCAGTGATGTTTCTTTGCTGTCGACCAACGGGAGAAATCTCTGCGTGCGGGAGAAGGAGGGTGTCCCTTTGCAATCCGCTGCAGGCCTCAATCAACCGTCTTTTTTTTGCGAAATACTCTCGTTTTTTCGTTGATTGAGCACGTTGCGAGTCATTCCCTCGGTAGTTATGAATTCTCAAGATCCTGAGGCCTGATTGCTCGATAGGTCCTGTCATTTTGTGGGCGTCGTCTTCTCCTCCCCGGGTTGTCATCAGCTTGATGGTCGATAGCCTGCATCCCGGTTTGTCTTTCCTCCCTCTTTTTTGTCATCAAACACAGCCACGCCGCTATCCTCATCTCCTCTTGCAAAAGCTATCATTTTTATTGTCGCGCCATAGTTCCTTGATTGTTTTAATAAAAAGCTCTTTAATTGCCATACGTGTGCCCAGCGGGTTAGTGCTGGTGAGCAAGACCATCCTGCAGCGTTGGCGACCACTGCACATTACGCCCAGGAGGCTTCCTAAAGAGGATGCCAAAGGAGGTCTGCACCCTGTCACGGTTGCGAGGTGTCCCTCTTTTCGGTGATTGTGTCCCCACAAGGGTTCCGTTTATTTCTTGACGGCAATGTGACTCTCGTTGTAACCCTATTTTCAATGGCCGAAAGGGCCGAGGGCTCCGCCTGGCACTCCCTAGGTCGGCTCCTTTGTCTCCTCTCTGGGGAGAGTGTTTCAGATCGATAAAGGTAAGGCAGTAATTATGCGATTTGTAAAGATAACTCGAACTTTCCTTGTCCTCGTGCTCACCATCGTTTGCGCGGAAACCTTTGCTCAGGATCAGGCAAGTACTCCGCCGCAGCCCGAAGATGTCGTCCTGCCTATGCCCAACGGCCGATCCATGGCGTTTCGGCCTGTCTGTATCGGTGAAGGGACCGGGTCCTATGCCTGGAAGCGCTTTCGAGTCGGCGATCCTGCCGGTGGCTACAAAGAATCTCCGACCGGCGTGGCACTGGGCGGTGCCTTTAAGGTGAAACAGCGTTCGGCGGAAGACTGGTGCTACTACATCGGCAAATACGAAGTTACCGAAGATCAGGTGGCGGCGCTGATCCCCTCGCCCAAAGAATTTGAAAATAGCAGTTACCCGGTTCGCAATCTCTCTTGGTTTGACGCCGAGGATTTTATCAGAAAATACAACGAGTGGCTGTATGGCAATGCCCAGAAGGACATCCCCGAATACGGAGGGGTCCCGGGATATCTTCGTTTGCCAACCGAACTCGAATGGGAATTCGCCGCTCGCGGCGGCAGCGAGGTGGACAGCGCCCAGTTTGACCGAAAAATTCCCTATCCGGTCGATAATCTCGCCGAATACGAATGGTTTTCCGGGCCGAAGTCATCGTATAACAAGGTGAAGAAAACGGGTGTCCTGAAACCTAATGTTTTAGGAATCCATGATATGCTTGGCAATGTGGCCGAGATGACCAACACGCTCTATCAGATTGAATACTACCAGGGGCGCAGCGGCGGATTTGTCGCCAAAGGCGGACATTTTCTCACCGATGGCAACCAGCTTCGTTCCTCTCTGCGAACCGAGCAGGAATTTTATGCTTTGGACCCCAAAAGCAACAAGCTGAGTCCGGGGAGGAAAGAAACCCTTGGCTTTCGCTTGGTCCTGTCATCCCTCATCTTTCCCAACCGCCAGGTGAGCAGCCAATTGAATGATGACTGGGAGGCCTACCGTCAGGGATCCGCCCAGTTACTGCCGGCAGCGGTCTCGACCAGCGCCATTAGCGCCAAGACCCAAGTTTCGGGGACGGATGCCACCGCCCATCTCACCCGCCTCAAGGATGAGCTGACCCGCTCGGGCACAATAGGAGGAACCGTCCAGCAGGAACTCGATCTGCTGGCCGTATCCCTCAACGATATTCAATTTACCATCAAACAGGCGGAAAAAGACTCTGCCTATGCCTGGATAAAAATCGGCAGTGAGCAGGCCTTCTTTATCTCCAAGGAGGCCCGAAAACTGCCGATTCTTGAAAAATTGATGCAGTCGGCAATTAGCTCGCAGCGCCCCGAAGTGGTTGAAAAGTACAAGGAGCGCGAAGCTGAGATCAGGCTGAATATCGATCAGGCCATGTCCTCGTACACCGAGTCCATTCGTCAGCTCGGTACCACCAGCAGCGTGGCCATAGACGATGGATTTGAACGGTATGTGCAGTTCTTGAAGAAGCGAAATGCAGACCAGCAGGCCAAATTGCTCGGCACCATTCGCCGCCATGCTGCCGATTATATCAAAGTCAAACGAACCGACGATGAGAACTGGAAAAAGGAACTGCTTGAATGGGAAGCCGGCAAACAATAAGAGAGGGCTGCTTGTGTTGATGACTCGGTGTGAAGCGTATTTACCTGGAAGGTACAGCCTTGGCGTTGCCCATTAACGCCCTGCGTGCGTTTGCGAACTCTTTGTTATCAGAATGTCAGCCCTGAACCAGGGCAGACAAAATATGCCTCAACGTTACTAAAGGAGAGACCGTGATGAAGAAAATTTCATTGGGAATTGTGCTGCTTTTTTTAATCTCGATCCTCAGCGGATGCGCCAATATAAAAGACGATAGCACCCGAACCAAGGTTGAGGGTGCGGGTACGGGTGCCGCTGTTGGGGCCGTAGCGGGAGGCTTGCTGGGTCAAATATTCGGTGGTGATACGAAATCAACCCTTGTCGGGGCGGCTATCGGTGCAACTGTCGGTGGAGTAGGGGGGTATGCCTATGGCTCTCACGTTGCCTCGCAGAAAGAAAAGTACGCCAAAGAAGAAGACTGGCTTGAAGCATGTATAGCAGAGGCGAGGAGGAGAAATCAGGAAATTCTCGTCTACAACCAGGACCTTGCCAACCAGATCGCTGTGCTGCAAAAAGATACGAAAGCGCTCAAAAAACAGTATAAGAATATGCAGACACGAAATGCCAAGCTCAAGGAAAAAAAGGTGGAAGTTGAAAAGGCTATCGAGTCGGCCAACAAAGAGTTGGCGACCAGCAAAGCCGAGCTTGAAGCGCAGAATACCGTGGTGGCGGATGCCCGAAAAAGCGGCCAGAACGATTACGCCCAAACTCTTGACAGTGAGATGGAAACACTCAAAGCCAATATCAAGGAACTCGAAAAGCGGACCGAAGAACTGGCCTCCATGTCCGCCAGCATGTCCGTGTAAAGAAGAAGGAGGATCGAATGAAATCAGTGCACTTTGTCATCGTATCTCTTTTTGCGGCCACTACGCTCCTCGGGTGCGCGGGCCAGACAACCGATCCCAGGCAGGGTGGACTGTTCAGCTACAACCCCCAGGCCTACGAAAAACGGATCCAGGACCGGAAGGAGGATCTCTCGGGCGTGGATCAATCCACCCAGGCCGCTGGCGAGCAATCTTCAAGGCTTGAGGCCGAAAAATCGTCACGGGAAAAGGAAAAGGCCGCCCTTAAGAAACAGTTGAAAAAGTTTTCCGCCTCCGTCGCCTCTTTGGAAAAGGAAATCAAATCCAAACAGGTGAAAACGACTGTTCAGAAGAAAGAGCAGAAACGAATGATTACGGAAATCAACTCCATCAAGTCCTCCTCCAAACTTGCCGATGAAATGGATGATCCGGAGGAGAAAAGGCTCGAATTGGAACGGTTGAACCAGAAACGTGACAAACTGGAGAAAGAGGCGGCAAATCTTATGCTCCTGTAAAGGATCCAGCAGTGATGCGGTTCCTTATTGTACGAACACCGCGCTCCGTAACACTGCCGACCGTTTAGAGTGAGAACCGTTCATGGATTTGGGAAAGATGCTCATCACTAACCGCCAAAACAGAAATTTGTCCCTTGCCCTGAGCTTTATTGTTCTTTTGCTCAACCTCTTTGCCCTTCCTGTGCACGGTGCAGAGGGGCTTGCGGAAGAGGAGATGAAGCTCATCAACACAGCGGTGGAACAGATCCGCCTCCATGCCCTTGTGGCGCCGAAATCGACCCGAAAGATGACCGATGATATCTTGCGGGCCTATTCCCACTCCATCGACGATTATACCGATTATCTGACCAGCCAGGAATATGCCGCGTTTCTTGAGTCCACCAGCTCGGACTACTTTGGCGTCCAGATGGATATTCAGAAAAAAGACGGATCAATTCTGTTGTTTCCTTTCAAGGGCGGCCTTGCCGAAAAGAGCCGCATTCAAGCGGGGGATGAATTGATCGCTGTCGACGGTTCGCCGGTGTACGGGAAATCAGTATATGTGGTCGGCGCGCAAATCAGAGGGGCGGAGGGGCTGACGGTCCAGCTGACGCTCAGATCCGGCCAGGGGATACCCAGAGTCCTTACCCTGCGACGACAAAAAACAAACTATGAATCCGTCAATTGGAAAACTACAGGTGCCACCCACTTTATCGAGGTTTCCAGGTTTGCTAAAAACACGGAAGAGCAGTTGAGCCACATTCTCAACACCATCGGTGCAGACGGAAAAACGGTAGTTATGGACCTGCGTCGGAACCAGGGCGGCAGTTTGCGTGTTGCCTGGGAATGCGCTGATCTCTTCCTGGAAAAGGGCACGGTGCTGTTTAAGCTGCGATCCAGGAACGAGACCAAAGAGATCGTGGCCGAACAGCCGCAGCGTACCGACAGCCGCGTTCTCTTGATCCAAGACGGCAGTACGGCCAGTGCGGCTGAGGCTTTTATTGCAGCCCTGACACGAAACGGGCGGGCGCTGTCGGTCGGACGGAAATCCTTCGGCAAGGGACTCGCCCAGCGGTTTTTGCCTTTACCGGATGGTTCGGCCCTGCTGCTCACCTATGCGGAAATCCTTATGCCGGATAACGTGGGCTATCATAACCAGGGCCTGGAGCCGGACATCCGCTTACCAGAAGAACTTGCTGACGAAGATTTCTCTCAGGATGCGTCATTATCCCGATTGCTTGATTTTATTAAAATGAATGAGAAATAAACGAGGAGGGACATGCATGAGGTTACGAAAAACAACATGGGCACTGAATGTACTGCTGCTGGCATTGCTTTCGGTTCCGTTTTCCGCTCTGTCTCAGACGGATACAAAACGTACTCCACTGAAGATTGAAGGAAAAGAATCTCTGCCCTTGCGCGTTTTATCACGAGCATTTTCTAATATTTATAAAAATGCAGATGTCAAAAGCGGAACGGTCGAGGAAAACGTTCCCGCCTTCCAATCGTATTATGTGTATACCAAGAAAGAAGCCGGGGGCGACCTGGGGGCCGGTGGCTGGTATGAAGTCGGTTCCGACAACCGGGGGACCGTTCTCGGCTGGATGTCCTCGGATGATGTTTTTGAATGGCGGCAGACCATGTGTCTGTCCTACACGCATCCGGAAGGACGGTATCCGGTTTTGATGTTTGATAAGAAAGACGCGCTGACCAAAGTGACCGGATTGCCGAAGGAAAAACGAACCGAAGCCGTCGAGAAACTCTATATTGATATTGCCTTGGGTGAGATTCCCCCTGATTTCCCCATCATCACCATAGAGCCGAAAAAGGCCGTTGATATCAGCAAGGAATTCTATCTGCTGCCGATTCTCGAATTCGGCGAAATCGAGCTGAATAACCGCGAAGCCAGAATCCTGAAACTTGCTGCCGTGACCAAAGAGGGCGCCGCTGCGAGGGAGAGCTCGGACATCAGGACAAATAAGGAGTATCTGAAAAGCGCAGTCCAGGACAGTACGAATATTGATGCTGCAACCCTTGGAAAACTGGGCATTGATGTCGTCTGGGTCATGGATACGACCAATTCGATGATGCCCTATATCACCGAGACCTTGAAAGTCATTGAAGACGCCTCAAAACGCATATCCGCCAATACCGAGTTGGCCAAGACCGTGAAGTTCGGTATCTGGGGATATCGTGATTCAATGGAAGTTCCTGGCATGGGCTATAATGTTAAGAATTACACCCCCGGACTCCAGGGTATAGACCAGTTTATCCCCACTTTGAAGACCGTCGATATCACCACCGCCGGATCACAGGGATATGCCGAGGATGTCTTCTCCGGTGTCAACGGCGCGGTGGACGCTACTGCCTGGACACCGAATGCCATCAGGTTCGTCATTTTGGTCGGCGATGCCCCGTCCCACGAAGTCGGCCACAAATGGAACACCTCCGGCCAGAGTTCGTCGACCTTGCGCGCTATTGCCAATGATCGGAATATCACCATCTACGCGATTCACATCAAAGATCCGCAAGCCGAACAATACCATGCAACAGCGGTCGAACAATTCCAACTCCTCAGTACCAATAAAGGCGTGGAAGGCGGGCCTGCCTATTACAGTACTTCTTCAACAGATCTCCCCGGATTTGAAAAAGTTACCAAAAGCGTGACTGATTCGATCATTGGTTTTTTGGAGAAAATCGATCAGGAGAAGAAAAAAGCCGTGGCTTTGCAATCGCAGGTCTCCAAATCGGCGCCCTCCGACTTTGCCGTCACCAAGCCCAATGAACAAGCGGGAAAGGATTTCGAGGTGACGGCTCCGGCGGTGACAGCAGGCACGGGTTCTGCTGCATCCAAGGGGACGGTCAATGTCGATCTTTTCGAGAAGCAAGCGGGCACGGTCCCCCAAGGATCCCCTCCCTCGGCCGAATCCCTTGCCAATGCGGCCCTGAAAGCCGCTTTCGTTCAATGGATCGGCTCCCAGACAGGTGCGCAGGCCCCGCGTGATGTGGTCGCCTGGGTAGCCGACAAGGATTTGTTGACCCCGGACGTCCAATCCCTTGAGGTGCGGCTTCTTGTCAACAAACGGCAGCTTGACTCCCTGCGGGAGACGCTGAAAACAATCCTGGCCGCCGGCCGCAAAGGGCAAATCAGCGGCGAGGATTTTTTTTCATCCCTGCAGGCGGTGGCGGCCACGACCGCCCGCGATCCGGACATGATCAAACGGGCGAAATCCTTATCACAAAGTGGCCTGGTCCCCGAATTCCTCGCCGGACTGCCCTATAAGAGCCGGATCATGGATATGAGCAGTGAGCTCTGGAGCAGTTGGTCCGTCGATGAACAAGATCTGTTTCTGGCTGATGTGGAAGCGAGGATAAAGGCCTACGAGACCATTCATGACGCGCCGGAAGGTTGGGTCCAGCTCAATAAGAGTGATGACCCCAGCGAATATGTCTACCCGATAACCCTTGAGCTCCTGCCCTGATTTTTTATGAACGAACCTGTCTACAGGCTTCGCGACGTGGAGAAAATCCGCACCAAAGGGGGGGCGTCTTTCACCCTCCGGGTTCCGGAGCTGGTCATCCATAGGGGGGAATTCTGTTCAGTCGTCGGGCCGTCAGGCTGCGGCAAATCCACCCTGCTGGATCTTCTCGCTCTTGTCTTGGATCCGAGCCGTTCCTCCTGTTTCAGCATCACCGTGGCACAGAATCAGACGATGAAGGAATGGGACATCCCCCGCCTGTCGGAAAACGACGCTGCTCGCATCAGGCGACGCAACATCGGGTATGTCCTGCAAAACGGAGGACTGCTGCCTTTTTTGACCGTGCGCGAAAACATTATGATTTCCGCCGACATCAGCGGCAGGCCTGTTGCGCGCAAAGAATTCGATACGCTGGTCGGTTTTCTCGGCCTTGATGATCAGCTCAACAAGAAGCCCCAGTATTTGTCGGGAGGCCAGCGGCAGCGGGTCGCCGTGGCCCGGGCACTTATCCATCATCCGGCCATTATTCTCGCCGATGAACCGACTGCGGCGGTGGATTACCCGACCGCCCTCGATATCCGCGATGAATTGAAGCATTTGGCCCATGCTCTGGGGGCCGCTGTGGTCATGGTGACCCATGACCGGAGCCTGGTCGATGCTATTTCCGACGTGCAGGTACAGTTCGAGGTCACCCGGAAAGCATCCCGAGAAACCCTGGCAACAACAACGGTCAAATAAGAAGAGCATGGTACTGGTTCAGACCTGTCGGCAACCCTGAGGAGAGAAGAGCTGCGTGATTCTGCGATTAGCCTTAAAAGACATCCTGCATGACTGGCTGCTGAGTACCTGCCTGGTACTGGCCATTGCCTCCATTATCGCGCCTCTTCTTATTCTTTTCGGTCTTAAATTCGGCACTATTCAGACCTTACAGAGCCGTCTGGTTCAGGATCCCAAAAATCGGGAGATTCGCCCTCTGACCACCAAATCATTCAACAGAGAATGGTTTGATACGCTGCAAAAAATCCATCCCGAGATCTCTTTTATCGTGCCGATGACCCGGCAGATTTCCACCTCTATAACGGCGACAAACCCTGCCGGTGACGCCAGTGAACAATTGTCCCTCATGGCCACGGCCGCAGGCGACCCGCTGCTCCTCGAAAATGGGGTTACCGTTCCGGGACATGCGGCCTGCGTGCTCACTGAGCCGGCGGCGCAGTCCCTCAAGGTATCGATCGGCGATGAGTTGCTCTTCAGTACACGGAGGATCAGCAAGGGAAAATACGAGAGCGGTGAATTTTCTGTGTTGGTCTCAGGGATCCTGGAAGCAAGGGCTAGTAGCCTGAAAACAGCTTTTGTCCGCTTGGATGTCATCGAGGCGGTGGAAGATTATAAGGACGGAAGGGCTGTTCCCGCCTATGGCTGGGAAGGGGAAATGCCGGCGGCCTACCCCGTTTTTGAAGGTGCGGCGGTGTTTACCCCCAGTCCCTTGAGCAAGCTGGAGGAAGTGATGCTGACCAACAACACCGGATTTACCCAGGTGAAGATGCTCAGCGGCGAACAGGCGGTCGCCATGCTCGGGTATGCACCGCATTCGCAATGGACGGTCTATCTTGCCACCGTGAAACAGCGGGCAGCGATGGATGAAAGCATCCAGGCGATCAGGAGTAAGCTGCGCGGTAAAGAGGCGATTGTCGCTCCGTGGATAGAACCGCTCGCCATTTCCGTGAAATCTCCCTTGGCCCCACCGGTTGCCCTGAAGCTTCTTACGGTGAGCGAAGAGATCACCCCCGTTGCCCCCCTGTCCTTACCGCAGGGATTTTTTGAGGGCAACGAAAAGGAGGAGCGGCAGACAATCCTGGTCCCCTCGGATTGTGCTCTGGGCGAGGGGGACGCCATCTTGTCACTGACCGTGGAGGACCGGGAGCTCTCGGTACCGGTCATCGTCGTGAAGGGCGGTACAATCGCTTCCCTTGCCTACGCACCCGCCTCTTTTGCCGGCCAACTTAATTTGCTGCGGTACAGGAACGTCAAGTATGACGAAAAAACGGACAGTCTTCTGCTCTCTCGAAGGGGGTATGCCGGTTTTCGCATGTATACGGCGACCATCGATGATGTCGAAAACATCCAACAGAAACTAGAAGGTGAAGGGATATCGGTGTACACCGAAAAGGAAAGGATTGGGGAAGTGCGCAGGCTTGACAACTACATGGGGCTCATTTTCTGGCTGATTGCGGCGGTCGGCGTTATCGGTGGCATCTCCGCCCTGACAGCCAGCCTCTATGCCTCGGTGGAGCGAAAAAAGAAGGAGCTGAACGTGCTGCGTCTTCTTGGTCTGTTGAAAAGGGAGATTGTCCTCTTTCCTGTTTTCCAGGGGCTGCTTCTGTCCGGGGGGGCTCTCCTCCTGGCGGGCAGCATCTTTGTGGTGGTATCCATGGTAATCAACCATTTGTTCAGTGCGCATCTGCGTACAGCGGAATCCCTTTGTACGCTCTCAATCGGTCATTTTATGTTCCTTACGGCAGGTGTCTTTGTCTTGAGTGTTTTTTCCGCAACCTTTGCCGCGCTGCAGGCGACTCGCCTGGATCCAGCGGAGGCGTTACGCGATGAATAAAGATCCATGGGTGGCAAGATTAAACAGGGAAGGGAAAGCGTTTATGAAAATATATCGGAGTAGCGATACGTTGAAAGTGAGCAGGTTTCGAAGGATTGGATTGTTCGGCCTTGTTTTGACGGTTCTGGTTTTCTGTGGCTCCGGCATGACGACTCTGCTGCCTGTTCAAGATGCCTGGGCTGCCGAGAGCACTGACAATGCGGCGGCAACGGCCAGGCGACTCCAGCTCGAGGGAAGCCGACTCCAACTGCAGGGAGACCTGGCAGGAGCGACTAAAAAATATCAGGAGAGTATTGCACTCCAACCAAATCCGCGCCTGGAAACCCTTGTGCAGCAGCTTGCAAAGCAGACCGGTGCCACAGGGCAGGCTCCAACAGATGCTCCTGTCGGAGCTGAGCAGGCACCCCTCATGGCACCTAAAGGGCAGATGGAGACACCCGTCGGTCCGGCAGCGGCAGGAGCTCAGAGCGCGCCTGCTGTGGCTGCACCCCCGGTGAAAGAAACGAGCAAACCGGTAGATCCCCCCCTTGTGGTGAAACGTGCTCCAGGAACGCCTGAGGAAGAGCTGATCTATGCCTTTACCGACTGGGCGCTGGCTCTTTTTCCTCAGGCAACCGCGAACAAAGATTTTAACCTGAAAACAAATCAGAACTATGCCGTTACCCACGCCGGCGGCCAGTATGAAGTGCGTCTCGAACCCTTTATACTCTCCTTCGGTGAGAACGACAGTATCGACCTCAGCCCGATTGTCCTTGCATTCAATCCGCAGGGACAAGACAAACTTGCCGTAACCCTGCACCTGCCGAAGAAAGCGCCTCTCCGCAGAGCCGATACAACCACCGCCGAGCTGACCATCGGCAGCCAGGACCTTTCCGGGATCTGGGATCTCACCCAATCGGGTTTTGACCGGGCCGACCTGAAGCTTGGCAACCTGGCGATTCTCGACAGCGGCAATAAGGGTCGATTCGATATGAAAGAGATAGTCTTGAGCAGCAGCTGCTCCAGAAATGCACAAGGAATCTGGGATGAAAAATTGCACGGTACGTTCAGCGACCTGTCCTTTGTTGATGACAAATCTCATTTCAATATAGGGAACATTGCGGTTCTGTTTAATTTGGGCGGCTCGAATTTTGCGAAATACGCAGAGGTGAAAAAGACTTTTCAGCACCACACTTTTAATCAGGGAGACGCACCAAACCTTGCTGAGCTGAAGACCTTCCTCGCTACTCTTGACGACTATGTTCAGCTCCTGAATGTCTCTACAAGTTCGATAGCAGTCCAAGGCATCAAGGTCAAGTCCGACGGCGACACGTTCAGTCTTGATTCCGTTGATATGTCGGGCGGTATCCATAAGGAGAGTCAGAGCGGCAGATATAGGTATGATTCCAAAATGGAGGCAAAAGGGGGGGCCTACACCGAGAAAGAAAAACCGGAAAAACCGCAACCCGTTACGGCATCACTTGCTTCTGTTGGCATTGTCGGTCAGGGGACCATGAAACTGATACCCCCGAAGATGTTTGCGGACCTGTTTGCCTCCATTGAAGGTTTTGAGAAAGTTAAAAAAGAAGAATCCGACGCCTACCTGACCAAACATGGCACCGTCTTCGCCCGAAAAATTCTGGAACTGATCGAAGGCTACTCTACAGAAATTAATCTCAGTGGACTTAACGTGTTCCATGCCGGGCCCAACCCGGTAACGATGGAGACCGCCCAATTCGGCGGTGGTTTTACTGTGGGATCAGGAGAAGGGGGGAAAATCCAAACGCATATTAATTTTTCGGGGTTGAACGGCCCGGGACAAGGCACCAACACTCTTCCGAAATCCGCCAACTTTAATTTTGAGATCAAAAACATTCCCTCGCTGCTGCATCTGCTCTCGGATCCCAACAACCCAGCAACGGGGACGATGGATCAGGTTCAAGGGCAGGCGGTGATGAAGGCTATGAGCACCCTGATGATGAGCACCTTGACCTTTTCCCTGACGGATTCGTTTGTCGCTTTCCCGGCCTCTCGGGTCAATTTGAGCCTCCTGGCCAACATCGACAATCAAGCCAAGTACCTCTCGACCGGGAATTTGCAAGTGGCCATTGAGAATCCCGACGAGTTTATGCGGATTGCACAGAGCTTCGGTGCAGATCCGGATACGCAAAAGATGCTGGTAACCCTCACCGCGCTTGCCAACCGGAGCGATGAAAGCGGAAAAACCGTGGATAAAATTGACGCCAAGGTAAACCGGGAAGGCAAGGTGTTTATAAATGCCAAAGATGTGACCTTGATGTTTTTTCCGCAACCGGTGCCAGCTCAGCAAGGTGCAGCCCCTCCCCATGCCAAGTAACGACCACAGGGTTGGGGCGCGCGAGCGGATTCGCTCGGACGGGAGCAAGGAAAGAGGGCCAGGCAATAAAAGCTGTTGATGTTGCCTTTTTTCTCTGCAATGATGCGCGTGCTGTAACCTACTCCTTTGCACAACGACAACGGCTCGCTTGAGCCGTTGCTTCCCACCAATGCCCCGAGAGTTCGCCCATGGCTAAAAAAGTACTTATCGTCGAGGATGAAAAATTGATTGGTCTGATGCTGGCCGAAAACGTGAAAGAGTTGGGGTGCAGGGTCCTTAAGGTGGTAACCAACGGCGAGGCAGCGGTGCTTGCGGTGAGCAACGAATGCCCGGACGCCATTCTCATGGATATCAGTCTTGATGGCGCCATGGATGGTATCGAAACAGCACAAATCATCAAGGCCGGGCAGGATATTCCTATCTTGTTTTTCACCGGCTATCAGGACCAGCACCTGCTTTCACGAGCCAATGCTGTCAACCCGGTCGGCATCGTCGATAAACTCGATACCACCGAGGCGATCAGGGCAGCGATCGGTTCTCTTCTCCAGTGATCGCTATACATTTGTGAGTTGCTGTTGAGCATCCGCGGTTCAGGCGCATCCTCTGTCGGTTATTCCTCGTTCGCCATCCCAGCAGGCCGACCATCGTCGAGATTCCTTTGGTGCTTTTCACTATCGATCGTTGCCGACCCGCATGCTTGTGCACAAATAACCACTGTCACACCCTCCATTTTCTGATGAAATGGAGATTGGAGAAAAAAAGCCCCATTTCCCCCCGCAGCAGGAGCCCCCACGATGATCATCGGCATTCTCAAGGAAATCAAGACAGCGGAAAATCGAGTCAGCATGACGCCCGCCGGTGTAGAGGTACTGATCAAAGCTGGACATCAGGTTTTGGTGGAAAACGGTGCGGGGATGGGTAGCGATTTTAGCAATGTTCTTTATAGCACCGCCGGGGCGGAGATGGTGGTTGGGCCCACAGGGATCTATGACCGAGCCGACCTGGTCATGCACGTCAAAGAGCCGTTGCCTCGGGAATATGAGTTGATCCGGGAAGGGCAGATTCTTTTCACCTATTTCCACTTTGCCGCCGCTGAAGATCTGACCCGGGCAATGATGGCTCGCAAGGCCGTCTGCATCGCCTATGAAACCATCACCGATCACCGCGGTGCCCTGCCCCTGCTGACCCCGATGAGCGAGGTCGCAGGTCGAATGGCAGCCCAGGAAGCGGCCAAGTATCTCGAGTGCAGCCTGGGCGGTCGAGGTATTCTTCTGGGTGGAGTACCGGGTGTTGCTCCAGCGACTGTTCTCGTGCTGGGCGGCGGAGTGGTCGGCACCGAGGCGGCGCGAATTGCCAGCGGCCTGGGGGCAAGCGTTTTCCTGTTGGATACCAGTCTGCCCCGCCTGCGTCACCTTGCGGAGACCATGCCGAAAAATTGCTTTCCCCTGATGTCCTCACCGGCAACCATCCGTGACCTGGCGCAAAAGGCGGATGCGATCATCGGCGCGGTCCTCCTGCCCGGAGCCAAGACCCCCAAGCTCATCAGCCGCAAGATGTTGGGGGCCATGAAAAAAGGGGCGGTGCTGGTCGATGTCGCCATCGATCAGGGCGGCTGTTTTGAGACCTCCCGACCGACCACCCACGACCACCCGGTATTTGAAGTCGATGGCATCCTTCATTATTGTGTGGCCAATATGCCCGGTGCTGTTCCTCTGACTTCGACCCTGGCCCTTACCAACGCCACCCTGCCCTATGCCCTCACTTTAGCCGATAAGGGGTGGCGGCGGGCGGCCCAGGACGATCCCGGAATCGGTGCGGGCGTCAATATTGCCGAGGGCCTGGTCTGCTGCCGAGGTGTTGCCGAGGCCTTTGATCTTGCCTATACGCCTCTAGCCACCTTGCTGGCGACAGGCTCTTGCCCCTGAATCATCCCCGAGCCCGACAAGACAACGAACAAGAAACCTGAAGAGGCGTCAAGGATAGGGAATGTATAGCGCGATTCAGCATTCAGCACTCTCAGGATTTGTTTACGACCTGCTCGATAGCGGTCGAAACCAAGTGGGTACCTTGTCTTGGCCGGACATGGCAATAGCGACGAACGCTCGATTTGGAAACCCGTTTCCTCGCCTTGTAAAGTCGAAAATTGAGATCCAGCACTGCGACCAACAGTACGAGATTGCCTTTACGTATCTGACGAGAGATTGGTGGAATGACATCAGATTTACTCTCGTAAGCGAAGGGGCCACCCTCGCTTCAGCCGACGTTGTGGGCGCAAAGGGATTGTTCAAACGCCCAACTCTAACAATCACGAAGCCCTTCGCAGGGCAGATCATCAGAAGAAGCGGTTTGTTCACGGTTTGCTATGAGGTATTTCGGGACAGGATGTCCATGGGCACGATTGCGGAGAAAGGTGGGTTGACAGTAAGGCGAGAGTTATCTATTGATTTACCTGACTCGATCAGTGCGCCGGTTCAGTTTTTCCTCTTTTTTCTCGTCTACAATCACGCTTACAGGTGAGGCGTGGAGGTGTGGCAGAGGCTGAGAGTCTGAAGCACAAATATTCAAGATGTTTTGGTCGCGGAGTAGGAAAAGCATGTCTCTGGCATCCACAGAACGGCCAAATGGTCCACCCGGACGCCCCGGCGGTGGTGGTGGGCCAGGATTTTTTTGTTCAGCCGGGATTTTGTGCCGACCCTTTCGCTCAGGGTATGCCACACCCCTTGGCACCGGCAACGCGGAATATCGATCCGCTGGCGAGTCGGCAGATCGGCGGAGCGCGTGCCTCAGGTTAATAAAATTCCATGCTCATCATCACTTCTAAGGAGACTGTATCATGACCGCTTCGCCCCGCCGATTCGGCTTTGCCACCCGCCAGCTCCATGCCGGACAGACCGTTGATCCGACCACCGGCAGCAGAGCCGTGCCGCTCTACCAGACCACGTCGTATGCTTTTAAAAGTTCCCAACACGCGGCCGACCTCTTTGCCCTCAAGGAGTTCGGCAATATCTACACCCGGCTCATGAACCCGACCACCGATGTCCTGGAGCAGCGGGTGGCCGACCTTGAGGGCGGGATCGCCGGGCTGGCGGCTAGCAGCGGCCATGGTGCCCAAACACTCGCCCTGCTGACCCTCTGCGAGGCCGGCGACCACATTGTTTCCAGCAGCAGCCTGTACGGCGGCACCTATA
>JBBRBT010000028.1:0-45341 GCA_038205495.1 Desulfobulbales bacterium
GTTGATGAACTCCTTCCGGATGGCCACTTCGTCAAGGCCGGCAATGATTTTTTGGAAGTGATCCATACTCCCAGCCATTCGTCGGACTCAATCTGCCTGTACGCGCCAGCGGCCAAGGTGCTCTTTTCCGGGGACACGCAACTCAAGGCCAATGAATCTTGCGAGGCCTACTCCAGGGAATATGTGGCGGGACTCATGAAACTTTCCGGGCGCACCATTGAGTGCATCTATTCCGGCCATGATAAGCCTGTGACGAGAGGATGCCGCGAAATCATCCTTCAGACCCTGAGCAATCTGCGGAAATTTGAAAATGCATCACCGGAGCGAGAAACATGAAGGCAATGGAAACGACAAAAATACAGGCAGAAATAACAGAGGGGAACGGCTTGAGGCCCTTTGGTCAAACCAACGGCAAGACAACAAAAGAGGAGGAAGTGCAATGCTGATAAAGTCTGATACACCCAGATCCTTCGGGGATGAGACAATAACGGCACCATCCGATCATACGGTAGGGCGTGACTTAGGGGCTAGCTGTTTTTGCAAAATTCACAGGTACAACACATCAAGGGGGAAATGATATGGCTTGGTTCAACAACATGACACTCAAGGGAAAACTGCTGGTCGGCTTTATTACCGTGGCCATTATTGCCGGTGCTATCGGTGGATATGGCATGTACAACATTAAAGTCATTGCCGCTGCCGATACCAAACTCTACGAAGCCATCACCGTTCCTCTCGGAGAAATGGCTGAGATTTCCACCGACTTTCAACGCTTACGGGTCAACGCCCGCGACATTATTGCGGCTAACACACCCGAGAAACAGGAAAACTTTATTGGCCGAATAAAGGATCTTCGCGCCAATATAGAGAAGACTGCCGCGAGTTATGAGAAAACCCTCTTCAGCGATGAAGGGAAAAAACTCTTCGAGGAGTTCAAGCAAACTCGAATGGTCTATGGTCCTTTGCTCGACAGAATCATAGTCTTGGTAAAAGAAGGCAAAACCGTTGAAGCCACTGCCCTGTTGCAGGGAGACGCCGGCAAAGCCTCTCGGGAAGAGCAAAACGTCATTGCCAAAATGATGGATGCCAAGGTTGCCCAGGCCAAAAAGACCGCTGGGGACAATACTATTTTAGCCAACCAGGCCAGCATGGTTATGGCCATATTGGCTGCCCTTGGAGTGCTTCTCGCTATCGGCCTAGGTCTCTTTATTGCCCGGATCGTCCTGCGTCAATTAGGTGCTGATCCGAAACTGGTCGGTGAAGTCGCCAGTCTGGTTGCGGTCGGTGACCTCTCCCGCGAAGTGGCCCTTGCCTCCGGCGACACCACCAGCGTCATGGCTGCCATGAAAAAAATGGTTGATACCATTCGCGCCCTGGTTGCCGACGCCAACATGTTGTCCACGGCCGCCGTGGCCGGAAAACTCGCCACTCGCGCCGATACTTCAAAACATCAGGGCGATTTCCAGATGATTGTCGTTGGTGTCAACGACTGTCTTGACGCGGTCATTGGCCCGTTGAACGTAGCCGCCGAATATGTAGACCGCATCTCCAAAGGCGACATCCCGCTGAAGATCACGGATTCCTACAACGGTGATTTTAATGAGATCAAACTGAACCTCAACAATTGTATCGACAATGTTACTGCCCTGGTGACCGACGCCAATATGCTTTCCCAGGCCGCTGTAGAAGGGAAGCTTGCGACCCGTGCCGATGCCTCCAAGCATCAAGGTGACTTCCAGAAGATCATTGTTGGTGTCAACGACTGCCTCGACGCGGTCATCGGTCCGTTGAACGTAGCCGCCGAATATGTGGACCGCATCTCCAAGGGCGACATCCCGCCGAAGATCACGGATTCCTACAACGGTGATTTTAATGAGATCAAACTGAACCTCAACAATTGTATCGACAATGTTACTGCCCTGGTTGCCGACACCAATATGCTGTCCAAGGCGGCGGTGGAAGGCAAGCTTAACACCCGCGCCGATGCTACCAAGCATCAGGGTGATTTTCAAAAAATTGTCGAGGGGGTCAATGCCACCATCGGTCGTCTGGTAGGTTTCTTAGATGTGATGCCAGCACCAGCCATGATTATTGACACAGATTTCAACGTGCTCTACATGAATGAGGCTGGTGTCGAAGTAGGCGGCAAGAGCCAATCACAGGTGATAGGCAACAAGTGTTTTGACCATTTCAAAACTTCGGACTGTAAGACTCAGAACTGTGCCTGCCACAAGGCGATTTCCACTGGTCAGGTTAACACAGGCGAAACCGATGCCCACCCCGTCCTTGGCCTTGACCTGGATATCGCTTACAGCGGTGTGCCTATCAAGGACAATGCCGGTAAGGTAATTGGTGCATTTGAAGTTGTGACCGACCAGACCGCAATCAAAAAGGCAGCGAGGATTGCCCAGAAAGTTGCCGATTATCAAAACGTCGAGACAGACAAGGTCGTTGTAGGGCTTTCCAAACTTGCCCAGGGCGACACCAATATTTCTTTGGAAACTGCTGCTGCCGATGGAGACACTCAAGCAACCAAAGCAACGTTCGACACCATCACCGGTGCTATTAATACCTGCGTTGGTGCGATTAATGCTCTGACTACCGACGCCAATATGTTGTCCAAGGCGGCCGTGGACGGCAAACTTGCCACCCGAGCCGATGCCTCTCGACATCATGGGGACTTTCAGAAGATCATTGTTGGTGTCAACGACTGTCTCGATGCGGTCATCGGCCCGTTGAACGTCGCCGCCGAATATATCGACCGGATCAGCAAGGGCGACATCCCTCCGAATATCACCGACAATTATAATGGGGACTTCAATGAGATCAAGTTGAACCTCAACAACTGCATCAACAACGTCAATAACTTGGTGGCCGACTCCAGCATGCTCGCTCAAGCCGCCTTGGATGGCAAGCTCGCCACCCGTGCCGATGCTTCCAAACATCAGGGAGATTTCCAGAAGATTGTGCGGGGAGTCAATGGCACCCTCGACACCGTCGTGGACAAGGTTACATGGTACGAAGCCATTATCGACGCGGTACCGTTCCCTATCCATGTTACCGACATGGATATGAACTGGACCCTGCTCAACAAGTCCTTTGAAAAGTTACTGATTACGGCTGGCCAGATTACGGACCGCAAATCATTTATCGGCAAACCGTGCAGCCATGCTGGCGCCAACATCTGCAATACCGAAAAATGCGGTATCCGCCAGCTCCAGCGGGGCATCGGAGAAAGTTTCTTCGATTGGCACGGATTGCAGTGCAAACAAGACACCTCGTACCTGGTCAACCATAACGGTGAAAAGATTGGCTACGTGGAAGTAGTTTCCGACCTTACCCCAATTCTCAGAAATCGCGACTACACCAACGCTGAGATCGAGCGCATGGCAGAGAACCTGACCAAAATATCTGCCGGTAACCTTGATCTGAATCTGCAGGTTAAAGAAGCTGATCAGCATTCAGCGGCTACCAGAGAAGGGTTTGTAAAGATCAACGAAAGTCTCACCAAAGTGAAGGAAGCCGTTGGTACCATGATTGGGGATAGTGAGATGCTCGTTCATGCAGCCGTGGCAGGAAAACTTGCCACCCGCGCTGATGTTGGCAAGCACCAGGGCGAATTCCAAAAAGTCGTCTTGGGAATCAATCAGACCCTAGATGCTGTTATCGGTCCGCTCAACGTCGCTGCCGATTACGTCGAAAAGATTTCCAAAGGTGACATGCCCAAGATTATCACCGATAATTATAATGGCGACTTCAACGGTATCAAAAATAACCTCAACATCCTTATAGAAGCCACCAACAGTATCACTGCCAATGCCAAGCAGGTCGCCCAGGGTAATTTGATGGTGGAACTGAAAAAACGGAGTGATAATGATGAACTGATGGAATCATTAGGCAACATGGTCGACAAGTTGAAAGAGGTGGTCACCGAAGTGCAGGGTGCTGCCGATTATGTCGCTTCCGGTTCCCAGGAGATGTCGGTCACGGCGCAACAGATGTCGCAGGGGGCGACCGAGCAGGCTGCCAGTGCGGAAGAGATTTCTTCGAGTATGGAACAAATGGCCTCCAACATTCGCCAGAATACCGACAACGCCATGCAGACGGAAAAAATTGCGATCAAGAGCTCTTCGGATGCCAAGGAAGGGGGCAAGGCCGTGACCGAAACCGTGGCAGCCATGAAGCAGATTGCTACCAAGATCTCCATTATTGAGGAAATCGCCCGGCAGACTAATCTGCTCGCCCTGAACGCTGCGATTGAGGCAGCGCGGGCCGGTGAACATGGTAAGGGTTTTGCCGTGGTTGCCTCAGAGGTCCGGAAACTGGCCGAGCGGAGTCAATCTGCTGCTGGTGAAATCAGTCAACTCTCAACCACCAGCGTTGCCATTGCAGAGCAGGCCGGTGATATGCTCAACAAAATGCTGCCTGATATCCAGAAGACGGCAGAACTGGTCCAAGAAATCAGTGCTTCGAGTAAAGAACAGGATACCGGCGCCGATCAGATCAACAAGGCCATCCAGCAACTGGATCAGGTTATTCAACAAAATGCGGGAGCCGCTGAAGAAATGGCGTCCACCACCGAGGAGCTCACCAGTCAGGCCGAACAGCTCAAAGCGACTATCGCCTTTTTTACGCTGGACACAGGCCGAACACGGCGGGTTATCGGGGCACCCCAGCATGCACCGAGTAAACAACACGCAATCAGCCATATCGCTATGCCTAAATCCTCGGCAGCCCATAAGGCTGCACCCGCCAAGGCGGCAAAGCCTGCCGGGAAAGGCAAAACCGAAGGTGGAATCCAACTCGATATGGGATTAAAAGGTGGTGCGGATCATCTTGATGAGGAGTTCGAGAAATTCTGATTCAGGTGCAACCTGTCAGGCTGAAGCGCAACGGACCAGCTATCTGGAGCCCCTCAGCGCTTTAGCCTGAAACCAACCGCCCCCAAAGGAGGAAAAAATCATGAGCGTGGCAGGAATAACTGAAACCGTACAATACCTGACCTTTAAATTGGCAGATGAAATCTTTGCCTTTGACGTGGCCAAAGTCCGCGAAATATTAGAATTAACATCGATAACCAAAGTGCCGCAAACCCCTGATTTTATGCGGGGTGTCATCAATCTTCGGGGAAGCGTCGTCCCGGTCATTGATCTGCGCCTCAATTTCGGCATGCAATGCACGGAACAAACCGTCAACACCTGCATTATCGTGGTCGAGGTGAACCTTGACGGTGAGACCATCGTCCTCGGTGTCCTGGCCGACTCGGTGCAAGAAGTGGTGGAGATGGAACCGGACCTTATTGAGCCACCGCCCCAACTTGGCACCAAGCTGAATACAGCGTTTATCAAAGGAATGGGCAAGGTGGAAAATGATTTTGTCATGATTCTCGATATCGACAAGGTCTTTTCTGCAAACGAGCTGACCGAAATCCACGGAAACACAGCCCTATAACCAAAAAATTCCTGGTGGTTGCCTCTTGATGTAACCAACGGGAGCACAAACGAGCAGCGGTATGAGTGTCATTTTACCTGTCAAAATGAAGGATAGGAATTTTCAGCAGTTTAGCTCCTTTATCTATGATCGGGTGGGGATTCAGTTGCCGCAAACGAAAAAAACCATGCTTGAGGCGCGATTGCAGAAGCGTCTCAAGACCTTATCTCTAGATACTTTTGAGGAATACAGCCGATACGTCTTCAGCCCTGAAGGTCAGCGCGCCGAACTGGTACACCTGATCGATGTCGTCACCACCAATAAGACTGATTTTTTTCGAGAATCCGGTCATTTCGAACATTTGACCGAGAAAGCAATACCGGCCATCATGCAGCGTCGAGGTGATTGTCTCACAGAACCTGTACGAATATGGAGTGCCGGTTGCTCGAGTGGCGAGGAACCCTATACCCTGGCAATGGTCTTATCTGAATTTGCCTCTGCTCATCGCGATTTCCGTTTTTCCATCCTGGCCTCGGATATCAGCACCCGGATTCTCGAGACCGCAAAAACAGCTGTTTATCCTGAAGAGCGTACACATTGTATTGCCCAAAACATCAAAAAAAAATATTTCCTGCGCAGTAAAGACAGGAGCCACTCCTTGGTTCGCGTCTGCCCGGAGCTCCGTTCACGGGTTGTCTTTCGCAGGATAAATTTCATGGATACCGATCTCGGGGTTGCCGAAAAAATGGATATTATCTTTTGCCGCAATGTTATCATCTATTTTGACAAAGCGACTCAACAGGCCTTGATGGGGAAATTCCATCAGCAATTACGGCCCGGTGGCTATCTTTTTCTTGGTCATTCCGAGACTATGAACGGTATTGATGTTGATTTCACCTCGGTGGGCTCAACCGTGTATCAAAAGACATGAAACGCATTATTGCCGCTCATAGCAGTACTCCCTTCCTCAAGCCCGGAGAGGTTATCATCTCTGCGCGTCCTATTCTGGTAAGTACTGTCCTGGGGTCCTGTGTAACCGTCACCATGTATTCACACAAAAAAGGAGTTGGAGCCATCTGCCACGCCATGCTGCCCAATAATCTCAAGCAAGAGAGCAACCATCTCCTCTATGTTGATACGGCGGTGCGTTATCTTCATTGTAAGATGATCGAGTATGGTGCTGGCACTGAATTAATCATCAAACTCTTTGGCGGTGCACAGGTACTGGCAGGCCGCCATGCTACCCGCAACCGACGGTCGGTTGGTGAGCAGAATATATTCCAGGCAAAAAAAACATTGGAGCAGTTGGATCTGGTGATTGCCACAACCGATATCGGCGGCACGTTGGGCCGAAAACTGTTTTTTTCAATAAAAACCGGGGATGTCTATCTGCGCAAACTCAAGCTCAGAGCAACCAATTGTATGCAAGAGGTAAGGGCATGAGCAAAATCAAGGTACTGGTTGTCGATGATTCTGCACTGGTGCGGCAGACACTCTGTGAAATACTCAATTCCGACCCTGAGATAGAGGTCGTCGGCACTGCGGCCGACCCTTTTCTGGCAGCGGAACGGATGCGCACCGTGGTGCCCGATGTCATTACCCTGGATATCGAAATGCCGCGCATGGACGGCCTGACCTTCCTGCAGAAACTGATGAGCCAACATCCCATCCCGGTGGTGATGTGCTCGAGCCTTGCCGAAGGCGGCAGCGAATCGGCACTCAAGGCCATGGAATACGGGGCTGTGGACATCATCACCAAACCCCGCATGGGCACCAAGCAGTTCATTGAGGAATCCCGCATCACCATCTGTGACGCAGTCAAGGGTGCCGCTGCGACCCGGCCCGGCCAAGCCCGCCCGGTGCGCAGTACCTTGAAAGAGATTTCACCCAAGTACTCCGCCGATGTCATCATGGATAAACCCAATTCCAAAGCCATGATCCAGACGACCGAAAAAGTCGTGGTGGTCGGTGCCTCGACCGGCGGCACGGAAGCCTTGCGCATTTTTCTGGAAATGCTGCCCGAAGATGCCCCCGGGATCGTGATTGTCCAGCACATGCCGGAAAATTTCACCGCTGCCTTTGCCCGGCGGCTCGACTCAACCTGCCGGGTCACGGTCAAGGAGGCCCAGGATAACGATACGGTGGTCCGCGGCCGCGCCTTGATCGCTCCGGGCAATCACCATACGCTCCTCAAGCGCAGCGGCGCCCGCTATTATGTCGAGGTCAAGGACGGGCCGCTGGTTTCACGACATCGGCCCTCGGTGGATGTACTTTTTCGTTCTGCTGCCCGATATGGCGGCAAGAATGTGGTCGGGGTGATCATGACCGGCATGGGCGACGATGGCGCCCGCAGTATGAAGGAAATGTTTGATGGCGGTGCCATTACCATTGCCCAGGATGAAGCAACCTGTGTGGTTTTCGGAATGCCGGCTGAGGCCATCAAGCATGGGGGGGTGCACAAAATACTACCGTTACAGCTTATTGCCGCCGAGGTGCTGCGGTTATGTTCTTGATCAACAGACCTCAGGCTGGCAAGTAAGCGCGGAAATGAGTCAACCGATGAACGTAGGTGCCGCAGGGCTGCCCGGGTGAAATGGAACCAAGCCCAGAAGAACAACAGCTCTTGCGCGCCTGCGCCATTCTCTTTGGCTCTGATCTCCATATTCGCAGGGAATTTTTAGAGTACCTCCAGCTCAGTGGCCTGAAAAGTGCCTATCGGAAACGGGCCCTGGAAACACACCCGGATAGGGGACTCGACAACGACCGGTTTCTACGGCGGGGAAACCATGAAACCTTTCACGGGGTCCGGAAAGCATACGAGGATCTGTTGAGCTTTCTGCACGCCCGAGAAAGCCGTCGACTGCGGGCAGGATCCAACCGGCCCAGGGCAGCTGATTTTACCCCGGCCCCCCCCCAATCTGAGAGGTCGTCAGCCCGGCCCGCCCCCTTTCCCCACGATGCGCACTGCGATACGGGGTATTCAGCCACCGAAAATCTCTATCATGGCCCGATGCCCCACCGGCGTCTGCTCTTTGGCCATTTCCTTTACTATTCCGGCCTGGCAAATTGGCGGACCATCACCCGAATTCTCACCTGGCAGAGAACCGAACGGCCACGTTTCGGCGAGTTGGGGCAACGTTTGGGCATGTTAACCCCAGAGGACATAACCCTCATCCTGCGCAGCAAAGTCCCGTTTCAGCCTTTTGGCCAGACAGCCCAGGCATTGGGATTGCTGAGCGCACAACAGCTACGGGTTCTTATTTTTCATCAACAACGTCTGCAGAAAAAATTTGGCATCATACTCCTGGAGAAAGATCTGATCAATCGGCAAGAATTACAGAGTCTGCTCTTTCAATTCGAGCGACACAACGCCGGCATTGCTCGAAATGTTCATTCAATTTCCTCCCTCAGTTCTTCTGAATTTTTGTAATTGCCTGCAACGGAGCCTCCCTACGAGATTTTGGTCAACGGCTTTACGGAGTACGGCATAAACAATATACGGAAGTGGCACTGTCAGCGAACTGTCTCAATTTCATCTCTTTTGCAGGGAAAAAGGTGACGCTGTATCATGTATCTTGATTTGATCTTCAATCTGGCCTTGCTGGTGGCCCTTAGTGTTGTTTCCGGCTTTATTGAGCAGCGCTGGCCACGGCACACCCGCCTGGGTATCCTCTTGCAAGGGGCGCTTTTCGGCGGAACCGCTGTTTTGGGGATGTTGCGTCCCCTCAACCTGGAGCCTGGCCTGTTTTTTGATGGCCGCTCGGTCATGGTGAGTGTCTGTGCGCTCTTCTATGGTCCTTGGGCCGCTGTTACTGCAGTCATTATGACCATACTCTGCCGTATTGGTTTGGGTGGGACAGGAATCACCCCAGGAGTAATGGTCATCCTTTCGTCCGCGGGCATTGGTTTACTGGTACATTTTCATTTCAAGCGCGAATCGCGAGTGTATTCAGTGTGGCATCTTTATGTGTTCGGTGTGGTCGTTCATCTGGCCATGCTGGCAATGATGTTCACCCTGCCGGTTGATACGGCGATAACTGTTGTCAGGCATATAAGCCTTCCCGTGTTGTTGCTTTACCCCCTGGCGACTCTCCTGGTCGGCAAGATTCTTATGGACCAGGAATTCAACCTGCGATTCATCGATGAATTGCAGCGAGCAAGGCAACAACTCGATATTACCTTGCAGTCCCTAGGCGAAGCGGTGATCTCAACAAATAGAGAAGGGCGGGTTGTCTTTATGAACCCCGTAGCTGAGACCCTCACCGGATGGAGCTGTGGTGAAGCACAGGATAAACCGTTGGCTGAAATCTTTCACATCGTCAACAACCAAACTCGACAAACGGTGAACACGACGGTTGACAAGGTTTTGCGTGAAGGCGTGGTGGTCACGCTCACCAACCACATCGTCCTGGTCGCACGGGACGGTAAGGAATATCATATCGCAGAAAACGCCGCACCCATGCATGATGCCGATGGCAACATACATGGGGCGGTACTGGTCTTTCGCGAGGTGACGGCGGAATATAAGGCACGGGAAGAGCTGCGCGCGAGCGAATTGCTGTTCAGAAATCTCTTTGAACACCATGCAGCGGTTAAATTGATCGTCGATCCCCAGACCGGCACGATCACCGAAGCCAATCATGCGGCCGAGCTTTTTTATGGATGGTCGCGAGCGCAGTTGCATCGCAGGACTCTCTATGAAATCAGCATCCTTTCACCCGAACAGATTAAAGGGGATATCGACAAGGCCGCAAGCGGTGAACAGATACATCATGAATCCCGCCACCGGATGGCCGATGGATCTCTCCGGGATGTGGAGGTATTCAGCAGTACCATCGAAGTGCGCGGCAAGATGCTCCTTCATTCCATTGTTCACGATATCACCAATCGCAAGAAAGCAGAGGAAGCGCTGCGTGCCAGCGAAAATTACCTTGGCAGTATTTTCCGTGCCGCACCCACCGGGATCGGGGTGGTGAGCAATCGGATTATTTTGACCGTCAATGACCGGCTCTGTGCCATGACCGGTTATGCACGTGAAGAGTTGCTCGGCAAAAACAGTCGGATGCTTTACGTAAGCGATACGGAACATGCATTGGTCGGGATGGAAAAGTACCCGCAAATCAGCTCATACGGCACCGGCACGGTGGAAACGCGATGGCAGCGCAAGGATGGGCAATGCATAGACGTGCTGATGAGTTCCACCCCGATCAATCCCCAGGATCTTGCGATGGGGGTGACCTTTACTGCCCTTGACATCACAGAACGTAAGCTAACGGAAATGGAGATAATGGAACAAAGAAAGCTCTTTGAGACCATGTTCAACGCCATCACAGATTCGATTATTATTACCAATGCAGATCGCCAAATCCAGTTGGCCAATAAGGGCATGGAAAGCACCTTCGGCTACAAACCGGAAGAATTGTACGGCAGGACGACCGAGGTATTCTACGCCGATCACCGCAATTATCAGGAGTCGGGACAGGTTGTTTTCAACGACGAAGCGATCTCTTCAACTGATTTGTATGTGACCTCCTATAAAGATAAATACGGCAGGATTTTTCCTGGTGAGACCTTCGGAACCAGGCTCTACGACAATAAAAACCAGTGGATCGGCAATCTGGGTATTTTACGCGACATTACCAAACGCAAACAGGACGAGGCAGATCTTGAACGATTGAAAGTGGCTATAGAACAGGTTGGCGAGGTTATTGTCATTACCGATACGATGGGGAATATTCAGTATGCCAATCCTGCCTTTGAACAGGTGACGGGGTATAGCCTTGGCGAGGTTTATAATCAAAACCCGCGCATTCTTAAAAGCGGGGTGCATGACGAGACCTTCTATAACGATTTATGGCAAACCGTTACCAGCGGCCGAACTTGGACAGGGCGCATGGTCAATAAGCACAAGTCGGGATCGTTATATACGGAAGACGCAACCATTACTCCCGTGTTTGATGCCAAAGGGGACATCGTCAACTATGTGGCGGTGAAGCGGGACATCACCTCCCATCTCAAACTGGAGGCACAATTTCTGCAAGCGCAGAAAATGGATTCCGTGGGCCGCCTCACCGGTGGGGTGGCCCACGATTTCAACAATATTCTTTCCGTGATCATGGGGTATACTGAAATGGCCCTGGAGCGAGTAGATCCTGCCCAGAGGGTACACGCTGATCTGGAAAAAATCTACGAAGCTGCAACAAGATCCGTTGACATAGTCAGGCAGTTGCTGGCCTTTTCCCGGCAACAACCGATTGCCCCAAAAGTGCTCGATCTTAACGATACCGTCGAGGGGATGTTCAAAATGCTCCGGCGCTTGATCGGCGAGGACCTGGATCTTGTCTGGACACCCACCCTGGGTCAGTCACGGATCAACATGGACCCGGCCCAGATCGACCAGATTCTCGTCAACCTCTGTGTCAACGCCCGGGACGCCATCAACGGTATCGGTAGAATCACGATTGAGACCCATTGCGTCACCCTGGACGAGGGGTATCAGGCCAACAACACGGATTGCCTTCCCGGTGAGTACCTTGTGCTCTGCGTGAGCGACACGGGCTGTGGCATGGACAGGGAGATTGTTGATAAAATATTTGAACCTTTTTTTACGACCAAGGGTGTCGGCTTCGGCACCGGCCTCGGGTTGGCCACTGTGTACGGTATCGTCAAACAAAACCTTGGTTTTATCAACGTTTACAGCGAGCTTGGGACGGGCACTACCTTTAAAATTTACCTGCCGTGCCATAAAGACAAAGACACTGTGCTTTGGGAAAAAGAGGAAAAAATTGAGTGCCCGAGGATGAGCCGTGGGGAAACCCTTCTCCTGGTGGAAGATGATCCGACCATTCTGGCAATGGTCCTGACCATGCTGGAATCGCTCAACTATCGGGTGCTGACCGCAGATTCCCCCAAGGCTGCGCTACGGTGCGCCGAGGAACATATCGGCACGATTGATCTGCTGATAACCGATGTGATCATGCCTGAAATGAATGGCAAAGAATTGGCAACTCGGCTTCTCGCCCTGTGCCCGAAGCTCAAACTGCTCTATATGTCCGGTTATACCTCGAATGTGATCGCTCACCACGGAGTCCTCGATGAGGGGGTGCACTTTCTGCAGAAACCGTTTTCTAAAATAGATCTATCAGCCAGGATCAGAGAAGTATTGGATGGGCACGAGTCAACAATTTGAAAATATTGAAAAAGAATGATGTTTACCCCGTGAAGAGGCGCAACCTTGAACAACCACGATAAACAGCCCGAACAAGTCCCTCCTTCGACGGAACCTCTGCAGACTGGTTCCGTGCAGGCCGAGCCGACTCTGCGCCAACAAGCCGAAGAGACGCTCCGGGAAAAAGCAGCCTTGTTGCCGGAAGAGCAGAGGACCCTGTCAGCCGAAGAAAACCGGCAGTATCTCCATGAGCTGCAGGTGTATCAGCGTGAGCTCGAGATGCAGAACGAGGAATTGCGTCGGACCCAGGTGGAGTTGGACGTCTCTCGGACGCGCTATTTCGATCTCTCCGACCTTGCTCCGGTGGGCTATGTCACCCTCAGTGAGAAGGGGCTCCTTTTGGAATCCAATCTCACCGCTGCCTCCTTTTTGGGGATGACCCGGGGGGCGCTGGTCATGCAGCCGATCTCCCGATTCATCGTTACTGAGGACATAAATATCTATTATGCACATCGCAAACAGCTTGTTGAGACCGGTGCCTCGCAGGTTTGCGAACTGCGGATGATGAAGGAAGAGGGGACGGTATTCTGGGCGCAGCTTAATTTCACAGTGGCTCATCACCGTGATGGCACGCCGGTGCACCGGGTCGTCCTCAGTGATATCACCGAACGAAAACAGGTCGATGAAGCTCTGCGAGAGAGCGAGCAGAACTTCAGAACCTTGGCAGATTCGGGTCAAGCCTTGATCTGGACAGCTGACACCGATAAACAATGCACCTATTTCAATCGCGTCTGGCTTGAATTCACAGGGCGCACGCTGGCGCAGGAAAGGGGAGAGGGGTGGGTGGAAGGTGTGCATCCGGACGACAGACAACGTTGTGTGGATATCTATGTGAGGGCGTTTGATCGGCGGGAGAAATTCAGCATGGAGTATCGCCTGCGGCGGTACGACGGCGAATACCGTTGGCTGCTCGATGACGGTTGTCCGCGCTTTGACAGTCATGGGCAGTTCATCGGCTATATCGGTCATTGCCTTGATATCAGCGGGCGGAAGCAGGTCGAGGAGGAATTGTCGCAAGAGCAGTTGCTCATGAAAACGCTGCTGGACAGTCTGCCCGGGATTTATTTCCTTTATTCGTACCCTGAGTTGCGTCTCGTCCGCTGGAATAAAAATCATGAGACGCTTTTAGGATTTGGCCCAGATGAAATCAGCAACCGTTCCATCACGGATTGGCATCCACCGGAGGCACAACAAGCCATCGCAGAGGCCGTGGCCATAGTTATGGAAAAGGGGCAAAACAGGGTCGAGTCGCCCCTGTTGACCAAAGACGGGCGTTCGATCCCGTTTATTCTGACCGGTGTGAAGGTTGAAATTGCAGACCAGGCCTATCTCTTGGGCGTGGGCATCGAGATCACCGATCGCAAACGGGCGGAGGAGGAAATCCAACGGAACGAATCGCGCTTGCGCAGACTGGTGAACATACTGCAATGCCCTGCCGAAACCATCCGGGATTTTCTCGATTATGCGCTGGATCAAGCCATTCACCTCACCTGCAGCAAGATCGGGTACATTTACCATTACGATGAAGATCGTCAAGAATTTGTCCTCAACGCCTGGTCCAAGGATGTATTGGCCGCTTGCGCTGTGGTCAATCCCCAGACCTGTTACCACCTGGAGAAGACCGGGATTTGGGGCGAAGCGGTCCGGGAGCGCCGGCCGGTTATCGTTAATAATTTTCAGGCTGACCATCCTTTGAAAAAGGGGTACCCCGAAGGTCACGTCCCTCTCGTGAAATTCGTGACCATCCCGATATTTCAAGGCGAACGCATCATCAGCGTGGTGGGACTGGCAAACAAAGAAACCGATTATGACCAGACCGATATCCTCCAGGTCTCACTCTTGATGGAGGCTGTTTGGAAAGTGACCGAGAACATGCGCGCCCGGGAGGAGAATACCAAACTCGAGGCCCAGCTCCACCAGGCCCAGAAAATGGAATCAGTGGGGCAATTGGCGGGTGGCGTCGCACACGACTTCAACAATATGCTTGGTGTAATCCTTGGGCATGCGGAAATGGCCATGGACCAGATCGGTCCCCACTCACCGCTTTTTGAGGATCTGCAGAAAATTCAAAGGGCTGCCGAGCACTCTGCAGATATCACCCGGCAACTGTTGACCTTTGCCCGTAAACAGAATGTCGTGCCCAAAGTGATTGACTTAAACGAGACCGTGGAAGGGATGTTGAAGATGCTGCGCCGGCTCCTCGGTGAGGATATCAATCTGGTCTGGATTCCCCGGACCGGGTTGTGGCCGGTCAAGGCGGACCCCTCGCAGATCAACCAGATCCTGGTCAACCTTTGCGTCAATGCCCGGGATGCGATCGCAGGCAACGGCAAGATCATCGTTGAAACGGAAAATAGCACCGTCGACACAGGATACTGCGCCGCTCACCCGGGATTTTATGCCGGAGAATATGTGCGGATTGCCCTGAGCGATAACGGTTGCGGCATGGATAAGGCAACCCAGGCCCACATCTTTGAACCTTTTTTCACCACGAAAGGTGTCGGCGTAGGAACAGGTCTCGGACTGGCCACGGTTTACGGTGCCGTTAAGCAGAACAATGGTTTTATTGCCGTGTACAGCGAACCGGGACAGGGCACGACCTTTACGATCTACCTGCCACGCTATAGGGGCAAGGCTGAAGAGGGGAAGGGGGGCGATGCGGTGAAACCGGCAGCCCGCGGTGATGAAATTATTCTTGTGGTGGAGGATGAGCCGGCTATCCTGGAAATGACGAAGACGATGCTCCAGCGTCTGGGATACACCGTACTGGCAGCAAGCACCCCGGAGGTAGCCATCCGTCTGGCCGGGGAATTTGTCGGCCAGATCCAGCTACTCACCACCGATGTGATCATGCCTGAGATGAACGGCCACGCCCTGGCCAAACGGCTTCAGGCGGACCAACCGGGCATGAAATGCCTGTTCATGTCCGGCTACACAGCGGATATTATTGCCAATCAAGGTGTGCTCGAAGAAGGGGTGTCCTTTATCCAGAAACCCTTTTCTCTAAAAGAACTGGCCGCCAAGGTCCGGAAGGCGCTGGAGGCGAGCTAAGAAAAACTCCACTCCTTTGAATGGCATACGCTCAGGCTTTTGCTACAAGGTGTGCCCTGAGTCTTTGTCAGGACTTACGCAAGAGACTCAACTCATTCTTCAAGGGTGTACACACGGCTACCATCCGTGCCTTTGTCATTTCAAAACAGGCACCTGAAATTTCAGGCTATGGGCATCGCAGGCGTTTTGCTGGGGAGGGTTCGAAGGATATTTTCGACAAATTCCTGGTCTTGATTCGTAGACGCCGCAAGAAAAAATGCCATCCTTCTCCTGTAAAAAAAAACAATACCCATTTTCTTGAAATTGAAGGAAATATTCTTCAATCTCTTTACGTTTCGGGTTGGTAAATACCTCGAAAGGTACTCCTGTTTTTTGTTCTAAAGAAAGGATTTCGTTTTGAGAAAGTTCTATAAACGGAAAATTTTTACAACATGCAGCACATTTCTTACAGAGTTCGGACAAAAGACGCATCCCCATTACTTAAAAAATCTGTTGATAAATAGAGAGTTATTGGAAATGTGATCATGCATATCCTCTCTCTTTAAGGCATATGGGGCAGCTCGGTGGTGGCTGGACAATACTCGAAGCCACCGAACCGAACCGAATGCCTGAAGCCTCTATCTTTTCCCCTTGGGTTTGTGCTGCGGAGAAGATTTAGAGGTGCGCGAGCCGGGCCGGGTCGATTGTTTTCCTGCCTTGTCGCTTCTCCTCCCTGATGCTGTTTTCGATTTTGGTCCCAATCTTTTCCCAGAACCGGCAGGTTCCGCAGGAGGGTTTTTCAAACGTTGCTTGGCAGCATTCCTGCTGGCGACCAACTCTTTGATGTCCTTGCTCGCCTTTTTTTCGCTGGAGGCGTTGTTGGGGCGATAGAGGACAAAATCAGGAACATCGCTGTCTTCTGTGTATCCGTACACCTTTTCTACCGGGATCTTCTGGTTGAGTAAATGTTCAATGGCTTGCAGGTGTCTCTCTTCCTCATGACTGACCAGGGAGACCGCAATGCCGATGACCCCTGCGCGGCCGGTACGACCGATACGATGCACATAATCCTCGGGAATACTAGGCATGTCGTAGTTGACCACATAGGGCAGATTGGTGATATCCAAGCCCCGTGCGGCCACATCCGTTGCCACAAGTATGCGGATTTGACCGTTTTTGAATTCTGCCAGGGTCCGGGTGCGGAGAGACTGGCTCTTGTTGCCATGCAGGGCAGCTGCACTGAGCTCTTGGGCGATCAGTTTTTCCGTGATCCGGTTGGCCCCGTGTTTGGTGCGGGTAAAAACCAGAACCTGGCTCCATTCTTCTCTGGAAATCAGATGGATGAGCAGGGCAAGTTTATTGGATTGGGACACCAAATGCACCTTCTGTACCACCGATTCTGCCGCCGTTTTGCTGGGCGTTACCTCGATAACTTCAGGATTCTGCAACATTTTTCCGGCAAGATTGCGGATCTGTTGAGTATAGGTGGCGGAAAACAGCATGGTTCTGCGCTCTGCTGGAACAAGATCAATGATCTTGGAAATTTCCTCATGAAATCCCAGATCCAGCATTCGATCCGCCTCGTCAAAAACGAGAAACTCTATCTGGGAAAGGTCGACATGATTTTGTCCGACCAGATCGAGCAGGCGGCCCGGTGTGGCCACGAGAATATCGATGCCGCGCTTCAACCGTTCGATCTGCGGTTCGATGCGCACCCCGCCGTATACCACGGTGCATCGCATGGAGACCGTGCGTGCATAGGCCTTGATGCTCTCGCCCACCTGTAGTGCCAACTCCCGCGTGGGCGCAAGGACAAGGGCGCGCGGGTCACTGCCGTTGCCTTCCTTTCGGCTCAGGATTTCGACCAGCGGGAGAGCAAAGGCATCTGTTTTTCCCGTTCCGGTCTGGGCGCGGGCAAGAATGTCCCTTCCCTCGAGAATGACAGGAATAGCCTTGGCCTGAATAGGGGTGGGTGCGGCGTAGCCCTTGGTTTTTTGTACTGCTTTGAGCAGTTCGACCCGAAGGCCCAGTTGAGCAAATGACATACAATCTTCCTTGATAATCTCTCAAATTTTACGATGCAACAATCCGCGACTGCGGGGGTGCGCGTCTTCGATGTTGCTCAATATACGCATTATCTGCATTGTTTGCTTGAACTATTCCGGCACCTGTGTCGGTGAGAAGTCATTCATCGGTGCCCGGCGGCGTCTCTTTCCGGGTTTGCGGAGGGTCTGAGCACTTTTCTGAGCGGGCAGTCGGGCACGGGCTCCCGGCCCTCCCGGTAGGTCAGGAGCAGCTCCACGGAGCGTCGTGCCAGCATCCGGCGCACCTCCCGGCGTTCCCCTTTGATTCGGGCAATCTTCATCGAATCATAGGCTGTGGTTTGATGCCGCATCCACGCAATCACCGCTTTTGCGGCCCGCTCTTCGATGGGGATCATGGTGGTTCGCGCCACCGTGCCGCTGCCCACCGGGATGGCATGCACGGTGACCGCCTCGGCCATGGCCCTCTCCTCTGCTTCGTATCTCGGGGCAAAGCCAAGAAAGGCGCGGACGGTCAGCGCAAATTCCTGTTCGTATTCGGTCTGTTTCTGCGCCCTTCGATTGCGGTCACTGGCCAGTTTCTTTTTGTAGGAATCGGTGGCGCGCAGGGCCTCAACCTCTACTCTCGCTTGAGCGATGGTCGCCGTCGGTGCCCAGAGGCCCTTGGAAATGGTTCGGCGTCCCATCTGAGCCTGCACGCGCCAGAACTCGCCTGCGGCAGTGACTTTCCGGGTAATGGCGGCATCACCGGCGGCAAGGAATACCCAGTCTGATGGGGTTGTTTCCTTTTCGCCGTGTTCATTGATAAGAGTGCCGTTGGCCCCTGCGTGCATGATCCGTATTTCTTGTGTCATTCTGCAATCCTTCTCTGGTGCTGTTCGCTCAGCAGTCTGCCCGCTGCGCAGAGTACCGGTGAGCAATGTCTCTCGTTGCCAATATATCAGGGGGTTTCTTTTTTTCTTCCCAGATCCGGAAGGAAAACTGCGGCCAAGCCCAGCAGGGGCAGGAAGGCGCAGACCTGATAGACATATTCAATGCTGCGGAAATCGGCGAGCTTGCCCAAAAGTGCTGCGCCGATACCGGCCAAACCAAAGGCCAATCCGAAGAACAGGCCCGAAATCGTCCCCACCTTGCCGGGAAACAGTTCCTGGCCGTAGACCACAATCGCCGGAAAGGCCGAGGCCATCAGCAGGCCGATGACAAAGGTCAGGGGGCCGGTCCAGAACAGGTTGACATAGGGCAGGGCGAGCGCAAAGGGAGCCGTGCCAAAGATCGACCACCAGATTACCTGCTTGCGGCCGATCCGATCCCCAAGGGGACCTCCCAGAATAGTGCCCAAAGCCACTCCGAAGAGAAAAACAAACAGGTGCATCTGCGCGGATTGCACCGAGACCTGGAATTTGCTCATCAGATAAAAGATGAGATAGCTATGGAGGCTGGTGGTATAAAAAAACTTCGAAAACATCAGGACCAGCAAAATCAGCATCGGCCCGGCAACCTTGCGCAGACGAATCTTCGGCTGGGTGAGCGGATGCGCCTTGTGCCACCGTTTTTCCTGCAATTGTTTTTGCTTGTACCAACCGCCGACCCACCACAGTATTACCATGGCCAGCAGGGCAAAGAGCGAGAACCAGGCGAGACTGTGCCGCCCCAGGGGGATGATGATCAAGGCGGCCAGCAGGGGGCCCATCGAGGTCCCGGCATTGCCGCCGACTTGAAAGATCGACTGCGCCAGACCATAGTGTCCGGCCGAGGCCATGCGGGCAACCCGTGAGGATTCGGGATGAAAAATTGAGGACCCCATCCCGATCAGGCCCACCGCGATCAGCAGCAGGGCGTAACTCGGGGCCACGGACAGGGCGATCAGCCCCAGCAGTGTGCTGCCCATGCCGATGGTCAGGGAATAGGGCATGGGGTGGCGATCGGTATAGAAGCCGACCGCCGGTTGTAAAAGCGAGGCTGCCATCTGGTAGGTCAGAGTAATCAGTCCGATCTGGGTAAAGCTGAGGGAAAAGCTGTCCTTGAGTTGGGGGTAAATCGCCGGGATCAGGGACTGGAGCATATCATTGAGGAAATGGGAGCAACTGATGGCGACCAGTACTTTAAAGCCTATGCGTTCCGTCCCGGTGGCAGGATCGGTTGTATTGAGGATTTGCTGCGACATACGTTTTTCTGTTTGCTTTGTTGCGAGAGGGCCCTGGCCGTTGGGCCGGGTTGACAAGGTAAGGGGTAGATTGTACAGGATGCGGGCAACCGGGGCAAGGTGATCCGTCAAGGATGATTTTGCGTAAGAAACTGGGGCGAGAGAGCTGGTGCACCTCGTTGGGACAAAGATCCGCCGTTGTTAAGTGAAATATCGACGAGTTTTTTCGCTGTCAGTTCAACCCTCGGGTGAATGACAGCAGACGTTTCTTCCGGTTTTTGACCTCATTTCCGAGGTGGCCTGGATCCGTGGTACCCGTCCATGTCAAGAATTTCGGACATTCACCGCCTTCATGGTCGATTCTCATGGAAATTCAAAGTACTACCAAGTTCGGTGGGGCATGACATCATCCAGCTTGAACTGCTCGATCTTGCTGTATATCCACCATGCATCGACTGGGTCGATAACGTGTTGCCACGCTACATTGAGGTTGTCGCTCCTCGCAATGATGTCGCGTGTTATTGAACTAACAGCAGGGTAGGGGGAACAATGATCATCAGTGCCAGCAGGCGAACCGATATCCCGGCCTTTTATAGCGACTGGTTGCTCAACAGGCTGCGGCAGGGCTTTGTGCTGGTGCGTCATCCTTTTAATCCCAACCAGGTTTCGCGGGTCCCCCTTGATCCGCAGACCGTGGATTGCATCGTTTTTTGGACTAAGAATCCGGCCCCAATGCTGCCCCGGCTGGAGGAAATCGACCGACTGGGCTATCGTTATTATTTTCAGTTCACCCTCACCGCCTTTGCCCAGGATCTGGAGCGAAACCTGCCGCCAAAAGCCGCCGTCATCGCCACCTTCCAGGAACTGGCGGCACGGATCGGGCCCGAGCGGGTGTTGTGGCGTTTTGATCCGATCCTGCTGACCCGCAAGCATTCCCCCGCGTACCATCTCCATTGGTTCGAGAGTCTGGCGGAACAACTGCACCGCTCAACAAACCATTGTACCCTCAGTTTTCTCAGCCTGTACGAGAAGTGCAAACGGAATTTGCAGGGGGTGGAGTTACTGACGATTGAAGAGAGAGAAAGGATGCAGTTTGTTGCCCAACTTGCTGCTGTTGCAGAAAAATATAAGATCCATCTTTCGTCCTGTTGCGATTCCTTCCTCCAGGCCCAATGCGGGATCGAGCCCTCGAAATGCATTGACGACCGGGTGCTGGCATCGATCCTGGGACAGCCGGTCGAGGTGAAAAAAGATCCGGGACAACGGCCGGGATGCGGTTGTGTTGCCAGCGTTGATATTGGTGCCTATAACACCTGCCCGCATGGCTGCCGCTACTGTTACGCCAATGTCAGCGACGCGGCCGTGGCCCGGAACCGAATGCTTCATGACCCTGATGCACCGCTTCTCACCGGCCCATTGACCGGCAGCGAAACCCTCTCGGTTAAAAAGATGGCCTCCTGCTGCTCGCTCCAGGGCCGTCTCTTTTAAGAGCCAGCGCGCCCCCTTTTAAAGATGATCGTCTGTTCACGCCGTACAGGGGCGGGGGGCGGAGATCCTTGACAGTCAAGGCATAGGTTTGTAATGCTTCACGAATCAGTTATCGTGCCACCCCGGAGAGCGGGAAGATTTGTTTTCACGAGAGGGGTGGCAGGCACAGCCTGGCATCGACGCCAGACACAGCGGAGAACGTTCGTATGTATAAAATAGTTCATGAAAAGGATGAGATGATCATCCGTTTTGAAAAAGACCTGATCGATGGCGAAACCCTGTCGCGTTTTCTCAGCCACATCAATCTTCAGTCCATGCTGAAAAAGAGTGCAACCACCGATGCCGCTGGCAAGATTCGCATCAAAAATCGTCTTGCCGGCTTGCCCACCGGTATCGCCCTGTTGCGTGATCCCAACCTGAACAAAGGTTCAGCTTTTACCCTGGAGGAGAGGGAGACCCTGGGATTGACCGGTCTCCTGCCGCCCCGTGTTCATACCATTGAGGAGCAGGTGCAGCGGGTTTTGGAGAATCTGCGCAAGCATTCGACCGATATTGAGCGCTACGTCTCGCTTATTGCTCTTCAGGATCGGAACAAAACCCTCTTCTATCGCGTGCTGCTCGATAATATCGAAGAGCTGATGCCCATCATCTACACGCCCACTGTGGGGCAGGCCTGCCTGGAGTTCGGCCATATCTTCCGGCGGCCCCGCGGCATCTACATCACTGCCAATGACCAGGGCAGGGTGGCGGAACTGCTGGGCAATTGGCCGTTCAACGACATTCGGGTCATCGTGGTCACCGATGGTGAACGCATCCTCGGCCTCGGCGATCTCGGCGCCGATGGTATGGGCATTCCGGTGGGCAAGCTGGCCCTCTACTCGGCGTGTGCGGGTATTCACCCCTCCCTGAGCCTGCCGATCACCCTGGATATGGGTACGGACAATGCCCGGCTCTTGAATGATCCGCTCTACACCGGTCTCCGGCACCCTCGTCTGCGCGGCCAGGTCTACGATGAGATGATCGAAGAATTCATTCTGGCGGTGCAGCAGGTCTTCCCCGGTGCGCTTATCCAGTTTGAGGACTTTGCCAACAGAAATGCCTTCCGTATCCTGCAGCAGTACCGCGATCAGGTCTGCTGTTTTAATGACGATATCCAGGGGACAGCGGCAGTGTCTGTTGCCGGTATTTTTTCAGCCCTGCACATCACCGGCGGGGCACTCAAAGATCAGCGCTTTCTCTTTCTCGGAGCCGGCGAGGCTGGGATCGGCACCGGCAACCTGATGGTGGCCGCCCTGGTGGAAGAAGGACTCTCGCAGGAGGAGGCCCGTCAGTGCTGCTGGTACTTTGATTCCAAGGGGCTGATCGTTAAAAGCCGCACCGATCTTACCGGCCATAAGCTCCTCTACGCCCACGATCACCCCCCTGTCGCTGATTTTCATGCCGCCATCGAGGCGCTGCGACCCCAGGCGATTATCGGTGTTTCCGGACAGCCCAAACGGTTTACTCCGGAGGTTCTTGCAACCATGGCCCGGATCAACGAACGCCCCATTATCTTCTCACTTTCCAACCCGACCTCTAAATCCGAATGCACGGCCGAGGAGGCCTACACCTGGACAGAAGGCCGGGCTATTTTCGCCAGCGGCAGTCCCTTTGGGCCGGTCACCATTCATGGCAAAAAACTGTTCCCGGCCCAGGGCAACAATGTCTACATCTTCCCAGGGGTCGGTATGGGCGTGATGGCCAGTGGCGCGGTTCGGGTCACAGATGAGATGTTTCTGGTCGCCGCTCGTGTTGTTGCTCAAGAGGTTTCGGAGGCCGACTTGCAGCTTGGCCGGGTCTATCCGGCCCTGCCCCGGATCCGGGAGGTTGCGCTGGCCGTGGCTGTGGCGGTGGCCGAGGTGGCGTATCGTAACGGACTGGCTGGTAAACCTAAGCCGGATGATCTTGCCGCGCACATCTCTTCCCTGATGTTTGAACCGGAATATCAGAACTATGTATAGCCTTCCCCTTGGCAGATACAAGGGCGCATGGAATCAACCTGCCGATCTGGGGCCTCATTTCGAGCGGAGGGAGCAATGTCAGGCTTCCTCACTTTCGTTGGCAATGACAACGGTCCAGGTTGATGGTTGCGCATACGACCAATAAAGAAGAAAATATATATTTTTAGCACCAGGAGGAACCCCATGGACACTTTTGAGGCAATTACCCAGCGGCGGGCAATCAAACAGTACGATCCGGAGCATCGGATGCCAGAGGCAGAGATTGAACAGTTGCTGTCCCTAGCCATGCTGGCACCCACAGCCTTCAATATTCAAAACTGGCGTTTTGTTGTGGTGCGCGAGCCGGAACTCCGGCGCCAGATTCGCGCCGTTGCCTGGGATCAGGCCCAAGTGACCGATGCCTCGCTCTTCATTGTTCTTTGCGCCGATCTCCAGGCTTGGAACAAGAATACCGAGCGCTACTGGCGGGATGCTCCGGAGGCTGTCCGCAATTTCGTGGTGCCCGCCATCGACAGTTATTACCGCGGCAAGGAGCAAGTACAGCGGGATGAAGCCATGCGTTCCTGCGGCATGGCTGCCCAGACCCTGATGCTCGCTGCTAAAAGCATGGGCTATGATTCGTGCCCCATGGACGGTTTTGATTTTGCAGCGGTCGCCCAGCTGATCAACCTGCCGGCGGATCATGTCATCGCCATGTTCGTTGCCATCGGCAAAGGAACCGGGGTGCCCTGGCCGCGCGGCGGCAAACTGCCGCTCTCCGAGGTGGTGATCAACAACAGGTTTTGAGCAGCGCGCACCGGGAAGACGGTCATTGTTCGTGACATCCCGTGTCTGGTTGACTGTCGGATGGGGTGTGCCGGGCGCATGCAGCCGTCGGCAAAAGATCGTCATTGAGAAAAGCGAGAGGAAATGCCGATGGAAAAGTTTTTGATGGGAGGAATAGGATATATTGCTGCGCTTGCGGGTGTTGTGGTCGTTATCACCGTGGGGGTAATGTCTATCCTGCTGCCTATTCTTGTTTTCAGGATTCTGTCCGAGGTGTCGAAAATGAACGAGAGAATGGGTAAAATTATTGTATTGCTTGGCGAGACTGCGAAGAAAGAGTCTCTGAAACCGTCGCCAAGCCAGCGTCCGGCCGATGATGCCCGGCTGGGGCCCTTTGTATCGAAAAAAATAGATCCACCGGATATGGGTGGAAAATCTTTACGTTTCAAATGATTGCCGTTCCGCCTTTTGGTTGGTGATAACGGTGATCCTGCTTGATTTCTGTTTGTTGTAAGGAGTGGGTGTTTGCATGCCGGTATTTAACGTGGTCGGGATCAGCGAAAAATCCGGACGGGCGAGGAGGAAAATCTACCGAGGGTTTGACGAGGAGGAGGTCAAGGCCCTGGCCCTGCACCGCGACAGCCTTGTTGCCAAGTGGATCGAACAACTTCCCTACAAACCCGCCACTGATGCCCAAAAACAGCGTCTTGCCCAACTGGGATGCAATCCCGGCTCCGGGCTCAATGTCAAAGAGGCGGGGGACCTGTTGCGGGCTGTCCTGGCCAGGGATCAGCCCGTTGATCGACGGTATCTGCTGTATGCCCGCCAGTTGAAAGTCGAAACCACCGCCTATACCGGCAAAATGCAGCTGTTTGACGCCATCTTTAAAAGACTGCTCCAGCCCGGCAACGAGCAGCACCTGGTTGCCTGGTTTACCTTCCGGGTCTACAGGACGCTGGCGGCGGCCGACAATCGGGCCCTTATCTGCGGGCCGGAGCATGCGGTCATGCAACGGATCGCCGGGTATCTGGTTCGTGATGCGGTGGTGCTCAAGGCAATCAAACAATACCCTTGCGGCCGGGATTGGATCCGTTTCGGTCATTTCATAGATGCTCAGGGGCAGGTGCAGCGCGGGGGGCGCATGGACACCGTCGCCTATCGGCAGGCACGAACCTGCCTGGAGCAGGCCTTTGCTCAGATTCCCCTGCTCCGCCCGCCGATCAGCAGGGATACTGGACCTGAAGGTTTCACTTCTTCTCTCCTTGCGCCGCTGCTGCCGGCAGCCGACAAGGCCATCCGCCATCGAACCCTGGAATCGCTCAAGGCCTCCTGACGAAATCCCCCAGGGGGGCTGCGGCAAGCGGCACATCCCTCCCCACCTTGGGGGAGAGGTGGTCCACACAGGTTCCATCAAAGTTCATCCCTATTTTCATACCAAGAAATTTCTGTTTTGTTATGCTTGTGGTGGCACCGCAAACCTTGGGTCCGATCACCTTGGATTCAAGGACCCGTTCGACTCTCCATCAGTCCCAAACCACCTCGACCCGGTTCTTGCCGCTTCGCTTGACCTGATAGAGCGCTTCATCTGCTTTTTCGACCAGATCTCGATAGGTCCGGGTCGTTTTTCCGCACGAGGCCACGCCTATGCTGACAGTCACTACCTGGCCGTCGGGCAAACGTTCCGCCATTTCTTTTTTCATTCTTTGGGCAATTTCACCGGCTTCATGGATATCGGTTAAGGGCAGGATAACCGCGAACTCTTCTCCGCCGTATCGACAGCAAATATCCGAATCCCTGGCAACATGCCTGAGCGCTTCACCCATCGATGCCAGGATTCTGTCACCTTCCTGGTGCCCGTAGGTATCATTGACTCTTTTGAAATCATCAATATCGATCAACACCAGAGCAACTTGTGTTTTGTAGCGCAGGTAGCGCCGTACTTCCAGGTCAATTTGCTGGAAAAAGTAGGTGTGATTGAAGAGACCTGTCAAACCGTCGCACAATGAAAGCCCAACTATTTCTTCAATCACCGCTTCGCCCACCAGCGTTGCGCCGCGCATCGTTTCGGTGATGTTGGAAAGGTAATCCAGCGTGGCAACCGCAGTCCTGACGTTCCGGCCCAATATCGTTGAGAGCTCACTTTTATGTCTGAGCACTGCTGTCCAGAGGTCTTCGGCAATCTCCGGGGAAAAATACTGGTGGGTAATCGCATAGAGCAGGTCGGAAAAGAAAGTGAGACCGCGGGTGTTCTTGAGATTGTTCAGCCGATTTTTTTCGGCTTTAGTCAGCTTTCGATCTCCGGCGAGTGCTGAAACCAGATCCATGGAGAGTGCCGCATCACCGAGGATACTCCGGCGGCGATCAGCATCGGTCTCCTCGAGCTGCAAGGGGGTGTCATCAGGTGCTGTCATGGTTCACCTTATCCCTGTTGAGATTTTCGATCAGTTGGGTGAGCAGTCCGAGCTGCTCCTGTTGCATGGCAACAAGTTCATTCCATTGTTTTTCCCGCAGTACGTCTATTTTCTCGTGGAGCACTGATATTTCCAGCTCTGCTTTTAAATTAACTTCGTAATCATGCGCCGCACTGAGCCGATCCGTGGCCGCCTGACGGTTTTGAGACATCAGAATTATCGGCGCTTGAATAGCGGCAAGCATGGATAAAAAGAGGTTGAGCAGTATGTAGGGATAAGGATCAAAGGATCGGTCAGGATGGACCAGAATGTACGAATTGAGGGCAATCCAGACAACCAGTATAAGCGCAAAAATTGTTATGAAACCCCAGGATCCCCCAAAACTTGCGACCTTGTCGGCCATCCTCTGGCCGAAGGTCAGTTGTCCTGAAAAGTCGGTATTGATATTCCTTGAAATATGCTTTTTCTCGGCGAGATACTGAGCCACTTTCTTTTCTTGCTCACCCAGAAGTTCATATTGCATACGAAAAAATTTTTCTGAAATCACGCTAGGTTTCTGGCTCATTGTTCTCTCTGCTCCTGATCCATTGGGCCCTTACATTCATAACACGTACGTAACCACCGGCAAAGCCGGTGGTTTTGAAAACCGTGAACCGCTCAAGGCGGTATAGTCAACAGAGAGTCGGTGCGGTGGGCTAAAGAACAGCCCAAGGCCCTTGCACCAGTCCGCAATGCTAGGCGTGAACAACGGGGCAGCTCATGCCAAGCAAAGCCCTGGAGAAGAGGTCTCAGGGATTAATGTAGACGGGTGGGAAAAAAATCCTGATGCCTGGCTCCGGAGGTGGCGAGTAGAAGACCGGCGGTGGTGCATAAATCCGGTGCCTGTAGCCATCTTCATAATACCGATATCCACGCCTGTCATGCCAGCGGCCATGGCCACCACCTCGGCGGTAGCGGTCATACCCAGGGCCTCTATGGTCATAACGGCGGTTGTCATAGTGTTGTCGCCCACGGTTATGATCATTATCAGCGTAGGACGGTACTACATTGATGCCGCCCATGATTGCGGTTAAGGCAAGTCCGATCAAAACCTTGCCTGCTAGGGATCTCAAATGCCTTGTCCTTGATTGTATCATAAAGTCACTCCATTCCTGGATGGATTGCCATCGCCTGTTTGGTTTCAATCTTGCGTTGTTTACCCGTGCCGATCATTTTCTCTTAGGTTTCCTCATTATCCCTTTCTCGAAGACGATATCGGCATTCTTTTTCTGCTCATCCGACATGCTGGCATAGAGTTCCTCAAAAGGCGGGATAATCTTTTTCATCTGATTCAAACGGGTTTCGGTAAGTTGACTGTGAAATTTCATCCGTTCAACAGCGTTCATCGTCTTGGTCTTTTCAGCCCTATCCTTGGTGAGGGCATCCATTTCTTTCGCATCTTCCCGCATCACCTGGGTCAGGTTCTCCCATAATTTTTCCTGGGCATCGGTGATTTTGAGCACGCCTTGCAGTTCTTTGATGCGGGCCTCCGTATGTTCGACAACAGTGGTTCGAGCAACTCCCGGCGATTTCGTCGTCCCTGAGGCAGCAAAAGAAAGGTTTGCATTCGCCAAAAAGAGGGTGGAGAGAAACGCCATCATCACCACAACGCGGGTAACGGGGAAAGCAACTTGATAGGCCTTTGATTCCATATTCTGTCTCCTTGTAGATTTAAAATTGAGCGCTAGCACATGCTAAGCGTTACAAAAAAAGTACGCAACTTCTTGTACTATTGGACACTATGAGTGAGGTGTGGCCCCGGCTCCTTCGACGAGCATGTTGTTGATCACTGTCTTGACGCCGTGAACATCGCTCACCAGTTTGGTGGCCTGCTCCTTTTCAGCCTCGCCGCCGACTTTGCCCGCCAATTGCACCACGCCTTCCTGGGTCGTGACAACGGCATCAAGGGCACTGGTCGAACGATGATAGAGCAAGGTCATCTTGACTAAGGCGGTGATCGAGGCATCGTCGAGCGGTTCGCTGGTCATGCTTTCGTCCGACCGCATGGGAGGCGTTACCACGGTCATCTCATTGATAACCTTTTGCACCCCTTCCACATCTTGGGCATATTCGGTCGCCATATTTTTCTGGGCCGCGCTGATGGCTTGGCCGCCGCGCAGGGTGACGGTCCCGTTATCTGCGGAAACCTTGATGGCCGTGGCGTTCAAGTTGCGATGAAACATCAGGGTGGAGCGCACCTTGGTAACGAGCCAGGCATCCTTGTACCTCTCAGGGACTTCACCGGTTGCCACCAGCTGGTTATCCACGCTTTGTACCCCGGGCAAGCTCGCCACCGTCTCCCGGGCCAGCAATTTATAGGGCTCCGAGCTCACCGTCCCGGTCAAGGTGACCACACCCTTCTTGGAATGGATAGTAACTTTATCGCCGATGAGGTACATCTTGAACACATAGGATTGTTTTGCCGATGCTTCGATCCGGTCATCGGTCTCGGAGGCCAACAGGGTAACGTTGCTGGAAAACAACATTACCACCATCCCTGCCAGCATCAAGTAGTGCTTTGCGGTGTCCATCTCTTTTTTCCCTATTGTTTGCTTCGGTTATTGGCGTCCCGGACTACGAATCGTATTCCGGCGGCTCATTGCGAAAAGATCAGGACGCTGTAGGGACCGAGGGCAACCTCAGCCTGGAAGGAAAGGCCGTCACAGGGGCCCGGCGCGGCGATCGCATCCGTGCTCGGATGGTTGCTGAAGTCATCGCTGTAGCCCTGCCAGTCGCTGTTGAAACGGAGTTTCCAGGTTCCCGCGACCGGGAAGCCGATCACATACCCCACCTGCGCTTCATGGAAAAAATTGGCGATCACCACGACATCATCGGCTGGCCCGCCTTTGTCCCAACGGTGAAAGGCAATCACCTTGCGATCATCGTGGAGATGATAGACCTGGGTGAACTGCCCGCAGAGACCACGCGAGCAGCCCTCGCGGTTGAGCCGCAGGCGGATGAGATCGCGGTACAGTCGGACGATGCCATGAAATTCGTCGCGCTGGTCCCAATCAACGGGCACCGTGTCACGGAACCATCCCCCTTCAAGGAATTCCTGGCCCTGGAAAAGCATGGGCAGGCCCGGGGCGGTGAAAACCATGGCAGCGGCCAGGGTCGAACGTTTCCGTGCGTACCAACCTTTAGGGTCGTCCGGGCTGATCTCTTGGGGCACGCGCGCCTTGCCGTTGGCGACCTCGTCGTGGGATTCGCTGTAGATGACCCGGTCAAAGGCGTCGTCGTTGTAGCGGTAGGTGATGGCGTCGCTGATGGCGACCAGCGAGCGTTGCTTGTCCTGGGGAGTGATCACGGCCTGGCGGATGGGGTGGACGAACTGGGCATCCCACTGGGCGCTGAATCCCGCTCCACCGGCTCCCACATCCTTGGTGAGCCACTTGTTGCTTTGCAGGTCCTCGGCAATGGTGATCCGGCCGGGGTATTTTTCCGCAACCTGACTGTTGATCCACTGCAGCAGGCTCCAGCCCTCGGGCAGTTCCCGCGTGTCGGAACCATCGACGCTGCGAATGAATTGGGTGCAATCAAAGCGAAGGCCGTCAACATGGTATTCCTCAAACCACATTAAAACGTTGTCAAGAAGGTACTGGCGAACCTCGCCACGTCCGTAATCGGGCCGGGTCTCACCCCAGGGGGTGTTGGCCCGGTCATCGTTGTAGAAATAGATACCACCACGATTGTTCTCGCTCCAGCCGTCGAACTGCCACAAATCAAGGTCTGTGGGGCCGAGGTGGTTGTAGACCACATCGAGGATCACCGCCATGCCCGCCTGATGGGCGCGCTTGATAAACTGTTTGAACGCCAACGAACCTCCGTAGTCACTATCAACCGAGAAGATATGCGAGGGATTGTATCCCCAAGAACGCTCTCCGGCAAACTCGCCTATGGGCATGATCTGGATGGCATTGACGCCGAGCTTTTGCAAATGGCCCAGCCGCGCCGACACCGAGGCAAACTCGCCCGGATGTTGGTTGTCGTCCTGGTCGTTGAAGGTGCCGACATGGAGTTCGTAGATGACCAACTCGTTCCACGGCGCAAGATGGAAGTCGTCACCCTGCCAGTCAAAGCTGGGATCATGGACGATGGCATTGCCGAGTGAATTGGTCACCTCACGGGCATAGGGGTCGATGCGCTTGAACTCACCATGGGGCGTGAACAGGTGAAATCGATACTCATCGCCGGCATGGGCCTCGGCAATGTTGGCGTACCAGTTGCCGTTCTTTTCCGCTTTCATGGGATGTTGGGCCGCGTCCCAATTGTTGAACGATCCGATCACCGAGACTCGCTGCGCATGCGGTGCCCAGAGGCGGAAGGCGACTCCCTGCGCGTGCAGCATCGAGCCCATGCCCTTGATTTTCTTGGTTGTAGCACTCATGATTGATTCCTCCTTCTTGTCCGCCTGGCAGGATGCACTTTGCCAGGGCAGATGCGATCAGATCCGAAGATGACCCACACCGGGAAACCCATTGCCGCAGATCCCCTGGAGGGTTTGTTTATACACATTATTTGACCTGTTCGGCTGACAGTCCCGCTGTCGCCGCTCCAGGTCGGCGTTGCCGTGGCTGTGAGAGCCCGGAACGCCTTTTACTTTTCATCCAGCATGCCCCGCACGTTGACCGCAAGATCTCCTATCGAGAAGGGCTTATGGATAAAACGGACGCCCTCATCCAGGACACCCCGGTGGGCGATAACCTCGGCGGTATAGCCGGACATAAAGAGGATTTTGATATTGGGGTAAAGGAATTGTAACCGTTCCGCCAGTTCCCGGCCGTTCATTTCCGGCATGATCACATCGGAGAGCACCAGGTGGATTTGGTTCGCGTGTTCCTCGGCCAGCCTGAGGGCTTCACTCGGTCTGCCCGCGGCCAGGACCCGATAGCCTAATTTTTCGAGCATGAGTGTGTTCATCGCCAGGATCGTCGGTTCATCCTCCACCACCAGCACGGTCTCGCCATGGCCCAGGGGGATTTCCAGCGCTTTTTCCTCGGAGGGCACCGTCGCGGAGTCTGTGTATCGGGGCAGGTAGATTTTCAGCGTCGTTCCTTTACCCAGTTCGCTGTAGACATTGATGAATCCATGGTTCTGCTTGACGATGCCATGCACGGTGGAGAGACCCAGGCCGGTCCCCAGGCCGATCTCCTTGCTGGTGAAAAAAGGTTCGAATATTTGGTCGAGGATCTCCTTGTCCATGCCGCAGCCATCGTCGCTGACCGCCAGCAGCACATACTCTCCTTCGATAAACCCAAAATGATCGACGCAGTAGGCTGCGTCAAACACGGCCTTCCCTGTTTCGATTGTCACCTTGCCGACACCGGCAATGGCGTCCCGGGCGTTGATGCAGAGATTGGCCAGGATCTGATCGATCTGGACCGGATCCATCTTGATGGGAAACAGGCCAGCTTTGGGCAGCCAGGCCAGATCGATTTCTTCGCCGATGAGCCGTCGGAGCATGGTCAGCATACTTTCCACGGTCTGGTTGAGGTCGAGCACCACCGGGATGATCGTCTGCTTGCGGGCAAAGGTCAGCAATTGTCGGGTGAGGTCGGCGGATCGTTTCGCGGCCTTGATGATGATCTCAAGGTCAACATAAAGCGATTGGGTCGGATCCACCTTGAGCAAACCCATTTCCGCGTACCCAAGGATGACGCTGAGCATATTATTATAATCATGGGCCACGCCGCCTGCCAGCAGGCCAATCGCTTCCATCTTCTGGGCCTGCTGATATTGGGCCGTGAGCCGGAGATGCTCGGAGATATCATGTTTAACGGCCACGTAGTTGACAATCTGGCCCAAGGGGTCACGCACTGGTGAAATCGTCGTTTCCTCGGTGTAGAGCTTTCCGTCTTTGCGCTTGTTGATGATCCGGCCCGACCAAATTTTTCCACCGGCTATGGTTTCCCAGAGATGGCGATAAAAGGAGGGCTCCTGTTTGCCGCTCTTCAGGAGGCGTGGATTGCGGCCGACAACCTCCTCGCGGCTGTAGCCCGTCATTTTTGCAAAGGCCGGGTTGACGAACTCGATGTTGCCCAGGGTATCGGTCATCATGATACCGTCTCCGGCCTGCTCGATGGCGGCCAGCAAACGCTTGCGCTCGGCATCGTCCCGCTTGCGCGCGGTGATGTCGCGGATGTTGCACTGGATCACCTTGCTATGGTCCACAATGTAGACATTGCTGACAAACTCAACGGCGATAGCCCGGCCATCGTGGGTTTCCAGCGGCAAATCCTCGTAACGGATGTATTCCTTATCTTGCAGGATTTTGAAAGCGTCCCAGGAGGCGGCAATGTCGTTGAACACACCCAACTCCCAGATATGTTGCCCGCAGACCGCTTCATAGGAAAACCCGAGTAACTGCAGCAGGTACGGATTGACATCCACCACCTTGCCGGTTTCGGCATCGAGAATCAGGATGCCGTCCCGGGCTGATTCAAAAAGCCGCCGGTAGCGCTTTTCGGAATCTTGCAGCGCTTCTCCGGCACACTCTTTTTCCCGCACCTCTGCTTCTAGACAGACGATGCGGCGCTGCAGTTCAGTGTTGTCTGTGATAAGTTGCTTTTTTTCCGTCATTTTTGATAGAGTCATAACCTTGGAACCTTTGTTTCCCCGCTCATTGGCCAGGCTAGGTCAACTCGCCGTGCAAGGCGATGCGGTACAACGCCATCGCTGTTGCACGCTCTGATTGTTGCCAGGCAGTTCATGGCTGGATTCCGAAGTGACGTTGCTTGAGACTTTTCGCCAATTCATCAAACGTGGAGGAGGAGGACAAAGTGGCACGGGGTCGTTTGCTGACAGGCCTTTTATTTATGGTGGCGGTCATCAACAACGGCTGCACCTAATTTTCTTTTCCTTGCGGAATGGACCGCCTCGATTCCTTCCGCTTCAGCAACCGTCAAAATACGAAATTTCAAGGGTTCGGATAAGAGGCTCTTGGTTCCCAGCAAGACGCTGAATCGGTCGGATTTCATGTGGTGGTTCAGCTGTTGCCGGGTTTCCCATTCCGAATTGAGGATGAAAAGATTTGCATCCTCAATATCGGCAAAGATTTCATAGCGCAGGCAGCCGTCCTCTTTTCCAACTCGCTCAAGCAAGGAAAGAAGCGTCTGCATAACTTCTTTCTGCTTTTCCGGAAGCACGTTCATGATTGTTCTGAGTAAAATCATAGCTGGAGTAGTGATCCTTGTCGTCTTTGCCATCCGACGACGCTTAGAGCAGATTGATTGCAACCTGCGGCAATGCCCTGGGTCCAGGAATCCTTAGAATCCCAGTGATACCCCTAAACCATAGTATTCCACTTCATTGCTGTAAAACTGGCCATGCGGATCGTATCCCTTGTACCACTCGGCCATGAGGCGCAGGCGACGCTGCCCCGGATTGGGATGACCGAACTCGAGGCCGGCCTTGATGCTGGTATCAACATCCCATTCATGCTCCTCCATGCTCTTCATATCCACTCCGGCAATCGGTCTGCCGTTCCACAGCAGCGGATCATTGCCGCGATACTCGACTCCCCAGTGGGCGCTCAGCGGGAGGAGATCCTCCGGTTCCTTGTGGACCAGGTACTCGCCGCCGCCATATACGCGCCATCCCTGCCATTCGCGGCTGTAGATGAGCTCAAGGGCTTCAAAGCTGAGATTGACCCGGTCCGGAGGATTCGATCCCAGGAGGAGTTCATCTCCCAGATGCGAGCTCTGGTGATAGACGCGGAAACGTACTGAATTGTCGCCATTCTTGTAAGTGAGCGGAAAACCGATGGTGTAATCGGCGTTGAGAAGGTCGGAAGACTCGCTCTCCATGTTGAATTGGGCAAACAAGCCGCCTTCCAGGCTCAATTGCAGGCCGTTGCCCTCAGAGTCACCGAACCATCTGTAGAGACCGAAGGTCTCACCAAAGCCGACGGAGGCCCTGATGTAGTGGGAATCATCCAGCTCGAAGTTGGTAAAGCTGACAAAAAACTGCGGTTGCTTGGGGTCGGCGAGCAGCGGGCGGAACAGGTCACCGGTGGGGAAGGTCTCTCCCTCGCCGGTAATCCCCATAAATTTGCTGATGACCCCAGGTTTTTCGATGTCTGTAGGCTTCACCACAATCGTTACCCCCTGGACGCCATCGATACTGCGCAGCTGCTTGTCGGCTGCAGCTTGCCGTGTCGCATCCTCTTGAAAGAGGGTGATGGTGGCCACCCCGTCGATAATCTTCAAGCGATAGCTGCTGCGCTCCCAGTGCAGATCCCGCTCAAGGACCGAGGCGATATACCCGGCCAGGAAATCATCACTGATCCTGTCCGCCGCTGCCGCGGGCGGGGCCGGGAAAAGGAGCAGGAAACAGAGCGAGGCGGCACACAGGTGCGCCGTACCCTTGAAACAGGTGGCCATACGCTGCCGCCGGGTCAAAGCCTGCTCCGTGTTGAGACCTAAATCTGCAACGGAGTCCTTGATCATCCCCATCTCAAGGTCAGATCCTGGAAAGGGATCTCGGTCTTGCCTGGTGCGCATCTGTCTTGCATCGTTGGTCATTGTTCTACCTTCTCCCTTGGTGTTCTTCTTGCCCGCCTGCCTGCTTTCCGCCTTGCTTGGGCGATTGCACCGCCTTTGCTCCGTGTGCTTGCGGTCGGGACTGTCGTGATTGCATCTTTTGCGCAGGTTGTTGTGCATGCGATCTTTGCTGCTGTTGTACTGCTTGCCCTCTACTGCGGTTTCCAGATTTTTGTGCTTGTGGTCTTTGGTGCCGTTGTTGCACCTGCGCCGGCTGGGCCTTTTTTAACTGAGATCGGGACTGACGGGGTTGCACCGCGCGCTGCGCGGGTTGGGTTCGCGGTTGGGATTGTAATCCCTTAACACCCCAACCTTGCTGTTTTTGCCAATGTTTATTCTTTTCCCAGCTCTTCCAGTTCCGGTGCACTTGTTGGTGCGGGAGGCGTTGATAGTCCCACTGCCGCCCCTGCCATTGATGGCCCCGGTAGTCATCCCTCCAGCCCGAGGGTATCCCCCTGTAAAAACGGGGAACACTTCGGTACGTGGTCCAACCTGAATCATAGTGGCGTGAGCGATACCAATGTCCTTCCCACGGCCGCCACCACCAGCCGCCGTAGAAGTAGATGTCCTGGTCTACATCAGGGGCAACATACACATAGGTCCCCGGCAGCACGATCAACTCCGGCGGCGCGGCAAATTCAATCAGCGGCGGCAGGCCAATGTTGATGTCGACGAATACTTCCGCCTTGGTCGTCATTGGCACTGCAAGCATCAACGCCAGGAGCAATGTTCCTAAAAGTGTCTTCCCCATGATGTGACTTCCTTGTTCCATTATCAGTATTCCCTTTCAGCCTTTCTTGTTTCCCACGACCAACAGCACAATGCCGCCCACAAGGGCAATTGCGCCAACGATCGGCGGTAACGGAAAGGTTTTGGTTTTTTCTTCCGTCACCTGCAGGGGACCAATATCGACCACCTTCTCGCTGGTCGTGTAAGTGATTCCCTGATAGGCAAAGGCGACAACCCCAAGGGCGATAAGGATGACGGCAAATAGTGTGGTTGTTTTCATGATGCATTCCCTCCAACGAGTCAGATCAGTGTAGTAGGATGATATTTTATTGTTCCCTGCCGCCCGGACCCTGCGCTAGCGGCGGCGGTCTTTGCGCTCGCGCAGAAAATTGAGAATCTGCTCGGCTATGGACAAACCTAGGGTCAGGTTTGAACAGGTGCGGCGCACCCCGCCCCAGAGCCCCTGGACCTCAATATGGACCAGACGGCGCCGCAGTTCGCAACAGATAGCCAAGCGGTTCTTGGCCTCCCGGATATTTTTTAGATTCTGGTCGAGAAACATGTCATATCCTTTTGCAATTCGGTCAGACTTTGGTCAAAGGCCAGCGGGTTTTGGGTCAGGTGCCGGCGCAGGACGATGAAGGTAACCCACCCTGCCAGCAGGCTGGCCAACGCTGCACCAGCCATTCCGTACAGTCTCCATTCGGGGGGCAGGACGTACAGGCAGGCCAGCACCAGCAACACAAGTCCGAGCAGAGAAAAAACCACCCCCATGCAAGCCAGAATCAAGGCCTGCACGAAACGGATCTTGGCTTCGCGCAGTTCCAAGGCCAGGAGCTCCAGACGATCCTGGAGTATTTGGCCGACTATGCCGCCGAACCGGCCGGCAGTCCCTGAGAACCCGGAAATGATCAGTGGCAGTGTGTTCATATTATTTCCTGGACATGAACCAGCCAAGGAACAAACCGGCGATGAGGCTGCCGCCAATGGCATAGTAAGGTTTGACGTGGATGAACTCGTCAGCGGCCTGGACCTTGACCATGAGCTCCTCTTCAAGAACACCGCACTCGCCTTTGGCGGAATCCAGCCGTTCTTTTAAGGCAGCTCGCGCTTCTTTGATCCGGTCGTCTATCTCTCCGGAAGTTGCCTCCACAAGTGCATGGGCGTGATCCATGATAATTTGCATTTCCTTGTTCATTGTTTTGTAATGCTCGTTTGTCGTTGCCATGATGTCTACTCTCCTTGAGTTGTGTCTTTGTTGTCTAACGATTGAGTTTGTTGCCCTTTCACAGGCAATGGTTGAACGCTCTTGCCAACCCGGGTCGTGAAGCCTTTGGCTAGATTCTGCCCAACAACAGCAGAATCACGAGGATCAGCACGATCAACCCGAGTCCGCCGCTGGGTGCATATCCCCACGATCGACTATGTGGCCAGGCGGGGATCACGCCTACCAGCACCAGGATGAGGATTATGAGTAAGATGGTTCCAAGTGACATGAGGTATTCTCCCCTTTAAAGATGATTCCGATGTGAAACAGGTGCGCTGTATCCAGCTTGTTTTAGGACAGATCTTTGAGGGAACAGCGTGCTGGACATCGGCCCCTGCGTTGCTTCGTGCCACCATTCCGGCGGCGGGCTCTGCGTAACTCACAAAGCAGACCCGCACCGCCGGAACCGTGGACAGCGGGTCTCCGGTCTTAGTTTTTAGGCTTGGCTGCTTCGATGAGCATGTTGTTGACCACAGTCTTGACACCGTGAACGTCGCGGACGTACTTGGTGGTCAGGTCCTTCTCCGCTATATTCTTGGCACTGCCACCCAATTTAACGACGCCTTCTTTGGTCTCGACCGTGGTTTTGATGGCGCTGGTCGAACGATGATAGAGCAAGGTGGTCTTGACCAGGGCAGTGATGGAAGCATCATCAATGGATTCGCTCACAGCGTCCATGCGGTCGCCCATCGTCTTTTCGCCGACTTTTTTGGCTGCAGGGGCCACGGTCATTTCATTTTTCACGTCTTTAACACCGTCTATATCCTTGGTGTACTCGGTGGCCAGGTCCTTTTGGGCTGTGCTGGTGGCGACACCGCGCAAGATGATCGATCCATCTTTTGCGAAAACCTCAATCTCGGTGGCGGTCAAGCTCCGATAGAACATAAGAGTGGATTTAACTTTGGCGCTGAGCCATGCATCCGAGTTCAAAGAAGGAATCTCGCCTTGCACTTGCAGTTGATTATCCAAGCTCGTCACTCCCAGTTGGCTGACAACCGTTTCCCCTGCCAGTGCTTTGTGGGAGTCTTCGGAAACGGTTCCAGTCAGAGTGACCGCACCATCCTTGGACATGATTTTAATATCATCGCTTTTGAGGTAGGTCTTGAACACAAAGGATTGTTTGGTCGATGATTCGATGTTGTCATCCGTTGTGGAGGCGAACAGGTTGGCATTGACGAAAAACAAAGAGGCCACTGTGGTTACTAATGCTAAGCGGTAGGTCATTTTGTTCATGATGCTTTTTCTCCCTTCTTTGGTGTGTTTTTTAAGTGTCCCCGAAACATTTTTCCGGGATTTTTCAGATATCAAGCAAAATACTCTTTCGTTCAACTGCGGCGATGTCACTCTCGGCGCTCAGGGCTGATGCCTTAGCGGCGGAGTGCGAGTGCCAAGGCTTCCGGCTGGGGGCGGTGGCGTATTTTTTCGGTGCGGATTGCACTGAGGCTGCCCGCTATGATGGCACCTTCGCGTGTCCCAAAGATCCAGCCGAACAACAGCCCCATCACCAGCAGCGGTCTCAGGCTGGGAACCCAGAAGAAGGCGGAGCCCAGCCCAAATCCCCAGGCTATGCTCCAGAAGGCACCGTTCTGTCTCCATCCGCTTATCCGCTCACTGAAACGGCTGGAACCGACAAAGGCAGCCTCGATAGGGTGAGAGTCAGGTCCTGTCATCGCCAGTTTGTTCATCTCAAGGCTGGAGAGTTGCAGTTCCTTGCTCGCTGCCTCGACGGCAGGGTGCGAGGGGTGGAAGGCTACGGTCGTATTGTTATTGTTCATGTTTCTCCTTTCGCTGTAAGGTGAGGCAAATATCGTTACATGATGCTTATTGTCTTGCGAGATCAGTGGAGTTGCAATCTTGCATCCCGCACTCTTCTTTCTGGGCGCAGGGTTGAAATCGCGGTAACGAAATCAAACTCGTCTTGGCTACCTTCTGGTAAAGCAATCTTTGCGCCGGTTTGATAACACTCGGTGCGCGAACAGTTATGTTGTTGATATTTATCGATAATATATCGATGGTCCACCTGCTGGAGTCTTGTTGGCACCGGTTGGAAAGTGGTTATATGTGACCTGTGGCTATATATGACCTTTTTCTGGGCACCTCGGCACAAGGGCAGGCTCGGTTACTCTTTGCCAATATCAAAAACAGATATATTGTTGACCCAAGAGACGTATGGAACGCTCTCCTCGAAGGAATGACCAACAAAACCAACGCATAATGGAGCAATCACCATGCAACTGGGTATCATCGGTATGGGAAAAATGGGGCTGCCGCTGGCTCTGAACGGGCGGGATAAGGGGCTGGAGGTCGTGGTCTTCACCGAAAAGGTGGACAAACTGGCCCATTTGGATAAAGAAGGAATCAAGGGATACGGGAGTCTTGGTGAATTCGTTGCCGCACTCAATGAACCGAGGAGTATATGGCTGATGATTCCGGCGGGGCAACCAGTGGATGACATGATCGCGCTCCTCCTCCCCCTACTGCATCCGGGCGACCTTGTCATCGACGGCGGCAACTCGCGCTACCAGGACAGTCAGCGTCGGCATGTGGAGTTGCAGCAGGCGGGTATCAACTTCATGGATGTCGGCACCAGCGGCGGCACCGAGGGAGCCCGCCACGGGGCCTGTCTGATGGTGGGCGGTGACGAGGCCGTGTACGCCCGGTTTGAACCGCTGTTCAAGGCGCTGAGCGGCGGTAGGGGGTATGACCGGATGGGTCCGGCCGGGGCAGGGCACTTTGTCAAAATGATCCACAACGGCATTGAGTACGGAATGATGCAGGCCATCGGCGAGGGATTGGAGATTCTTTGGCACAGCCCGATGGGAGTGGAGCTGGACCGGGTTGCCGAGGTGTGGCGGCACGGTTCCATCGTTTCCGGATTGCTGATGGACATGACCGCAGCCGCCCTGGCCCAGGAACCCAGCCTGAAATCGATCGAGGGCATCGTCGGGGTTTCCGGGGAAGCCAATTGGACGGTGGAAGAGGCTGTTCGTCTGGGGGTAGCCGCCCCGGTGATTGCGACCGCACTCTTTAGCCGTTTCAAATCGCAGGACAAAGAAAAATACGCCGAAAAAACAGTGGCGGCCATGCGTCGTGAATTCGGCGGCCACCGGGTCGTTGCCAGCGGCAAGGGGTGAGCCATGGAAAACAACGGCGCGACCCTTTGTATCTTCGGTGCCACCGGCGATCTCGCCGCCAAAAAGATACTGCCGGCCCTGCAGCAATGGTACGGTGAGGAAACACCGTTTACCAAGATCTGGTGTTTGGGACGTCGGCCCCTTGAAACCACCGCCTATATTTCTTTTATTGAAACCAAGGGTGAGTTCCGCTTGGGCGAGGCCTTGAAGGGTCGGATACGCTATCACCGCTTGGACTTTGACGATGCCCGCGCCTATCAGGGCATAGCGGCGCTGCTCGATGCAGGGGCGGGCAGGGGAGGGAAGCGGCTCTTTTTTCTTGCGGTCAAGCCGAACGCCTTTGTCACCATCACCGCCCATCTGCACGCAGCCGGGCTTTTTGCCACCGGCAACCCGGAACACCGCTTGTTGTTTGAAAAACCCTTTGGCGAGAGCCTGGAATCAGCGGGTGCTATCCAGGCCCGTCTTCTCACCCTGGCCCGGGAAGAACAGATCTATCGGATTGATCACTATCTGGGCAAGGAGATGCTCCGCAATATCCTGACCATCCGTTTCAGCAATCGGATCTTCACCGAGAGCTGGCATGGTGGGGCCATAGAGACCATTGCCGTGACCAGCGTCGAGACCGCCGGGGTGGAGGAACGACTGGAGTACTATGATCGGGCCGGTGCCATCAATGATATGGTGCAGAGCCATCTCCTCCAGATGCTCGCCCTGGTGGCCATGGAACCCCCGGAAAATCTCGAATCCGAGTCCATCCGTCGGAAAAAGCTCCATATTCTCGAGCATATCGAGCTGGATCCAGGGATCCCGCCGGTGGTGGGTCAATATGAGGGATACGAGGCGCAGGCCCCCGGGTCAACAACGGAAACCTATGTGGAGGCGGTTCTGCGGATTGATACGCCGCAATGGGCGGGCACTCGATTTATCTTAAAGACCGGGAAAAAACTCAATGAAAAGAGAACCGAGATCTGTCTCTCTTTCCGTCCCAGTTGCCTCTGTCTGAGCTGCAGCGAAACCGTGGAGGCCGCCGCGAACCAGCTGGTGATCGAGGTGTTTCCCCAGGAAGGGATTCATCTTCGCTTTAACTCCAAGGTCCCGGGATACGGTTTTGAGACAGAGGTGGTGACTGCCGATTACTGTCACAGCTGCAGGATGATCGGCGATAAACCTGAAGCGTACGTTAAATTGCTCAAGGATGCCTTGGCAGGTGACAAAACCCTGTTTGCCTGCTTTGACGAACTGCTGGCGCAGTGGCGGATCGCCGAACAGATTCGTACTGCGGCTCGCGAGGAGGCTTTGGTCGTGTATCCGTCAGGGGTTCACCGGGTGGTTCGGGAAGGAGGTGTATCGTGAGGCATTGGAACTCGGTTTCGCTGCCCATCACTGAACAGATGGCGGTGTATAAGAATCTTGCCGAGAAGCGACCGGTGATTGAAACCACCAGAAGTTTTTCCGGCAACGGAGGCATGCATGAAAGCACCCTGCACCTGCCCCTGCATACCGGCACCCATGTCGATTATCCCCTTCATGCGATCCCCGGTGGAAAAAGTTCCAGTGACTATGAGCGGTTTCCGGTGGAGTTTTCCGGCTGGGTCGTTGATCTGGCCGACGCTCCACCGGAGTGTATCGGTCTTGAGCAGGTGCGGGATATCCCCATGCAGGGGCTGGAGGCCGTGTTCTTTAAAACTCTTCGGTCACCTTTGGAGATCTTTGACCCCTCGTTCCCCTGGTTGACAGGCGAGGCAGCTGCTTGGTTGATGCAGTATCCGCTCCTCTTTGTGGGCATCGATCAGCCGGGGATCGAACGAAGTCAACCCGGACACGAGACCCACATCCGGTTGCTGAGCCGGGATATCCTGATTATAGAAGGCCTGGAGCTGTCGCTCATAAAAGACGGTCTCCATCGGTTCGCCGCCTTTACGCTCGGTATTCGCGGGGTAGAGGCGGAACCGGTGCTGCTCTATGCCTTGAACTAAGGGCATCCGGAAAGGGTCACATGTAACCATTGGTTGCATGTAACCCTTTGTTTTGGTAGAAAAGGACAGTCCGGTCCCTGTCGGTTCAGCGGGTTTCTGCTTAAAAACTAAAGAGATGTACTTTTTATCTGTTTTTTTGCAAAACGGGAGCAAAGATTGCAGTGGTAAGAGGGTCAAGAATTGCCTGTTCACGTTGTTGCCATACATACCTTGGTTAACCCGAGTCAGTTTCCTTGATCCAACAGAGCGAACTGAATGATCCTTCCGATGATTCAGCGGAGTACCCATGGTCCCGAATTGGGACCAAACACCAACTGTGTGACACGTTTGCACAACGAAAAAAGGAGTAGTTGCAATGGCTGAAGGAACTGTAAAATGGTTTAATGATTCTAAGGGGTTTGGCTTTATTGAGCAGGATGGCGGCAAGGATGTGTTTGTGCATCATTCCGCTATTCAGGCCGATGGGTTCAAATCTCTTCAAGAGGGAGAGCGCGTCACCTTTAAGGTGGAAGATGGACCCAAAGGGCCATCGGCAACAAACGTAATTAAGTGCTGAGAGTTGAATCAGTCGTGATGTCAAAAACCCGCTTCATGCGGGTTTTTTCTTCAACTTTTTTTGGCACCTCACCTTCATCGCGTTTTGTATCGCTGTGTTGTCTCCAAACAAAGACAGTATAAGTTTGTGTCGATACCCGTTGTATTGACAATCTAATCCCTCCCCAGAGTGCGGCAGTTCTCGAATTCTTTGGCACGCCCTCTGGTACTTAATATTCACACAAGGAAAATGACCATGAAACCTCTTAATATCGTTGCCCTGCTTTTTCTGCTGCTGCTGTCCTCCTGCGCGACCAAAGGCCAGACCGGAGCCCTCGGGGGCGCTGCGGGCGGGGCTCTCATTGGCCAGGCAATCGGCCATAGCACCGGGGCTACATTAATCGGTGCCGCAGTAGGTGGTGCGCTCGGCTACATTGTCGGCAATGAAATGGATAAATCCGATCGGGACCGACTTAACAACACCTACGAGCAGGGTCCGTCCAATCAACGTTCATCCTGGGTCAATCCGGATAGCGGCAACAGTTACGTCGTCACCCCGCAGCCAGCCTATAAGACGTCGAGCCAGCGGGTATGCAGGAAGGCTGAAATCGAGGCTGTCATTGACGGCAAACGGGAAAGAACCTACAGCACCGCCTGCCGGAATGAATCCGGCCAATGGGAGCTGCAGCAATAAGCAACCAGGAGGTCCAACCTCCGGGGCAATGCCCGGGCCGACCCGGGGGGAGCGCAGCGCGTTCCGCCCGGTCGGCCTCAAGCAAGGCATATTTGTCCAGGTCCTTTGCAACCAGGACCTTATAAGAAATATCGGATTCCTCATTCCCGCCTGTTGCTGTTCTTTCTTTTCTTCAAACCCACTCTACCCTTCACCGGTGAGGAGGGAAAACGTCCCGGTGCTGTTCTCCGTTGGTTTTTCCTGTGCGCGGCGAGTGGCAGCGTTACCGAAGCGTTTTGATTTTCAAGAGTCCCCCGGGGGATCCGGAGGGGATATCGTCTCCTGGCTTCCAGGCCAGCAGGGTCCTTGTCCGCTCATATTGCCGGTATGACAGATACCGCTTATGTTGCTTCGTTCTATCTGGATGGTCGTGTGGTGAATCGCAAAATGCTGATGCAGATATTCCGCTGTCTGATGCAAAAAATCATCGCTGCCACCAGACTCCATGACCAGATGGGCGGTAAGGACGTTTTCCGTGGTGCTTGCCGCCCAAATATGGAGATCATGCACGCATTGCACCCCAGGCTGCCCGGTCAAATAATTGAGCACAGCTGTTGCATCAATCTGGGCAGGCACCCCCGCCATGGCAAGATGCAGGGAATCTTTCAGTAATCCCCATCCGGAAAGAAGAATCACACACGCAATCACAATGGAGATCACGGGATCAAGTATATTCCAGCCCGTGGCAGTGATTGCCAATCCCGAGACCACCACCCCGGCTGAAACCGCTGCATCCGCAGCCATGTGCAGGAAAGCTCCTTTGATATTGAGATCATTTTTCCTGCCTCTCATGAATAACAAGGCGGTCGCCGTATTAATCACCACGCCGATAGCGGCAATCACCGTGATGGTCATGCCGTTCACTGGCATCGGAGAACGCAACCGACCAATAGCCTCCCCTATAACGACACCAAGAGCCGCGTACAGAAAAAGAGCGCTGCCAAGAGAAACGAGGATCGTCCCCTTCTTGAAGCCAAAGGTGTGCTTGGCCGTGGCCGAACGCTTGGCAACCGTCATCGCGGCCCAGGCCAGGAGCAAGGTCATGACATCGCTTAAGTTGTGCCCTGCATCGGCGATTAAAGCTAACGAGTTGGAGATGGTGCCATAACCAGCCTCAACCAAAACGAAAATCAAATTGAGTGCCGTACCGATGGCAAAAGCACGGTTCCAATTGTCGGGGGTCTGAGTATGGGTATGGGTATGATGATCGTGAGTATGAGCCACTGCGAAAACTCCAGAAAATATCAATAAAATAAAATGGTTGAGGGGGCATCCTTGTCAAGCCTGCGACCGTTCTGGCGACCTGGTGCCAAAGGCAGGGTCAGTTAGACGATGCTCAACAGGGGTTGGTCGATGAAGTAAATGCCAAGCGTCCCGATACAGAGGCCGCCCAGAAGGATTCCCTGGCTCATCCAGGAATTGATGGTGAGATACAGGGGGTCCATCGGTTATTTGATCCCTAATTTTGAAAACATGGTGACAATTGTCGATACCTGGCCCATGATTGCCGAAAAAATGAAAGCCATCAAGAGGCCCCGGAAAAAATACGTGCTCACCTTCAGCTCCTTTGCGCAAAGATAGATTGTCATTGCGTATAGGTGTATGTTGGGGTGGTGAAATACACCAACCGTTAGGGGCATAATAATCATGTTGATGAATTTTCCCTCCCCCGAATGAAAACGGACCCTCTCGGGCTGGGTTGCCCAGCAGAGCCTCTTGCAAAAGTCTGAGTCACAAATACCCGATGAGCAAATCTCAGTACCCCGTCAACTTGATTAACTGATCGGCAAAGAGGGCAACAACACCAAACATCAAATGCAACATGACTTTGGCAGGCCCGCGCACCATA
>JBBRBT010000029.1:0-44870 GCA_038205495.1 Desulfobulbales bacterium
GGGATCGACAAAATAATCGCGCCAGCCCAGGTCAGCGAGACGGGTTGCCGCCTCTTTGCTTACCGGGAGCTTCCCCTGTTGTCCCTGCACTGTCGGCAGGGTCTCGGCCACCGGCATATCCGGACGCTGGTAGTCGGGGGCCAGGGTGCAGCCAGTGAGGCACAGCAGCAGCAGTGCTGCTGCGGATTTCATTGTTACTGTCTTCGTCTTCATACCTTCCTTACTCCTCCACCAAATCCGCGTCTGTTTGCGTGGCCCGGCGTGTCTTCAAAACACGCAGCACCACCACAAAAAAGAGCGGAATAAAAACAATAGCCAGCACGGTTGCCGACAGCATGCCGCCAAGAACCCCGGTGCCGATGGCCTGCCTGCTGTTGGCGCCGGCACCAGTGCTGATTGCCAGGGGCAAGACACCGAGCATGAACGCCAGTGAGGTCATCAAGATGGGACGCAGACGCTGGCGGCAGGCTTTTATGGTCGCCTCAACGAGGTCCTTGCCCTTGTCGTACCGTCGTTTGGCGAACTCGACAATCAGGATGGCGTTCTTGGCCGACAGCCCAATGGTGGTCAACAAGCCCACCTGGAAATAGACATCGTTTTCCATGCCCCGAATAGAGGCGGCTGCCAAAGCGCCCAACACCCCGAGCGGCACAGCCAGCATTACCGAAAACGGCACGGACCAACTCTCATACAGGGCGGCGAGGCAGAGAAAAACCACCAGCAGGGAAATGGCATAGAGGGCAGGAGCCTGGGACCCCGATTGTTGCTCCTGGTACGAGGCACCGGTCCACTCGTAGCCGATTCCGCTGGGAAGCTTTGCCACCAACTCTCCGATAATCGCCATGGCATCACCGCTCGACTTGCCCGGAGCCGCCTCACCGACAATCTCGACCGCCGGGTTGCCGTTGAACCGTTCCAGCCGGGGTGAACCGAAACTCCAGTGGCCGCTGGTGAAGGTGGTAAAGGGCACCATCTCACCGGTATTGTTGCGGACATACCATTGCTCAAGGTCTTCCGGCTGCATGCGATAGGGGGCATCGGCCTGGAGATAGACCTTTTTGACCCGGCCCTGATGGATAAAGTCGTTGACGTAGTTCGAGCCCCAGGCCGTCGACAGGGTAGCATTAATATCGGCAACCGTGGTGCCCAGGGCCATGGCCTTTTCATAATCGATATCGATATTGTATTGCGGCGCATCTTCCATCCCGTTGGGTCGCACCCGGGTGAGGCTTGCATTCTGGGCCGCCATACCGAGCAGTTGATTACGCGCCTCGATCAATTTTTCATGGCCGAGTCCGCCGAGATCCTGGAGATAAAAATCAAAACCCGTGGAGGTGCCCAGGGCCGGGATGGAGGGAAGATTGAAGGCAAAAACCATGGCCTCTTTGATCTGGGAGAAGGGGCCCATGGCCCGGCCGATCACCGCCTTGGCTGATTGGTCTGGTTTTTTCCGCTCGCTCCAGTCCTTCATCTGCACAAAGACCATGCCCATGTTCTGGCCGTTGCCGGCAAAACTGAACCCGGCCACCGACAGGGCAGAATTGATGTTGGCTTTTTCCTTAATAAGGAAGTGATCACGCACCTGATCCAACACCTCCTGGGTGCGCTCCTGGGTAGCGCCGGTGGGTAACTGCACCATGGTCAAGAAGACGCCCTGGTCTTCTTCGGGAAGAAAGGAGGTCGGCAGTTTGGTGAAGAGAAAAGCCATGCCCGCCAGCAGAATAATATAGATCAGGCCGAAACGGCCGGTACGCTTGAGCACATAGCCGACCGTATCGCGATAGCGATCGGCATTGCGTTCAAAGGTGCGGTTGAACCAGCCAAAGAAGCCGCGCCGCTGGCTGTGTTCGCCTTTTTTCACCGGTTTCAACAGGGTGGCGCACAGAGCCGGGGTGAGAATCAGAGCCACCAGCACCGAGAGGACCATGGCCGAGACAATGGTCAGGGAGAATTGCCGGTAGATGGCACCGGTGGAGCCGCCGAAAAAAGACATGGGCACAAAGACGGCGGACAGCACCAGGGCAATGCCGATCAGGGCACCAGTGATCTGGTCCATGGATTTTCGGGTCGCCTCCAGGGGCGACAATCCCTCCTCCGCCATGATCCGCTCGACGTTTTCGACCACAACAATGGCGTCATCAACCAGAAGCCCGATGGCGAGTACCAGGCCAAACATAGTCAGGGTGTTGATCGAAAAGCCAAAGGCCGACATGACGCCGAAGGTACCGAGCAGGACAACAGGCACGGCGATAGTTGGAATCAGAGTCGCCCGGAAATTCTGGAGAAACAGATACATGACCAGAAAGACCAGAATAACGGCTTCGACCAGGGTATGGGCCACCTCCTCAATCGATATCTTGATGAACGTGGTGGTGTCATAGGGATAGATCACCTGGACGCTCGCCGGGAAATAAGGCTGGAGCGCGGCGAGCTTGGCGCGGACGGCCTCGGCGGTATCAAGGGCATTGGCCCCGGTGGCCAGCGTGATAGCCATAGCGCCTGCCGGCTGACCGTTAAAGGAGGTCGTCGTATCATAGCTTTCCCCACCGATCTCGACCCGGGCAACATCCTTGAGACGAATCTGGGAGCCATCGCTGTTGACCTTCAGCAGAATCTGGGAAAACTGCTCCGGCGAGCTCATCTTGGTCTGCGCCATCATGCTGGCACTCACCTGTTGGCCGGCCACTGAAGGCGTACCGCCCAAATCACCGACGGCTACCTGATTATTCTGGGCCTTGATGGCCGCACTGACATCCACCGGGGTGAGCTGAAAACTGTTGAGTTTATGCGGATCAAGCCAGATACGCATGGCATACTGACTGCCGAAGATCTGAATACTGCCGACCCCGGGGGTCCGACTGAGCGGATCGCGGAGGGTGGAGACCATGAAATCCGTCAGGTCGTTCTTGATCATGCTGCCGTCGGCGGAAATGAGGCCGACGATCATGAGAAAGGTCGAATTGGATTTGGTGACCTGCACCCCTTCCTGCTGCACCTCCTGAGGCAGCAGACTCAAGGCCTGTTGCAACTTGTTCTGGACCTGCACCTGGGCAATATCCGGGTCAGTGCCGGCCTCAAAAGTCAGGGTGATACTGATGCTGCCCGAAGAAGAACTCTGCGAATTCATATACAACAGCTTATCCAGACCGTTCATGTTCTGTTCGATGATCTGGGTGACGCTGTCTTCGATGGTCTTGGCGGAAGCACCGGGGTATTTTGAAGTGATGCGCACCGATGGCGGCGCAATTTCAGGATATTGGGAGATCGGCAGCTGCATGATCGACAGGGCTCCCGCCAGCATGATGACAATGGCGATGACCCAGGCAAAGATAGGGCGATCAATGAAAAAACGAGCCATACCTTACACCCCTTTGGTGACCGCAGCCGGTGCGGCTGTCAGGGCCGGCGGGGAAACGGTCTTGACCGGCGAACCCGGTTTTATTTTCTGGAGGCCCGCCACAATCAATTGCTCGCCTGCGGCCAACCCCTCTGTCACCAGCACCTGATCGCCCAGGTTCTGTCCGGTCTGAATAATCCTGTTTTCCACCGTTGACTGCTCATTAACCAGCATCACCGTGGCCTGCCCTTTATTATTGCGACTGACACTGGCGGCTGGGACAAGAATAGCGTTGGGCCAGGATCCCTTGCCAATCCTCGCCCGGACAAACATCCCCGGCAGGAGTTCCTGTTGCGGATTGGCAATCATGGCCCGCAGGGTGACCGAACCGGTCGTTTGATTGACAGTGACATCGGAGAATTCGAGAATGCCGGTTTGTCCGTATTCCGAACCGTCCGCCAGCAGCACCTTGACCTCGGATTTGGGTCGCTCGCTGCTGGACGATTGCCCGGAAGCCAACTCTTTTTTCAGATTCACCAGTTCCGTCGTGGATTGGCTGACGTCAATGTACAGCGGATCGAGCTGCTGGATAGTGGAAAGAGACGTACCCTGCTGGGCAGTGACCAAGGCCCCCTCTGAGATCATTGACTTGCCGATGCGGCCGGTAATCGGGGCCGTCACCCGGGTATACTCAAGGTTGATGCGGGCACTGGAAAGCGCCGCCTTGGCCGCCGCCACATCGGCGACCGCCTGTTTCCAGTTGGCCTCCATTTCGATCTGATCCTGTTCGCTCACCGCCTTGGTGCGGACAAGGGTTCTGTACCGGTCGGCCTTGAGGCGAGTGGAGAGCTCCTGGGCTTCAACCTTGGCCAGAGTGGCCTTGGCACTTTCAAAGCCCGCCTGATAGGTCGCGGGATCGATCTGATAGAGCAGTTGCCCGGCCTTGACCTCGCTGCCCTCGGTAAACAGTCGTTTTTGGACGATACCGCTCACTTGGGGCCGCACCTCGGCGATCCGGTAGGCTGCAGTTCGTCCAGGCAAATCCACCGTCAGATTGATCGGTTGGGTCTTCAGCGTCAGGACATTGACCTCAACCGGGCCAGGCGCAGCTGCGGTCTTCTGGGCCGATTCGTTGCAAGCTCCCAACAGGAGACACGCAAAGAGAACAGGCAATAACTTTGCCTTTTTTGTCTTCAATTTCTTCATGATACCTATCCTTGAAATGTTATGATCGACCGACATGCAGAGAGTATTGTTCCTGCACATGCAGGATATTATGACCGACCCTTATACATACATTCATGAATGTATACAAGTGCAATCTTGGTCAAGCTGAACCTGAAGGTTCACTTCCTGCGCCGCAATGGGGAGGCAGTCCTGGAAACCAGACGGGGAAAAAACGCTTCGCTCTCACCTTCCGAGGTTCCAAACCTGAGATTTTTTCCATCAAACGGTATGGCATGGGTAGTCAGCCGAAACGCATAATGCTGTTTTTGGGATATTAACAGATGATTAATCTATTATTTCGCATGCGAAAAAATCAGCTCCAACTCTAAAAAAATGGCTCAAGATGCTGGCATCCTGTACCGAGTCATACGAAGAGTTGACGTGCTGTTTATTCTGCGATTTTTTTATTTTAAGAAAAAAGACGTAGGGATCTCAATCCATCGATTTGACCGAGAGAGCAATGAGAAGAACACAAACATGAGAGGAGCCCCTGCAAGAGCGAGCAGGGGCCTGGATAACTTGAAGGCAACAAACTTTCGCCGTGGTCAGCTCCCAGAGCTGATGGACCAAAAACCGAAGTGCTTTCCGCAAAAAAGGCGGCGGTGTTCTTTGTTCATTCCCGTTTCATGGGAGTGACGAACGATTTGCAAGGAAGCAAGGGGTGAGTACCTTTGAGACCGACATTCCTTGCCGCGCTGCGCCGCACAATGCAAGGAGCGGAGCGGTGGTGAGGTTATCGGAGAGACCTGTACTTCCACAACAGCCAGCCCCACCCTCCCCTGAAAATATTTCTCCCTATTCCACAGTCACACTTTTGGCTAGATTGCGGGGTTGATCGACATCGCAGCCGCGGCGATGGGCGATCTCGTAGGAAAGCAGCTGCGCCGGGATGGTGTAGAGCAAAGGATTCAAATCCTCATTGACCTCCGGCAGATAGATGACATCATCAGTCAGGGTGGCGAGATGGTCGTCACCGCTGGTGCCAAACAGCACCAACCTTCCTTGGCGGGCCTTAATCTCTTCAACATTGGACACGGTCTTCAGGTAGACCGAATCTCTAGGCACCAGGGCCACGACCGGCATATCCCTGTCAATCAGGGCAATTGGCCCATGCTTGAGTTCACCGGCGGCGTACCCCTCGGCGTGAATATAGGAGATCTCCTTGAGCTTCAACGCTCCCTCAAGGGCAATGGGGAAATTGAGCCCTCGGCCGACAAAGAGAAAATCCTTGGCTTCATAGTAGCGCTCAATGAGCACCTTAATTTCTTCCTGCAGCCGGGGCAGCTCCTGCTCGATCACCTCGGCAATATCGATCAAGGCCGAGCCCAATGTCTTTTGTGTTGCAGGATCAATGGTTTTACGAACCTGGCCGAGATACAGTGTCAAAAGAAAAAGAGCCGCCAACTGGCAGGTAAAGGCCTTGGTCGAGGCCACTCCGATTTCCGGACCCGCATGAGTATAGATGACTCCATCGGCCTCCCGGGTCATGGTCGAGCCAACCACATTACAGATAATGACCACCTTGGAGCCGAGTTGCGCAGCCCTGCGGATTCCAGCCAGGGTATCGGCGGTTTCGCCGGACTGAGAGATGGCGATGGTCAGCACCCGCTCGTTGACCAGAAGACGCCGGTAACGAAATTCCGAGGCAATGTCGACCTCCACCGGAATCCCCACCCATTTCTCAATCCAGTATTTGGCTACCAAGGCGGCATGCCAGGAGGTGCCGCAGGCCACCAGGGCAATCCGTTCAATGTTGTTGATCTCCGCCGCATCGAGCCCGATTTCCGGCAATTCGACCACACCGGTATCAGGAACAATACGACCGCTGACCGTATTGAGAATGGCCTGGGGTTGCTCAAAGATCTCTTTGAGCATGAAGTGGCGATAGCCTGCCTTCTCCGCCATCGAAGCGTTCCAATCGATCACCGTGATGGGTTTCTGCAGTTCGGTGCCGTCATCCACCTGGAGAATGGTATAGGTGCCCTTGCGCAGCACCGCCATTTCGCGATCATCAAGAAAGATCACTTCACGGGTGTACGGCAACAGGGCAGGGATATCGGAGGCAATGTAACAGGCATCGCTGGAGACCCCCATAACCAGAGGGCTATGATTTCGTGCCGCAACCAGCAACTCGGGCTCCTTGGCCCAGAGAACGCCAATGGCGTAGGACCCCTCGACCCTGGCCAGGGCCTCGCGGACCGCCACGACCAGATCGCCCCGAAGGCAGTCCTCGATCAGATGGGCCAGGACCTCGGTATCAGTTTCCGAGGTAAAAACATGCCCCTTGGCTGTCAGTTCATTCTTTAGCGAGCTGTAGTTCTCAATAATCCCATTATGCACCACCACCAGCTCACCGGTGCAATCGGTATGGGGATGCGCGTTGCTCTCGGTGGGCGCACCATGGGTTGCCCAACGGGTATGCCCAATACCGGTACTGCTGGCCACGCCGACATGCTCGTCAACAACTCGTTCCAGATTGACCAGTTTGCCTTTGGCCCGATACCGCACCAGACGGTTTTCAAAATGATAGACCAGACCGGCTGAATCATATCCGCGATATTCAAGCCGCCGCAACCCTTCAAGGAGAATAGGAACAACTCTTCTCGTACCGACATATCCAACTATTCCGCACATTTACATTCCCTCACATAGTAATCTCTGATCTACTTTCTGGACACTGCAAACAGTATCCACGAGGCCCTGGAAAAATGCAAGCAATAACAACGGGAAAGCCTCACCTTTCCTTGCACGGTGCCTATCAACACGAGTAACCTGTAAACAGTGTTTTATTCTGCCGATTTTTGTGCTAGAAGAGATCCTCTGATGGAAAACCTGTACCTCTCTCGCGCCGCTTGAGAAATCGTTTTGAGAAAACCGGTTAAAAGGGTATTCTCTTCGTAACCATAGAGATATAAAGGATACACGCATGGATGAACGAAATCGACTCAAAGAACTGCTTCTCCAAAAATCCTACCGTCAGGGAACCTTTACCCTCACCTCGGGCAAAACCTCTGACTTCTACGTGGACGGCAAACAGACCACTCTTGATGCGGAAGGCAGTTATCTCTGTGGCCGCCTGCTCTACGAGTTGATCCGGCAACACCCGGAAACGATCACCGGGGTGGGCGGCATGACCCTGGGCGCCGATCCCCTGGTCACTGCGGTGAGCCTGGTCAGCTATCTGGAAAAATCACCGATTCCGGCCTTTATTGTCCGCAAGGAGGCCAAGGGGCACGGCACCGGCAATTTCATCGAGGGGAAAAGCAATCTCCCCCAAGGTGGGCTAGTGGCCCTGTTGGAAGATGTGGTCACCACAGGTGGCACCCTGCTCAAAGTGATCGAACGTGTTGAAAACGAAGGCTTCAAGGTCGGCCTGGTTGCGACCCTCGTTGATCGTCAGGAAGGCGGGGCCGAAGTGCTTGCAGCCAACGGCTATCCTTTAAAGGCAGTCTTTACCCGTGAACAACTTATCGGCAAGGCACAGCAAACGTGAAATGTAAAGAATGCGGTGAATTACTGAAGGTACATCGACGATGTCGCCAGGTCCGGCTCAAATGCTCCGGCTGCCAAAAGGAATATCAAATCCATGAAGTAGCCGTTGACCTCGATCCGGAAACCGAAGCGGAACTTGAACGTTTTACCTGTATCATCTACGACTAAGAGCAATGACAAACATTAAGGTGCACGTCCGTGACAATAACACGGCTACTTTGATCTGCCCCGCCTGTGGAGCAATCAAGCATATAGCCGCCGATACTTTCCGTCACAGTCGTCACACAATAACGGTCCGCTGTCGTTGCCAGCAAGTCTTTAACATCCAGCTTGATTTTCGCCGCCACTACCGCAAGCAGATCAGCCTGCCCGGAACCTATGAAATCACCAGTCAGGGCGGTATAGGCGGCGGCATCATTCACATCCACAACATTTCAAAAGGCGGCCTGGGATTTACGGTTTCCGGTTTGCACCGGATCATTAAGGATCAGGAACTGCAGCTCGAATTTCAGCTCAATGATAAAAAGAAAACCGGCTTCAGAAGACAGGCTCTCGTAAAATCAGTACAGCAAAACACCATTGGCTGCCAATTCAAGGACAATGTCGAGATGGAAAAGGTCCTGGGATTCTTTCTCCAGAGCTGATCCTCTCGCCCCCCACCGTATCCGTTACAGTTCCTCCTCTCCTCCCTGCGCATCAACCAGCCCCCCGGATGGCCCCAAGTCTGACCACAGGATTCCCTGTATTTTTTCCAACAGAGGGACAAGCGTACTGGAATCCAGGGCGCTGATCCTCACCCCTTCACTGGCGAGCGGCAGCTGATCGAAGCACTCGGGGACGACCCGATCAATCTTGTTGAACACCTGCAGACAGGGGATATCGTCGAGCTCCAGCTCCGCCAGGAGTGATTCCACCACCGAAACCTGCTGTGGCCAAGCGGGATTAGCGACATCGATAACATGAAGGAGAAGATCCGCCTCAAACAGTTCTTCCAGGGTAGATTCAAAGGCCTTGAGCAGCTCGGCGGGCAGGTTGCGAATAAAACCGACGGTGTCGGTGATGATCACCTCCATGTCCTCGGGAAAACGCAGGCGTCTGCTGGTCGGATCAAGGGTGGCAAACAAGAGGTCTTCGGCCCGGATGTCGCTCCGGGTCAAGGTGTTGAGCAGGGTCGACTTGCCGGCATTGGTGTAGCCGACCAGAGAAATCACCGGAACATCGCGTTTACGCCTCCGGTTGCGACGATGAAAGCGCTGCTCCCCTACGGCTTTCAACTCCTTGCTCAGGCGGGTTATCCGGTCGTTGATGCGACGTTTATCTATTTCCAGCCGGGTTTCACCCGGTCCGCGGGCACCGATCCCACCGGTGAGGCGGGAGAGGGCATCATCGCGGGTGGTCAGTTTGGGCAGCAGGTATTTCAACTGCGCCATTTCGATCTGCAGCTTGCCTTCACGGGAACGGGCCCGGCTGGCAAAGATATCAAGGATCAGCTGGGTGCGGTCGATGACCCGCAAATCGGTATGATCCGTGACCGAACGGATCTGCGAGGGACTCAACTCCTGATCAAAGAGAAGAAGATTGGCCCCGAGCCGCAGGCTGGTCAGCACTATTTCCACCAATTTACCGCGGCCAAGGATGAAACGGGGATGGAGCTGCTTGCGTCGCTGGATCACCTGATCCAGGACCTCGACCCCAGCGGATCGTGCCAGCTCGACCAGTTCGGCCATGGAATCCTCGGCCTCTCGCCTGCCGCCGGTGGTCACCGAAACGAGGAGCGCCCGGTCCTTGCCCTGATCAACATCGCGGACCGGACGGGCCCGGACAAATTCTTCTTCCAGGGCCTCGATCAACTCAATGCAGGACTGCTGCTGATTGGCGGGATGCACCGGGGCCAGCGTCGCCCAGTCGCGACCATCAATTTGGCGGGGAATGAGATGGACCGCATGCAGCAGGTCCGGCAACCCTTCCCGGATCGTCAAAACCGCCATCAAATCAAGGCGAAGGCAGGCCAGATCCATGATATCTTCTTCATTGATCGTTGCACCGCCCAGCACCGTATGGACACAGCGCAAACCGCGCAAACGTCCGCCGGCGGTGCCGACATTGGCCAGGGCCGGAATGGTGATACGGTCATAATCGCCGACCACCACGGCTTCAATCTGGCCGGAACGGTGGATGAGCACGCCGATCCGACGGTTGAGTTCCGCTGAAATCGCCGCTAGGCTGCGGGCCGTCTCCCGACCGATGATCTCCTCGGGTGGACCCTTCTTCTGGGCAAGCCGCTCCAGATCCCGCAATTGTTTGGGCTTGAGCCCGTTGGTATTACCAGTGACCGCAGCGATGGCAGCACTCCTTGAGACAGAAGAGGTGGAAGGATAAAAGAAGCATCAACAAGGCGCACTGCCCGGCGTTCGCGGAAAGGGGATGACATCGCGGATATTCTGCATGCCGGTAACGAACTGCACCAATCGTTCAAAGCCCAGGCCAAAACCGGAATGGGGCACAGAGCCGTAACGACGCAGATCCAAGTACCAGGCATACTGGTCGAGGTCAAGCCCGGCTGCGGCCATTCGGGCGGCAAGAACCTCCTGCCGATCCTCGCGCTGACTGCCGCCAACCAGCTCACCAATACCGGCGACCAGAATATCCATGGCCGCCACGGTGCGGCCGTCGTCATCAAGGCGCATATAAAAAGGCTTGATCGCCTGCGGATAGTGGGTGACGATCACCGGCGCCTTGGCGACCTCCTCACAGAGAAACCGTTCATGCTCAGCCTGCAGATCAATGCCCCACTGCACCGGAAAATCAAAGCTCCGCCCCGAGTGTTCGAGTTCGGAGATGGCTTGGCTGTAGGTCAGATGGACAAAGGGCTGATCCCGGACCTGGGTCAATTTTGCCATCAGCCCCTTGGCGATGAATTGCTCAAACAGGGCAAGATCCGCGCTGCATTCGCTCAAGGCGGTAGTCACCAGATATTTGATCAGGGTCTCGGCCACCTGCATGTTGCAAGCCAGGTCGCAGAAGGCCATCTCCGGCTCCAGCATCCAGAACTCGGCCAGATGCCTGCTGGTATTGGAATTTTCTGCCCGGAAGGTTGGGCCGAAGGTATAGACCCGGCCATGGGAAAGGGCAAAGATCTCGGCCTGCAGCTGGCCGCTGACCGTTAGCCCGGCACGTTTGCCGAAAAAGTCATGGGCAAACGGCTCTGTTCCCTGCAGTTGGGCGAGTTCCAAAGCGGTCACCGTGAACATTTCACCGGCCCCCTCACAGTCCGAGGTGGTGATGACCGGGGTATGTACCTGCAAAAAGCCCTGCTCATGAAAAAAACGGTGGATGGCGAAACTGAGGGTACTGCGCACTCTGGCGACCGCCCCCAGGGCATTGGTCCGGGAACGGAGATGGGCAAGGGAGCGAAGAAACTCGAAACTGTGCCGTTTTTTCTGCAGGGGATAGGTGTCGGGATCTGCCCAGCCGATCACGGTGATGGCATCGGCCTGCACCTCAACGGCCTGTCCTTTTGCCGGTGAATCCACCAACTGCCCCTGAACCCGCACTGAGCAACCGGTACTGAGTTTGCTGATCTCGGTTTCGTAGTTGCCAAGACGACCATCGGCAATCACCTGCAGGTTGGCTAGACAGGAACCATCGTTGATTTCCAGAAAGGAGAGGCTGCCGGAATCGCGCCGGGTCCGCACCCAGCCGCTGACATCAATCGTGTCGCCCACCGGCTGTTGCCGCAGGATATCATTAATCCGTATCGATGGTATCATCTCGTTGTACTCCTTAGGGCCTGTTCGCAAATAATTAGGACATCTTGCATCTCATCTTCGGGCTATTTTTGGCTGCGGCTCAAGCGCAAAATCCTCGACGTAGCACAGCTACGCCTGCGGTTTGGCGCTGGTCGCCACAACCAAATCTGACCCAAATCTGAGCGCAATTTTGTCCAAGTTATTTGAGAACAGGCCCTTACACCGGTTATCATGCCGTATTGCCCCTTTCATTCTGCCGGTGGGTGAACGTCCCTCGGAGGTGGCAGTCCACTCATCAACCTATCAAATTTCCCTGCTCATCGGCGCTCAAGCCGATGACCACCAGACCTGCGCGATCTGCCGCCCGGAGCATCGTCTGCTTGTCAAAGAGCAGCGATTGCCCGGCCTCCACCGCCAGCACCGCACCCTTGACCGCGACAAGAGTTTCGATGGTCTTGGGACCGGTTGCCGGCAGGTCAAAACGAAAATCCTGGCCCGGCTTTTTTACCTTAACCACCACTGCCCCGGATCCAGCCAGTTCACCACCCCTGCGAATCGTGGCATCGGTGCCTTCAATGGCTTCCACCGCCAGCACAGAACGGTCGCGGACCACCACGCACTGGCCGATATCGAGTCTGCCGACCGCACGGGCTATGGTCCAGCCAAAACGGATGTCTTCCATCTGACTGGCCGAGGGTTTTTTACGGGTGAGGAGTCCCGGAGGGAAAAAGAGATGATCAAGATAGCAGGTGGAGGCAAGGACCTGGATACCCTCCTCTTCGAGGGCCGTGGCTACCGCGCGCAGGATGGCGTCATCGAGCCGGTTGTCGATCTTATTCCACAGCGTCAGTCCTTTGAAATCCGGCAGGACATCATGAAAAATTCGGGTTTTAGTGATGGTGCCGGCAAAAACGGTCTCAGAAACCCCTTCCCGGCGAAAATGGTTAATGATCTTGCCTAGCTGCCCCAACTTGACCCAATAGGTGATATCAACCTTTTCTTCGAGTTCACTCGAGGTCTCGTTGAGGTGCGCAATGGCGACAACGCGCCGTCCCCGCGCCCGCGCCGCCTCGGCAAAGAGTAGGGGAAACTGACCGCCACCGGCGATCAGGCCAATGGCGGGTTGCACCGTGCCATCAGTCATCAATGGTCCGCTTGACCACGCCGCGTTTGCTGGAATGGAAAAAATCCACCATCAACTGCACTTCCAAGCATTCCTTCATCTCTTCTTCCAGCATTGCCAGGGAATCCTTGAGCAGCATTTGGGGTGAACGGAACAAAATCTTAAAAGCCTCTTCCAGCTTTTTAATGGTCTCCCGGTCCATGCCGGAACGACGCAGGCCGATTTTATTGATCCCGGCAATACGCATCTGGTTGCGGATGCCCTCCATAATCACGTAAGGGGGCACATCAAGGCCAATGCCGGACATGCCGCCGACATAGGCATAATCACCGATACGGCAGAATTGATGCACCGCTACCAACCCGCCAAGGTTGGCGTGCTTGCCGATTTCAACGTGGCCGGCCAGGGTGGCTAAATTGGCCATGATCACATGATCGGTGATAATACAGTCGTGGGCGATGTGGCAGTACGCCATGATCATGTTCTTGTTGCCGATCAGCGTTCTGCCGTTGCCCTTGGCGGTACCGCGGTGAATAGAAACATATTCACGGAAGAGGTTGTCGTCGCCGACGATCAACTCCGTGGGCTCCCCCTTGTAATGACTGTCCTGGGGGGGGGCACCAATAGAGGTAAAGGAGCCGATGGAGTTCCGGGCGCCGATGGTGGTGTGGCCGGAAACCACAGCATGGGCGCCGATCCTGGTTTCCGGGCCGATGATAACCGGGCCGTCAATAACGGCATAAGGCTCGACTATCACGGTACTGTCGAGTTGCGCTCTGGGATCAATGACCGCCGTGGCGTGTATATTCATAGGGAAACAATCCTGTAAAAAAACAAAACGAGCGACTTGACCTGCCGCCGCCCTGGAGGTACGAGGAGGTGAGAATCAGGCAAAGGTCGCCATCAGTTCGGCTTCGGTGACCAGTTGATCATCAACATAGGCCTTGCCGTACATTTTGGTCAATTTACTTTTCTGCTTGATCATCTCCAGCTTGAAAATCAACTGGTCGCCCGGACGAACCACCTTGCGGAACCGGGCCTTATCGACACCGGCGAAATAGACCAACCTGCCCATCATTTCGCGATTGGACAGACAGGCGAGGATGCCTCCGGCCTGGGCCATCCCCTCAAGAATCAAGACCCCCGGCATCACCGGTTCGCTGGGAAAATGCCCCTGAAAGAAATGCTCATTCATGGAGACATTTTTCAGCCCGGTTATGCTCTTGCCTATTTCCAGGGTGATGATCCGATCAACCAGGATAAAGGGATACCGGTGCGGCAGAAGTTCCATTATTCCCTTGATATCAATGGGCAATTGCACGTCGTGTTCAGCCGTCATTTTTCTTCTCTCTGTTGTTCTTCCGTGGATGCAAGGCAACCGGCGAGCCGATCGACCTCTTTTCTCAAGCGACGCAATTCTTTAGCCATCTCCGGCAAGCGGCTGAAAACAGCGGTGCACCGTCCCCAACTTTTCACCTCAAAGGCAGGGGCGCCACCAAGCAGAGCCCCATTGGGTTGATTATTATGGATGCCGCTCATGGCCGCAGCCATGACCTGATCACCCAGGCGGAGGTGGCCGGCAATCCCAGTCATGGCCCCAATAACGACATTACGCCCCAAGGTGGTACTGCCGGCAATCCCGACCTGGGCAACCAGGATCGAGTTTTCGCCGACAACGACATTATGACCCACCATCACTAGGTTATCGATCCGTACCCCGGATTTAACCCAGGTGACCCCAAAGGCAGCGCGGTCAACGCAGGAATTGGCGCCAATCTCGACATCGTCATCAATCCGCACCGTCCCGACCTGTGGTTTTTTGTAATGATTGCCCCGGGCATCGGTGGCAAAACCAAAACCATCGCTGCCGATCACCGCCCCATGGTGGAGAATAACCCGTTTACCGAGGGTGCAGCGTTCCGCCACCGTAACATTGGCGTGGATGACACTGTCGTCGCCGATCACGGTATCGCTGCCAATCACCGCTCCGGGATGAATGGTCACACGTTCGCCTAGGCTCACGCGCTCACCCAAACAGACCAAGGGTCCGACACTGATCTGTTCCGGAATGGTGCAACCGTTGCCAATCACCGCTGAAGGGTGAACACCCTGGGCCATAAAGGATTCAGCCAGCAGGAAGGCATGAATCCGGGCTGCGGCAACCGAGGGTTGATCGGTGACAATCGACGGGATAGGAAGGGGTCCGGCGCCGGTGGGCACAATGCAGGCGCCTGCTTGACAGCTGGCCGGCAGCGGCAGTTGTTTCTTGTCCAGGATGAAGGTGAGTTCCCCTGGCTGCGCATATTCGATGCCGTTGAGCACACGAACCAAGAGGTGCGGATCACCTTCCACCCGGCCTTCCACCAAATCAGCAAGTTGCTGCAGGGTACATTCGCGAGACACGTTTTAAAAACTCCTGGAGACACAGTGATTGCATGGTGGAATCGAGGTTGTTCCCCGATGTTCCATGTTTTCCTTTTTCCTTAGCCGCTGACTGCAGGGGCCAGACCTTACTGCAATTTCTTTTAGTCGTAAAGCAAAACAGCGCGGCAGCGTTGCCGGTACGCCTCCAGTTCTTCCTGCCATCCGTGTTCAATCTCTATGATGGCCACGCCATTTTCCAGGTCCTCCCGAACCTGTCGATCGCCCAGAATCAAGTCCATGGGCAGACGCTCAAATTCATATTCATAGGGAGGCTCCTTGTAGGCAAACTCACCGGGGTACAGGGTGCGGATGGCCTGGAGCAGGGCAAGACTGGTTCGATAGGGTCGGAAATTCTCAGGATCGACAACATGAATTTGAAAACCACTGCAGCTCTGCCCCATCCATTTCCCCGAGGTCGGCTCGAACCTGAGCGGCCGCAGGCAGCAACCGGGGAGAGGCGTGGACCGCAGACTATCAAGGACTGCACCATGCTCCAGAAACGGCGCGCCAAAGAGTTCAAAAGGCAAGGTCGTTCCCCTGGCCTCGGAGACGTTGGTTCCCTCCCAGATGACCTGACCGGGGTAGACCAGGGCAGTCATAAACGATGGCATATTGGGGGAAGGAAACACCCAGGGGTATCCGGTGGCGGGAAAAAGCATGTTTCGCTTCCAGCCGCTCATCCTGATGACCTCAAGATCAGCACCAATCGCCAGCTCACGATTACAGAAAAGGGCCAGCTCACCAAGCGTCAAACCGTGCCGCATGGGAATCGCGCAGCGGCCGACAAAGGAGGCGCAATCCGCCTGGAGCAGATTTCCTTCAACCAAATGACCGCCGATGGGGTTGGGCCGGTCGAGGATCACCACCTTGACACCTGTTTCCTTGGCCACCTCAAGACAATGAACCACGGTCCAGATAAAGGTGTAGACCCGGGTGCCCACATCAATCAGATCAACCAAGAGGACATCGATACCCGCAAACATGGACGGATAAGGCTTCCGGGTCTCACCGTAGAGCGAATACACTGGCAGGCCGCTTTCCAGGTCACGGCCGTGGGCGGATTCGATCATATTATCCTGCTTTTCGCTGAAGAATCCGTGCTGCGGCGAAAAAAGGCAGGTGAGCTGGCCGGGAAAGGCCCGGCGAAGCAGATTGCGACTATGAATAAACCCATGGTCGATGGAGGCTTGGTTGCACAGCAGCCCCAGCCGCTTTCCAGTAAAGGCGTCCACCGATGAGCGACAGAGCTGTTCAATTCCTAAATGTATCATGTTAATCCTCGTGGTATCTTGGTCCAGCAATCTCTACGACTAAAAAAAGAGAGCTACGCACAAAGCCTGGAGTCGCCCATTATCGTCCTTCGCGCACAGGAGAAATCAAGTGCTTTGCAATTGGCTCCGGACCCAAGCCTACAGTGGAGTAACGCCAAGTTGCGCTATTGGCGAATGCATCAACTTTTGAGGAACTCGCAAAAAAAGGGAAAACATCGATTTTGTCAATTCGCGCGTAGCGAAAGCATCTCACTCTGCCACCTTCTAGCGGAACGCCTCCGCATCGTCAAGATGCTTGCAACGAGGGTCGTATAAAAAACGATACATTCAGTGCAAAGCTGTCGCATGGGCGCTGATTACAGAGCATACGGGGGTCGACATGATGCATAATCACGGTTTAGGCTTGTTCCGCAGCGCGCCGCAAGGCATTTCAAGACAACGGTGCAAATTTTTATTTTTTAATTATATATTGAAAAAACGAATATTTAGTTAAAAACGACACCTTTCATGTTCAAAATTTTGTATTTTTTCGTCAAAGGATATTGCAATCCTCATTTTGATTTGTTATATTTTGATCAACATGATACAGGGTGCCTTTTTAAATATTTAAAAAAACCTTGCATCGGGGAGTGGTTAGTTTTTTTTTGGGCAATTTCGCCCAGGTGTTCATAAAGTCTCAAAGAAGGAGAAAGATATGAAAAAAGTATTGAGTGTACTTGCTGTTTCAGCATTAGTACTGACCGCAAGCGTAGCATTGGCAGGTGGACCTGGTAAGAAACAAGCTGCAGGATGCCCGGAAGCATGTCAGGGTCAGATCGACGATCTGAACTCCTCACAGGCACAGCAGAATGAGCTGTTGGGTGCCCATGGCAAGCAGTTGGAAAACCATGAGGGACGCATTACCACCCTTGAGAAAAATGCCTACGATCCTTGGTATGCCAGAATTGGTGTACGTGCTGCTTGGATGAACCAAGAGATGAGTATTGAAGGATATGGCACGCCTGACGTAGATTCCGATATCGGTTGGGGTGGTGCATTAGCCTTTGGTCGTCAATTCGGTGAGTTCCGCGCAGAGATCGAGTTGGCCATGCAGGCAACCGATCTGGATGACAAAACCCTTGGTAGCGGTTCTTATGTTGGAGAGACTGCCAATTATACTTGGAAAGATAAATTGACAGGCGATCTCAATGTATCGACCGTCATGGTCAACGGATATTACGAGTTGCCGGTTGCTGACGCCTTCTCAGTATACGCCATGGCCGGTCTTGGCGTTGCCAAATACAACATGGATGCCACCGCTACATATTCAGTAGTGGGGACCGATGGGTCTGCCTATTCTGAGGTATGGGGTCACACCGATGATAACAACTACGCTTTTGCCTACAAAGCAGGCCTTGGTGTAACTTATAACTTCACTGATCAAATGGCTGCTGATCTTGGTTATGAGTATCTGGGTGTTGCCGATAACGACGTTGCTGATGCCATTAATGGTCACAATATCGTAGCTTCTTTCCGTATCAAATTCTAAGTAGTAGATAGAATTCGTTTAGGTTAGCTTGCTATCCCCGGTCAGACTCTGGCCGGGGATTTTTTTTATCCTCTCACCCCACCCCTTCCTTTTTGGTGGCCCCGCCGCTGCACCTCGTTTCAACTCAATGATCTCCGCAACAAGTAGAATGCTTGGTTTGGCTCGCACAACCTCGCACAGCAAGGGTGTCTCGATTTCTGGCGTCCCCTTTCTTGCGAAGATCAAAGCCCGTGGCAATTTTGATGAACGCGCAAGATGGGAATAAACATCTGTTTCTTCATTTCGAGCGTAGCGAAAACTCTTTCAAATTATTGAAAAATTTCTCGTCGCCTTGCTTCTCGAAATGACAGAAATCGACTTTTTGCGAAACCATCAATCTCCGCCCTGTACAGCATAAACCCTCCTGCCCTTTGATGGAAGCGCCCGGTAGCCGATCCTCTCGATCACTGGAAAAAACTGATAAAGAGCAACACATTCAACCCTGAGACCACCGCAGTGATGGCCCACAGCATGATCTTAGTGCCAAGAGGGTTGGCGTATTTGCCCATCACCCGGGGCGAGGAGGTCAGATACACCTGCATGCAGATGGTAAAGGGCAGTTGGATGCTCAACATCATCTGCGAAATAATCAGGGCCTTGAAGGCATTGCCAATCAGCAGCAGGATCAGAAAAGCACCAACAACCGAGATAAGGACCCCAAGACGTGAGTGACTGTCCTTGATATCGTAGGGCTCATCGAAGATTCCGGCAAAGATTGAGCCACCGGCCATGGCCGAGGTGATGGTGGAGGCACCGCCGGCAAAGAGCAGGGCCACTGCAAAAACAACCCCGGCGTTATTGCCCAGCAGGGGCGTCAGCAGACTCTGCGCCTGCTCCAATTCATGCACCGGGGTGTTGGTCTTGAAAAAAGTAGTGGCCGCCAGCAGAATAATGGCGCTGTTGATCGCCCAACCGACCAGCATACTGAACAGGGTGTCGAGAAACTCAAAATCCAATTCTTTTTTGATTATCACCGGGTCTTCACGATTCCATTGCCGGCTCTGGATGATCTCGCTGTGTAAAAACAGATTATGGGGCATAACCACCGCGCCGAGCACGCTCATAACTATCACCATGCTGCCTTCGGGCAGGCTGGGCTTTACCCAGGCCACCCCGGCTCGGACCCAGTCGATATCGACCAGGGTCAATTCATAGAGAAACGACAGCCCGATCACCGAAACAAAGCCGATGATGATTTTTTCAATGGCCCGGTAGGAGTTGGTAAACAGCATCACCCCGACAAAAAGAACGACCAGAAGGGCTCCTGCAGGTATGGGGATGGCAAACAGCATATTCAGGGCAATAGCCCCGCCGAGAATTTCAGCCAAAGAGGTCGATATCGAGGCCAGCATGGCGGACCCAAGAACAATACGACTTGCCCAAGGCGGAGCATATTTTTGGGCCGCCTCGGAAAGGCAGAGCCCGGAAGCAATCCCAAGGTGGGCCACATTATGCTGGAGGATAACCAGCATCACAGTGGAAAGGGTTACCATCCATAACAATTCATAGCCGTAATCCGCACCGGCCGCAATGTTGGCCGCCCAATTGCCCGGATCAATAAACCCCACGGTCACCAATAATCCCGGCCCAATGAATTTGAGAATCTGCAGGGCGCCCAGCACCGGTTTGTGATCGCGGCGACGCAGATCCGACAACACATCCTTCAGGTTCATGCAGGCACCTCACCTTGCAATGATGAAACAGCCAAACCACTCTCGATCAGATCTTCTTTGTAATCTTTGTACCAGTCTTGTGTCCAAAGCACCAGAGGGCACACGGCAAACCGACCTCGCAAAAGCTTCCAAACCTATCCAAACCTTGCTCAGTGCGACTGATCCCGCCAAAAATCGGCCCAGGCGGCGATGTCTGGTAACCATTGGATATGGGTCCCATGGGGATGGGCCCAAGCCAGATGCCAGTGAAAGTGGCGGCCATCCCGCCACAGATCAGCGGTCCATCCCACCCAACCAAAATCAGGGGGCGGCGGCCCCTGCCAGAGGGTCTCCCACTGCAGCCAAAGCACCGGCTGCGATTGCTCGGATGCCCAGGCCGCCAGTTGTGGCAGCAGGGATGCACCCCTGTCATGGAGATAGGTGGTCAAGTAGGTATTATACACAACAATAGGCGCATCGCGGAAGGGCGTAATCCGCTCCTCGAGAAATCGAGGCAGATCAGCGGGCAGATCGGCGGGATGGAGTTGGACCGAGGCAGAGGTTGTCCTGATGCGATGCAGGGCTGCGATTCCCTGGCGCAACAGAGCCAGACGTCTGAGCTGATCGCCCCAGACAAATGCGGCCAAGGTCTGTTCGTCCCGAGGTGTGGACAGCGAAAAAGGAGCCAGATCGCAACCAAGGCGGGAGAGGATGGCAGGCAGACTATGCTGCGCTGGCGGCAGAGGCACTACCCCTTGACCGGCAACGACAAACTGAATGGGCTCGGCGCAGCCGAGATCAAGCACCGCCCTACCCGCGTCTCCCGCAGTCAGGCGGTAGCTGCGCTGGTCCGCCACCAGATTGAGCCCGGCACTGGCACCAAGATCAACCAAATGGATGGCCGGCCAGCCGGAAAAAAAGACCGGCAGCAGCCAGCAGAGCCCCCGGGCGGTTTCGTTGGTCTGCACGGTTGCTGTGCTAAGAAAATCAGCGAGTTGATTTTTGCGGGCGAGAATCGCAGCGCGGAGCGCACCGGCCAGTTCGCCGTCCTCAGGCAGCCGGGTCCCGCCCACTGTCGGATAATAGTCTGCCAAAGACGCGACTTCGCCCTCTCCGCTCAAGACATCCCGATGCAGCCCGGCCAGGAGCAGCAGCGGCACGTCGAATGTTGCGCGGGTTGCACCGGCCCTCAGCAGCCACTCTACCAGAGGATCAGATTGCGGATCCGCTGTCAGCCAGTCCGCCAGCAACCCGAACAGACGGGTATAGAGAGGGGAATACCCGACAGCGAACTCCTGCTGCTTACGGAATCTTCGCGCGAGGCGGGTTTGCAATGCCTTCAGGGGCGGGAACGGCTGAGCCAAGTAATCTCCTTTACCAAAGGTGGCAGATTGTGGCGCGGTGAGGGACTTATCTTGCCTCTTTATAGCGCAGGCCAAGGCGTCAGGCAAGGAGAGGGATTACAAGGGGTACTAGCGACCGCCCCGACCACCCCGGCCACCAGAGCCAGAGCCTCCCGATCCGCCAGAGCCACTACCGCCACCCGAGCCACCAGAGCCGGATCCACCACCAGATCCACCACCCGACCCACCTGATCCGGAGCCACCACCCGAGCCACTACCTCCACCAGAACCACTACCGCTACCGGAGCTACCGGAGCCACCGGAGCCGCCGCTCCCCCCGCTGCCGGAAGAACTCCCCCCTGGGGCACCTGCGTTTCCCGCCACGCCTTGGCTGGTGTTTTTCTCGCCAGCTCCACCGGAGGCTGCGCCATATCGGGATAAATCCCCGGCAGCGACACCCTTTTCGATGGCCTGGAGGTATCTCTGGGCGACCTGTTCCATACTAGGCTGCATCCGCTGCTCGTTGAAACTCTGGCGCAGCGTCTGCATCGCGGTCTCATCAAACCCTTTCACTAATGCGGTCTGCACAAGGGTGGCCGTGGTCGGGGAAGATACACCCAAGCGTACTATATCGCGGGAGGTCGTCAGGGTCTCGGTGGCAAGGCCAGGCAAACGATCCTTGCCCAGCGCCTGTGCCCTGGCCTGCAAGGCAGCAACCACCTTTTCGGTATCCTGACGAGTGAGCCCCGAGGTCAGGGCATCGGCCACAAGCCCACCTAGCGCCGCAGGTTGCCCTGGAGTCACCTGCTCTGCCAGATGCATTGCCAGTTCATGCCGCTCGCGCACTTTGATCGCTGCCTGGGTAATAGCCTCAGGCCCGACGTGCTTGGCGATGCCCTCATGGACCTTGCCGGTGATGGCAGCTCGTGCCGCAGTGTTTGCACCGGCCGCCTGCATCTGCTGCTCGACCCGAGTCATCTGCTCAGCGGTGAAATCGGCGGCGACCATCCCCCCGACAAGGCGGGCAGCCTCTGCTTCCGCCAAGCCAGCCCGGACGAGCGTGTTCTCGACCGCCTGTATGTGCGCCGAGGACACGGCCACCTGGCCCTCACTACCCTGGCCGTTCGCCGTTACCATCAGCAACACCACCACTATGAACGACAGTATCCTTTGATACATAGGTCCTCTTCTGTATGCGCTTATTCCCGTATAATCAAGTTCAGTGCTCATCACGCCTTCCTACCTCGGGGAGATATCTGCAATTGGCTGATCCGAAGTCATCGGCTTCCCTGAAACGACAGTCCGGAAGAAAAACCTTGCCGTCGACCAGATAAAAATAGCGAAACTCCCTGTTCCCCTGGCCCGCAACCTTCCAGGAGCCATCGTTGCTCCGGGTGGCTTCATGCAGGACAAAGGTATCGAGCGAAGAAGCGAATTGCACCTTTGATGCCTGCGGGGCTTGGAGCGAGAGGGTAACGGTCTGGGCCTCTATGGTCACATAATGCGTCCTGGCGGTGCATCCGAGGAGCCCGCAGACCAGGAAAATCGCTGCACCCACCCTGATCATATCGCAGCCACCTGGACCTCGATCACTGAATTTTCCCCACCAAAATCATCCTGTTCCCTGATTGCCACGGTTGGGTCGGCCATCTGCCGGCCCTCTTCAACCAGATAACTGTAGCGATGTTCGCCCGCAGGGACCTTAAGGGTTAAAGTCCAGTAGCCGCTGGTACCGACCGGCTCCATCAGCACCGGTTTCCAGCCGGTAAAGGTACCGACAATCCGGGCCTGGGTGGTTTCGGGCAGATAAATGACAAAGCGGTGCGGTTGTTCCTGGGGGAGGGTTGGCAACGGATGCTGCAAGGTGAACAGGAACACCAGCAGGAGGGCGGCCGCAAAACCGGCAAGGGGTTTCAGCCAGAAGGAAAACAAGTTCCACCGGGATGCCGGCAGGTCGTGGATCACTGGGGCTGCGGGCAGTCGAACAACAGGATTGAACCGGAGCCGCAGTTCCTGTTTGAGCAGTCCCACGGTTTCATCGGTGAAAGCACGGTCGCTGTGGACGGTTTCGACAAAGGTGATCTTTTCGTCAAGATCGAGTTCGTTATCAATATAGAGACTGATCAGATAGTCTTTCATAGAGACGCCTCTGGTATGAGTTGCCTGAGTTTTTGCCGGGCCCGATGGACCCTGACTTTGATATTGCCCTCACTGCAGCCCCTGATTTCGGCAATGGCTGCGTAGGTCAAACCGCTGCTGACCACCAGGGCCAGGATATCCCGGTCCTCTTCATCAAGTTCCTGCAGGGCGGCGAGCATCCGCATCGATTCTTCACGAACAATATAGGCATGTTCCTGATCCCCCGCTCGGCCATCGGGTACATCCTCCAATTCAACCTCATACCTCTGTTTGCGGACGTGATCGAAGAAAAGATTCCGGCCAATGGTAAACAGCAGCGCGAGGCTCAATTCCCGATGGCGGTAGCGCTCAAGATACCGGGTAAAGCTCTCCTGGACAAGATCGGCAGCCAGAGGAGCGTTGCCCGATTTGCGGAGAAGATAACCAAAGAGGCGTTCACCATTGTCGGTATAAAATTTACGGAATATATCCATGCTCCTTTTCATAACGTGCTTGCCGGGAAAGGGTTACATCTTTCCTGTCACATGAAAGGAATATTGTGTACCTTGTCAGTCCGTGAAGCGCCAAGACCTCACCCGTCGAGTGCGACGGCCTGCCTGTTTACAGAGCTGAGAGGATATAGAGGCGGGGAATAACCGAATCCGTCTCTTGCTGTGAAATTGCGGGTGCGCTCTGCGCATCATCCAAAGGATCCTGTTGATGATCGATTTTTCCGTTTATGCCGGTCTGTTCATGGCCGCACTCCTGGCCGCCACCATCGTGCCGATGCAGTCGGAGGCGGTCCTGGTCGGCCTGCTGCTGACCGGGAAGTATCCGGCCCTCTGGCTGTTGACGGTGGCGAGTTGCGGCAACGTCCTGGGCGCGGTGCTCAACTGGTGGCTGGGCCGATCGATCGAGCATTTTCGCCATCGTCGCTGGTTTCCAGCGAACGAGGCACGGCTGAACCAAGCCCAGTCCTGGTATCAACGCTACGGCCGCTGGTCCCTGCTGCTCTGCTGGATGCCGGTGATCGGTGATCCGCTGACCGTGGTTGCGGGAGTGATGCGGGAATCGTTCTGGATCTTCCTGGTGATCGCCGGATCCGCCAAGATCCTGCGCTATCTGATCTTGATGGCGGCAACCTTGGGCTGGTGGGCCTAATATCCAAGGTACTCTGCTGAGGGGGTAACGAAGGTCGGGCTTACAATTGATCGAGGAAACGAGTGCCGCCGAGTTTCCCCATGTGGGAGACAATCCAGCTGGCCCGGGACTGCAGATACACTGAGGGCCGGTCAACATGCAAACGACGGGGACTGGGAAGTACTGCGGCCAGGAGAGCGGCCTCATGGCGACTCAATTGTGCCGGGGTTTTGCCAAAAAATCGGGCGGCAGCGGCATGGACGCCATAGATGCCATCCCCGAACTCAGCAATGTTGAGATAGACTTCAAGGATACGCTCCTTGGACCACAACAGTTCCAGGCAGAGGGTCAGCCCGGCCTCCAACCCCTTGCGCAGATAGCTGCGTCCGCCCCAAAGAAAAAGATTTTTCGCGGTCTGCTGGCTGAGGGTGCTGGCGCCGCGAGTCTTCACGGAGTGTGTGTTGAACTCAACCGCCCGGCTGATCGCGGTGAAATCAAAACCCCAGTGGTCGGGAAAACGCTGATCCTCGGCGGCAATGACCGCCAACGCCATGAAGGGACTGATCCGCTCGCGGCCCACCCAGGTATACTGAATCGGCGGCACCACGCTGCCGGGCATGAGGCGCTCGAATTGACGGATGAGCATAAAGGCGCTGCCGGGGGGCGGAAGCCAGCGCAGACTGAGAATCCCCAGGACAAGACTCACCAAACCGATTACCAGCACAATGAAAAGTCGCCGCACGGGCCGCAAACCCACAATCCAACGCACCACCCCGCGCCTGACAGGTGGTGGCTGATGGCGGCTGGACGCAGCATTACCTCGGGCTCGGATCATTGCGCGGGTCTCCTTGGTCAATCAGCGAGCAAAGGCAGAGGGCGCGGCCCTTATTGCGGTTGCTCCGTCGGCGCGGCCGGTGGTGGTGCCTGCCCTGCCCCAGCCTGCACCTGTTCATGGGGGCGCACCAAGGTTGCGCGGTTGACGTTCCGGATCGCATCGACCTGCCAGCCGTCCACCCGAAACAGCTGGTCGCGGTTCGTCACTCGGAGCACGTAGGCTTCGGCCTCCGCCATCTGTGCCTGGGGCTCCTTGGCCTCGGGCTTGGGCGGTTGGCCAAAGACATACTCGAATTTTTCACCACCCTCCAGCTCGAGGCTATAGCGCAGCACCGGGGTGTCCAGACCATATTCGGGCTTGCTTTCCTTACCGAGCACCGAGCTGATCGACAAGGCAGTGAGCCGTTTGACCAGGGCATCGCGCCCGTCTTTGGCAACCTCCTCATTGGCCGCCAGATCAGCCGGTTGCAGGCCCTCTCCCTGGCGCACCAGCTGCACACCGGGCAGATCGACCCGCAGCACCTGCTCAGGCTTGAGATGCAACACCCGGGTGTCGATCCAGGCATCGGCCCGCACTTCCAACTCGTGCTGCGCCAGAGCAAGGGTATGGATCTCAGGATCGCCATCAACCCGAAAGTAGATTTTGCGCATCCCTGGTGAACTGCCGAAATAGATCACCGCAAGAGTGGCGCCTCCTTTGCGAACTGTCAATTTCCGCTCAAAACGGTCGGCTGCCACCTTAAAACGAGTCGCCGCCTCGGCGGTGGTGGCCTCGGGCCAACCCCGCTGCAGCCCTGCAAGCCGACCCATCAGCTCCTCTATCCGAACGGTATCCGCCGGAAACGAGGCTAACACCGGCAGCTGCCACTGCTCCTTTTCCTTTTGCAGCAGCACCTTATGCCCCTCGCCATCCTCCAGGAGCAATTCGTTGATCTCGGCTACGGCAATCTGCAGGAGCGGCCCCTTGTTGGGCTGTGATTGCGAAGGGCCATGAAAATGGGTCAACACCACCAACCCGGTCTGCACCAGAAGCAGAATCACACAAATACCTATCAGTTTCTTCATGGTCAGGCCCTCCCGGAGAGCAGCACGAGTTCGCGCTTGCGCGCCCTTGCCCGAAGGAAACGCCAAATGCCCCAGACGGTCAGCAGACCCAAGGCCGCAAATCCGTAATTGAGATATTCCCAGAGCATCCGCCCTTCCTTGCTCAGCGGCAACAGCGTGCGGGCAAAATGGCCGCGGCCGCGAATGCTGAGCAGGTCGCGATCCTCCAGCGACCAGTCGATGCAGTTGGCCACCAGTTGCAGGGGATTAAGATAGCGGGTACCGCCTGCGCCAGAGGCAAGTTCCAGGCTGGTATCGGCCAGGAAGGTATTGGAGGCCAGCAGGATAATCCGGGCCGAATCCGGTGACCGCTCCAGCACCCGGCCGATCACCTCGGGTGCTTTTTCAGGGGACTCGGCTTTCCCCTCCTCGCCGGGGCCGTTTGCGGCCTCTTCCTTTGCCGCTTTCTCCTGCTCCTCCCTCTTCGCCTGCTGCTTGCGGGCCTCCTCAATCAGCGGTGAGCTCTTGCCCTTGAACCACGAATCGAAGGTGCCCTCAACCATCACCGCCAGCAACTGACGACCGGTGGCCTGGCCCTGGGGGAAACCGGACTCGCCGTAACGATTGAAATCCGGCTGAATGGTAAGCGAATCCGATTGCCAGGCCCCTGGTGAGCTTTCCAGCAGGCGAACCACCTGCCGATCCTTATTTTTCTCCGGCGCCACGATGACCGGCGAGGCCCAAGTCATGGATAACTGATCAATACCGGTGACCAGGCCGCTGCTCCGGTTCATACCGTCACTGCGGATATCAACAAAATAGGGATAATTGATCAGATGGGTTTCCTGCACGGTAAAGCCACCGGCTTGCCGTTCCACCGGCACCGGGAAGGCGGCATTCTGCGGATCTAGGACCATGGTCTGTCCCAGGGAGATGCCGTATCCGCCCAGCCAGTCGGCCAGACCGCTTTTCTTGACGCTGACATCCAACTTGCCCTGGAGGTTGATATCAAAGGGAGAGGTGGCCAGGACCACGGTGCCGCCCTGCATCAGAAATTGATCGATGGCAAACACTTGTTGATCAACCAAATTTTCTGGAGAAACCACCACCAGGATATCCGCCTCGGCATCGACCTGCCCATTGCTCAGATCCACCGGCTTCACCCGGTGTTCCTGCTCGGCAAAGCGGGAGAGTAATTGAAAGGTCTTGCCCTGCCCCGCCATACCCATCTGCTCCATGGACGGGCTCGCCTGCGGTGTAAAAAGAGCGACCGTCTTGAGCATTCCCTTGGAAAACCGTTTCAGCGAGGCCTCGATGGCTGTCTTCAGGGCAGTCTTGTCCAACTCGGCGGGCAATGCCACCTGCACCGCCTGACCGCCGCTCTCCAGCGTCATATAAAACCAGAAGGTCTCAGGAGACATCAGGCCCGCCACCATGGGCTGCATGCCGAACTCCTTACCCAGGCGGGTGGCGAGCTCGCCGCCCTCGGCCTCGGGATCGCTCAGGCTAAAGGAAAATTTGTCGCCGCCCTGTTTTTCAAGATCCTGCAGCACGGTATCCAGGGTCTTTTTCAGTTCAACCAGGTGCTGCGGCAGTTTGGCGTCAGGGGAAAAATAGCCGTTAAAAACCACGGGAGCATTGATGCCGGCAAAGAGATTGCCGCCTCCCTGGTAGCTGTACAACACCTTCTTAATCGCCCGGGTGAGGTCGTGCTCGGGATTGCGCAGGGCCACCTCCATCTTGGTGTCGCTCTCGCTCTTGACCTCGATCAAATCCTGAAAACCGAGGGTGACAAACTCATCCCCATATTTAATGAGGATATCAAAATACGAGTTGGTGACCGCAGTCTGGTAGCGGGAGGCGGTCTGGAAGGGAACCGGACGAATGCCGTACTTCTCGCCAGCCTCCTGTTCCAACTCGGGTTTTTCCTGGGGATCGACGAACTCGACCTTGACCCGCCCCTGACCGGCCACTTCATACTCCCGAAGGAGATCGCGCAGTTGCGGCTGCAGGGGAGCAAGGAGCGGATGGGTTTGGGCCGAAAAATAGCCCCGGATCAGCAACGGTTCCTGCAAACGGCCCAGATAGGAACGGGTTGCCGGAGAGATCGAATACATCCGGCCTGCGGTCAGATCGGCACGCAGGGTGCCGATGGGGGCGAGCCAGAGGTTGGCCAGCAGACAATTGAGCACCAGCAGCAGGGTCAACAATCCCCAGCGCCGATGGACCGGATTGACCGGGTTTCCCGCCCAACGCTGCCGCTCCAGGCTGTAGACATTGAGGGTAAGGAAAATGCCGACCAGGCTTACGCAGTAATAGAGATCGCGCAGATCGATCACCCCCCGGGTGATGGCGGCAAAACGGCTCCCCGCACCGAGCATCTTGAGCAGTTCCCCGCCCCGATTGCCGAAGAAACCGGTAAGCGTATCGGAGCCGAGCAGATAGAGCAGGCTGCAGACCAGGGTGGTCACAATCAGGCTGACAATCTGACTGTTGCATTGAGCGCTGATAAAAAGACCGATGGCAAGGTAGGCCCCGGCAAGAACAAGGCTCGCCAGATAGCCGCCAAACACCGGTCCCCAATCCAGTTGCCCGAGAACGCCGACCGTTATGGGCAGCGGCAGGGTAAGCAACAGACCGATGCCGACCAGGGTGAGGCAGGCGAGGAATTTTCCGCCCACCAGAACCGGCAGGCTGACCGGCGCGGTCAACAGCGCCTCCAGGGTCCCGGCCCGGTGCTCCTCGGACCAGACCCGCATGGTGATCGCTGCCGAGAGAAAGATCAGCAGCAGCGGCATCCACTCAAACATCGGCCGGACATCGGCAATATTGCGGCTGAAAAAGGTCTCGACCCAGAAAAAGATAAAAAGGGTGGCAACCAGAAAGGCGCCGAAAAAGATGAAGGCAGCCGGCGTGGCGAAAAAACCAGCCAGTTCTTTGCGGGCAACCCTGCTCAAGGTATTCATTGTTCCCTCCCGGTAGCCGAGTTGATTTCACTAAAAATTTTCTCGAGATTACGCGACTCGGGCTCCAGGCCGTAGAGCTTCCAGCCCCAACCGATGACAGCGCTAGCGACCATGGGGGCCAGTTCACGGGCCGATCGCACCCCGGTCAGGGCAAAACAGGCCTGGCCGTTGTCAGCGGGCAGACAATCAACCCGGCTAATCTCGTCCAGGCTGCGCAGCAGGGCAGCGGCCTCCTCACGATCCTCGGTGGTGACCAGCAGGCGCTGCCCGGCACCAAGTTCAGCAAGGCTTGCGTCCAGGGCCTTACGGCCGTGCTGGATGATAATCGCCCGGTCACAGACCGCCTGGACCTCCTGGAGGATATGAGTGGAGATGATCAGGGTCGCCTCTTGGGCCAACTCCTTGATCAGGGTGCGCATGTGCTGGATCTGGGTGGGGTCAAGACCGTTGGTGGGTTCGTCGAGGATGACGATCCGCGGTCGGTGGAGGATGGCCTGAGCCACCCCGACCCGCTGCCGATACCCGCGTGACAGGGTCCCGATCACCTGGGTCGCTTTATCGAGGAGCGCGGTCCGCTCCAGGGTTTCGCGCAGCAGGGTTCCGATCCGGTCAGCAGGAACTCCGTGCAGGGTGGCGAGGTATTCGAGATACCCGGCTACCGTCATGTCGAGATAGACCGGACAATTCTCCGGGAGATAACCGATCATGGCCTGAATGGCCCGGCGATCAGTGCTCATCTCCAGGTTATCGATGGTGATAATGCCGCTGGTCGGCTCGAGGAAGCCGGTCAACATCTTCATGATCGTGGTTTTACCGGCGCCGTTATGACCGAGCAGGCCGACGATCTCCCCGGGTCCGATTGTGAAAGAAACGTTATCGACCGCGTGCAGCGGCCCATAGGTTCTGGTCAGATTGTGTACATGGATCATGGACGATCTCCTGATTAAACAAAGCCACCACAGGGGATGACGACAAAAGCCAAGGAAGCATCAGGCAGGGGCAGGCGGCGGCCTGTCACCCGGGCTGTCTGGAGAGAAAAAGGTAGGGATGCAAAAATCCCCAACAGAAAGGAAGAGGGCCAGACGAAGGGGCAGGATGCAAATGACACGCACACAACAATACGCGGGCGGTCCCTACGTGTAATTCACGGCGCATACCATAAAGCAGCAGGACCGGTTGTCAAGCAAAGCCGAGGTAATTTTTGTGAAAGAATAACAAGAAGGTAGCCGCGACGTGCCGCAAGGTTCTCCGACGAAGGAGCCCCTTACGTGGCAATCCGCCGGAAATGGACGGAGAGAAATCTGTCGAGCTGATTGGCAAACGACTGCCGGTCGCTCTGGTTAAACGATGCCGGACCACCGGTTTCCACCCCGCTTGCTCGGAGGCTGTCCATGAAGTCGCGCATGTTGAGCCGCGCCTGCACATTTTCCGTGGTGTAGAGTTCGCCACGGGGATTGAGCCCGTAGCCGCCCTTGGCAATGACCAGAGCCGCCAGCGGAATATCGGCGGTAATCACCAGGTCTCCGGCTACCAGCCGTTTGACGATTTCATTGTCTGCCACGTCAAATCCAGCCGCAACCCGCAGTGATCGGATATTTTTGAGTCGCGGTGTAGCCATCTGCTGGTTGGCCACCAGGGTCATGGCCACTCCGGTACGCTCGGCGGCGCGAAAAAGAATCTCTTTGATCACCTTGGGACAGGCATCGGCATCAACCCAGATATGCACAGTTTCCTCTTTTTGTTGACTTGCGCGCTGCTAAAAAATGACATCCTCTGATGTACAGCATTTGCGGATACGAGGCACATTATTTTCGTCTTTAATAAAATAGCACCGCCATTGTTTCACCACTCTTGTGCTGCTATGATAGGCACAATGCGGCTGGCGACAAAAGCCGCCCGGCTTTATTCCTTTTGCACCGGTATGACACCATGACAGAAAAAGTTCCCGAGATGCTTCGTTGTCCGAAATGTTCCCACCCGCAGACCAACCCGGTGGAGTGCGAGGCCTGCGGTTTGCTCTTTCGCAAGTTTGAACGTGTCCAGGATCGCAACAAAGAAGAGGGGACCGAGCAGAGCGCTCACCAAGCAAAAGGTGGCGGATCGATGTCACGAATTGCCTCCTCCCTTGCCCTGGTCGCCCTCACCGCAGGGCTGACCTACTACTTTGCCGGTGGCGGCAAACACAGCCCCCCACCCGCGCCCGTCGCCGTCGAGGTGGCCGCAACGGGGACCTCCCCAACCCCAAAAGCCTTACAACAGCCGCAGCAAAACGCCGTCGTACCAGCACCGACAATGAGCATAGGCAGCCCAATTGAGCATGCCAAAAACGGGACTGTGGCCATCGAAACCCCCTGGGGCAAGGGCTCTGGTTTCTTTATTGCCGACAACTATATCGTCACCAATAAGCATGTGGTGGCACCCGACCGGAGCCAGCTGGATGAGATCCGGCACCAGGTCGAAACCGGCCGAAAATTGATAAGCCTTGAGCAAGAAAAGATGGCTGAACTGCGCCGCCGGCTGCAGCAGATGGAAGACGGACCGAGCCGCCGCCAACTGATTATCATCATTCAGGAAAGAGAAAAAGAACTCACCCGGGTGTTGCCTGCTCAAGCGGAGAGCGAAGCCCGCCTGCAAGATATGGAACGGCCCATTTTGAATTCAAACATCAAAATATTTCTCGCCGACGGCAGTGAGTATACCGCCCAGTCCTCCCAGGTCAGCACCAAACGGGATCTGGCACTGTTATCGATCTATTCGGCCAAGGCATCGATCCTGAAGCCAGCGCCCAAAAACAGCGGCCTGCAGCAGGGCGACAAGGTCTATACCATCGGCAACCCGGTCGGACTGCGCAATACAGTAACCGCCGGCGTTTTTTCCGGTTATCGGCAACATGAGGAAAGCAAAGAAGTGTATTTACAGACCGATGCACCGATCAACCCCGGCAACAGCGGCGGCCCCTTGATTGACGAGCGCGGCCTGGTGCATGGCGTTAACACCATGATCATCCAGAACACGCAGGGCATCGGCTTTGCCATCCCCATCCAGACAGTGTTTGAAGAATTTTCGATCAGTCAGTAAAAAATCCACCGCAGCGAATCCCCCCTGCCGGAACCAAAAGGACGCATCCCTTCACCGATACATTTCTTTCAGCTCGCTTCATGCGCGCATACGTTGCAACCCAAGAGGAAGGAGGAGGCAGCAAGATTTCAACGCGGAGGGGAACTTCGTGGTCGTTTACGCAGGAAAAAAGTGAGAAGAAGCCGAGCCTAATCGAGCAGTTCGCGGAGCTTCCTTGAGATAGCAAGGAGCGTAAAGGGCTTCTGAATAAAACCCTGGCAGCCTTGGTTGAGAATTTCGGCGGCCTGGTCGGCGAGGCTGTAGCCCGTCGACAGCAAGGCCTTAATGCCGTTATCCATGGCTTTCAGCCGCTGGAAAACTTCAGCCCCACCCATGCCGGGCATGATCATATCAAAAATCACCAGATCAATCCGACCCTGATGCTCGCGGTAAATCTTCAAGGCCTCGGCACCCGAGGTGGCACTGAAAATCGTGTATCCCAGCCGTTGCAGCATTTCGCTGGTCAAATCCAGCACCATCTCCTCATCATCAACCAGAAGAATGGTCTCAGAACCCAGTAGAAATTCATCGGGAAGCCTCCGCTCCTGAAGGGCGGCCTTCTCCGAGGCGGGAAGAAACAGGGTAAATAGCGCCCCGCCCTGGGGTCCATTACCGGCCTGAATGATGCCGCCATGGTTGTTAATGATGCCATAGGCCGAGGCCAATCCCAGACCGGTCCCCCGGTCCTTGTCCTTGGTGGTGAAGAAGGGATCGAAAATTTTGTCGAGAATCTGGGGATCGATACCGCAGCCGCTATCGGCGACCGTCATCTTGACATACCTGCCGGGCTGCCGTTTGTAGGGGCTGGTGATCTCTTCGCCGAGGCAAACATTCTCGATTTGGAGCGAGAGCTCGCCACCACCGGGCATGGCATGGGCGGCATTGACAAACAGATTAAGCAATACCTGTTCAAGCTGACCGGCATCTGCCTCCACCGTCCAAACCTGTTGCTGCGGGTGGCAATGGATGAAGATCTCTTTTCTGGTCTGGCCGAACATGGTGGCGCATTCGACCAGCAGCGCATTGAGATCAACCGGTTTGACCGTACGCCTGTCACCCCGAGCCAGTGCGAGCAGCTGCCGGGTGAGACTTTCACCCTGCCGGACATATCGTTCAATATTTTTCAGCTTCTCGATATTTTTGCCGCTGGTCTGGAGGTCGAGCAGCAACAGAGAGGCACTCCCCTGGATGCCCATGAGCAGATTGTTGAAATCGTGGGCCAATCCTCCGGCCATGGTCCCCAATGCTTCGAATTTCTGAGCGCTATAGAATTGCAGCTCCAAGGCCTTGGCCTCGGTCACATCGCGGAAGCTGCAAATGATGCCGGCCGGCTGGCCGCAGTGATCGGCATATCGGGCGGCGCTGACAGAGACATCAAGGAGCTTGCCTTCCTTGGTGGGTCGTTTGGTGAGAAAATTACTGATCGCCTGCCCCGTCTCCCTGAGACAGCGGAACTCCCGGGCAGAAGCATCGGACTCGGCGCCATCGAAAAGGGGCAGGGTTTTCCCTTGCAACTGCGGGAGCTGCCAACCAAAGGTCTGGCAAAAACTGGGATTAAGATACTGGACAGACCCTTCCAGGTCGTAAATGGCAATGGCATCGGCAGCGGCATTGAGCAGGGACAGATAGAGCGACTGCCCCCTCTTTGATTCTTCATACAGTTGTCGGTAGCGCTCCTGACTCTCCTGCAGATCCCTGGTCCGTTCAACCACCCTCTGCTCGAAATCATTGCGGTGGGCGATCAGTTCCTGTTCCTGCTCCTTGTGTTTGGTGATGTCGATGATGAGAACCAAGGCGCCGGTGATACGACCATCCTTGTCCTTGATGGGTGTGGCGATGTGATCAATGAAGAGAGTTTCCCCGGTAACCCGGGTACGACGCCGTTCCGATCGACCGCTGGCCTGTCCGTCGAATACCATTTGGGCAGGGCAGTCTTCACAGATGGTATCAAGCCTTGCCGCTACCTGATAACAGCACTGCCCCAGAGCCGCTGCCCCATAGATCTCCTTCGCCTTGCGGTTAGACCCGACCACCCTGTAGTCGCGATCCAATTCCCACATGGCGATGTCCATGACATCGATCAAATCGGTAAGCGTTGCCCCCAAACCGATGCTGGGGCTGATATCTTCGGGTATCGACAAGGAGTTGAGCAGAGGATGCTGGAATGTATCGGACTTTACCAAAGTTGCTTCCCTTCATAAATGGGGCACATTGCAGGCTCGTACGCCTCAAACCGTTGACTGCTGCTGGCCGCCCCTTTTGAAACGTATGTAACGAGCACAGTAGACCGCTCACCCACAATAAGGAAGCATTTTAAACCAAGTTTCGAACCCAAGAGGAGACAGGGTTCGGGGAGGCGGAAAATTTCCCACTCCTCCCCGTAACCTCTGAAGGTCCGGACGTAGCCACAGTCCTCTCCGGATGGAATCGTAGCGTTCAGATTTTGAAAGTATTGACGATGTCTCGCAATTCATTGGCCAGATCCTGAAGCTTATCGGCGCTCGACTTGACCTGATTGCTGCTGTTGGAAATCTCATTGGAGGCGGTATTCACCCCGGCAATATCCTGGGTGATGCTGCCGGCCACCGCGGAACTCTGGCTGACATTCTCATTGACCTCACCCAAGCCCTGTGAAGCTTGGGCGATGTTATTGGCTATTTCCTCAGTGGCGGCGGACTGTTCGCCCACCGCAGTAGAAATCGTACCCACAATCTCGTTGACACTGTTAATGATTTTCGATATCTGGCTGATTTCTTCCACTGTTGACTTGGTCGTTCCTTGGACTTCCTCTATCTGATTTTTGATGTTCTGGGTGGCGGCAGCCGTCTGTTTTGCCAGCTCCTTGATCTCGTTGGCAACAACGGCAAATCCCTTACCCGCCTCGCCCGCCCTGGCAGCCTCGATGGTGGCATTAAGGGCCAACAGGTTGGTCTGCTCGGATATTTCAGTAATAGTTTCAGTGACCTTGCTGATTGCCTGGGCGGCCTTGCCCAGTTCTGCCATCTTGGCTGAAGTGCTGGTAGCCTGATGCACGGCCCTTTCCGAAATCACATGAGCCTGTTCCGCATTCTGGGCAATCTGGGAAATGGTGGCCGTCATTTCCTCGGCAGCGCTGGCCACCATGGAGGTGTTGGTGGTGGACTCTTCCATGGCCGCGGCAACACCGTTGAGATTGGCGCTCATTTCCTCGGCGGCAGTCGCCACATTATTGGCTCGCCCCGAGGTGTCTTCCGCATTTCTGGTCAAGGCATCAGCGATGCCGGAAAGTTCATTGATGGAGACATTCACCTGTTTGGTGTTCTCACTGATTTTAGCGATGATTTTCTGCAACTTTTCAATAAAGGTATTGAACCATTTGGCGAGTTCGCCCACCTCATCCTTGGTGGTAACGGCAAGGCGCATAGTCAGGTCACCCTCGCCCTGGGCGATATCCTTAAGACCGGCAACCGCCTTGTTGATCGGCCGGATGATCGCGGTGGCTGCCACGAAGATAATAACCGTGGTCAAAGCAAGTGAGATAAGCGTGATCAAGGCGATTGTATTGCGCAAAGAAACGACGCTGGCAAGAAATTCACTGGCATTCTGGGTTGCGGCAAGGCTCCAGCCCTTGATTTTAACCGGGGCGAATCCGGCTACCTTATCAATGCCTTTGTACACATACGATTCAGCACCGGTTTGGCCGGCCATCATTGCCTTGGTTATCCCTTCCATGCCGGGCAAGGTCTTCAGATCAAGCTGAAGGACGTTTTTCGCATCCGGATGCGCATTAATAATTCCCGAAGAATTGCTCATAAAGCAGTATCCCGTTTCACCAATTTTCTTGGTCGTCACCAGCTCGGTGAGGATTGAGGTCTTCAAGAGCCCGCCGAAAACTCCCAAAAAGGTGCCACTCTCGGAATACACCGGCCCACAAAGCACGATCACCGGCTCGTTGGTCGTTTTGGAGCGGATAATCTCTCCGCTGAGAGGTTTTTTGGTGTTTTTTGCTTCCTCAAAGATAGGGAGCCGGGCAACATCCCATCCTTTCAGTTCCTGGTCGGCAACTGCTGCCGAGGCATAAATCGCCCCGCTGGCATCGGTGAGAAAGATGGCATCATAATTGACCTTCAACTGTTCAAAACGCTTTTTCATATCCTTGCTGATCAGCTCGACGGCGTCGGCAGCACCCGCGACACCCTTGGCGCTAACGGCCTCGGCTGCAATTTTCACCTGGGTTCGAGCGGCAAAGGCTGCAGCAAATTTGATTTCGCCCTCCAGGGTTGCCGCAACCTGCATTGCCAGCCCTTCAGCAATGGATTGCGCATTGGCCTTGCTATACTTGGTGACCGCGCTGGCCGAATTTTTAGTGGCCACAAACCCGCTCACCAGCAAGGGAATGAGAACAACCAAAACACCACCGACAATGAGCTTGAAACGAATTGATGAAAAATTCATGCACTACTCTCCTTGATAATCAGATTTCCTTCGGTTCTCGATACTCCGAAGCTAACAAGGTCATTCCGACGCAACCGTACAAACTTTTCCTTGTTCTGGCGAATTCCGGTTGGGGCGTAAAATTTATCCTTTGTTATACGTTCGTTACAACTTAACTGATTGTATGTTGTCTTGAAGAGGGATGTCAAAATAATAGGTAAATATACTTAAAAAAAACAGGGTAAACATACCCATATCCCTAGGGCTGGCTGCCCTGAAGATGCCGGGCTTGATATTCGATCTGCTGAGCGATCTCTTCCTGGTCGAAGCCGTCACAACGAAGTGTCAACTCCGCATACTTCCGGTAGAGGAACTGCCGTTCGTCAAAGAGTTCGTGGAAGGTCTGATCGGCTGCCTTGGCAATACCCCGAGTCGCGAAATTGCGAATCCGCCGTTCAATTTCTGCAAAAGAAACCTCGAGAAAAATGACGTGGGATATCCCCTGCAGATGGATCATGGCTTTGTCGCTGTAGGCGGCGCTACCGCCGGTGGCGATAACATGGCCGGAAACATTGAGCTTGAGGATTTCGTTCTCCTCAATGGCCCGCAGGTTGAGGTGATCCGTTTGGTCGATGATCTGCTGCAGGGATTTCTGCTGATTGACTTGAATAAGAAGATCAGTATCAATGAAGTCGAGCGACAGGTTTTTAGCGAGGATGATGCCGATAGTGCTCTTGCCCGCACCCGGCATACCGATCAGAGTCAGATTCGTTTTCATGGTGCGGCTCCCTGGCAACAGATGAAAATCCAGCCACAACGAGCGTTGGATCAAGTTACTGATCGTAGCCGAAAACTACCACAACTTGCAAGGATCGATTCCAAGGAAGGAGATTAAAAGACAGGGGAAGGAACTGCGGGGAGCAACCGAGGGAAACAACTCACTCCGAATCCCGTTGCAAGGAGGACAACAGGCTCGGAGTGAGAAGAAAATGGTTAACAGTTGGTTTCCCCCTTGATTTCACCACGGGTGGAGATGACCACCTGACGAACCGGGAGGTCCGGTTTGGCGGCGTCATAGGCCTGCCGGATGATCTGCAGCATGGAATGACAGCAGGGGACCTCCATGATCAGGATAGTCAGTGACTTAAGCGTACGGGTCCGGAAAATCTCGGTGAACCGCTCGATGTAGAGTTGCTGATCATCGAATTTAGGACAGCCCATCATCACCACCCGACCGGCAAGAAAATCCTTCTGCAGCCCGGCATAGGCTACCGCAGTGCAATCGGCTGCCACCAGCAGATCACAGTTTTCGAGAAAAGGGGCGGTGGCCGAAATCAACCGGATCTGCACCGGCCAGTGCGACAGGGCGGAACCTGCCTGGGCGCCGGGCACATTGGCCATCTGGCAGGGGGACAGGGGCTGCAGGGTCTGCAGCCTCGCTGAGGGACACCCGCCACCACTCTGCGGCGGCGCCGACGGTTGTTGTTTGGTTGCCCAAAAATGCTCCACGGCCTCCTCGTCAAATTCCTCCGCCTCGCGCTCGATGATTTGCAGCGCCCCGGTCGGGCAGGAACCCAGACAGGCCCCTAAGCCGTCACAGAGTTTATCGGCCACCAGACGAGCCTTGCCATCAATAATCTGTAGTGAACCCTCGGCACAATCCGGCACGCACTGACCGCAACCGTTGCAGAGTTCCTCGTCGATCTGAATAATCTTTCGTATATTTTTCATAATATCTCTTTGCCTAGGAGTAGTCGCAGGGGCGACGGTTAACCGAGAACCGCCTGTTGGAGTGCTTTGATTCCGACCCGTTCCATGAACCGGGCGGAACGTGTTTTGCAAGTGGCTTCCCGGAGATAAAAATTAAGGGTCTTGGCCACCAGAGCGACCGCTTCGTCCTCGCTTAACCCCTCGGCGACCAGATCACCAATGCGGGGCCGACCGGCGGCATTACCGCCAAAGCTAAGACGCCAGCCTTTTTTCTCTGCGGCCAGGCCGACGTCGCGCATCCAGGACTCGCAGCAACACATCCGGCAACCGGAAACCCCCACCTTCACTTTATAGGGCAGCGGACTTTCCAACTCGATGTCTCCAATCTTCTTCCCCAGGGTCAAGGCGTCCCCCACACCAAATTTACACCAGGTGCTCCCCGGGCAGGCTTGGACATAATGGACCCGGTTACGGGCATGGGGAGGGGTCGCCGGGATCTGCAGTTCGACCTTCAGGGCCTCCAGGGCCTCGGGCTCCATACCGAAAAAGGCAACCCGCTGCGCACCAGTGATTTTTGTTTTGGGAATCTGATATTTTCTCGCCAGGGCCGCTAGATGTTCCAAGTCCTCTGGAGTGAGCAGACCGGCATAGAATTGGGGAAGCACGAGATAGGTCTTTTGGTTATCAGTCATGATTGGTTATCCGGACAAATCTCGACCGGTCCGGGTGGGACCGGCCGAGGCATGCATCTGTTACAGGGAGCGAGGACGGGTTATCCAAGAATCGCTTTCAGGTCTTCTTCGGGCGTGGCAGCCACTGGCTTGATGTCAAAGGTGTCGACCAGGAACTGGAGCACCGCTGGGGTAATGAAGGCTGGCAACGACGGCCCGAGGCGGATATCCTTGATTCCCAGGGAGAGCAGGGTCAGGAGGATGGCCACCGCCTTCTGCTCGTACCAGGATAAAATCATGGACAGCGGCAGATCGTTGACGCCACAATCAAAGGCCTTGGACAGGGCCACCGCGATCTGGATGGCGGAATAGGCATCGTTGCACTGGCCGACATCCAGCAGGCGAGGAATACCGCCAATCGCGCCCAGGTCCTTGTCAAAGAAGCGGAATTTGCCGCAGGCGAGCGTCAGCACCATGCAGTCACTCGGCACCTGCTCAACAAATTTGGTGAAGTAGTCGCGGCCGGGCTTGGCACCGTCGCAACCGCCCACCAGAAAGAAATGGCGGATAGCCTTCGACTTCACCGCTTCAATCACCTTGTCAGCCACCCCGAGTACGGCATTGCGAGCGAAACCGACCATAACCGAACCGTTATCGACCTCGTCGGTGAAGCCGGGCATGGACAGGGCCATGGCGACCACGGCCGAGTAATCCTTGTCGGCGATGTGCTTGACGCCGGGCCAGCCGACCAGACCGTTGGTAAAGATCCGGTCTTTGTACTCATCCTTGGGTTTCTGGATGCAGTTGGTGGTGAACAGAATCGGTCCCGGAAAATTAGGAAATTCCTTATGCTGATTTTGCCAAGCGGTGCCGAAATGACCGAAAAAATGCGGATACTTCTTCAACTCCGGATAGCCATGACAGGGCAGCATCTCACCATGGGTGTAGACATCGATTCCCTTGCCTTCGGTCTGTTTGAGCAGCAATTCGAGATCGTGCAGATCATGCCCGGTGATCAGGACGCATTTGCCCTTGCGGTGTCCAAGCGGCACCGAAGTCGGTACCGGATGGCCGTAGGTGCCGGTATTGGCCGCATCCAGGAGTTCCATGGCCCGCAGATTGATCTCGCCGGCCTTCATGGCCACCGGCACACATTGCTCGACGGTCAGGCCCTGGACAAGCATAACGGCAAGGGCGTCGTAGCAGAAGGAGGCAATAATGGGATCTTTCTGGCCGAGGATGGCGGCATGGTCGGCATAGGCGGCAATGCCCTTGAGGCCGTACAACAAAGTTTGCTTGAGCGAACGGATATTGACATCGCTGTCAAGGTTCTCGATCAGGTGGAGCGCCGCGCCCTGGGCGGTGAGCTCAGCCACCGAGCCCGTCGGGATGACAGTGGCCGCGGCTTCAGAAAAATCTACCTTACCACCGGCTGCCGCCACTTTGGCCTTCATCGCTTCGCGCAACTCAACCGTCTTGTTGATCAGCACCACAAAACGCTCGGGATCAAAATCAACATTGGTCAGGGTAGAGAAGATAGCCTCATAGGTGAAGAGGTCGGTGGCCTCATCAATAATGCCTTTTTTCCGACCCTCTTGGGCAAAAAGAGAAAGTCCCTGCAGGGTATGGATGAGCAGGTCTTGGAGGTCGGCGACCTCTTCGTTCTTGCCGCAGACACCTGCGACATTGCACCCGGTTCCTTTGGCGGTCTGTTCACACTGGTTACAAAACATGGCATTTCTCCTTGTATAGTTTTTTATGTCGCCTTCGACATTGTTCCTCAGTAAGTATGCCTGTACTATACCTCCTTATTATTAAGTTTCTTTGACATAGATCAAATATTCATTTTTTCAGGAACATAATGAAAAACAACGACGAACTGCTGGCAAGCAGCCTTCTGTTCAACGGTCTTCCCGCAGAACAACTTAAAGAAATCGCCGCGATCGGCGTCACCAAGAAATACGGCAAGGGGGTGTCTATTTTTTTTGAAGGCGATCCGGGCATCGGCTTTTACATGGTGGCGAGCGGCCGGGTGAAGATCTTCAAAATGTCCTTTGACGGCAAGGAACAGATCCTCCATATTTTCGGGCCGGGCGAACCCTTTGGCGAGGTCCCGGTCTTCCATGGCAGCCCCTTTCCGGCCAACGCCGAAACCCTGACCGAGGCGGACATTCTCTTTTTCCCCCGCGCCGGGTTTGTCAATCTGATCGCCGCCAACCCCTCGCTGGCCCTGAACATGCTGGCGGTCCTTGCTCTCCGCCTGCGGCGATTCACCACCCAGATTGAGAATCTCTCACTCAAAGAGGTCCCCGGGCGGCTCGCCTCCTATCTGCGTTACCTAATGGAGGAACAGCATCGCCAGGACAAGGTCGTGCTCGACATCCCCAAGGGGCAGTTGGCCAGCCTGCTCGGCACAAGTTCAGAAACCCTGTCGCGGATCTTTGCCAAAATGACCGAGGAAGGCCTGATCCGAGTGGAAGGAAAAACGATTTACCTCTTGGATACAGAAGGATTAAAGGAGCGGTAACCAGGAAAAGAATATTCCTCGGTCAAGACTGCAGCACCTCATCGGGCAGCTGGAAAACACCAGATCATCCCAAAAAATGAATCGAAAAGTGAGCGTGAAGTGCTGTCGTCGGCACGCACGTGCCCTAAATCGGTTCAACCCAACGGTTACTCTTCTTTGTTTAACAACAACTCGCCCTTAGGTCCGCAGCAAACGCCATGCTCACCAGTAACGTTTTAAAACTCAACATCTTCTCAGCTTTGAAGATGATGCTGTTCCCCATGGCGATCATCACCGTGTTCTGGCAGAATCACATCGGCCTTAGCCTAACGGAGATTTTACTGGTCAACGTCTTCTTTTCCGCAGCCAACGTCCTTATGGAGTACCCCTCGGGTTATATCAGCGATCGGATGGGCTATCGTCTTTCCCTGATCATCGCCTGCCTGTTCGGGATCGCGGGCTGGAGTGTCTATCTGGTCGCCGGTTCCTTCTGGCATGTGATCGGCGCGGAATTGCTGCTGGGCGTCTGCTACGCCTTTATCAGCGGCTCGGACAATGCCCTGCTCTATGAGACATTACGGGCTGGGGGGCGCACAGAGTTGTACACCCGCTGTGACGGGCGGATGGTGGGGTGGGCTCAGATCGGCGAATCAGCAGGTGCCTTGTGTGCCGGGCTCATGTACGTCACCTCCCCTCTGCTGCCGTTTGTCATCCAGGTAGGTGTGTGGATCTCCGCCCTGATGGTTGCACTTTCCCTCAAGGAACCACAGAGAGAAAAAGATTCCCAGCCGGTGACCTCGCACCTCCAGGAAGCGATGCGCATCAGTCGCTATGCCCTGGTCGAGAAGGGCATGCTCCGCTCGACCCTGCTCTTTGGCATGCTCCTCGGCCTGGCCAGTTTCTATCCGGTCTGGCTGATCCAGCCGTTCATGCAAGAGTGCCACGTCCCTCTGGCCTGGTTCGGCCCGGTGTGGGCCGGGGCCAACCTGATGGTTGCCCTCTTTGCCTACCACAGTCACAAGATACTGGGTGTCCTGGGGCTCCGCAAAACGAGCCTGCTTTTTATGGTGCTGATTGTGGGGGGCTATGCTGGCCTGGGGTTGACCTCGACCATCGGGAGCTTTCTCTTTTATTATCTTCTGACCGCCATGCGTGGCCTGCAGGGGCCGATCCTGCGCAGTTTCCTGCAGCACAACTGCACCCGGAACATGCGAGCAAGCATCCTTTCCCTGCACAATCTGATTTTTCGCTTGGGATATGTGATCAGCGGCCCGCTGGTCGGCAGCTTGAGCGACGCCAAGGGTTTGCATACCGGATTCCTGGTCCTGGCCGGGGCCTTTGCCCTGCTGTTGCCGCTGGCTCGCCGCAGTTTCCTCCGCCATCAGGCCGAACCGGAAAATCAATTGTCCCTTTGACCCTTGATCGATTGGATACAGTAATTATGCTCTGTATCCTTTTCCCTGACCCTTTTTCCCATTGTGGCAAGATTTAATATTACTCCGACCCCTTTTGGTTCGACCCCTTTTGTTTCCGAGGGGCCTTTTAATGGGTGCCCCCTTTGTCTATAACTCGATACCTGTCGACCTCTTGTGAGCTTGCTTTTCGATATACATTCTTTCGTCTGCCAAGCGAATTAGTGTGTTTGCATCCACATATTCATTCGGGCCCGTATCTACAACGCCAATGCTTAACGATAGATCATTCAACTTTTCCTTCACCTTTTGTTTAAAGCGTTCAACAAATATTTCTCGCGCTTGTTCTTCGCAGCAATTTGACAAGATGACACAAAATTCATCACCCCCATAACGAAAGCAGCTATCCTCTAGCCTCGCAATACTTTTAATTGCATTGCCCACAATTCGTAGGATGTCGTCACCTCTTTGATGTCCCTCCGTGTCGTTAATCTTTTTAAAATCGTTAACATCAAGATATATCGCAGTAATATATTCTGAACGCCGCTGAGCACTTCGCAGCATTGCTGTGACAATACTTTCAAGGTGCCGGACATTGAACAAGCCGGTTAAAGAATCGGTGCGGGCTCTCTCTTCTAGTTGGAGAGTCCGTTCCCTAACTTTTTCCTCCAGGCTAAGCGCGTATTGATCTGATTTGTCTTTAGCAGTCTCTATTTCTGTTACCAGACTCCGTATATATGTTTCAAATACAAGTGTGACATCGAATATGAACAACTTATCCAATGCATCCAGTATCGCCTGCTGGTCTGCTTCGACCAAGGTTAACTTGAGGATCGTTTGATGCAGCAGAAGCTTAAGCGTATGAATGGCTGAAAGGTAGAGTTTTGGCTCAACACCGATGCGTTTATGCACTAAACCGATACGAAGACGGTTATTAACGTATTCAAGATCGTATTCACCACTAAAGAGGTCGAGGATATATCTGCGCAGTGCGCTCCTCAAACGTGCCAATGTATCGGCATCACCAATCAGCAATGCAATTTCCGCTACGTTGGTTTGCAACTGATAGAACTCTTCAACCAAAGAATCTGTTTGTTCCTCAATGTTTCGCCTGCATGAATGAAGCAATTGTGCTTCATTTGGAGAAAATGAGAGCAGAGTTTTTCGATGCTCCACTTCAAAATCAGTGATTCGCATTTGCTCGAGGAGGGTTTGCTCTGTTTTTTTCATGCTTGCTCCTTCGTTAATGGGTGCAACGCCCAACGGCGAAATAACCTGCCGGCGTAAGAGTTATCCACCTTTTAGAACGCGGCTATTTCCGGTCAGGTCAAGCAAAAGGGGTCTGGTCTACATTCTTCATATTTCCAGATTCTTCACTTCTTCAACCAGAGCCCGTAGCCCTTCGTCGGTTTTTATCTTCAAGCGAAATTGCCGACTCGCTTCACTTATTGCCGAAGCACGGACGCAAAAACCTTCCGCTCGCGCCTGCAGTTTGTTACCGCTGCACTGATGGCAAAGATACATGCTGGCCTGCCGGGCTTGTTTTTCACTCTTACCGAACACGGCCTGAGTTTGCCTCACCATTCCAAAGAATTCTACTTTATGGAATATGTAGACCTGATAATCATCTAAAAGGCACCTCCCTCAATAGGTCAGTGGATTGCTCCTCTGGTATACTGAAAAGAAAGCGTCTCAACTTTCACGAGGAGGTGCCATATGGAACTATACGCCGGAATCGATCTCCATTCAAACAA
>JBBRBT010000030.1:0-44598 GCA_038205495.1 Desulfobulbales bacterium
CGTCACGCCGGTCCTCCCTGTCTGGCGTTGTACACCACCGACTCGCTGGCGGCAAAGCTCCTGAAATCTGCCAGTGCCTCCTCATGAAGCACATCCTCGATCAATGCAATCCCGCGTCTTGCCAACTCCTCCCGCCATTCCTCCGGCATCGGGCCTTCATCAAAACCGGTGATCTGCTCCAACTTCTGCCCGGCACCGGCAATGACCAGCGAACGGATGCCGGACCAGAGCACCGCGCCAAAACACATGGCGCAGGGACTCCAGTTGACCACCAGCTGATGGGCCGGAAGTCCGGGCCCGCCGAGGTCGTAGACCCCCAACTGCTGCTGGGCCAGACTCAGGGCCATGACTTCGGCATGGGCCGAGGAACAGTTGAGCGGCATCACCCGGTTGACCCCGATGACAAGCAGTCGGCCCGAATCGCGTTCAAAAACCCCGGCGGCAAAGGGGCCACCGGTCTGCCGTTGAAAATTGAGGCGGGCAAACCTGATGACCGTTGCCATCCTCGACTGCAGCGTGGGCAGGTATTCCGGCAGTTCCTGCAGTTCGGCAACCGCCCAGTCCGGAAGACCAAGGGAAAAACGGAACGAGGCGGCGGAGCGGGGTGCGATGGTGCTCATGGTTTCATGGCCGGATGGTTGTTAGAGTTGATTCGGCAAGGGGAACCACTTAGGCCCCCATCAGTTTGCGCCGGAAGAGGAAAAAGACGGCACCCAGAAGACACAGCCCGGCCCAGAGATAATCGAGCGTCAGCTTCTCTTTGAGGTACAGGACGGAAAAGGGTACAAAGATGGATAGGGTGATGACTTCCTGGAGGATTTTCAATTGGCCCACGGACATGACATGATGGCCGATGCGGTTGGCCGGGACCTGCAACAGGTATTCGAGGAGGGCGATGCCCCAGCTGATCAGGGCGGCGATAATCCAGGGCTTGTGCGACAGGCTCTTGAGATGGCCGTACCAGGCAAAGGTCATAAAGACATTGCTGGCCGACAGGAGGATGATGGTGAGGGTGTAGCGGTTCATAATCGTATGTAGAGAGACGGTATGGTTCTGCAGAGTGACTGGTTGAGACAAGAGGAGCTCTTTTTTCCTGCAAAGCACCACAGTAGCAACAGCCCTCCTAATTTCCAAGGAGTAACTTGGATGTATCATGCCTATTTTTAGGCCCCTGCCTGGTAAGGGCAGTCTGGACCACCGGCAATAACTGAGCTGCGCAGGCCGACAGCAGGGCGCAGAGTTGTAATGAACCCTCCTGCCTCCTCTGCCTGGCAGACGTTTTCCCCGGCTCTGCCCCGCACGCAAAAACTCCTGCTGACTTTCTCAGGAAACACCTTTACAATATTTTTTATGTGGTCTTGTTTTCCCCTTCTTTTCATTCCTTGAGGTTGCTCATGCCCATTGACCCTAATTCACCGCCCCTTGCCTCCGATGCCTTAAAGGCCAATCTGCGGGAAACCGCCGGTCCCGTGGTCATCAATCCCCTCTACAGACCCTTGCAGGATATTGTCAGCCGTTATCAGGGATTGTCGGTGAAACTCGAGGCCCTGCTCTATGAGATCAGCCATCCCTACCGGAACTGGAAACTGATCATTCCCGAGCTGCGGGCCTTTGCCCTCAAAAATTGCAATCATTACCGCGATCACGAGCACGGCCCCGAGGCCTTCTCGCTGTTTACGGGCATCTTCTTCGATGCCCTCAGGGATTCGTGCCGCAACGATCAACTGCTGCAGCGGATCATCGAGGCCATGCTGGCCTATGCCGACAAGCTGATCCACTCGCTGGAGGGCACGGCCCTGTTTCGTTTTGAACAGGTCTTCTCCGATTTTTTCACGGCATTACACGAACTGGACGTCACTGATCCTCCGGTGATGCTGTCCATGGTTCAGGGACAGCATCCGGTGCGGAGAATGGCGATTCAGATGATTGCCCTGCGTCGGCCCTATCCGGAACAAGCCTTTAATTTTCAGGCGCTTGCCCTGTTGATGCAGGCCATTCTCAGGCGCAATTACCAGTACTGGCTGAGTGAAGAAGATCCGCTGCCCTGGTTTGAGAAGCAATGCGGCACCTACTGCCGGGAGTGGCATGGCCAGGGGCTTCTGGTTGCCATCTCGCACCAGCGCATCCGCGAGTGTTTGCACATCATGGAGGATATCAAGTTTGAGGGGGATTATCAGGCCGGGCTGGAGGTGATAGTCACGCTGCCCCATCACATGGATATCGTCCGGCTCTACAAGGAAATCCCCGTCAAGATGGTCGCCGACCCGGTCAACGAAACCGCGGCTAATTTCGTTGAAAACCGTAAGCTGCTCTTCCTTTTCCGGATCATGGACACCAAGGGCCTGTCGCTCATTCACGAGGAAACCCTGCGGGAAATCAACCGGAGTCTGGTGCAGTTGATCCGCAAGCAGACCTTTGAGGAGATCGAACAGTTTTTTACCACCACCTTCCACCTGCTCAAGGCCAATGTTCGCCGTTACCCGCACACCTCGCTGCAGTGCATCCAGGTGATCGGCAACGAGGTCTTTAAACGGGGTAATTCGCGGCTGGTCGAGGCCTTTCTCTGGGAGGCGGTACGCTTTGGCTTCCAGTACGCCAATGTCCGCGGCGTCGATGAAGACTGGCAGCCCATTGCCAACCCGGCCCATCTCACCAATATCCGCATCTGGCTCAACCTGATCGAGCAGGAGCCCAAGTGGTGCTCCACCCTGTTTTCGGCCCTGATCATCAATCTGCGCCTTTCCGGCACCTGTGTCCGCGATACCGACCTGTTTCAACGGGATATCACTGATCTGCTCAACCATCCCATCGGCCCGATCTACAATCTGGCCAAACAGTTCACCAAGCTGATGCCGGTCTTTTTCAACGAGATTGGTGCCGAGGGCGAGCTGCGCGATGTCTCCACCGAGTTGGACGAGATTCATAAACGCAATGACCAGTTGATCCACTTCCTCCGCAAGCAGGCCCATGTGGAGTCGAGCAATCTGATCGTCGGTTTCATCGAGGCGATTCTCACCTTCTGGATTACCCTGGACCCTGGCCATCTCCGTGAATATCTCCCCGAGGAGGTCCTGCATCAGGTGCAGACCTCCGGCCCCTTTGTCGATGATCAGCATACCCTGGCGCTGCGCATCAAAAAAGAGCTGCGCTTTACCCGGATGTCGCAGATCCTGGCCTGGCCCGATGAGGAGCGGCAACAGTTTCTTGATGCCCAGCAGGACCTCTCGGCGGAGGAACGGCGGCGGTTTTCGCTGCTGGTCCGGATGTACAAGCTGCTCCATCTCAAATACAACCTCAGCCTGCCCGAGATTCATATCCAGTTGAACCAGGCCATCCAGTCGGGCTTTCCGGAGCTGGCGAAGTTGCTCGCCGTCCTTGAAGAGAATAATCCCTTCCATTGCCTGGAGGCCCTGCTCAATGAGCTGGAGCATCTGCGCGGCGTGATCCTCAGCCACGAGACCTTCGAGCCCAAGGAGGAAATCTATTACAAACGGCATATCGCCGTTGATATTCCCTCGGTCTACGGCCGCTACAGCGAACGCAAGTTTGATGCCCTGGGCCTGACCTTTCGCCTCGAGAGCCTGGCCAACGTCTACCTGGAACGGCTGTTCGACACGGTCAACCTCAGCTTTATCACCCAGGCGACCTTTATCCGTATCCTCAAATGCCTGCGTCTGTTCTCCCGGGCCCTGCAGATCGACGGCATCTCCAGCCGCCGCCTGGACACCTACATCAGCCTGTTGGCCTCCTCCATCGGCATCAAGCGTTTTTCCTACACCCAGCATCTTGACATCATGCGCGGCCTTTCCGAAGGGGTGAAGGATATCATCTACGCCTACTATACCAACGTCCACCAGAACAACCTTTCCATCATTGTGCCGCAGATCGGCAAGGAGAATCTGCTGCCCAAATACCACGGCTCCTGGGATGAAAAGAATATGCCGGAAACCGTGCTCCGGCTCTCCGAGATGTTTTTCCGCGATCTGATCTCCAATACTTTCGGCCTGCAGCACCTGGACAATTTCATCGGCAAGGTCATCCGCACCCTTGAGGCCCAGAAGGATATCCTTGATGAGAAGACCCTGGACCTGCTGATGACCTATAATCCGGAAAAGGCGATCAGCAGCCTGCACGCTGAAAATCTGCGCACCCACAACCTTATTCATCTGGGCAACAAGGGCTTCAACCTGGTGGTGCTGTCGCGGGATAAGATGCCGGTGCCGCCGGCCTTCATCATCACCACCGAGATCTTTCGCTGCTACCGGGCGGTGCGCAAATTCGATCGGGCCCGGGATGAATACATGCGACGGGTGCGGGCCGCAATCACCGGGGTTGAACAGCTGACCGGGTTGGTTTTCGGTTCGCCGGACAAGCCGCTGCTCCTGTCGGTCCGTTCCGGTTCTGCTATTTCCATGCCTGGGATTATGTCCACCATCCACAATGTCGGCGCTAACGAGGAGCTGGTGGAGGAGTATGTCGCTGGTCATCCGGAATCAAAATATTTCGCCTGGGATAATTTCCGGCGCTTCCTCCAGTCCTGGGGCATGTCGCATGACATGGAGCGTGAGGATTTCCAGGGCTTGATGAACGACCACAAACGACGGCATCGGGTGCTCTATAAAAGGGATTTTTCACCGGAACAGATGCGCCAACTGGCCCTGAACTACCAGCAGGCGGTGCGCAATCGCGGTTTCGGCATGCCCGAGGATCCCTGGCTGCAGCTGATCGGCGCCGTTGATATGGTGCTGGACAGCTGGCATCTCCCCAAGGCTAAGGAGTATCGCCATTTGATGCGGGTCTCCGATGACTGGGGCACCGCGGTCATCGTCCAATCCATGGTCTACGGCAACCTCAGCGACCAGGCGGGCAGCGGCGTGCTGTTCACCGCCCATCCCTATCGCAAGGTGCGGCGGGTGGCCCTCTGGGGTGATTATGCCCCCGGCGATCAGGGCGAGGATATTGTCTCCGGCCTGGTCACCAGTTACCCGATGTCGGTGGAACAGGCGGAGATCGACGGCCGCGATGAGGACAAGAGCTTGGAGCGGCTTTTCCCTAAAATTTATCAGCGCTTGCTCGGCATCAGCCGGGAATTGGTCTACGACAAAGAATGGAACCCGCAGGAGATCGAATTCACCTTCGAGGGGCCTGAGCCGGAGCAGTTGTTCATCCTCCAGACCCGCGATATGATCACCATCAAGAAGAAGGAGCATCTTACGGTTTTTGTCGACTCGGATCTGGCCCACAGGGCGATCCTCGCCAAGGGCATCGGTGTTTCCGGTTCGGCGCTGTCGGGCAAGGCGGTGTTCAATGAGGACAATATCCGCCAGCTGCGCCGGGATGAGCCGGAGACCCCCTTGATTCTCATCCGCCAGGACACGGTGCCCGAGGATATCCGTGAGATCTCCATGACCGACGGCCTGGTGACCTCGCGGGGCGGGCAGACCTCGCACGCCTCGGTGGTGGCCACCCGGTTGGAGAAGACCTGCGTGGTCGGCTGCCGTGATATGCAGGTCTATGAGACCAGCGAATATGCTGAGATCAACGGTTTTCGCATCATCTTTGGTACCCCGATCGCCATCGATGGCCGCCACGGCCTGCTCATCGAGGGCAACTATCCGTTGCGGGAAGAAGTGCATATTCTGCCTTTATGAATCAGACGGGGCGACCTACTGTACATAAGAAATAACACGGTACTCGGCATCCTCACCAATTGATCTGCGCCTTGCCGGGCCCTGTCCCTTTTTCCCTTCTCCACCCGGACACCTGCGGCCATGAATGCATATGCTCACCCCCCCCAACCGATCAACCCCCTTTCTTATAGCCTCAAGGTCGACGACATGAGCTGCGAACACTGCCTGCAGCGCGTAGAGGGTGCCGCCAGGGGGGTGGCAGGCGTGACGGAGGCCTCTGTCGACCTTGCTGCCGGAACGCTCACGGTTATCGGCGGTGAACCGGCGTTGGTGCTCAAGGCCGTTGTCGAGGCGGGCTATCCGGCCGTGCTCCGGAAGGAGACCAGCGGTCAAGCCTGCCCGGTGGAGAAACCGGGAGCAGCGGAGCCGATGAGTGTTCCTGTCCCCGCCCCCCGCCCGTACGAGCTGCAGATTGGCGATATGCACTGCGCCAGCTGTGTCAGCCGGGTTGAGGCGGCTCTGCTTGCCGTGGACGGGGTCAGCGAGGCCTCGGTGAACCTGATCGAGCACTTGGCAAGAGTGGTGGGCGGCGATCCGGCCCTGGCTGTGGCAGCGGTTGTCGCGGCCGGCTACCCGGCCGGGCTCGTTGCCGAAGAGGCTGCGGTGCACCAGGGGCCCTACGCGATTAAGATTGCTGACATGCACTGTGCCAGCTGCGTGCGTAAGGTGGAGCAGGCCATTCTTGCCGTGCCCGGCGTTGATAGCGCCCTGGTCAATCTGGTGGAGAAGAGAGCCCTGGTCCATGGCGGCAGTCCTGAGGCCGTGGTGCGGGCGATTGTCGCGCAGGGGTATGCGGCCTCGCTACCGGAGGCCCCCTTGGCGATCAACACCTTTTTCCTCAAGCTGTACCCGTCACCCGGGGCTGCAGAGCTGGAGCAGATCCGCGAGATTCTCCTGGCCCAGGATGTGGGGTTTGAACTGGCAGTGGATCAGGGGCGCCTGCGCCTGACGACCTGTGAGCACCCGGCCGATGTTCTTCTGCGGCTCGCCGATGTCGGCTACCAGGTCACGTTGGCGGAGTCCTATGCCGATCCCTCTCTTGGCCAAGCTGTGGAAACCCGCCGGGAGATTCGGCGTTCCTGGCAGCGGGCCATTGTGGCCGCCCTGGTGGGATTTGGCATCATGATCGGCCACATGTCGGGTTTTTTTCCCGCTCTGGACGAGGGCCGATGGTTCTGGGCAGGGGCAGCCCTGCTCTGTCTGCTCACCATGGTGTTCAGTGGCCGCAACTATTTTATCGGGGCCTGGAAACAGGCCAGGCATGGATCCGCCAACATGGATACCCTCGTGGCCCTGGGCACAGGGGCGGCCTGGTTGAGTTCCGCCTTGGTGATAGCGGACCCGAATTTTATTCCCGGCGGCGGCAACCATCTCTACCTGGACGCCTCGGTGATGATTCTTGCCTTTCTCCAGTTGGGGCATGCCCTGGAAACCCGAGCGAAACGGACCACCAGCGAGGCGATCAGTTCACTGGTCGGCCTCCGCGCCTCGACCGCCTGGGTTATCCGGGCGGCAGGGCAGGTGGAAATTCCGGTCTCCCTGCTGCGTCTCGGTAATCGAGTCCGGGTGCGGCCCGGGGAAAAAATTCCCATCGACGGGGTGATTGTCGAGGGGCGGACCACCATCGACGAATCGATGCTGACCGGCGAGCCGTTGGCGGTGGTGCGGGCTGTCGGTGATGCGGTTACCGGCGGAACCATGAACCGCTCCGGTTCCTTTGTGCTCAAGGTGACCCACCTTGGCGAAGAGACCACCCTGGCCCGGATCATCCGCATGGTCAAGACCGCGCAAATGAGCAAACCGCCCATTGGCCGCCTGGTCGACCGGATAGCCTCGGTCTTTGTCCCGGTGGTGATGCTGATTAGTCTGGTAACTTTTTTTACCTGGCTGGCGCTGGCGCCCGAGCCCCGTCTCGCTTTTGCCCTGACCGCCGCCATCGCGGTGCTGGTCATTGCCTGCCCCTGCGCCCTGGGACTGGCGACACCGATCGCCATTATGGTCGGCACCAGCCGGGCGGCCGACCGTAATGTCCTGATCCGCAACAGCGATGCCCTCCAGACCGCCTCCACCCTGACCCATGTGGTGGTCGATAAAACCGGTACCTTGACCGAGGGCCGGCCAACGGTCACCGCCATCCTGCCTGCGGCTGCGGTGAGTGAAAACGAGGTGCTGCAATGGGCGGCGAGCCTGGAGAGTGGCTCCGAGCACCCGTTGGCCGAGGCAGTGCTGGCGGCGCAACAGCGCAGTGGCGAACCGCTCCGTTCCCTGGAAAACTTTACCGCCATCCCCGGGCGGGGGGTACAGGCGGAAGGGGAGGGGGGCCAGTACCTGTTGGGTAACGATCATTTTCTGGCGGAACAGGGGCTCTCTTTGCCTACCGATCTGGTGGCTGAAGCGGAACGTCAGGCCGCTCTGGGAGGCACACCGGTGTGGCTGGGCCGCGATCAGCAGGTACTGGGGCTGCTAATCCTTAAAGATCCGGTGCGCAAGGATTCGGCGGCTGCTATCCAGGCCTTGCAGCGCCAAGGACTCACCGTGGTCATGTGCAGCGGCGATAACCGGGCGACCGCCGAGGCCGTGGCCCGTGAGGTCGGGATTGTCGAGGTCCACAGCGAGATCCTGCCGGAGGCGAAATTGGAGGTGATCAAAAACCTGCAGGCGCAGGGTCATAAGGTCGGCATGGTTGGCGACGGTGTCAACGATGCCCCGGCCCTGGCCCAGGCAGACACCGGCTTTGCCCTGGGCAGCGGCACGGACGTGGCCATTGAGAACGCCGATATCACCCTGACCGGCGATTCCTTGATGCTCGTTGCCACCGCCATCGCCATTTCCAGTGCCACGATCCGCAATATCAAACAGAATCTGTTTGGGGCCTTCATCTTCAATGTGATTGGCATCCCCCTGGCGGCTGGGTTATTGTACCCGCTCACCGGCTGGCTGCTGGAGCCTATGTTTGCCAGCGCTGCCATGGCGTTGTCCTCGGTGACCGTGGTTACCAACGCCAATCGGTTGCGCTATTTCCGGTCCCGGTGAGTTTGCCAAGGGGCAAAGAACGACTGCGAGTTTCCCGGAGGATCAGGCAGTCCAAGCTACCGTAAGAGTAATTCTCAGTTGCTTTCAGCTTGTTTTTCACGAGCAGCTGTGCTAGGTGCAGCGTTCCCCTACAAATACGCCGGAAAGGAATGAGAAAATATGGACACACTTTTTGCCAGGATCACCTACATTTTCGATCCGCTGCAAACTTTTTACGAGCATGAGCGGCTGTTCCGCAAGATTTCGGTGTCGCTGGTTTTTTTATTTCTCTGCAGCCTGGCGGTCATTGAGTTGAACCGGCAGGGCTTCCTGCCCACCGGTTTGGCGGCGATGGTGTCAACAAACCATTTCTTTGCCGTCCATGCGGCCTTTACCGTCATCCTCATCCTTGAGGTGATCAGCCTGATTTTTGTCCTGCCCTGTTCCTTTTCCCGTTCACTGGGCAAACAGTTCGAGATTCTCTCCCTGATCCTCATCCGTAACGCCTTCAAGGAACTGTCGTATTTTGCCGAGCCGCTCACCTATCTGGGTAATCAGGACAAGGTGCTGCATATCCTGGCCAACGGGTTCGGTGCCCTGCTGATTTTTGCGCTCTTGGGGGTCTATTACAAAATTCAGAAACGGAGCGAGGAGGACGGCCGCCACATTGATTTGTACGGGTTTGTCGCCTCGAAAAAGGCGATTTCCCTGCTGCTGCTGGTCTCGTTCATCCTCATGGGCGGCTATTCGGCCTATCAGACCATCCTGGGGGTGGAACATCCTGATTTCCTGCATGGTTTTTATTCCCAGCTGATCCTTACCGATATCCTTATTGTCCTGGTTTCCCAGTGCTTTCACCCTAGCGCCAAGATGATCTTCCGCAATTCCGGCTATGCCCTCGCCACCCTGATGATCCGTATCGCCCTGATTGCACCGGTTTACTACAATGTCCTCCTCGGGGCGGCGGCGATGGTTTTTGCGATCCTCCTGACACTGGTGAATCAGTATTTGTTTTTGCAGCGGAAGGGGTAAGGGGGGGAAGGAAAAGAACAGTGATGAAGAGGGCCGAGCGCTAGTAAAACAGCAGCCAAGCATCCAGAAAGAAAAACAGCCAGCCGATATTGCACGCCAGGGCGAGATGCCAGAGATAGTGACGTTTGGTCAGGCTGGCCAAGGAGGAGAGCATCAGGGCGATCTGGAGGAAGATCAGGGCATAACCGAAATTACCCCCCATCTCCTGGGCCTTGAGTTTGGCCAAGGCGGTATCCTCAGCCTTCTTCTTGATGTCTTTCTTCTCGCTTTCGTACCGTGTGATCTCGTCCCCATAGGTTGCGACGAGCTGCTCATAGTCGCGCGCCACCTCTGGAGCCAGATCTTCCTGTGAGCGGTATTGCAGCGCCAGCCCCTGTTTGTTTAATTCAAAGGCATTGAGTTTGATGCTTTTGGCCTGATAATAGGCCCACAGGTCACTCTCCTGTCCCTGCGCCATGATGGCCCGAGACGAAAATTTTCCCATATAGAGGGTGGTCAGGGCTGCCAGAACCGCCATGATGGCGGTTGAAAGCGCCAGCCATCCCATCCATCGCTCTTTTGCATCCTTATTTGTCATCGAACAGTTCCCGGTTGCTCATTTTCTGTGAGTGCTTCAAAGCGTACCCCATGCCACAATTTTGCAAGAGCTGAGCGGCTTGGGAGGGCGAGGTGAGGGGTTATTCTATGCAGAGATATAAAATTTTCTCATTTCCTCGGAGCCTGCCGTTTCTCCGTCAAGCAAAGCTCTCCTTCTCTTTTCGTTTCTCCAAAAGAAAACGATTTGTCTCCGTTACGATTACTCCCGATAACCCGAGTAAGCCGATGAGGTTGGGGAGCGCCATCAGACCATTCATCACGTCGGCGAAGTTCCAGACGAGATCGAGCTTGACCGTCGCGCCTACAGCAACGCAGAGGGAGTAGACAAGGCGGTAAGGAAGGAGCGCCCGCACTCCCACCAGATATTCCATGCATTTTTCACCATAGTAGGCCCAGCCGACGATGGTCGAATAGGCGAAGAAGATGATCCCGAAAGAGACGATAAAGCCGCCAGAATTGCCGGGAAGACCGATATCGAAGGCCGATCGGGTCAACGCGGTGACTGCCGTCCCGGAGTTCCATGCTCCGGTGACGATCAGCACCAGTCCGGTCATGGTACAGACGATGATGGTATCGATGAAGGTGCCGGTCATGGAGACGAGGGCCTGCTCGCAGGGTTCGTTGGTTTTGGCAGCGGCGGCTGCGATCGGCGCGCTACCGAGCCCCGACTCGTTGGAGAAGACGCCGCGGGAAACTCCCTTCTGGATGGCCAGCATTACCGTCGCTCCCAGAAAGCCGCCAGTGGCGGCAGTTCCTGTGAACGCGTCCTGAAAAACGAGGGCGAACGCGCCTGGCACTTCGCCAGCAAAACGGACAAGAATAACGAGGCAGCCGCTAACATAGACCACTGCCATTACCGGAACCATGACGGCCGATACACTGCCGATCTGTTTGACGCCGCCGAGGATAACCCCTGCGGTGCAGATTGCCAGGACGACACCGGTGATCATCGGGTCGAGGCCGAGCGCTTCCTGCAGGTTGCTGGCGATAGCGTTCGCCTGCACCATATTGCCGATGCCAAAGGCGGCGATGGCGCCGAAGAGGGCGAAAAGAACCCCGAGCCATTTCTGGCCCAGGCCGCGCTCGAGGTAATACATAGGCCCGCCAGCCATCTCGCCGTTGGCATCGATCACGCGGTACTTGACCGCCAGCACCCCTTCGCCATACTTGGTCGCCATGCCGACAGCGGCGGTCACCCACATCCAGAAGAGAGCGCCGGGGCCGCCGACGGAGATGGCAGTGGCGACACCGATGATATTGCCGGTACCGATGGTGGCGGCCAGGGCGATCATCAGCGCCTTGAAGTGGCTGATGTCGCCGGCCTCGTTCACCTTAGGCCGGGCAAAAGTCTCACGTAGCGCATGCCCAAGCATCGTCACCTGAATGCCGCGCAAACGCACGGTCAGGAAGATTCCGGTGCCGACCAGGAGCACCAGCAAAGGAAGCCCCCATACATAGCCGCTTGCCGCAGCAAAAAAGCTGTTCAACTGTTCCATCATTTATCTCCCGTTAGAAGTCCAGGCGTCGTTAGCCCCGTCCTTCCACGGGTCGCACCTAAGTAATAAAAGGAATAAAAGGAATAAAAGGGGTCAGAGCGAAATTAAACTCTCACCTTTCGCCACCCTACAGGCCGCCCCCTCTTTTTGGATTTGAGGCGTCTACCGGTAAGTGCCTCTACCTCTTTTTTGAATCGATCATTTCCAACCGCCATTCCTTTATGAGTACTGGTCCTTATCTCTTCCCATACCTCTTCGTCAAGGTATTGAGCTAACAACTCACGATATTTTTTCTGCCGCTCACCTGGCTCTTTTCCTAGTGATAGGTACTCCTGGTGGGTTGTACACAAAACAGAGACCTTGCCCAAGCCATTGACCTGATAGCTCGACCACCTGTATTCACCAGGGTCTGTAGCCATCCCTGCCCGAACTGGATTGAGTTCTATATATTTATAGACTTCCAGCAGATAGCGTTCCTCCTGGATCAGGCAGGATTTAAAACGTCCTTCCCATAGCGTTCCGCTGCGGCCATATTTAGAATTGAAATATTGCACGTATCTGCGCCCCAATCCCTGCATCATACTGCTTAGGCCTCCCTCTAACCGGGGCGTACAAAGCAAATGGACATGGTTGGTCATCAGCACCCAGGCATGAATATCCACCCGATATTTTAAGGAATATTCTTTGAGCCAATTGAGATAGGCTCGGTGATCTTCATCGGAAACAAAGCAAGCCTGACGGTTGTTTCCGCGCTGGATGACATGAACCGGTACTCCTGCTGGAGCTACTCTTGTGAGTCGAGCCATTCTATCCTCAATATGGTTCAGAATACTTGTCGATAAATGAAACTATCTTTTATTAGATCTTGCGGCAAGATTTAATTCCACTCTGACCCCTTTTATGTTTATGACCAAGAAAAGAATGGGAAGCCCGCAGGGATTGCCTTTTATAGTTTCTTGCCGAATGCAGATACTGTCCCCTGAACTACCTCGAGAAAATTGCATGAGGTTTGTCTTCGCTTGAAATAGATGCTCCCCTTTTTCTGGATTATATATAGCCACAATCAAATTTATTTATGGAAGACCCAAACAAGAGCATGCCCAAAGTCAGAATTCCGTCAATGTTCCTCTTGTCACATTTTGGCCCAAGCCAAATGTCACCAAATATAAACGATAAATCTCTCGCATCTGATACGCATGGAAATTCATGTTCTGTGTATGGAATTATGAGCCTATTCGATACTCTTGTCCGCACCTGCGACGCTGGGATTGTTTTTACAAGCCTTACTTCCTGTTCTTCCTTGAATGCTGGATTTTTGATTTTTAAAAACTCGCAAAATAATTTGTGTAATAGTTGTGGATTGGTATAAATCTCTATCCAGAATTCATTTATAGCTTTAATTTTTTTCCTAAGTTTTATTATTTCGTCGATTTCATTTTTGTATTTTATTGCAACTGATGATAAGTATTTTGAATGATTTTCATAAATACATTCTATTAAATATTCATTACTATTTTCCTTGTTGTTATCATTTGTAATGCATTGGCTTCTTAATCCAATGCATATTCCTCTCCCATCGTCACCATAGGTTCTCCATTGACTTAGAACAGTTGGCGATTTCGACATTGAAAAAATACAATGACGTTGAATGAAATTGTGCGAATCGAACGCCTCTTTGAGGTGTGATTTGTTTTTTCCTTCAAAATTTAACAGAAATAATTCAATAGCCTTGTTTAATTCAAGGCTGTCATTTAAGTATCTGCAGTCGCTAAGCCATATTTTCCGAGTGTTAACAATCTCATTAAATGAAAATACACTTGTATAGTGATATAAAAATTCGTTTTCATTCATGTTTTATTTTGTAAGCGTAATTGCATTACGATTCCGTAGTAGAGTGTTTTTTAACTGTAAATATCGTGCTCGAAGCGAATTTTCTGGCGTGTTCATAAGTATTCATAATATTCATTTTGTTTTTATCGCTTGTATGAGCATGAAATTTTTTTCATCCCCTTTTTCGCACAGAGTGTTCAGCTTTTTAATATGAATCATTCTTTTTCGCCCTTGCCTTTCTTCCCCTCAGGCTTCTCCAACAAACTCGCAAGTTTCGCGAACGGGTTGTGGGTGGTTATGGGCACTTTTTTCCTGTCCGGATCCTCAGTAGCTAACCACTCGGCGTCCATGTCGCGGGAGTGTTCGTTGTCGTGGCAGTAGAGGCACAACATCTCCCAATTACTGCCGTCAGGGGGATTGTTGTTGGAATTATGATCTTTGTGGTGCACCGTCAGCTCGCGCAGTTTTTTGCCGGAGAAATCACGGCCGCAACTGGCGCAGACCCACGGCAAAACCTTCAGCGCCTGTTCTCGGTATTCTATTTTTCTCATGGTCGTCTTCCTTGCCAGCTCATGCATGCGGGCAATGCAGGTTTCAGGGAATGGCCGTCGGCCTGCTGTCCCTCATTTTTTTGGTTTTTTCTCTGGTACCGGGGCCTTTTTCTCCGGACTGCCCCCGGCCTGCGGCGGCAACTGCGGCTGCCATTGCAGCCAGCTGTCCTCGGCCTTGTCGACGAGTGCGAAATGGTTGCCGGGAGCAGCCAGCACGCCCATCTCCGCCCCCTCCGGCGTTGCCAGGGCCACGCCGCCGGCGAGCAGGGCTTCCACGGATTCGGTGCGGACGGTCATGGTGCTGAGGACGCCGCCGCTGACCTTGATGCCGCTCGCGTTCCAGAATTTGGTGCCGGAGTAGATCAGTTTGGTAAAGGCCGGTTCAATATTGGCGGTGAGCCAGACCTCCTGCGCCGTGGGGGAGAGCCGGTAGCCGGTGATCTGGCCGACCTTGACCTGGCGGTAGTAGATGGGGCTGCCTTGTTTGAGCGAGCCCAGGGTTGAGGTTTCGAGGATAATATTGATTCCGGTCGAGGGTTGGGCGGTATCAGGGTCCTGGGTCAGGACGGTGAAATCGGTGTTCGGCTTACCCGATCCGGCGTGGACATCGATATAGGATCCAGTGATCATGGTTTCCAGATGGTGGACGCCGGAGAGGCCGATTTCCGGTTTGACCAGGTGGAGAGCGGTCTCGCGGCGGAAAAGCCGGGCCATATCCTGCTGGACGAAGGCCTCGCCCCGAACCTCGCCGGTGGCAGGGTCAAGGATGAGGTCGGATATTTTGCCTATACCGATACCTTGATAGCGGATCTCCGTGTTTTTGGAAAACCCTTCGCCATCGGTGAAGTGCAGGGTCAGGTGGAGGGCATCGGCATTGAGCGCCTCTTGCTGCGATTCGTAGAGCGGGAAGCTCTGTTCCGAGCGGACAGGGTCGCCTTTGGATCCGGTGAAAAAGGAGATGCCGCCATTGAGCAGGGCATCAAAGGGCGCGGTTTCCAGGTTGACACCCTGGAGGGAGGCGTTGACCTTGATCCCGGAGAAGGTGTAAAAGCGGGAGCTGGAGGTTGCCAGATCGCGGTAGCTGTCTTTGATCAGGATTTGGATGACCGTATCCCGGCGGTTTTTCGACAGGTCGAAACCGAGGATCTCACCCACCCTGATATTGTTATACAGCACCGGTGCGCCGATGGTCAGGGGCGGTGCCTTGGCCGTCAGCAGTTGGAGCCGCAAGCCCTGGATCTCTAGTTCCGGCACGGCATTAACCGCCTCGCCGTAGGTGCTGTGGAGCTTGAAAGTGCTCTCGGCTGGAGCTGGGGGCAAGGGCGTTTTGGCCTGGAGCGGCGGATTGGCAAAGGCGATCCCCCCGGCCAACAGGGATTGGATGGAGCCGAGGTTGACCTGGAGTCGGGAGAGGCTGGCATCGATCTTGACGCCACCCGAATTCCAGAACACGGTTTTTTTGTTGATTAAGCCGTTGTACGGATGATGCATGAGCATGCCCACAAGCACAGCATCTCCTTTCGGAGCAAGGGTGAGATCGGTGATTTCGCCGACCGCGATCTGTTTGTAGAGTACCGGCGCCCCTATGACCAGACCTCCGCTATCCGGGGCCGTCAGCGTAAAGTGGACACCGGGATGGATGGTTGATTTGGGCATGGCCTCGGTCTGTTCGACGAAATGATTTTCGTATTCGCCTTCGCCGATTTCAAAAGTGATGTAGGCGCCGGTGAGGATCGTTTCTAAATTTTTAATGCCGGTGATCTGCACCTGGGGTCGAATGACCCAGAAGCGGGTGCTTTTCTTCAAGATCATCTCTGCCCTGGGATCAAGAAGCACCGTGGCGGTGACGGAGTGAAACTGGTCATTGTTGATGTCGATACTCCTAACCACGCCCCCTTTCATCCCCCGGTACATCACCTTGGTTTTGCCCGCCACGATCCCTTCGCCCGAGGCGAGCTGCAAGGTCATGGGGATACCGTATTCGGCATCCTCGAAGTCTTTGTAGAGGTTGAAGGTGCTGCTGTTGTCCGCGGGTTCGGTCTTTTCCAGAGAGGTGGGGGTGGCACAGGAGATGCCGCCGTAGATGAGCGAGGCCAGCGACGCGACGTTAACGGTCAGGCCGCTCTGGACGTCACCGGTCAGGTTGAGGCCGCTGGCGTTCCAGAAACGGGTGCCGGTATGGATTAGAGGAGCGAATCGGGCCTCGATAAAGGCTTTGAGCTGGATTTTACCGTTTTCCTGGAGGCTGTAATCCTCCAGGTAGCCTATCTGCAGATTCTTGGTGTAAATGTTGGAGCCTCGCTGCAGGGAGGAGAGGGAGTCGGCTTCCAGGGTGATATGGAGGCCGGGGGTCGTTTTATCCAGGGGCGGCGGTTCGGGCAGTCCCTTGAATTGGGTGGCGGTGGTGGTGGAGGAGCCCTTGCGCATGCTCAGGTAGGCACCGCCAAACAGGGTGTCCAGGCCGCTGATCCGTCCGGCCGAGACCTCCGGTTTCACCACCCAGAAGGTCGTGTCCTCGACCAGGGCGCTTCGGGTCTGGCGTTCCATGGTAATGATCAGGTTGACGCCTTGCATGCCTTCGTCTATTGCCAGCCGTTTGACGGTGCCGACTGGAATGCCCTTGACGATGACCTTGGTTTTGCCGGGGGTAATACCGGTGGCGTCTTTGAAATGAATGGTGATTTCGACCCCGGCATCGCGGATGTTGGTAAAGAGCAACCAGCCGCCGATACACAGGGCGACCAGCGGCAGAATCCAGATGGGGGAGAGGCTGCGGCGTTTACGAATGATTGGTTTTTCCATGGGTTTCTTGTGGGTCCGGAGCAACGGCTACTGCGTCCCAGAGAAGTCTGGGATCAAAACTCAGCGCCGCGAACATGGTTGAGAGGACGACGCCTGTAAAATAGAAAGCCGCCGGGGCTGCACTGATGGAGCTCAAAAAACCGAATTGCGCCAGGGAACAGAGCAGGGTGATGACAAAAATATCGAGCATCGACCAACGGCCGATGAATTCAATATAGCGGAACATGATGGCCTTATGGCGCAGCCAACTCCGCCAGCGGAAATGGATGGACAGGAGAATGATGGCCAGGCCGATGATCTTGAACAGGGGCACCAGGATCGAGGCGATGAGGATGACCAGGCCGATGCCGTACGAGCCTTCCTTGAAAAAAAAGAGGATGCCGTCCATGATGGTGGAGGGGTCGGGAACGCCGAAACTTTCGACCTCCATGATCGGCAACAGATTGGCCGGAATCGTGAGGATGCAGGCGGTGAGGATCAGCGCCCAGGTGCGGGCGACACTGTTTTCCTTCCTGGGGTGGAGCGAGTGGCCGCAGCGCGGGCAACTGTGGCGGCCGGTGAGGGTGATGTAGTCAGCGGGCAGCAGTTTGTGGCAGCTGTAGCAGAGGAGGTAGGCGTCGATTGCACCCGGCTCCGCTGGTGCCAGTGTTTCTTGGGTCCCCAAGGTCTCATCGATTTTTTCCATCAGCGACCAGAAAAGTTCCTTGTCAACAACCGTCTGGACGGTGATGGTGGTGAGCACCAGGCCGATGAAACAGAAAAAACCGGGATTCAGGGTGATGACTGCGGTGTGCGACATCTTGACAATGGTGACCAGTACCCCAACGAGAAAAACATCGGTCATCGCCCATTCGGTGAGATAGTGATATATCCTGAAAAAACGGGGCATCCAGGCCGCTTGCCATTGCATGGTGAGCCCCAGGCTGATGAGCAGCAGCCCGGAAAGGACCAGGAGCGGAAAGACCAGGGTAGTCAGCGCCACGGTGATGCCGAGCACATACTGCCCTTGGCTAAATAGGCTGAGGCAAGCTTGCAAGATCGAGCTGCGGGTATCGGTGCCCAGGACCGAGAAGGTGAGCAGTGGCAGTACGTTGGCGGGAACGTAGAGGAAGAGACCGGTCAGGCTCAGGACCAGGGCCTTCTGGATCGCATTGTGTTTGTAACGGTAGAGCTGGTGCGAGCAGCGCGGGCAGACGGCTACCTGATGCGGCTGCGGGACAACCGGTTGCAGAATGAGGCTGCAATCGGGGCAGACCGTCACCGCTGCGGACGGGCCGGTGGGGGTACTGTTGGAGGTTGTGGACATGACAATAGAAACGGGAGGGGTGATTAACGAAAATTCGCGGCAACAAAGCACTGTTGCCGGAATCTTTGCATGGTGACAAGGGGAGTGTGCGCATCCTTCATGTTTGCGGTCTCGGTAGTCTCAAATTCGATGTGGTTATGACCCATACCCTCTGTAGGTTCTGTCCCTGCAGTGTTCCCGTAAATATACAGGCCTTGTTCTGGACATACAAGCTCATCTCGTCGATGCAGCTCGATTCTCACCCCAGGGATCTGGTTCCCATGGCAGAGGCTTCAAATAGCAGAATGAGACGAAACCGTGTATAACTCTGGAACATGTTTCAACAAGGTGGTCATTGCCTGTGCGACTCCGAGAGCGGCCCCAAGCCAAGGGACGGTCCTCGCGGATCCGGCAGGCATTTTTCTCAACGGAAGGATTGATGCCATTGCCGGCTGATTGGCCAATGGCCAAAGGAAAAGGTAAAATAATGGATATTGCTCGTCCTGAAAAGCGGCAAGAAGGACCGGGGCAACCGGTTTCTCCCTATACCCTGCCGAATATCCGTTTGTTCGTGGCGTTCCGGGTGCTGTTCAATGCCCGATTTTATTATCCTGTTTTCACGATTCTTTTTCTTGATTTCGGGTTGAGTCTGGAGCAGTTCGCCCTCCTCAATACGGTGTGGGCCTTCACCATTGTCCTGGCGGAGGTTCCCTCCGGTGCGCTGGCTGATATCATCGGCAGGAAACGGCTGCTGGTCGCAACCAGTCTGCTGATGATCGTGGAAATGGCCACAATCGCCTTTGTGCCGCTCGGCAATCAGCAGATCATTTTTGTCGCCTTTTTAGCCAACCGAATCCTCAGCGGTCTCGCCGAGGCCATGGCCAGCGGCGCCGACGAGGCTCTGGCCTATGATACTCTGGTGCAGCAGGGCTGGGCCAAGGAATGGCCGAGGGTGCTTGAATTGCAGATGCGCGCCCAGAATATCGGCTATATCTTTGCCATGACCCTGGGTGCCTTTGTCTATGATCCCGGCCTGGTCAATCGTGTCCTCGGGTGGTTGGGTCTGCATTCGGTGGTCACTCAGCAGATGAGCATGCGCTATCCTATTTATCTGACCCTGCTGTTTGCCCTGCTGGCCTTGGCGGCCACCCTGAAGATGCGCGACCCTCTGGGGAAAGCCGGGCATTCCGCTCAGCAGAGGCCAGCGGTCAGCATGTGGGCCATTACCCGCCTCACGCTGCGGGCGGGCGGATGGATCCTTCGGACACCTCTTGCCCTGGCGATCATCCTCTTTGCCATGACCTTTGATCACACCCTGCGCATGGTCGTGACACTCACCAGCAAATATTACCGGTTGATTGATCTGCCGGAGGCAAGTTTCGGTCTTCTCGGCTCGGCGGTGGCCGTCCTCGGGTTGTTTGTCCCTCGGATCGCCCGGATAATGACCGAGCGCCTCTCTCCCGGCAAGAATGTGCTGATGCTCAGCGCCTCGCTATTGACAGTCCTTTTTTTGTTGACCCTGTTTATTCCGTATCTGGGCGTGCTGCCGATGATGGCGGTGTTTATCGGCATGATGTTGGTCAGCTTTTTCACCAGCCACTATCTCAACCAGATAACCGAATCGCATCAACGGGCCACGGTGCTGAGCTTTAAAGGGCTCGCCTTTAATGCTGCCTATGGTTTTATTGGGCTTGTCTTTGCGGCACTCATCCAGCATCTTCGCCAAGGGCAAGCGGTGCTGCACCCCGAGTGGTCGGCACTGCTGGTCGAAGACCAGGCTTTCAAAGAGGCTGTCCACTGTTTTCCCTGGTACCTGGGGGTTGGCCTGCTTCTGGTTTCCCTGCTCTGCCTGCCCCGCTTGTTCCGTCAGGGGGCCAAGCCCCAACAACACTGATTGCCCTCTGCTCGCACGGATCCCGTCCAGCCGCCCGTATCCTGATTTGCAGCTGTGATCGTTTTCTGTTTTTCTTACCTGTCGTGCCGTTGGTCGATCATCTCGTTTCCGGCACCCCCAGTTTTTTGAGGATCAGACCAAGCGGGCAGAACTTGGTGAAGGCAAACTGGAGCAGATTGGCACCGACAAAGGCGGTGAGCAGAAGCCAGTAGCGACTCAGGAACAACGGATTGCCCGTGCAGTCGACTCCGAGCACCAGGCTCAGCAAGATAAAAAAACCGGCGAAGGCGTGAATCCAGTCAGTGATGATCATGGGAGACTCCTTTGTTGTGAGAGGGGGAAGGGATCAGGTCGCGGCCCGTTTGTAACGAGTCATTGAGGATTGCCAGCGGTAGGCACTGTTATTGTTGCCCTGCTGCGCTCTCGTCATCTGCTGCGCAGCAAAAAAGAGTTTGCAGGCATTCCATGAGCTGCATCACCCGTGGATCAGCAATCCGATTATAAATAAAGTTGGCATCCTTGCGGCAGGTGATGATTTCCTGGTTGCGAAGAATGGCCAAATGCTGGGAAATGTTACCATTGGTTGTCCGCACTGCTGCCTGCAGATCGCCGACGGACAATTCTTTTTCCCGGAGCAGGCAGAGTATTTTCAGGCGGATGGGATGGGCCATTGCCTTGAGAAGACTGGCAATGTTGTCAATTTCTGCTGTACGCATATTTTTCCTGTGGCGGTAGTTTAGAATTTAAGTTAATTATTAATTACTATAATCCCTGACGTCAACCTTGATGTTTGTTTGCAGAATGCCAAGGAACACTTTTTCCGAAAAGATCCTGCTCTTGGATGAGGGAAAAGCAGCCCTTAAGTACAGGGATGACAACAGAGAAATTGATCATTTCGCGCGATAATTTTGATGGATGCGAGTGGTATTTCTCCGGTATTGGGCATTTTTTTCAAGAAAATGCAGTTTGACAGCTGTGAGGGACGGGAATCGTTTTATTTTTTCGAAAATCTCCTGTACATACTGCAGGCAAGAGCCCTGGTCCGAGGCTGTCGTGCCTGGATGACAAAAGAACATAGCGGTTTTTTTCGAATAAACATGCCAGAGTGTGTGCGGGAGTAGAAGTAGTGTTTTGGTGTGCTTCCAGGGCCGGGAATAACCGGTTGCCTGGGGAAGCATTCTGTATATAGGCTGGACATGCCGTTTGTTGATGTAATTCGACAGGTTGCATGTGAAACTGTAATATGCGGTTTATCTAAGTGGAGGGGGATTCTATGAGTGCAATGGAAGATAAAATCACCAGTTTGTTGGCCGAGGGAAAGGTTTTTCAGCCGCCGGTAACAGGGCGTGATCAGGCTTGGGTGAAATCGATGGAGGAGTATAAAAAAGCCTATGCCCATTCCATGGAAGACCCGGAAGGTTTTTGGGCTCAACGGGCCGAAGAATTAGTCACCTGGGATAAGAAATGGGATACGGTGTTGGAATACGATTTCTCCATTCCAGAGATCAAGTGGTTCCAGGGGGGCAAACTGAATGTAGCCGCCAACTGTCTGGACAGGCATCTGACCGATGGTCGGCGCAACAAGGCCGCTATCATTTGGCAGGGAGAGCCCGAGGAAGATGTCAAGGTGTATACCTACCAGATGCTGCACGACGAGGTCTGCCGTTTTGCCAATGTCTTGAAAAAGAAGGGTGTGAAGAAAGGGGATCGCGTCGCGATCTACCTGCCGATGGTGCCCGAGTTGGCCATCTCCTTGCTGGCTTGTGCCCGGCTCGGCGCCGTGCATTCGGTGGTTTTTGGTGGTTTTTCGGCCATCGCCCTGCAGAGTCGTATCGAGGATTGTCATGCCAAGGTTTTGATTACCGCCGATGCCGTCCTGCGCGGCGGCAAAGCCATCCCGCTCAAGCCGAATGCCGACGTGGCCATGGAGACCAGTCCCAGTGTGGAAACCTGCGTGGTGGTGCGACGGGCGGGCAACGAGATCGAGATGCAGGAGGGGCGTGACTGTTGGTGGCATAAGGAAGTCAATGCCAAGGACATCACCTCCACCTGCGCGCCCGAATCCATGGATGCCGAGGATATGCTGTTCATTCTCTATACCTCAGGGTCCACCGGCAAGCCCAAGGGCGTCGTTCATACCACCGGCGGTTATTTGACCTATGCCATGCACACCAGCCAGTGGGTTTTTGATCTCAAGGATGACGATATCTACTGGTGCACGGCGGATCTCGGTTGGATCACCGGCCACAGCTATATTCTGTACGGTCCCTTAGGGTTGGGTGCCACCACCGTCATGTTCGAAGGCGTTCCCAACTATCCGGCGCCGGATCGTTTCTGGAAGATCGTTGAAAAATTTAAGGTCAGCATCTTCTACACCGCACCGACCGCCATCCGCGCGTTGATGCGGGAAGGGGTTGGACCCACCCAACTGCATGATATGTCCAGTCTGCGGATCCTGGGATCCGTAGGTGAGCCGATCAATCCTGAGGCCTGGATGTGGTATTACATTAATATCGGCAAGGAAAAACTGCCGATTGTCGATACCTGGTGGCAGACCGAGACCGGTGGCATCATGATTTCGGCCTTGCCCTATGTCACTCCCCTCAAGCCGGGTTCCGCCACCTTGCCGCTGCCGGGCGTTGACGCCGCTATTTATAACGAAGAGGGGAAAGAGGCCGCTGTCAACGAAGGCGGCCATCTGGTCATCCGTAAACCTTGGCCAGGCATGCTGCGCGGTGTTTTCGGCAATCCGGAGCGGTATAAAAAGGCCTATTTCAACCGCTATGCGGACACCTACGATCCAGAAGACGGGGCCCGTAAAGACGATGACGGCTATTTCTGGATCATGGGACGGCTCGACGATGTTATCAACGTCTCCGGGCATCGCCTGGGGACAGCGGAGATTGAATCCGCCCTGGTTTCCCATGAGGCAGTGGCCGAGGCCGCAGCGGTCGGGATGCCCCATCCGATCAAGGGGCAGGCCATCTTTGCCTATGTCACGCTGATGTCATGGGCCGAGGAGAGCGAGGAGTTGCGGGCTGAACTGCGTAAGCATGTCCGCACCGAGATCGGCCCTATTGCCACACCGGAAGTGATTCAGTGGGCACCGGGACTGCCGAAGACCCGTTCAGGCAAGATCATGCGCAGGATCCTGCGTAAGATTGCCGCCAATGACTTCAAGGATTTCGGCGATACCTCGACCCTGGCCGATCCGACCGTTGTTGAACAACTGGTCGATGCCAAGAAACAGATGGACGGAACGTCAACAGAGTAAGTCAACCTTTGCGACTTCTGATCGGCGGAGGTCGGCCTTGAAGAAGGTCGGGGAAAAGAAACAGGCGGGATGCGGTGCATCCTGCCTGTTTTTGTATCAGGGCACCGGCGCCGTAATTTTTCTTTGCAACATTTTATTTCATGGTATCATTGAAAATCGTGCCTTCCGGCCTCCCGAGCGCAGTTTTTTGTTGCACAATCCCTGCAATATCGGGCAAAAGCTGTGGACAGAGAGGCTGTCAAATTCCGACGGCGAACCATCCCTAAAAAATTAACGCAATCAAGACGCAATGACCGGTAACGAAATTCGAAAATGTTTTCTTGAATACTTTGAGAGTAAAGGCCACACCAAGGTTGCCGCCTCGTCGCTGGTTCCCCAGGATGATCCGACGCTGTTGTTTGTCAACTCAGGCATGGTGCAGTTCAAAAAAGTGTTCATGGGCGAAGAGATACGGCCATACGTCCGGGCGACCACCGCGCAATGCAGTGTCAGGGCGGGCGGCAAGCATAATGATCTCGAAAATGTCGGCTATACGGCGCGTCACCACACTTTTTTTGAAATGTTGGGGAACTTTTCCTTTGGCGACTATTTTAAAAAGGACGCCATTGCCTTTGCTTGGGAATTCCTCACCGTCAAGTTGGGCATCGACCCGACCAAACTGTGGGTATCCGTCTATAACGATGATGACGAGGCCTTTGATCTTTGGGAACGGGTTGAGGGGCTGCCCAAGGGCCGCATTGTCCGCCTGGGTGAGAAAGATAATTTCTGGGCCATGGGTGACACCGGTCCCTGCGGTCCCTGCTCGGAGATCCATATCGACCAGGGAACCGAGGTCGGCTGCGGTCGTCCTGAATGTGCCCTGGGTTGCGATTGCGACCGGTTCCTGGAGTTGTGGAATCTGGTGTTCATGCAGTTCTACCGGGATGAAACCGGTGCGATGACGCCGCTGCCCAAACCCTCGATCGATACCGGCATGGGGCTTGAGCGGGTGGCTGCGGTGCTGCAGGGGAAGACCAATAATTTTGACTGCGATCTTTTTTCGCCGATAATCGACTTCATTGCCGCTCTGGCGGGGAAGAAATATCATCAAAATGGGGCGGATGACATCTCCTTGCGGGTTATCGCCGACCACGCTCGGACCACCACTTTTCTGGTTGCCGATGGTGTTCTGCCCTCTAACGAAGGCAGGGGCTATGTCCTGCGTCGCATCATGCGCCGGGCAATCCGTTATGGTCGTGCCCTGGGACTGACCTCTTTTTTCCCTGGGGTCTGCGCCCTGGTTATCGAAATGATGCACGAGGCCTATCCCCATCTGAGCGATACCCGGGAACTGCTGGCCAAGGTCGTGACGAACGAGGAGCAGCGTTTTGGTGAGACCCTGGACCATGGCCTGCAAAAACTCGATCATGAGATCTATCGCCTGCAGAAGAAAGAGGGCAAACAGGCCACGATTCAGGGCGATTTTATTTTCAAACTCTATGACACCTTTGGCTTCCCGGTGGATATTGTCCGCGATATTGCCATCGAAAAGGGCATCTCGTTTGATGAACCGGGCTTTGCCAAGGCCATGGAGCAGCAACGGCAGCAGTCGCGGAAGTCATGGAAAGGCAGCGATGTCGATCATCTCGAGGCCGGGATCATAGAACTTGCCAGTCAGGGTAAAAAAGCTGAATTCATCGGTTATTCCACCACCCAGGGAGTGGCCACCGTGGATGGTATCGTCAATCGGGGGGGGCAACTGGTCGCCGAGGCCCAGGCTGGGGATTCGTTGCGCCTCTTTTGCAGCCAAACGCCTTTTTATGCGGAATCAGGCGGTCAGGCTGGCGACCAAGGGGAGATCACCTGGTCGGGCGGTCGGTTTGTGGTGGAAAAAACCCTGGCCCCGGTCGATGGCCTGATCCTTCACCACGGGCAATTGGTGCAGGGAACGCTGAGAGTCGGAACACGCGTCGAATTGACGGTGGCTGATCGTCGGGCTGACACTGCCCGCAACCACACCGCAACCCATCTGCTCCAGGCAGCGATGCAAAAGGTGTTGGGTGACCATGTCAAGCAGGCCGGTTCCGCTGTGGACCATAACCGCTTGCGTTTTGACTTCACTCATTTTTCCCCGCTCTCTCCGGGGGAGATCTTTACCATTGAGCAGTTGGTCAACTCCCAGATCCGCCAAAATACACAGGTCGCCACCGCTCTGCTCGGACGCCAAGAGGCGATCGCCGAGGGGGCGACTGCCCTGTTTGGCGAGAAATACGGGGACGAGGTGCGGGTGGTGACCATCGGTGGGTTCAGTAAGGAACTGTGTGGCGGCACCCACGCTCGGATGACCGGTGACATCGGTTTTTTTAAGATCGTCATGGAAACCGGTATAGCCGCCGGCGTTCGCCGCATTGAAGCCGTGACCGGGGCTGGAGCCGTCCGCTGGGTGCAGGAGATGGCCCGGCAGAGCGCGGCGATCAGCGCAGTTATCTCCGGACCGATCGACAGCGCCGTGGAGAAGATCCAGAACCTGCTGAAGCGTCAGAAGGAGTTGGAACGGCAGGTGGCGACCCTCAATGCCACCATGGCCTTGTCCGACCTCGATCAATTGCTGGCAACAAGCGTTGAGGTCGAGGGCATTCGCGTGATTGCCAGCAGGGTCCCGCTGGACTCGCCGAAAACTCTTCGGGATATCGGCGACAGGATCCGCGATAAAATGCAGAGCGGCATCATCGTCCTCGGCGGTGAGTTCGAAGGCAAGGCGGCGCTCCTGGCCATGGTCAGCAAGGAATGGACCGGCAAGGTCAAGGCCGGCGACCTGATCAACCGGGTAGCCGTGATTGTGGGCGGTAAGGGCGGTGGTCGGCCGGATATGGCCCAGGCCGGCGGAACCATGCCCGATAAATTGGATGAGGCCATGGGAAGCGTCATCGCCCTTGTCCAAGAACTGGCCTCCGATTCAACACCTGTTGCCTGATCCTATGAAACAATCATTTTTGAACCAGCGAATTGTTATAACCGGTGTCGGTCTTGCAGCACCCGGTGCGGCCAATCTGGCTGATTTTCGAGCCAACCTGCTGGCCGGGAAAAGCGGAGTCACCACCGTTGATCTGCGCTACGTGGGGATTCAGCCCGCCGGTATCTGCGAGTTTGCCGAAACCCGGTATCGGAAAAAACGGGAAAACAACCGTGGCACCCGCGCCGGTTGCATCGGCGTCTATTGTGCCAATGAGGCCCTGGTCGATGCGGGTATCGATTTTTCGGAATATGACCGCGCCGCCACCGGCGTTTATATCGGTTTGACTGAGCACGGCACCGTGGAAACGGAAAACGAGGTCTACAACATCGGTCAGTTCAACTACGATGTTAACTACTGGACCCACCACCATAACCCCCGAACCGTGCTCAATAATCCTGCCGGTGAGATCACCATGAACCTCGGGCTCACCGGTCCGCATTACGCCATCGGCGCGGCCTGCGCCGCCGGGAACGCCGCCCTCATCCAGGGCGTGCAGATGTTGCGGCTGGGAGAAGTCGATCTGGCGCTGTGCGGCGGTATTTCCGAATGTGTCGGTTCGTTCGGCATCTTTGCCAGCTTTCGTTCCCAAGGGGCGCTGGCCGAGCACGTCGATCCCACCAAGGCCAGCCGTCCGTTTGACCGGGACCGCAACGGCATCGTTATTTCCGAAGGCGGCAGCCTTTTTACCTTGGAGCGCCTCGATCGAGCCCTGGAAAGAGGGGCGAAGATCTATGGTGAGATCACCGGTTACGCGATGAACTCGGACGCCAAGGACTTTGTTCTGCCCTATGGACCTCGGCAGCGAGAGTGCATGGAGATGGCTCTGCGGCGGGCGGATCTGACCCCAATGGACATCACCATCCTCAATGCCCATGCCACCGGTACCAAGCAGGGCGATATCGAGGAGTGCAATGCCATCCGTGACACCTTTGCCGGTAGCCGTAATACCTGGATCAACAACACCAAATCTAGTATCGGCCATGCCATGGGTGCGGCCGGAGTCCTGGAACTCGCCGGTAATCTGCCCTCGTTTACCGACAATCTGGTTCATCCCACCATTAATCTCGACAACCTGGATCCGGAATGCGCCCTTCCCGGGTTGGTGGCCAATACGCCCAAACAACTGGAGCGGGTCGATGCCATTCTCAACAATTCGTTTGGCATGTTGGGCATTAATTCCGTGGTTATTGTTGAGAGATTTATGGCGAAGTGAGGACGTCTATGGTACTTCTCTCAACTTTCGCCGAATTGTAACACGACTTGTCTGTTTTTTTTTATATAGAGGAACTGAAGTATGACCCGTGACGAAATCAAGGATGTCATCCTTGAAATCATTGAAGATATTGACGAAGAAGCTGATTTTGACAATCTCGACGCCGATGCCCCCCTGCGGGATCAGCTGGACCTGGATTCCATGGATTTCCTTGATATTGTCATGGAACTGCGGAAACGGTACAAATTGCAGATTCCGGAAGAGGAATATCCGCAGCTTGCCACCCTGGGAAGTTGCGTTAACTATCTGGAACCCAAGCTGAAAAACGTCTGATTCTCCGACCGGAAAACCACCGTGGAGGGCAAGGTTCCACACATCCGCCTAGTTGTCTGCGTCCATGGCTGATTATCAGCTCATTATCATCGGAGGCGGTCTGTCGGGACTCGCGGCAGGGATTCGCTCCGCGCGTTTCGGCCAAAAAACGCTGATTCTCGAACAACACGCCCTGCCCGGCGGGCTCAATTCGTACTATGTCCGCCAGGGGCACCTGCTCGAAACCGGCCTGCATGCCATGACCAACTGTGCAGCGCCCGGTGATAAACACGCTCCGCTCAACCGGCTTTTCCGTCAGTTACACCTCTCCCGCAAACATTTTGTTGTCCACGAACAGATTGCCTCTGAAATATGTTTTTCCGGTCGTTCGCTCCTTTTTGCCAACGACCCCACCGTGTTGGAGGCGGAAATTTCCCGCGAGTTTCCCGCGTCGATCGATCGGTTTCGGCAGCTGAAAAAAGATATTGAGGCCTTCGATCCCTTTGCCGGCGGCCCCTGGAGATCTGCCCGGACCTTTCTTGCCGAAGGTCTGCAGGAACCGCGGCTGGAAGATATGCTGCTCCTGCCGCTCATGGTCTATGGCAATGCCGAAGAACATGATATGGATCTGGGGCAGTTTGTCATCATGTTCCGCGCCGTTTTTGAAGAGGGATTTTTCCGCCCCTCGGGGACCATGCGAGAATTCCTCGACAGGCTCGTTCGTCAGTACCGGGAGTTTGGCGGTGAGTTGCGCTATCGCAGCCCAGTGGAGGAGATTATCGTCCAGAAAGGCCGGATCCAGGGGGTGCGGCTTGCCGGCGGCGAACATCTGACCGCCGAGGCTGTTCTCTCCACGGCCGGTATCCCCGAAACTATCCGCCTTTCTGGCTGGGATGCGGATCGGGGAACCTATAGCGGGCGGATGAGTTTCATGGAAACCATCTCCCTGCTCCCCCATGCACAGGCGGCAGCCCTCAGCCGTGATCGCACCATTCTCTTCTATCATACCGAGCCGGCACTCAAGTATCAGCGTCCGGATGCATATCTCGACACCTCTTGGGGGGTGATCTGTTTTCCGGAAAATTTCTTGGGCCAGCCCCCTTCGGATCTTGCGCAGATCCGGGTGACCAACGCCGCGAGTTATCCCCTGTGGAAGGCCTTGCCACCCGAGGCCTACGGGCCGATGAAGAAACGCTGGGCAGCCGCCTCCGTTGCCGCCAGCGAGGAAATCATTGGGAATTATAAGCAGTCCATTGTATATCAGGACAGCTTTACTCCCTTGACCATTGAGCGGTTTACCCGCAAGGCGCAAGGGGCGGTCTATGGCAGTGCGGTGAAAATCAGGGACGGGGTGACCCCCTGGCCGAATCTTTTCATCGCTGGCACGGATCAGGGCTATCTGGGGATAGTGGGCGCCATGCTGAGCGGCGTTACCGTGGTCAACCAGCACCTTCTGCGCTAAATCTTTTCGGAAAGAGCAAAGAGCAGGGCGGAACACAGCTGCATATCGTCTTTGGGTGTCGGTTCGTAACCCGCCAAATTTTTAGTGCCGCTCGGCGGTATTCTTACAACGAGACAGATTGAGATGCAATATACGCCTCTGGACAAGGTGCAATCTATATACGACGTGGTGGTGATAGGTTCGGGCCTCGGTGGCCTGACCAGCGCCAACAGGCTCGCGGAAGCAGGGCACTCCGTGCTGCTGCTCGAACATCATACCCAGCTGGGAGGTCTTGCCACCTGGTTCAAACGGGGTGGGCATATCTTTGATGTCTCCCTGCATGGGTTTCCCTATGGCATGGTTAAGACCTGCAAGAAATACTGGGGCAAGGCGATTCGTGATTCCATTGTCCAGCTCAACAACATTGTCTTTGATAATCCGCAATTTTCCCTGACCACCACCTTCAGCAAGGACGATTTCGTCCGTATCCTCCAGGAACGATTCGGTGTCAGCGCCACCGTGGTCAAGGATTTCTTTGCCACTGTCGATGCCATGAATTTTTACGATGATCAGTCGCTGACCACCAGGGAGTTGTTCGCTCGGTTCTTTCCGGGCCGCAGTGACATCCATCGTCTGCTGATGGAGCCCATCACTTATGCCAACGGCTCGACCCTGGATGAGCCGGCCATTACCTATGGCATTGTTTTTTCTAATTTCATGAACCGCGGTGTCTTCACCTTTGAGGGCGGCACCGACAAACTCATCGGCCTGATGGCAGAAGAACTGCTGAAGAAAGGTGTGGATATCTGCACCGGGGCACGCGTGTCCCGTATCCTGATCGATAAGGGCCGTACCCGTGGCGTGGTGGTCGGTGACCGGGAAATTCTGGCCACTGCCGTTATTTCTAATGCGGGGATCACCAACACCATCGACAATCTGGTCGGTCAGGAACTGTTTGTCGACGATTTTCTCAGCCGTTTCAGCAAGGTTGAGGTGAATAATTCAAGCTGTCAGGTCTACTTCGGTATCCGCAAAGGGGAATCCATAGCCGATATCGGCGATCTCCTCTTCACCTCGACGGCACCTGAGTTTTCCTCGGAGGAAATGCGGCGGATGGATACCCAAAGCCGGACTTTTTCCCTCTATTACCCGAAGACCCGCCCGCATCTAGCGCCGGATTACACCATCGTCGCCTCAATGAACGCCAATTATGAAGACTGGGCGCATCTTGCCCCGGAACAATACCGCCTGGCCAAAGAGGCCATGATCGAACGTTGTTTCCATGACCTGGAGCGCTATATCCCCGATGTCCGAAACAAGGTGGACACCATCGAGTCGGCCACACCCCGGACCTTCCACCGTTACACCCTGCACACCAAGGGGAGTTCATTCGGCACCAAGTTTGAGGGGCTCGATATCTCCCGTTCCCTGCACAAGGAGATCGGCGGGCTCTTCCATGTCGGCAGTGTCGGCATCATCATGAGCGGTTGGCTGGGAGCGATCAATTATGGGGTTATTGTGGCCAATGATGTGGACAGTTATTTGAGGGGGTAGATCCGGTCCGGATTTCCCTGTTGGCGTTGGCTCTAAGAGAAAGAGGGTGAGGAAGTATGCTCGAATTTGAAGGGAAAAAGGCGGTGGTCACCGGCGCGACCCGCGGTATCGGCAGAGCGATCAGTGAAGCCTTACTTGCCCGGGGCGCAACCGTCATCGGCCTCTATGGGGGCAATCAACAGGCTGCCGAGGCCTTTGCCGGGGAGTGCAGCCATTATGGGCCGCGATTGCGGTTGCGACAGTTGGATGTCAGCGATTACCAGGCAGCGGCCGATTATTTTGCGGCACTGGAGGAAGAGTTCGATACCCTGGATCTGCTGGTCAACTGTGCCGGTATCCGCCGGGATGGGGTGCTGGCCATGATGAAGGAGGCTGACTGGCGGCGGGTATTAGATGTCAATCTCACCGGTGGCTACATTATGTCGAAGTGTGCGATTCCCTTGATGTTGAAGCAGAAATACGGCCGCATTGTTTTCATCACCTCGCCCATGGGGCATCTCGGTTTCGCGGGGCAGAGCAACTACGCCGCTTCCAAGGCGGGTCAGATCGGTCTGATGAAATCTCTGTCCAAAGAGGTTGCCAAGCGGAAAATTACGGTGAATTGCGTCTCACCTGGGTTCATCGATACTGATTTTATTGGCGATCTGCCCGAAGCACAGATGAAAGAGTACAAGAAGATGGTACCTGCAGGCCGGTTGGGTACCCCAGCAGAAGTGGCGGAGGCCGTCCTGTTCTTATTGAGTGACCGCGCCGCCTATGTCAACGGAGCCGTCCTTGAGATTACAGGTGGCCTGTGAGCGTGTGATGGCAGACGAATTCATCCTGGCTCGTATTCCCCATCGCCCGCCCTTTCTCTGGCTCGACCGGGTAGTGGAAATCACGGAGGAGTTGATTCGAGCGGAAAAGCTGGTGCCGCTGAATCTGGATATTTTTCAGGGGCATTATCCCGACTATCCCTTGATGCCCGGAGTCTTGCTTTGTGAGGCGGTTTTTCAGGCCGGTGCCCTGTTGATCGGTGAGCGGATGCGCGGTGAACAACCGGAGAACAAAGTCGATGAGGGGGCAGTGCCGGTTCTGACCCGGATATTGGGCGCGAAATTTAAAAGGGAAGTGCATCCGGGCGATCTGCTCGAAATTTCAGCGAAGCTGGTTGAGCGGATGGGGCCAGCCTGGCTGCTGAAAGGCAGTGTCCGAGTGGCCGGAAAAGTGGCGGTGCAGGTGGAGTTCGCCTGTGCCCGCAAGGGGGTGTGAGTGGATTTTCTTGGACTGGAAGGCAAACGGATGGTGGTTTTTGGTCTGGCCAATAAAAAATCAGTGGCCTGCAGCATTGGTCGGGTGCTGGTTGAGGCTGGAGCCGAAGTGATCCACGTGGTCAGGAGCGAACAGCGGGCGGAAACAGCCGCCAAACTCTTTCCCGCAAGTGCGGTTTTCCTCTGTGATGTCGAAGAGGAAGACAATATTGTCCGGGTCCGGGATGAGATCGCCAGCCGGATATCCGGGCCCATCGATGGTGTTGTCCACTCCATCGCCTTTGCCAATTATGCGGAAGGCATGCGTCCCTTTCATCAAACCCCCAAAAAAGATTTCCTCCAGGCAATGGATATTTCCTGTTTTTCTTTCATCGCCATTGCCAATCATTTTAAAGCACTGCTGGCACAACAGGCATCCTTGGTGACCATCTCCATTTCTTCCACCCGCATGGCTGCCGAAAATTACGGGTATATGGGACCGGTCAAGGCGGCGCTTGAGAGCTCGCTCTGTTTTCTGGCGAAAAGTTTTTCCGCCTTTTCCGAGACCCGTTTCAATGCGGTGTGTCCCGGCCTCTTGAAAACCTCGGCCTCGGCTGGTATCCCCGGCTATGTCGAGAGCTATCTGTTTGCCGAACAGGCTACCCTGCGCAAAAAAGCGGTGCAGACCCGGGAGGCCGCCGATGTGGCAGCTTTCCTGCTTTCCCCCCGATCCTCGGGGATGAACGGCCAATGCCTGGTGGTGGATGCCGGTATGGGCATGAATTATTTCGATGCCGGGATCGTCGGCAAGGCGGTCGCTTGATATCCTCCGTGCAACCGCATGCGGTTTCTACGCTCATAATAGGATTCTGATTGATGCAGCAGTGGCCTCTGATTGCCCGCCTCTGGGAGATGGTGAAGCACACCAAAGCGGTGTTTCTTTCACCCGCAACCCCTTTGCCCGTTAAAATCGTTTTGGGCCTGGGGCTGCTCTATGCCCTGTCGCCTTACGATCTCATTCCCGAATGGGTACCGATTTTTGGGGTCATGGATGATCTCGCCTTAGCCACCCTGCTGATTGCGTGGGCCAATAGGTTTAAGGTGCCCAAGTGAGGCCCTCCACGGCGTTGCAGCGGCAAGGTCTCGCTGTCGGCAGGGGTTGAAAAGTTTTGAGGGGATGAGAGGAGCCAGGATTTTATAATGCGGTACACCAATGTCTGTTTGCACGATTTCGGCTATGAGCTGCCACCGGTTGTTCTCTCCTCGACTGCCATTGAAGAACGGTTGCAGCCCTTGTACGAACGGTTGAAACTGCCTGCCGGGCGACTCGAATTGATGACCGGCATACAAACGCGCCGGTTATGGGAGCAGGGAACACGGCCGAGTACCGGGGCGGCAGCGGCAGGGGCCCAGGCCATCGCCAAAGCGGGAGTACCGGTCAGTGATCTGGGGTGCTTGTTTTTCACCTCCGTGAGTCGCGATATGATGGAGCCGGCGACCGCGTCGTTTGTCCACCGGACGCTGGGCCTGCCTCCTGCCTGTTTGCTTTTTGATATCTCCAATGCCTGCCTGGGCTTTCTTGACGGCATGATCATGCTCGCCAACATGCTCGAATTGGGACAGGTTCAGGCCGGGCTGCTGGTGGCGAGTGAAACCGCCGAGCATCTCATCGCCTCCACCCTCACCCACCTGCTGACCGATCCAACCCTGACAAGAAAATCAATCAAACCGCTGTTCGCCTCCCTGACCATCGGTTCCGGGGCAGTTGCCCTGGTCATGACGACCCGGCAATACAAGGACAGCGGCCATTATCTGCGGGGCGGCGCTTGTCTGGCCAATACTGCGCATAATGATCTCTGCCAGGGCGGGCAAAACGCCGAACAGGGAACACTGATGTCCACGGATTCCGAACAGCTCCTGGAAAAAGGGATTGAGACGGCTGCCGCCTGCTGGCAGATTTTTCAGCAGGAACTCGATTGGCCCAAATCCTCGATCGATCGATATTTCTGCCACCAGGTTGGCAGGGCCCACGCTCAGCTGCTGTTTGAATCCCTGAAGCTTGATCCCGTTAAAAATTTTGAAACCCTGTCGCTGCTCGGTAATGTCGGCTCGGTTTCAGCCCCCATCACCATGGCCATGGGCATTGAGCAATCGGCCCTGGTCTCCGGGCAGCGGGCTGCGATTTTGGGCATCGGTTCCGGGATCAACTCGCTCATGTTGGGAATCGATTGGTAATGACCGCTCACAATCTGGCCGAATATCCCTTTCAGCCCCACTTCATCGCGGTCGATGGCCATAACCTGGCCTACCTGGATGAAGGCGAGGGACCCGTCCTGGTCATGGTGCACGGCAATCCCTCTTGGTCCTATCTCTACCGTAATCTGGTCAGTGGTCTGCGGGACCGGTATCGTTGTATCGTCCCTGATCATCTCGGTTGCGGTTTTTCCGATAAACCGGCGGAGTATCCGTACCGGTTGCGCAATCATGTCGAAAATTTAGAGCACTTGCTGGAGGAACTGGCGGTTGAGCGTTGCATCCTCGTCGTCCATGACTGGGGGGGGGCCATCGGTATGGGCTGGGCGGGTCGGCATCCCGAGCGAGTCGCCGGAGTGGTTGTTCTCAATACCGCGGCATTCCGGTCCCCGCGAATTCCCCTGCGTATTGCGATCTGTCGCTGGCCGATTCTGGGCAGTCTGCTGGTCCGTGGTTTGAACGGCTTTGCCCGTGCGGCTATCTCCATGGCCGTGACCCGACCGATGCGCCCGGAAATCGCTCAAGGGTTTCTTGCGCCCTACAACAGTTGGCACAATCGCATCGCCGTACACCGCTTTGTTGAGGATATCCCCATGGATTCGAGTCATCCTTCCTGGGAGATGTTGGTGGAAATCGAACAGTCCCTCCCGTATCTATTATGCCCCCTGCTGCTGTGCTGGGGGGGGCGGGATTTCTGCTTCAATGACGTCTTTTTTAAGGAATGGCAGCAGCGATTTCCCGCTGCGGAGGCCCATTATTTTCCGGATGCCGGCCATTATATCCTCGAGGATGCCTTGAGCGAAATTGTACCGCTGATCGAAGGCTTTCTCGAGCGAACTGCAGGTTGAGGCATGGACGATTATAACATTGCCAATGCCCTGCGCCGGGTTGCCGAGACCTTAGGAGTCGAGACCGCACTGATTGCCAGGGAGGGCAGGCATTGGCACCAGTGGTCGTTTGCCGAACTGCAACGAAACAGTGAGGGTTTTGCCGCATTCCTGCAAACCGCAGGGGTGGTGCAAGGCGATCGGGTCATGCTGATGGTGCGGCCTTCCCTGGAATTCATTTGTCTGACTTTTGCCCTTTTTCAGCTGGGGGCCGTGGTTATTCTCATTGATCCGGGCATGGGCTACAAAAATCTGCTGCGGTGCATCGGCTCCGTCCGACCGGACATCCTCGTTGGCATTCCGCAGGCGATTCTTTTCAGCCGGATTTTCCGTGCTCCCTTTGCCTCGGTGCGCAAGCGCATCAGTGTCGGCCGTTCTCTGTGGTGGCCGGGTTGCCGCATCGACCGACGGATGCGATTCGAGCCTTTTCCACACTTGAATCAGGCTAAGGCAACGGATCTGGCGGCAATCATTTTCACCACCGGCTCCACCGGCCCTCCCAAGGGCGTGGAATATACCCACGGCATCTTTCATGCCCAGTTGGGGCTGATCCGCGATTACTACGGCATCGGGCCCGGTGATATTGATCAACCCGGTTTTCCGCTCTTTGGATTGTTTGCCACGGCGCTCGGCGCTACAGCAGTGATCCCCGATATGGATCCGACCCGACCGGCGCAGGTCGATCCGGAGAAATTTGTTGGCAGCCTGCTCCGCTATCAGGTGACCTATTCGTTTGGCTCGCCAGCCATCTGGAACGTGGTCAGTCGCTACTGCCTGGAAAAAAATATCGTTTTGCCGGTGAAAAAGGTGCTGATGGCCGGAGCGCCGGTGTCGGGGGAACTGGTTGAGCGCGTCCGTCGCATTCTGCCTCCGGACGGTCAGGTCTTTACGCCCTATGGCGCCACTGAGAGTCTGCCGGTCGCCTCGATCGGCGGTGATGAGATTGTCCAAGAGACCTGGCCCTTGACCCGTGCAGGCCGTGGTGCCTGTGTTGGTCGTGCTTTGCCGGGGATCCGTATCCGCATTATTGCACCCCAGGACGGGCCGCTTGCGGTCTGGGGGGAGGTTCAGGAACAGAAACCCGGTGCAATAGGCGAAATCGTTGTCCAGGGAACGGTGGTAACGCGGGCCTATGCCAATAATGATCGGGAAAATCGCCTGGCTAAGATTGGCGATGGCACGGCCTTTTGGCACCGGATGGGTGACATGGGGTATCTGGACGATCAGCAACGTTTGTGGTTCTGCGGCCGCAAAGCGCATCGTGTCCAGAGCGAACAAGGCATGATGTTCACCATTTGCTGTGAGGCAATTTTCAATGAGCACCCCTTGGTGCGGCGAGCCGCGCTTATCGGTATTGATACGTGCGGCAAGCAGCTCCCGGTCATTGTTGTTGAACCGCTCGCATCGATTTTTCATCAGGACGTTTTTTTTACCGAACTTCGTCGGCTGGCCAGGGCCAACCCCTTGACGGAGAATATCGAACTATTCTTGATTCATCCGCAATTTCCTGTGGATATTCGCCATAATGCCAAGATTTTCAGGGAAAAACTGGCGGCTTGGGCCTGCCGAAGAGTGCAATTGCCCTCGGGGTGATAATCTTTACCCCTCTGTTCGGTCCGAATGGAAGGAGAAAATGATGGCGACCATTAAGGCCGCGCCAGAGTGGATACGAGCAGATTGAAGGGGACGAGGGAATGAAAAGAGTGCTGGTGACCGGAGGGGGAGGATTTATCGGGAACGCTCTGGTTCGGGAACTTGTCGGGCGCGGTGTCGAAGTTGCAGTGGTCGGCCGTAATCATTATCCGGAGTTGGCGGCACTGGGTGTGCACTGCCACAGAGGCGATATTCGCGATCTGGATTTTCTTGAGCGTGCTTTGGCAGGCCGGGATACGGTTTTTCATGTGGCCGCCAAAGCAGGAATCTGGGGGCCACGAAACGAATATTATTCGATTAACGTAGTCGGCACCACCAACGTCATTACCGCCTGTTTGAAAAATAGGGTCCAGCACCTCGTCTACACCTCGACACCTTCCGTGGTGTTTAAGGGTGACCATCTTGAAGGGATTGATGAAACGGCACCGTATGCGACCAAGCCCCTGTGTCATTATGCCGCCAGCAAGATTCTGGCGGAAAAAGCGGTCTTGCGGGCGAATGGCAGCCACCTGAAAACCATCGCCATTCGACCGCATCTCGTCTGGGGACCGGGGGATCATCATCTCGTCCCGAGATTGCTGGAACGGGGAGGGGCGAATGCATTGAAAATCGTCGGCACGGGAGAAAATCGTGTTGATATAGCCTATATCGACAATGTGGTTCATGCCCATCTCCTCGCTGCAGACAACCTAGGGGCGGGCGGCAGTGGAATTGGGCAGGCTTTTTTTATAGGGCAGGATGAACCTGTTTCGCTCTGGCAATGGATTAATGACCTGTTTGCCAGAATGGGCATCCCTCCCAGCACTCGTAAGGTCCCCTTGACCGTTGCCTACTCTGCGGGCTGGGTCATGGAGATTCTCTCCACAGTGCTGCGGTCACGGGAAGAACCCAAAATGACTCGATTCGTCGCCCAGCAACTGGCCAAATCCCATTGGTTCAGTCACGATAAGGCGAAAACACTATTAGGCTATCAGCAGCAGGTTTCCACGGCTGTCGGTATGGACCGGCTGGTGGGCTGGCTTAATACGAGCAAGGCTGGAAAGTAGGGATAATGCGCGTACAGACCCTCAGAGATGCGGGAAACATACAGGGGGTTGGTGCGAGGCGCGAAATTCGGACGGCATCTTTTTTTGAAAATTGCAGCGATGCTGTCGGTGCGTTCCTGATTTTTCACCATTGGCTGGTTTCGGCAAGCATAACTGAAAAATCCTATAAGTTTTATTTAAAAAGATTTGACAGCGAGTCCATTTTTCAGTAGTTATCCGGAGCGGAAGATGAACCGTCATTCACTTGATTTGGCGGGTAATTGCCATATTATCTGTAATAAGGGGTAGTTAGTATGATTTCGATTGATATTACGATGGTAATGCATATTATCAACATGGTTGTATTGATGCTCATTCTCAATGCGATTCTGTACAAACCTGTGCTCAGTATCTTGGAGAAAAGGACGCAGAAAATCGAATCCATGAATGGGGAAGTTGCTCAATTTGAGCAGACGGCCCGTCAACGTCAGGAAGAATTGAACAAGAAAATGCGGGAAGCCAGTAATAAGGCTAAAGTGGCGCTGGATGGCGCACGTGCTCAGGCCCAGGCTGCCGGAGCTGAAAAAGTAGGAATCATCCGTAAGGAATCGGATAGTGTAAAAGAAAAACAACTGGCCGAGCTCAGGTCACAAGTTGAGGTGGCCAGGAAAGAACTGCAGGGCAATGCTGCGGGTTTTGCTCAAGCAATGGCAGGAAAGATACTTGGAAGGAGTCTGGACGCATGAGAGCTAGCATCACTACATTTTTTCAGCCGGTACTTCTGGCGATTCTGATTGGCGCGTTGTCGCCCGCGCTGGCGTCAACCACTGAAGCCCCGGTTGCCGCCGCGCAACAAGAGGTGAAAGCATCGGCGCATGCGGCACCGGCAGTGCTTGCTGAACCGGCGACCCACGATGCTGCCTCTGCAGGTCATAAGGCAACTGCCGCCACCGGCGGAGATGCCGGTCATGGCGAGGTGCGTGGTGGTTCCTTGGCGCCTGCCAAATTGAAGGATCTGTTTTGGCGGGCAGTTAATTTTCTGGCGCTGGTGGTGCTTCTTGTCAAGTTTTTAGCGAAACCTATCGGCGCGGGTCTGGTTGGTCGTCAGCAGCAGATAAAAGAAGAGTTGGACGATCTGACCGTGCAGCGTGACGAGGCTGAGAAATCGTACAAGGAATTTGAAGCGCGGCTTGCGGGCATGGAAAAAGAGATGGAACTCATCGTTCAAAAGGCGATAGGCCAGGCACACATTGAAAAAGAACGAATACTGGCGGATGCCGAAAGGGCTGCGGAGGATATCAAGCGTCAAGCTGAAGCGGCCGTAAAGGCCGAGTTGGAAGATGCTAAACGTATTCTTCGTGAAGAGGTTGCAATACAGGCAACCGCAATGGCTGAAGAGTTGATCGTCAGGAATTTAACCCCGGCGGATCAGGTTGCGATTACCGAACAGTATCTTGAAAGGGTGGGGGCGGTACAGTGAGACATACAATATTAGCCCGTCGATATGCTAAGGCGCTTTTTTCCTTGGGGAAAGAGCAGGGTAAAACTGAAGAATACAGCGAGATGCTGGAAGGCATTGCTGCACTGTATGATGAAAGCGTTGCGGGGTTGGGGGATGCTGTTTCTAATCCTCTGTATCCGCTCGAAGTGCGTCAGAAGGTGATGACGAAAATTGCGGAATCAATTCAGGCTGATGCCATTATGACCCGATTCCTCAACCTCTTAGTCGAGAAAAAAAGAGCCGATATTTTACCCGACATAGCACATGAAATGCAAGTCATGGTGGATAAGGACCAGAACATCAGTCATGGTTCCATTGTTTCTGCCATTGAGCTTGATAGTGCGCTGTTGGATAAAATTCAAACAACATTGGAAAAATTAACAGGCAATCGAGTTATACTAGAAACCCAGGTTGATCCGTCCATTATAGGCGGTATAATTGCCAAGGTTGGTGACTTGGTGCTGGACGGAAGTATAAAGACACAACTTAATGGATTGATGGAATCTATCAAGGGGAGAGAATAGTCAATGCAGATCAAAGCTGAAGAAATTAGCCAGATCATTAAAGATCAAATCGCTGGCTTTAAAAATGATATCGACCTGAAAGAAACCGGAACTGTTCTTTCGGTAGGTGACGGTATTGCCCGTGTGTATGGTGTCGAAAACTGTCAAGCCATGGAGCTCCTCGAGTTTCCTGGTAACATCTTTGGACTGGCTCTCAACCTTGAAGCAGATAACGTAGGTTGCGCAGTCCTTGGAGATGTTCGAGACATCAAAGAAGGGGATATTGTCAAGCGGACTGGTAAAATTGCCATGGTTCCTGTCGGTCCGGAGATGGAAGGCCGGGTTGTTGATGGTATTGGGCAACCTATCGATGGTAAAGGACCGATCAACGCTAAAGAATCTCGTAAAATGGAAGTCATCGCCCCTGGCGTTATCGCCAGAAAGGGTGTGCATGAACCCTGCTACACAGGAGCAAAAGCTGTAGATGCTATGACTCCTGTCGGCCGGGGCCAGCGAGAATTGATCATTGGCGATCGCCAGATTGGTAAAACCGCGCTCTGTGTAGATGCCATTATTGCCCAGAAAAATACCGATGTTCATTGTATTTATGTTGCCATCGGGCAAAAAAAATCAACGGTTGCGCTGGTTGTTGAGAATTTACGAAAACATGGCGCGATGGAATACACCACCGTTGTCGCGGCCTGTGCTTCCGACCCGGCTCCAATGCAATATATTTCGGCCTTCGCCGGCTGTGCAATGGGGGAATACTTCCGTGATAATGGTCAACATGCCTTGATCATCTATGACGATCTTTCCAAGCAAGCGGTTTCTTATCGCGAACTTTCTCTTTTGTTACGTCGTCCTCCAGGACGTGAGGCGTACCCCGGCGATATTTTCTTTAACCACTCGCGTTTGCTTGAGCGTGCGGCCAAAGTGAGTGATGCCTTGGGCGCCGGATCATTGACGGCCTTGCCGATCATCGAGACCCAGGCTGGGGACGTATCCGCTTTTATTCCGACCAACGTAATTTCAATCACCGATGGACAGGTATACCTTGAGCCTAGTCTCTTTTTTGCCGGTGTTCGTCCCGCTATTAACGTAGGACTTTCCGTTTCCCGTGTAGGTGGTGCTGCTCAAGTAAAAGCTATGAAACAGGTAGCTGGAACATTGCGCCTTGATCTTGCTCAGTATCGTGAACTCGCCGCCTTTGCAGGGTTTGGTTCTGATCTTGACGCTGCCACCCAGGCGCAATTAACTAGGGGCGCACGTTTGGTTGAGATCTTGAAGCAACCGCAATATCAACCGTTGCCGATGGAAAAACAAGTAACGATTATTTTTGCCGGAACCAAAGGTTTTCTTGATAAGTTCCCCGTGAATACACTCGCTGATTACGAAAATGAACTCTATGGCTACATCGAGGCCAATGAGCCCAGCATCTTTGCAGAACTCCGTGAGAAACAAGCTATTTCTTCCGAACTGGAAGAGAAAATGAAGAAGACACTGGCGTCCTTTGGTGAAACCTTCAAGGCTACAAAGGGCCTGAATTAAGTAAAAGGATAAATTCTCATGCCTGGATTAAAGGATGTTAAAGATAAAATTGGCAGTGTGAAAAAAACTGCGCAGATAACTAAAGCTATGAATATGGTAGCATCTGCGAAGTTACGCGGCGCACAAGAGAAGATGGTATCTTTCCGCCCCTATGCCAGTAAGTTTGCAGAAGCAATGCAGGACCTCTCCAGTGGAATGGAAAACAGCGATCTGCCTTTGATGGAGGTCCGAGAAGTTAAGTCAGTAGAGATATTGGTCGTTACCTCTGATCGCGGACTTTGCGGTAGTTTTAATGCTAATATCATAAAAACTGCTGATCGTCTTCGACGACAGTATGAAGCATCGGGCAAAAAAGTAAGCTTTGTGACTGTCGGTAAAAAGGGAACTAAAGCTTTTCGCAAATCTGGCAAACTGCGAGCTTCTTTTGATGATATCATGGGCGCATTTCAAATGTTTAATGCCCGTGAGATTTCTCAAAATATTACTGAAGGCTTTCTTAATGGAGAGAGTGATCAGGTCGATATCGTTTACGGTAGATTTCACTCCATTGCGTCACAAAAACCGGAGACTGAGGAGTTATTGCCCATTAAACCTGTTATCAGTGCAGATGCTGGGAAACAGAGTAAAGGCGAAGTCACAGGGGCATATACCTATGAACCCGATCCCGGTGAAATTATGGAAGTGCTACTGCCATTGTTTCTTAATGTTCAGGTCTACCATGCTATGCTTGAAGTAGGGGCCAGCGAACATGCTGCTCGTATGACTGCCATGGATAACGCAACCATTGCGTGTAAAGATATGATCAAAGATCTTACCAGATTATATAATAAAGCCCGTCAGGCTGCCGTCACCGGCGAATTGATGGACATCGTCGGTGGTGCCGAGGCACTTAAAGGATAACCATACCAACGGGTATTAATAGGATAGAGGAGGCCATTTCAAATGAGTGAGGCACGAGTAGGGAAAATTGTTCAGGTAATTGGGCCGGTTGTCGACGTGGAATTCGAGCCGCGTAATCTGCCTGATATTATGAATGCATTATATATTACTAATCCACAAATCAATGATGACGCGGATAACCTTGTCTGTGAAGTAGCACAACATCTTGGTGACAATGTCGTTCGTACTGTTGCCATGGACCAGACGGATGGACTTGTTCGCGGTATGGAAGCACGGGATTCAGGGGAGCCTATTACCATCCCCGTCGGTGCTCCGGCTCTTGGCCGAATTATGAATGTCGTCGGGCGTCCTGTTGATGGTTTGGGGCCTATTGTCTCAGACAAGAAAATGTCAATCCATCGTCCTGCACCGCTCTTTACGGAACAAGACACCGAGGTAAACGTTCTCGAAACGGGAATTAAGGTTATCGATTTATTGGTACCCTTCCCACGCGGCGGCAAGATGGGCCTTTTTGGCGGCGCTGGTTGTGGCAAAACCGTTATTATGATGGAAATGGTTAACAATATCGCCATGCAACATGGTGGTATTTCCGTTTTCTGCGGTGTTGGTGAACGAACCCGCGAAGGAAATGATCTCTATCATGAGATGAAAGAATCCGGCGTTCTGCCCAAAGCAGCGCTTGTCTATGGCCAGATGACGGAACCTCCTGGAGCACGCTCTCGCGTTGCTTTAACCGGTCTGACCGCTGCTGAGTACTTCCGAGATGAAGAGGGGCAGGATGTTCTTTTCTTCGTGGATAACATTTTCCGTTTCACCCAGGCTGGTTCCGAGGTGTCTGCACTGCTAGGTCGTATTCCCTCCGCAGTTGGTTATCAGCCTACATTGGCAACGGACTTGGGTGCCCTGCAGGAACGAATTACTTCCACCACTAAAGGGTCAATCACCGCTGTCCAATGCGTGTATGTCCCTGCCGATGACTTAACAGACCCGGCTCCAGCGACAACCTTTGCTCACTTGGATGGCACGGTTGTACTTTCCCGGCAGATTGCTGAGCTTGGTATTTATCCTGCGGTTGACCCTTTGGACTCAACTTCTCGTATTCTTGATCCCAATGTTGTAGGCCAGGAGCATTACCTTACCGCTCGCGGTGTTCAGGTTTCCTTGCAGAAATATAAGGAATTGCAAGATATTATTGCCATTCTCGGCATGGATGAGCTTTCTGAAGAAGATCAGCTGACTGTTACACGCGCTCGTAAAGTGCAACGGTTCTTGTCGCAACCCTTTCATGTTGCAGAGGGCTTCACCGGTTCTCCCGGTAAATACTGTAAAGTAGCTGATACCGTTCGTGGTTTTAAAGAAATTCTTGATGGCAAGCACGATGACCTCCCTGAGTCTGCCTTTTATATGGTGGGTGGCATTGATGAAGCTGTTGAGAAAGCCGCTGCACAAAGAGCTAAAGCATAAATTCTATCAGGCTGAAGCGAGGTAAGAGCAATGGCACAAATTCATCTGGAAGTTGTAACACCGACCGGTTCGGTGGTGAGCGAAGAAGTCGATATTGTCACGGCCCCTGGTGTCGGTGGTGAGTTCGGTGTACTTGCCAATCATGCTCCATTTTTAAGCACGATTAAAACCGGTGCACTGAGTTATAAAAAAGACAAACTAACCAAGTTTTTGATGGTAAGCGGCGGTTTTTCTGAAGTCTCAAACAATAAAATTACCTTTCTCGTTGAAAGCGCTGAATTTGGTAACGCAATCGATGTAGATCGTGCGATGCGTGCAAAAGAACGTGCAGAAAAGCGTTTAATACAAGCACAGCAAGCAACCGAAAGAATTAATAGGGTACGAGCCGAAGCCTCGTTGCAACGTGCCATGGCACGGCTCAAGGTGGCGGAATTAGCACGCCACTGAGTATACCCTTTTAATTAGTAGTTCTCGAGCCGCCTTATTTTATTAATAAGGCGGCTCTTCTTGTTTTAAAGGCTGAGCCTCTTGCAAAAGTCTGAGTCACAAATACCCGATGAGCAAATCTCAGTACCCCGTCAACTTGATTAACTGATCGGCAAAGAGGGCAACAACACCAAACATCAAATGCAACATGACTTTGGCAGGCCCGCGCAC
>JBBRBT010000031.1:0-43124 GCA_038205495.1 Desulfobulbales bacterium
GACAATGATTTTTTGGGGATGGATTTCCCGATCTTCGAGTATTTCGTGAATGGTATACACAGGTTTCGAGTTGACCAGGTTGATCAGTGCCTCGATCTTGCTGCTGAGCGCATTGATCGCCGCATCCACCGCCTCTTTGGCCAATTGAGATCCTCGCAGGCCATGGGCGGCAGCCAGGGCATCAATACCGTTGCGGGAATGCTGGACCTCGCCGAAGGATGCCAGGCCAAGGACATTGAGGGCGTCCATCAGGGTGGGAGCCGCGCCGCCAGCGGCCATGCAGGGACCGAGCCGCTGCGGTCCGGTCTGGACGCCATTGCCATTGATGCTGATCAGGGAATCGCCGCCGATGCCGATGGACTCGACATGGATAGCCCGCACCAGGGTGGGATGACCGTCAATGGCGATGCCCTCCCGTTCCAGCAGAGGGTGGCCCGAGGCAAAGAGGGCGATGTCTGAGGTGGTACCGCCGATATCGAGCATGAGCAGATCGGATGCCGTCGGGGTGGTGGCGAGGATGCCCATGACCGAGGCAGCCGGCCCGGAGAAGATCGATTGCACCGGAGCTTCCAGGGCGCGGGCAAGCGGCATAGTACCGCCGTCCGCCTTGAGGATGTTGACCTCGGCCCGGAGATCAAAGCCTCTGAGGCTGGCGGTCAGGGCGGAGGAGAAGGAGCGGAAGGTCCGCCACACCGCGGAATTATAATAGGCGGTATGGATACGGCGGCCGAAATTGAGCTGGCCGGAAATCAGGTGGCCGGTGGAGACGAAATCGGCGCGATCACCCAATTGCTCCAGCATCTGATTTTCATGCACCGGGTTGCGCGGCGAAAATTTAGAGGCCAAGGCAAAAATTTTGACTCCCTGATCCTGGCAGGAGCTGATGGCCTCCTCCAGTTCTTCTTCATCGAGCTCGGCGGTTTGGGTGCCAAGGTGATCCAGGCTGCCGCCTATGAGGTGGAAGTGCTCGCCGATCCGATAGGTTTGCGGGGCAATCCCTGGTCCGCCCACCACCAGCATGCCGACCGCATCGATGCTGCCGGTAACGATGGCATTGGTGGAGAGGGTGGTGCTCAGGTTGAGGGTGCTGACCCTGGAGGGGTCCTGACCAGCGAGGATGAGATGCAGCACCCGGCTGATCGATTCCAGCAGATTGTCATGGAGGGTCGGGGTCTTGGCAGCGGCGACCAGCCGGGTTCCGTCGATGAGCACGCCGTCGGTGTGGGTGCCGCCGATATCGATTCCTATACGCATGGCAACTCCTTGCCGGGGTGAAAGGGGAGGGGGAAATGTTGATTCGGTGCCAGCGCCTTCTCGGGGCTGGTTTTAGTCAATCGCCTTGAAACCGCCATATTGGTTTTGGAAAAGCTGTTTGCCATTCCGAAGAAAGTCGTCATACTCCCAGGGCGTCGTGGTCAGCCGGTGCTGGAATTGAGGCCGAAAGACATAACAGTACACCCGGGCTTCGCCGCCCTTATCGTAACGCACCGTCACCGCACTGCGGTCATACATCTCCCCCTCGAAGCGGTCTAGCCGCGCCCAACCATGCGGGGTGATATCGTGGTAGATGATTCCCTCCACGGTACTGCCTTCATTTTCAGCGAAGATTACGCCGGGATACTGTTCATCGCGAACGCAAAAGCAACGGTACCCCGGCAGGATCGCCGGGGTAGAGCGGAGTGGGGTGCCCACCACCGAGGCCATGATATCCTTGCACATCAGCGAGCCATAGGTGAAAAGCGCCTGGGGGCTGGGGGAGACGAGCGGCATCGGACACTATCGAATCGTTGAATTTTTCAGCTGGGTATAGGGTGGGATTATTAATCCAGTCCGTGAATGGCCTGGGCAAAGGCAAGTTTGGCCCGTGACTGGAAGCAGACGATGGTTACCTCTTTGGGTTTACCGTTGCGGTCGAGGAAGGATTGAATGGTATCAACGGCAACATCCGCCGCCTCATCGAGCGGAAAACCGTAGGCGCCGCAACTGATGGCCGGAAAGGCTATGGAGTCGATGTTGTTTTGTACTGCCAGTTCCAGGCAGTTGCGGTAACAACTCGCCAGCAGGGCGGGTTCATTGTTGTTGCCGCCCTGCCACATAGGGCCGACGGTATGGATCACATACTTTGCGGGCAGGTTGTATCCCTTGGTGAGCACGGCCTGACCGGTTTTGCAGCCACCGATCTTGCGGCATTCCTCCAGCAGTTCCGGGCCCGCAGCACGGTGAATGGCACCATCGACCCCGCCACCGCCAAGCAGGGTTTCATTGGCGGCATTGACAATAGCATCAACTTTCAGGGTAGTGATGTCGGTTTCAACCAGATTGATCATCGCGATCTCCTTGTGTGCTCTGTTCGGACGCCATCGATGAGCAGGATGAGGGGCTCTGTCTTCGGCGTGGATGGACCGCTGTGTGTACGGTCACTGTTTGCGGTATTGTAGCATAAGATTGGGCCAGCGGTAGGCGAAAAGTGCAACAAACCGTTTTTGAGGCTGATGAAATTGACGGCGAAGCGGGACGAAGGTCTGATCACTGTATGTGAAAATATGGAAAAGATCAACATTTTCAGTGAGGTGTGGGGGAGGTAAGACAGCAATTTACCAGGTGGCGAATACTCCTTTTCGTTACCGAGGAGATGTTTGCGATCTTAATTGTGTCACTTGGTAGAAGAGGCCGGGGGTGTGATAACCAAACCGTTGCGTCTGTGTGGCCAGAGTGTGTTGCCGGGTGTTCTCATTACTTGGGCAAGAGGCGCATGGTGAGCAATAGGTTCGCTGGGGCGGAGAAAATGCAAAGCCTGCAAACAAGGCCGCCCAGGGCGGAGAAGGCTGGGGTTCATCGGCCATCAAGAAAGATCTTTGAGCGATTGGCGGCTTTCGATGGCCTTGGCCAGGGTGTGTTCGTCGGCGTACTTGATATCCATGCCCATGGGAATGCCGCAGGCGAGTCGGCTGAGCCGGATGCTCTCTCCCTGGAGGATGTCGGCGAGGTAGGAGGCGGTGGCTTCACCCGGCACCGTCGAGCTGGTGGCAATCAGCACTTCATCGACGCTCCCGGAAGCGACCCGCTGGCGCAGTTCCCGAATTTTCAATTCGTCGGGACCTATGCCGTCCATGGGCGCAATGACGCCATGGAGAATGTGGTAGGTCCCTCGGAAGGCCCCAGTTTTTTCGATGGCCATCTGGTCGCCGGGTTCCTCGACCACACAGACCAGGCGGGGGTCCCGGGTGGGGTTGCCGCAGATGACGCAGGGATCGGTTTCGGAAAAGGTGAAACACTGGTGGCAGAGGTGAATGGTCTTGTGCAGCACCATCAGGTCCCCGGCCAGATTTCTGGCTTCTGCGGCTGGTCGGCGAAGGATGTAGAGCGCCAGTCGGGTGGCGGTTTTGCGGCCGATACCGGGTAATTTGGTCAGGTCGGTGATCAAGCGTTCCAGAGCTGGCGGGATGACCTGCATTTAAAAGAGACCAGGTATGTTGAGGCCGCCGGTTATTCGGGTCATCTCGGATTTGCCCAATTCTTTGGCCTTATTCAAGCCGTCGTTGATTGCGGCAACAATGAGGTCCTGCAGCATCTGGACATTTTCCGGTTGTACCATCGTCTTTTCGATGACCAGATCGAGCAATTCCCCTTTACCGTTCAGCGTTGCCGTCACCATGCCGGCCCCGGCCGATCCGGTTACCTGTTTGTTGCCCAGTTCGTTCTGCACCGTGGCCATGTTTTCCTGGAACTGCTGCGCCTGTTTCATCAAGTCGCCCATATTCATACGATCTTCCTTAATAAAAGTTTGGGTGGTGCCTGTTGCAGCCGATCTGGCTGGCTATTCTTCAGCGGGGGCCAGGTTCTCAGCGACAGTATTGTCAACGGGAGTAGTGGTGTTTGTGCGGTAGCGGGGACCGATTCGGATGTCGCCCACCTGACCGGTGAAGACGTCAAGTGCGGTCAGTACCAGCGGGTCGTTGGCGAGGGCTCGCCGTTCTTGCTGCGGAGCCATCCCGTTGGCCGGATCAATCGTACAGGCGCTGGAGCCGGGTACCACAAACTGGATAGTGAGATTTTCCTGGAAAAAATCAAGGACAAACTCGGTCAGCGCATTGACGTAGTTCCGTTGCTTCAACATGGTGCAATCGGCGCTGTCGTCAAAATGAATGAGCAGTTCTTCCCCCTTGCGTTCCACCGAGGATGCCAGGTGCAGAGCTGCCGTCATCCAGGGCTGCCGTTCATGTACGTATTTGAGGAAGGCATCCCAGTTTTGGCGGATTCTTTTTTTTTCGACAACCGGCACTGGAGGCACGACTTCCTTGGCGGGGGGCGTCTGTTCCAAAGCAATTGTTGGCGGTGGTTCTTGCGGAATCGGTTCTGGTTGGGGAAAAGGTGTTAGAGCCGGTTCTTCTCGTTCGGGTTCTCCGCGGAGGGCCTCGTGCAACGATCCCGTTGCAGCGGGTATTTTCGGCTGGATCTGTTCAGGTTGCCGCTGCTGTGGAGGTTCTGCAACAGGCATTGGAGCAAGGACAGGCGAGGTGTCTGCAACAGGAGGAGAGGACAGGGGCGCAGGATCGGGAGGAGGTTGTGCCGTTTCCTGCTGCCGGGGTTGCAGGGGCGCAGGGGGGACAACGGGCAGTGCATCGAGAGGTGTGCCTGCCAGCATTTGGTCAAACCGTGCGATCAGATCCGCTACCGGTACGACATCGCGGTATTGGACGGCGCGGATAAAGGTCAGTTCCAGCGCCAAGCGGGGTTGCTGGGAAAAGGAGGCTTTTTCCAGGCCCTCTAAAAGGAGACTGAAGAGGGCCGACAGGGTTTCCAAGGTATGGGTGGCTGCTGTTTTCACCATGACCGCCAGTTCTTCTTCGGTCACCTCAAGAGAATCGCCGGGCTTTTTGCTGACCTTGCAGACTACCAGGCCTCGGAACCAGCTTAAGAGATCGTTACTGAATCGTTTGGTATCCGTGCCATGGAGATACATCTCGTCGAGCAGGGTGTAGACTGCTGCCAGGTCACCACGCAGCAGGGCGGTCCCCAGATCAGCGACCAGTTGATGGCTGACGAGACCAAGGACATCAATGACATCAGTGGTTTTGACCACCTGGCCGCAGTAGGAAAAAATTTGATCAAGGAGGCTGAGACCGTCCCTGACACTGCCACCTGCCTCGCGGACAATCATATCGAGGGCTTCCGATTCCATCTCTACCCCTTCACTGGTCGCTAAGCGCTTGAAATGGGCTGAGAGTTCCAGGTGGCTGAGGCGTTTAAGTTCATAACGCTGGCAACGGGAGAGAATGGTCACCGGAACCTTGTGCAGTTCGGTGGTGGCGAACATGAAATACACATGGTCGGGCGGTTCCTCAAGGGTCTTCAGCAGGGCATTGAAGGCCTCGGTGGTAAGCATGTGTACTTCATCGATAATGATGATTTTGTAGCGTGAACTGGTGGGCATGAAGCGAATTTTTTCCTTCAGCTCACGGATTTCCTGGATGCCGCGGTTGGAGGCGCCGTCCACTTCCTGGAGATCGATGCTCGCACCGTCGGTAATTTGGCGGCAAGACAGGCAGGCATTGCAGGGTTCGGCTGCCGGGCCCTGTTCGCAGTTCAGGGCCTTGGCCATGATCCGGGCGAGGGTGGTTTTACCGGTGCCCCGGACGCCGCTGAAAATCAGGCCATGGGGAACGCGACCTTGGGTGAGGGCGTTCTGCAGGGTGCGCACCACGGCCTTTTGGCCGATTACTTCAGCAAAGGTCTGTGGTCTCGATTTTCTGGCCAGGACGAGGTAGGACAAGATGGATACCAACGAAAAATGATCAGGAATGGATGAATCGACATCCTCCCTTGTTGGGGAAGAAGCAGATTCAGGTCTGCGGAAAAAAAGATAGCCAGGCTACCCTGCGCACATAAAGAGGGTCACTACCGCTGCTTCCTTCCGGACCTGACGGGGTTTGTGATTCTTTATTGCACAGGACCCGGCTATCAAACTGATGATCATTGGGTTATGGAAAAGAGGTATCTACGGGGAAAATTCTATGATGCAAATATGGTCGATTCGACGTTGCTGTCGTCCATCTCACGGTGTGCATCCCCTCTTTTCGGTTAGGCGTTTATACTCTCCATTCCCAGGAGCGTCAAGAAAATTTATGTGCAGTGAGTCCCTTCGCCAGGTGCATGGATCCCTGCGAGGTGGAAGTGGCTGTTCAAGGTCCAGTTGAAGGGTGCGAGTAAAGAACTCTGCTCCCGGCTCAAAAAAAAACTCCTTCATCTCCCTGGAAATAGGGGGCTGAAGGAGTTCCATTCCTCAAGAGGGGAGAAATCCGGTGTCTCGCTCCATGTTGGGACTACAGTAAGAGATTCTTGCCCAAGATGGAAACCAGTTCATCGGCGGCTCGGGTTGGAGCCACTCTGCCCTTTTCTACATCCTCTTTGACTTTGGGCAACAGCTTTTTGATTTCTTCATGTTGATAAAACCAGCGTTCCAGGCCTTCGTTAACGAGGAACCACATCCACGACATCGACTGATCTTGTCGTTTTTTGTCGAGTTCCCCGGTGGCGGTCATGATTTTTTTATGGCTGGTAATCGTTTCCCACACATCGGTGAGACCTGTTTGTTCAAGAGCGCTGCAGGTCATAACCGGCGGCATCCAGTTAGGGGAGGAGGGGGTGACGAGGTGGAGCGCGGTTTCATACTGGCGTTTGGCAAGTTTCGCCCGAGAGACATTATCGCCGTCTGCTTTGTTGACGAGGATGGCATCCGCCACCTCTAAGACACCTTTCTTGATGCCCTGGAGTTCATCGCCTGCACCTGAGATTTGCAGGACAAGAAAAAAATCGACCATCGAGGCTACCGTGGTTTCAGATTGGCCAACGCCGACGGTTTCAACGATGATGACATCAAATCCGGCCGCTTCGCACACCAGCATACTCTCTCTGGTTTTCCTGGCAACACCGCCCAGGCTGCCGCCTGAGGGGGAAGGCCGGATAAAGGCCAGATCGTTGACAGCGAGTTTTTCCATCCGGGTTTTGTCACCGAGGATAGAACCGCCGCTGCGGGTACTGCTCGGATCAATAGCCAGAACTGCAACGCGATGCCCCAGCTGGGTCAACATGGTGCCGAAACTCTCAATAAAAGTGCTCTTGCCGGCACCCGGTACACCGGTAATTCCCAGGCGTACCGCTTTCCCCGTATAGGGTAAAAGTTCATTGATAACGTGTTTGGCGATCTCCTGATGCGTGGAAAGGGTGCTTTCGACCAAGGTGATGGTACGGGCAAGCATCAGGCGATTATTATCCATGACGCCCTGGATATAATAACTGGGATCTTTATACATATCTGGCCTTTGTTTAAGGTTTCGTCATGACAACATACAAACGGACGGGTTTTTGGCCCGTCCGTTTGCAGTCATACCTTTCTATGCCGAGCTGTTATTTACAATACTGTGCCTCGAGCATATCCATTACTTTACTGGCAGATTCGGTGATCGGGGTTCCCGGTCCGAAAATGCCTTTACAGCCTGCATCGTACAGGAAGGTATAGTCGTTCGGAGGAATAACACCACCGGCGACAACCAGGATTTCTCCGGCTCCCTTCTCTTTCAGTTTGCCAATGAGTTCGGGAACGAGGGTCTTATGACCGGCGGCCAGACTGGAGGCGCCGACGATATGGACATCGTTCTCAATGGCCATCTTAGCGGCTTCTTCAGGGGTCTGGAACATCGGGCTGATGTCGACGTCAAAGCCGAGATCGGCATAGGAAGAAGCAACAACCTTGATGCCGCGGTCATGTCCATCCTGTCCCATTTTGGTGACGAGGATACGCGGACGACGACCTTGTTTTGCCATGAAATCGGCGGTCCGTTTACGCAGGGCCTCGATAACCTGGGCAGCGTCGCTGCCGGCTTCGCTATACTCTGAAGAATAGGCGCCGGATACACATTGAGTGGTGGCAACATAGCGGCCAAAGACTTTTTCCATGGCGTCAGAAATTTCTCCTACGGTTGCTCTGGCCTTGGCAGCGGCAATAGCGACTTCAAGGAGGTTTCCATCGCCGGCGGCAGCCTTGGTTACGGCCTCGAGACATGCCTGACATTTGGCAGTGTCACGGGCTTTCTTGGTTTGGTTAATACGATCGATCTGCTCAAGACGGACGGAATCCGGTACTTCAAGGATATCGAAGTCCATTTTCTCGTCGGCGAGACGATACTTGTTCACACCAACGATAACGTCCTTGCCTTGATCGATGCGAGCCTGACGACGTGCGGCTGACTCTTCAATGCGCATTTTCGGCATACCGGATTCGATGGCTTTGGCCATACCGCCGATTTCTTCGATCTCGTTGATGATTTTCTCAGCTTCTTCGATGATCTGAGCGGTGAGATACTCAACATAATAGGAACCGCCCAACGGATCGGCAACCTTGCAGATCTGGGATTCTTCCTGGATGATGATCTGGGTGTTTCTGGCGATACGGGAAGAAAGCTCGGTCGGCAGACAAACAGCCTCGTCAAAGGCGTTGGTGTGCAGACTCTGGGTTCCACCCAATACGGCCGACATGGCCTCAATGGTGGTACGGATAACGTTATTGTACGGATCCTGCTCGGTTAAGCTCCAACCGGAGGTCTGACAATGGGTCCGCAGCATCAAAGATTTGGGGTTTTTCGGGTTGAACTGCTGCAGCAATTTATGCCACAGGAAGCGGGCTGCACGCAGCATGGCGATTTCCATGAAGAAATTCATGCCTACGCCGAAGAAGAAGGACAGGCGAGGCGCGAAGGTATCAACATCCATGCCTGATTTAATCGCGGCGCGCACGTATTCCACACCGTCAGCCAGGGTAAAGGCACACTGCAGTACGCTATCAGCACCGGCTTCCATGATGTGGTAGCCGCTGATGCTGATCGTATTGTATTTAGGCATATTTTTAGAAGCATATGCCATGATGTCGGAGACGATCCGCATGGAAGGGGTGGGCGGATAGATGTAGGTATTCCGGGTCAGGTACTCTTTGAGGATGTCGTTCTGGATTGTTCCCTCAAGTTGCTCCTGTTTAACGCCCTGCTCTTCGGCAGCTCCGATCCACATAGCCAAAATCGGGATTACCGCGCCGTTCATGGTCATGGAAACAGACATTTTGTCCAGCGGGATACCGTCGAAGAGGATTTTCATATCTTCAATGGAGTCAATGGCAACACCAGCCTTGCCGATGTCACCGGAAACCCGTGGGTTGTCGGAATCATATCCACGATGGGTGGAAAGGCTGAAGGCAACGGACAGACCTTTCTGACCGGCAGCCAGGTTTTTGCGATAGAATTCGTTGGAGGCTTTGGCGGTGGAGAATCCGGCGTACTGACGAATGGTCCAGGGGCGACCGGCATACATGGTGGCCATCGGTCCACGGGTGTACGGTGCCATGCCGGGGAAGGTGCCAACAGAAGGTAATCCTTCAATATCATTTGCTTCATACAGCGGTTTGATAACGATCCCTTCCGGCGATTTCCAGGCCATATCGTCAGGGGTTTTGCCTTTCATCTGCTTGGAGGCCATTTCAAACCATTTTTGGTATTCAGGACTATTTGCCATGTCACATGCTCCTTGTAAGTATCAGGGGTTGATCCCCCAGTTGGAAATAAAATAAACTGATTCAACCACTATCAAGCCGTGCAAATCGAGCCGATTGTGATTGAATCAGAGTTGTACGGTCATTGCGATGTTCGTTGCCGCGAAAATCTCAATGGGCTTTTTTCTCAGTTGCGCTCGGAAATTTCAACCAGAACACCACCGGTTGCTTTCGGATGGAGGAAGGCGATTTTGGCGCCACCGGCACCAATACGCGGGGTCTGATCAATCAACGCCACACCTTTTTCTTTCAATTCAGCCAACGCCTCTTCAATATTTTCGACGCGGAAAGCAACATGCTGGAAGCCAGCACCTTTTTTCTCGATGAATTTAGCGATCGGGCCATCTGGAGAGGTGGATACCAATAATTCAACTTCACTGTCTCCTACTGGATAAAAGGCGGTGGTTACCTTTTGCTCTGTGACGGTTTCCGATCCTGCAAGTTTGAATCCCATGACATCCGACCAGAATTTGCTTCCTTCTTCCATACTGTTGACTGCAATGCCCAGATGGTCGATTTTAAGAATTTTCATGGTACGTTCTCCTTCCTGTCAATTTTTTTTTTTAGGTTTTTAAGGTGTACAAATTTGATTTGCGGACAAGGGGGTTAGGGATGCTCGGATGTGCTCAATGAAAAGTTTGCCCATCAGTTCCAAACCAATAAACATGGGGTGTACTCTATTTTTCCCTTTTAATAAAATGTATAAGCTACGATCTTCTGTTTCGTTTTTCGACGATGCTGTACAAAAAAAAATTATAAACAATGCTGGCAAGAATGTGTATCGATCATCGATTGAATAAGGGATGTGAAAGAAGACAGTGCCGCATTACAGTGCGGCACTGTCTGATTATTACCGCTTATTTTGCAGCGCGTTTGACAAAAATTCCGAGCGGATCAACTTCCTCACGGATCATGCGAACTTCTTCTACGGTAGGTGCAGCAAACTGGGTGACATCTGAGGCAACCAGCAGTTCAAAACCGGTTGCTGCTTGAATGCTTTCCACCGTTTCTCCGGGGAATGTGTGAATAAGGCGCATTCTCTTGGTCTTCTCTTCGAAGTCAAAGATACCCTTGGTGGTGATGAGTCGGTACGGACCCTTGCCCTGCATGCCCGCGTTATAGCGTGCATTGGGGCTGCCATCAAGATGTCCTGGGCTGGTGATATAGGACAGTTTCTCATTGAACTTCTTTTTGTCGTGGGGCACGATGAGGATGGTCCGATCGCAGGAAGCGGCCATGTCACTGGCGCCGCCGCTGCCCGGAAGCCGAACTTTCGGTTTCTGGTATCCTTCAGGATAATCACCCATCATGGTGGAGTTCAGGTTGCCGTACATATCAACCTCAGCACCGCCGATAAAGCCAAAATCGGCAAAACCGCGTTGGGTCAACTCAAAGGCACCGTTCAACCCTTTCAGATACGAAGCACCTGTGAAGGTTTTTGAGTCGCCGACTGAGATGGGCAGACCGTGATGGAGAGGGGGACCAACGGCGCCAGCCTCGAAGACCGGGATCAGGCCAGGAGCGTGGGTACGGATGGCGAGAAGCGAGGCGACCATGGGCAGGCCGGTCCCGACAAACACTATTTTATTATTTTCCAGAACTTTTGCCCCCGCCACAACAATAATTTCCTGGGCGGTATAATCTGTTGAAACTGTCATGATGACTCCTTATATGTGGATTCCGTGAGGTTCCGATGCAATAGAAAAGACTGGATTTGAGGATCAGGCCAGTCGCTCGCAGTTATAGGACTCTGCAGCCTGATCGGCAATCAGCTTCTTGGACTGGAATTTCTCAATGTAATCCTCAAAATTCTCGACACCAAAGATATGCTCATCGTACCAGGCCTTCAATGCATCAGGTGATCCACCCTTGCACATCGGGGCAATGAGACCGAGGAACTCACGGATATGATCGCCATTGAAATAATAGTGCCGACGGCATGCACCCGGATACGAACCAAAAGGCACCTTGACAACCGCATCAACGGCCGGGAAGGGAATTAATATATCTTTTGGGTTGGAAACAAGTAATTCATGGGAAACGAGTTGTTCGCAGGTGACGATCGTATGGGCAGAAGCCATGGCGATTTCCGCACAGGTGGCGTCTGTTCCACGGACAATACAGTTACCGTACATATCCGCAGCCTGTACATGGATGAGGCCTACGTTGGGATTGCTGGCTGGCAACAGAGCGATTTTTCGGCCGGTGAAGGGGCAGTCGATGACCTTGGTGCGACTGGTGTTCTTAATGTCGCCGCCAAGCGGTCCGCGGGTCGGGATGAAGGGCAGGCCCATGGCGCCAGCTTTGAATCGGGCAGACATGTTGTAGTTACTCCAGTCCTCGAACTCGACCATGCCACGTTCGGCGAGATAGCGAAACGCCGGAGACAGGCCGAAGGCCTCATGACCCCAGTAGGCCAGTTCGATTCTTTTGATGCTGCAATGATCTGGTCTGACCATCATTGCGCCGGCAAGAATCTCCGGAGCCATGGCTGCTGATTGGAAGGAGAGGGTCAGGTCCTTGAATCCTTGACGAACCATCTCGTGAGTTATGGCAATGGGCTGACGGATATTGACGAAGCCACCGATACCGACATTGTCGCCATTCTTAACAAAGCGCGATACTGCGTCTTTCAGTGTCATCCGTTTGTCTTTCATGGACTTGTCTTTGTTGACAAGCGCTTCTCTTGCATCATCGGGTGATAAACCTGTCCAGACCATTTTTGCGTTGTTTTCCAATTTGTTACCTCTTCCTGTCTATCAAGCGTTTTTATTGCCCAGTAACCACCAAGTGGTTTCCCAGGATCCCCCTTACAAAAAAAAAGACCGATAAAACAACCAGATTGGAATCTGTTATTTTATCGGTCTTATTTTTGACTCGATTGATAGCGATACGGCATCGCCACAAATACTATATTTATTATGCGCTGAGTCAATTTTCCTCAAATGCCTCTACCCCGAATAGTCCGTGATATGTTCAGATGACTTGCACCTCCGGCTCTTGTTCATCCAAGAGAAAATAAAACCGGATATTGTTTGCAAGGGAAAAACAGGTCTTTTCCTGATGTCAGGCTGGAAAAGCCTTCAGCTAACTTTTTCTTCGCGACTACCTCTTTAGAATCCTATCAGACCTGCCTGAGCATATCTTTCGGCGGGTTAAATTACAAAAAAATTTTTGATGAAATCGAACGTCGGATTCATCAAGAAAAAAACGAATAACAAGTTAAAACTAAATAACATACGGCTAGCGTTTTCCTATTTGAAGTTAGCCTTTTTGTCAACAGTAAAAATTATTAAAAAATAGGGAGTGAATACCTGTTTCCAAGCATTGTACGTGAAAATAGTAAGATAAAAGGCAGTCGCTTTTTTGCGATTTTTTTTAGGGATAGGGTACGGCTTTGTGGGGTGAGGTCGACAAACCTGATATTTTTTTCATACTGATCTTTCTTGATTGAAAATATGAAATGATTTGGTGAGATACAGTGTTGTGGCAGAATATGTTTTCGTGTACAAATTTACTTTTCATTCGCTGCGAGTAGTGCTGGAAGCCTGAACCTTCATTTGAGGGGGATTGTTCACTCCTTGTATTTGAGGTTGTGCATTCTGAATACGCTGCGCAGCAATTGTTTTAATCTGCCCGCACTAACCTATGACGTGCTGTAAGGAATAGCGACTCCAGTTTGGTCTGGAATGGATCTATTTATAAAGATTTTTTAGTTGGCAAAAGCAACCGGCTGATTGCCGTACACATCAACTCAAACTGAGGAGTACGCGGATGAAGGTTTATACAGGTGGCGGCGACAAAGGGAAAACGAGCCTTTTTTCCGGCGAGCGTGTGCCCAAACATCATATCCGCATCGAGGCCTATGGCGATCTTGATGAACTCAATTCAGTGTTGGGGGCAGTGGCTGCATACCTTCCGGCCGGTGAATCGATGATCCTTGAAGATTTTGAAGGGATTCAATCCAACCTCTTTGTGGCCGGGGCTTGGCTCGCCACTATGCCGGACTCTTCGGCCATCAGTTATCTGACCTCCCTTCCGTCATCGGTTTCCACGGATCTGGAAGGACGTATTGATGCCTTGTCTGAGGTCTTACCGGAGCTCAAGGAATTCATCCTGCCCGGCGGACAACCTGTGGCTGCCTGGTCCCATGTGGCAAGAACGGTTTGTCGGCGTTGCGAACGGCGTCTGACGGAGTTGATCGAGGTGTCCAATGAAGGCAACCTTGAACTGGCTGCCATCCAGGTGTATCTGAACCGACTTTCGGACTATCTTTTTGTCGTGGCCCGATATTTGAACCAGGTTCTGGGAACTGCTGATAAAACCTGGAAAAAATAATGGATTCGCTGGTCTCTTCCTATTCGGTCTCGGTTCTGGCGCGTGTCTGGTTGAATGAAGAGGCCTTCGAAATAACCTGTAGTCGTCCCCCAGGATTTTTTTTCCTGGCCGGGCAGTATGTCACTCTTCAGCTCCAGGGAGAGGAGCGGGAATATACGCTACTCTCGCCACCGGCGGCATCGGAGCTTCGTTTTCTCATCAAGCAGGTAGTTGGTGGCAAGCTGAGTGAGGCACTGGGAAAGATTGTTGCGGGCACTGTTCTGGGGATGAGCAGGGCAAAGGGCTATCTGACCTTCCGCCCGACGGAACGGTCGATCTATTTTGTGGCGACCGGTGTGGGCATAGCGCCTTTTGTGGCCATGGCAGCCAGTGGCATCAGTGGTTTCACCCTGATTCACGGGGCCAGAAGTGAATCAGGTTTTTTTTATCGGCACCAACTCGTCACCATGTCTCATCATTACATTTCCTGCCTTTCCGGTACGGGTGAATCCTCTGTAGAATTGCCGACCCTGTATCGCGGCTATGTCACCGAATATATCAGGATGCATCTTCAGCCGGGGTTGTATGATTTTTATCTCTGCGGTTCCAGGGCAATGATTCATGATATGACTCACCTCCTTGATCAATACCATCCGGGCACCAGGATATTCAGCGAAGCCTACAGCTAACAAGCTGCGTCTCAAGCCCCCCTTTGCGGTGTTGTACGCAGACTCTTGTTGTGACAGGTGTCTTTAAGGTGTCTCGAGTCTGCTTCTTTGGTTTTTTTATGATGAGCTGGCATGTATGTTCTGCATCCATATCACTGGCCGCCAGAATTGTTTGCACCGATTGATTTTCTTTATGGATCAATTCAGACCTGCCGTCATCGACACATTCCAAGATCCAATCCCGCCACTGATGAATAAGCCTGACTTGCATGTCAAATTTCCCCGTGTTTCTCGGCGGTACGGGAGTGCTGCCCCTTTTTACGATCATTCAAAAGAGGCACTCATTGCCTCTCCAATGCTTCCCGGACTTTGGTGGCCAGGTTTCTTTGGGAGAAAGGCTTCTGGATGAAACTCACCCCCTCGTGTAACACGCCTTGGTTCGCGATAATATCGGCCGTATAGCCTGATATGAAGAGACATTTCACCGTCGGATGGCTTGCAAGAAGCCGCTCCGACAGGTCCCGGCCGTTCATCTCGGGCATGATCAGATCAGTCGCGAGCAGATGGATTTCTCCTCCGTGCTCACTCGCCAAACGGATGGCTTCACGGGGGGTGCTTGCGGTCAGCACTGTGTATCCCAGGCGTCGGAGCATCATGGTGGTCATTCCTAGGATGGTGGGCTCGTCCTCCACCAGGAGAATGGTTTCATCGCCGCGCACTGCGGGCTCCATCGTATTGTCTGCCTGCACCTGCCCGTCTGTACCCACATACCGGGGCAGGTAGATGGCGAAAACCGTTCCCTGACCCGGTTCGCTGTCGACATTGATAAAACCATTGTTCTGCTTCACGGCCCCGTATACCGTTGCCAAGCCAAGGCCGGTTCCTACTCCGACGTCCTTGGTGGTGAAGAACGGTTCGAAGATATGGGCAATCGTCTGTTTATCCATGCCGCAACCGTTGTCGCTGACAGCAATTCGGACATAGTCACCGGGCATCAAATCCGCGTGCGCAGCGCAGGAGGACTCGTCGAAGGTGCAGTTTGCCGTTTCAACGATAATTTTACCGACCCCGGCTATAGCGTCCCGCGCATTGACGCAGAGATTGGCCAGGATTTGGTCGATTTGTGACGGGTCTGCCTTGATCGGCCACAGACCGCTCAAGGGCATCCACAAGAGATTGATATTCTCCCCAATAAGCCGCCGGAGCATCTTCAGCATCCCTTCTATGGTCTCGTTGATGTCAAGCACTCTAGGGTCCACGTTCTGTTTGCGGGCAAAAGTCAGCAGTTGCCGGGTAATATCGGCGGAACGCTGAGCGGCCATGTGGATTTTTTTCAGGTCATCCAAAATAGGCAGTGCCGGGTCGACCTTTTCCATGGCCATCTCCGCATGCCCAAGGATCACCCCGAGCATGTTGTTGAAGTCGTGCGCCACACCACCGGCGAGGAGGGCGACTGATTCCATCTTTTGAGCCTGCTGGAGCTGAGCTCCAAGTTTCGCATTTTCTTCCTCGGCCTGCTTACGCTCGGTGATGTCGATTATCGCTCCGATAAGTCCGATGATCTCCCCGTGTGAGTCAACGAGCGAGGCTTTATGCAAGATGACATCACGACGGACGCCATGTGCGTCCTGAATCATCGATTCATACACCTGGAATCCTTTCTTCTCGAACAGTTCTGCGTCCTTTATAGAATAGATTTGAGCAAGTTCGGGAGGGTAGACGTCTGCGACGCTTTTACCTATTATGTACTCCTTGGTTTTCCCGTAAAAATCTTCAAAGGCCTTGTTGCACCCAAGATATCTGCCCTTAACATCCTTATAGAAAACCGGAATCGGAATGGTTTCAAGCAGTGATATTTGGAAAGCTTCACTTTCATCCAGTTGATGAAAGGCCGCATCTTTTTGAAAAAGCGCACGGGCAAGTTTGACTGTGCTGTAGCTCAGGGATGAAATCATCTGCGAGAGACTGCCGTAAAAGGCCATGGTCGCTTCAACTGTTTCGCGACTCTGACGCGGAACCCGATCAAGGGCGGCAAGGTACTCCTGTTCGTTAAAGCCATATTGGTGCGCTTGGCGCTTGAACAGTTCATGATCAATCGTCTCGTCATCGTAGAAAAACTGCCCGAGAAAGACATTACCCATATGCCTGTCACCGATCACGATGGGGGTTGCTATATCCCAGAGGTTGTTGGTGCAGTGATACGCCTTGAACGTCCCTGTTGGAACGCCCTTGGAAAGCACGGTATCGCTTTCCTGGCAGTTTTTTAACGTTTTGGGATGCATCCGATGGAATTTTGTGCAGATGTCCTGCCAGCCGACTCCGACCAGCACCTGTCCCCGATTATCAACAATAGCGAATACGAGCTTCGTGATCCGGTTAAAATGTTCCATCATGGTTTGCAGGGCCGGAACGTCAATAATATCGGCAAGCTCCAAGGTGCCGATATCTCCCTCAGGATCGAGGATGACCTGCAGTTTTTTTCGAACGGCTGCCTCGCTTTTTCGTAAGGCCTCTTCGCCCTGCTTGCGTTCGGTGATGTCTTCTAAGGTCCAAATAGTTCCCCGTGACAAATCAGACGGTTCAATGGCCTTGCCGTTATATCTAATCCAGATCCCTGAACCGTCACGCCGCATGAGCTGCAGCTCGACATCATAGATATGTCCCTGGGCAAGGACAGGATAGGCCTCTTGGCCTAGTTGTTCATAGATCTCCTCTGAGGGGTACAATTTTCGTGTGGGCATCCCCTCCATTTCTTCTTTTGAATACTGCAGCAAATCTTCGACTTTCTTGTTCACCCAAACCAATTTTCTGTCGGCAATTTTGGTGATACCAACATTGACCGTGTCAAGAATGAGCTGCTGCTCCCGCATAGCTTGAAACAGTTGGTCTTCTGTCGTTTTGCGATCGGTGATGTCCCTGATGACGATATAGAATGCGGAGGCGTCGATTTGTCGCTGCGTGGCGGAGGTTTCGAGCTGTCCCCATAATAATTTTCCATCAGGTGCCCGCATCCGCACTTCACAGACCTGCTGCTCCCCGGTCTCAACCAGTTGTTTGCTGAAGAAGTAATAGGTATCTTGATCTTCGGGGAGAATGAAGTTGGATAATTTTTGTTTGGCCAGTGCACCCCGCCTCACGCCTAGCAAATCGGCAAGAGTAAGGTTGGCCTCGAGAATTATCCCCTGCCTGCTCACGGTGACATAGCCCACCGGTGCTAGATTATAAAGGTCGAAGTACCGCGTCCGCGAGGCATTCAGATTCGTCTGGGTGCGACGGAGGTCTTCGTTTTGAAGCTCGAGTTCGACCTGATGCACCTGCAGTTCATAGATGGCCTGCTCCATTTCTTCGCGGGTTGCCGGAGGCAATGTGGCTCTTGCCCGAGCAATCTCTTCAGCCCGTTTACGCAGTGCAGTGCTGACAGAGTGCGGATTAGTTTTATTATGCATAGGGTCCCTAATGAACGGCTAGCTTTTGGGGTTCAGGGAGTCATGGAACGTAAAAACCCGGTCAGAGAATGTGAAGGCTAACACGACGAAAACATACGTTAAAGAATAGCGCAATCCCTATCAGCTTGCAAGTTTGCTGCGCAAAGGAAAAGCCAAACATTCCCGCGAATGTTTGGCTTTATTGGTTGGAGATGAACCGTTGGCTGCGGCGAGGTAAACCGATCATATATTCACACACGGAGCTGAAAATATACAGCTCAGGACCTGCTCTGTAGTGGTGGGAGGCAGGATCGTATGGTGACCGATCAGATCATCCCCTGCATGTAGCGATGCATGGATTCGGCGGCGTCCAACCCCTGGCAGACCGCCTTGGCCACGGTCTGCGGGCCGAGCACGGTATCGCCGCCGGCAAAGATCCATTCGACGCTGGTTTGCAGGGTGACCGGATCGACCACATAGGTCCCTCGGGATGTAATTTCCACAGGGACGCTCGCGTCGTGCACCGGGATGACCTTCTGACCGACTGCGGCAATCAGGGCATCGGCTTCGATGACAAAGTTCGAGCCCTCCACCGCCACCGGTTTGCGGCGGCCCGAGGCGTCCGGTTCGCCGGGTTGCATACGGATACACTCCACCCCGGTCAATCGCCCGCCTTCGCTGAGGATTCGTAAGGGCGCGGCGAGAAAAATCAAGCACACGCCTTCTTCTTCGACATGGTGGACCTCGACCAACGAGGCCGGCATTTCCTCGCGGGTGCGGCGATAGAGGATGCTGACCTCCTTCCAGCCGGAGCGGAGCGCCACGCGGGCCACGTCGATGGCGACATTGCCGCCGCCGACCACCACGACCTTATCGCCCAGTGCTACTTCACGGCCGGTGAGCACCTGGCCTAAATAATCGACGCCAGACATCACCCCTTGGGTATCGTTTTCTCCCTCAATGCCCAGTTTTCGACTTTCATAGGCGCCGATTCCCAGGAAAACCGAGGCGTATCCCTGGTCCCGGAGCTCGGAAAGGGTCAGGTCGCGGCCCACAGTGATCCCGGTTTTGACGTTGACGCCGCATTGCTGCAGGGCATACAGTTCGGCACCGATGATATTACGGGGCAGGCGATAGTTGGGAATACCGACACTGAGCATGCCGCCAAAAACCGGCAGAGACTCGAACACGGTACAACTGTACCCTTTATGGGAGAGCGCATGGGCGACCGTGATTCCCGCCGGTCCGGAGCCGATAACCGCAACCTTGATACCATTTGATACGGCACAGCGGGGAGACAGGTTTTTGCCGTTGAAGATCATCCAGTCGGCGAGAAAGCGTTCCAGCAGGCCGATGGCCACCGGTTGGTCTTTCTTCCCCCTGATGCACGAGCCTTCACATTGGAATTCATGGGGACAGACCCGGGAGCAGATGGAAGGCATGGAACTGGTTTCCCGGATGGTCCAGTATGCCTGTTCAAATTTATGCTGCCGCAGCAGTTCGATGAAGCGGGGTATATCGTTACCGATCGGGCAACCCATGACGCAGAGGGGCTTGCGGCATTGCAGGCAGCGTTGCGCTTCCAGCAGGGCGGTCTGTTCGTCAAAGCCCTTGGAGACTTCGTCAAAATTATCGAGCCGTTCTTCGGGATTGAGTTCTCGCGGCAGCTGCCGGGGTATGGCCAGTTGTTCTCGGATATTCATCAGGGCACCAATCGTAGGATACATGTTGATTCTTTTTCTCAACTGTTACCAGAGTCAGGACAGGGTGGCAACAGAGAAGCCTTGATGGTGCGGCGGCAGCTGGTCTATCTGTCTGGAATTAAGTTTTTTTGGAGCGGCATGCCGTTGGCCGGTGTAGCCCGGCAGCGGCTGCGCACTATCGGCCTGCAGCAGCGGAAGCTCTGCTTACCTAGAACTTCTTCGTTTAATCCTTCCATTTTTATCATGGTATAAGGTAGTATTTCGGGATTAACGAAGAATATTTTTCAGTCGGAAATAACACGCTTTCTTCAACCTGGTTGCCGGCCTGTGGCCAACAAGGATATGGAAAACAACAATCCTGAGATCACCATTATCACCGACCCTTCTTTCAGCCGGCATGATACCGGCGGAGGAGAACACCCGGAAGTTCCCGAGCGGCTGCAGGTGATCACCGACCGTCTCGCCCAGGGTTCTTTGGCCGGCCTGATTCGCTATCTGCCTCCCCGGCCTGCACTGCGTTCCCAACTGCTTGCCTTTCATACCGAGGGCTGGCTCTTCCGTTTTGAAGAGGCGGTGCTTTCCGGTCGCACCTATATCGATCACCCCGACAATCAGGTTTGTTACGATTCGTACGAAATTGCGACCCTTTCCGCTGGGTGCGGTCTGGTTGGTGTTGATGTTGTCGAGCAGCAGCCGGGTTCTGTGGTCTTCTGCCAGACCCGCCCCCCTGGGCATCATGCCGAACCCAACATGCCTTTTGGCTTTTGTTTTTTCAACAACTGCGTCGTCGCGGCCCGATACTGGCAGCAACAGTACAACCGACCACGGGTCTGCGTCTTTGATTTCGATGCCCATCATGGCAACGGTATCCAGACCGCCTTTGAGGAAGAGGCCGGTACTGCCTATATTTCCATCCATGAGCATCCCAGTTTTAGCTATCCCGGAACGGGCTGGGCCGAAGATCGCGGTCTGGGGGAGGGCAGGGGCACGGTGCTCAACCTGCCGCTGCCGCCCGGGGCCGGGGAGGAACAGGTGTTGCGGCTTTTTCCGAAAATAAGAAAATTTATTGAAGAATTTCAGCCTGATGCCATCGTTGTGGCTGCGGGATTCGATGCCCACCGCCAGGATGACATGTCGGGCCTGGCCTTTACGGTCGATCTCTATCGGCAGTTGGGAAAATTTACCATGGAACTCGCCCGTGACTACACCGAAGGCCGGTTGCTGTCCATTCTCGAGGGCGGGTATTATCTTGAAAAATTGGGTGTTTGTGTTGAGGCCTATCTTTCAGGAATTTTGGAGACGAACAGATGAGTGCAATCAGTGGTGACTACAAGGTCAAGGGAGGATGGCGATGTTTATTCACTATCATATGACCTCCCCACCTATTACCGTCACTCCGGATCAGACCGTAGCCGAGGCGATTGATATCCTCCACCAGTATAATTTTCGGCATCTGCCGGTGGTGGATGATCAGGGTATTCTCAAGGGGATATTAACCGACCGGGATCTGCGTTCTGCCCGTCCCTCCTCCGTGGCCCGGAGCAAGGAACGGCACAACGTGGAGGAGCGGGTGAAAAATACCCCGATCTCCGTGGTTATGACCAGAGATTGCCTGTCGGTGTCCCGCCTCTCGACCCTGGACGATGCCCTGCTGTTGTTTCAGTCGCGTAAGATCGGCGCGCTTCCTGTGCTTGATGAAGAGGAACGGGTGATTGGCATCTTCACCATCGGTGATTTGATGAAGGCCTACCGCTGTCTGTTCGGATTGGGCGAAAAGGGTTCGGTCTTGATTTCCATCGAAGATAACGAGGACCCGCAGGCTTTGAGTAAACTGGTAAAAGTCATGGAAGAAAAACAGGTGCAGTTCACCCGCTTGGTCAGGACGGACGGCACCTGTAAAAGTAAGGCCATGATTTTCCTGCGCATCAAAACCTATAATGTCCGGTCCGTGTACAAGGCCCTCGAGGCCGCCGGTTTTACTATCCATATTCCGGATATGACTCAATAAACGAGGTTGATATGCTGGAGAGACTTTTTTCCCCGAAATCCATAGCTGTGATCGGCGCATCCAAGACCGTAGGCAAGGTCGGGTATGATACGGTGAGCAACCTGGTGAAGAGCGGCTTTAAGGGACCCATCGTGCCGGTTAACTCCGCCGGAGGTGAACTGTTCGGCCTCAAAGTCTACCCCCGGATAGCCGCCTATCCGGATCCGTTGGACCTGGTGGTCATAGCCGTACCGGCAGAGATGGTGCCGGCCGCTGCCCGGGAGGCGGTCAAGAAAAAAATTGGGGCGATCGTTGTGGTTGCTTCCGGGTTCAAGGAGACCGGTCGGCAAGGGCGTGCCCTGGAAGAAGAGCTGACCGAGATCTGCCATAAGGCGGGCGTGCGGCTTTTGGGTCCCAACTGTCTGGGCATCATCAATACGAGCATCAATCTCAACGCCTCGTTTTCGAAAAGGATACCTCAGCCCGGACATCTGGCCATATTTTCACAGTCCGGCGCCCTGTGCACGGCCATGATGGATATTGCCGATGAACGCGAGCTGGGGGTCTCCAAATCCATCTCCATCGGCAATAAGGCTGATATAACCGAGGTTGATGTGTTGTCGGCCCTGGCCCACGACGATGCCACCAAGGTGATTGTCGGCTATCTTGAAGATATCAGTGACGGCGATAAGTTTGTCAAGGCAGCGGAAGAGGCGAGCAGCAGGAAACCGGTGGTCATCCTCAAGGCCGGCACGACCAGGGCCGGTTCCAGGGCCGCGTCCAACCATACCGGCGTGCTCGCCGGTCAAGACACGGCCTACGGGGCTGCCTTCAAGCGTGCCGGGATCTGCCGGGCCGATAGTTTTGAAGCCCTTTTCGACTATGCCAGTGCCCTGGCTCTGCAACCGACCCCCAGGGGAGACCGGGTGCTGATAATCACCAATTCCGGCGGTTCCGGCACCATGGCCGCTGATGCCGTTGAAAAAGCAGGCATGACCGTCACCAGGCTGCATGATCAATTGGCGATTCGACTGCGCCAAGATCTCCCTCCGGCCGCCTTCATTGATAATCCCATCGATATTTCGGCCGACGCCGAACCGCAGCACTATGTTGCTGCCCTTCAAATAGCCCAGGCCGATGCAGACGTTGATGCCATTCTGGTGGTTCTTGCCCCGCAGTACATGCATGCACCGGCGGAGACGGTCCGGGCAATAGCCGCACATCTCGACAACATCACCCCGGTACTGGCCTCGTTCCTGGGAGGGAGCGATGTCATGCCGCCGCGCAAGGAACTGGCTTTGGCGGGTCTGCCCTTTTACGATTCTCCGGAACGGGCGGTCGGGGCACTGAAGGCAATGTATGATTACGGGGTCTGGAAACACCGGCCCGCCCGGCATGTGGTCCGTTTTCCGGTCAATCGCCGCCGGGTCGAACGGATTATTTCCCGACGGCAGCGGACCGGCCGGTTACGGCTCGGCGAGGTGAAATCGAAAGATATCCTCAAGGCCTATGGCTTCCATATCATGGAAGGCCGGATGACCACCACCCCCGAGGAGGCGGTCGAGATTGCCCGGTTCATCGGTTTTCCCGTGGCCATGAAGATCGTCTCCCCCAGTATCGTCCATAAATCCGATCTGGGCGGGGTGCGGCTCAACCTGGGCTCCAGCCAGGAGGTTGCCGACGCCTTTGACCTGATGATGCTGCGCATCAACAAACATGCACCCGATGCCATCGTCGAGGGGATTTATGTGGAAAAGATGGCGGAAAAGGGGCTGGAGGTCATTATCGGTATGACCCGGGACCCCCAGTTCGGTCCAATGCTGATGTTCGGTCTGGGCGGCATCTTTGTCGAGGTCATGAAGGACGTCACCTTCCATCTGGCACCGATCACCGAGAACGAGGCCGTGCAGATGCTCAAATCAACCCGGTCCTACGAACTGCTGGAAGGTAAACGCGGCCTCAAGGAGGTCGATATCAGTGCCATCGCCGTGGCCCTGCAGCGCATCAGCCAGCTGACCACCGATTTCCCCCAGATCATCGAACTGGATATCAACCCCCTGATTGTCGGTGAAATCGGTAACGAGCCGGTGGTTGCCGATGCGCGCATGACCTTTGCCCGACCGCATGCCGATGTCTGATTCATACACCAGGATACATACCACCGAACCAAGAAGGGGCTCCCATGGAATACGATAAAGACTGGCTGGAAAAATACAGTGATATGATCGCCACCCCCACCGAGGCCTTGGCCCATCTCAAACCGGGGCAGAGGGTTTTTATCGGCACCGGCTGCGGGGCGCCACAGGAACTGATCGCGGCCATGACCCGGCGGTCAAGAACGCTGAGCAATGTTGAGATCATCCAGCTGATCACCAAGGGGGATGCTCCCTATGCCGACAAGAAGATGTCGGACAGTTTCGCCATCAACGCTTTTTTCATCAGCTCCAATATCCGTGACGTCATCCAGGAAGGATTCGGCGACTACACCCCGATTCTCCTTTCCGATGTCCCGGTGTTGCTCGATTCCGGTATTCTGCCCATCGATATCGCCCTGATCCAGGTGACGCCGCCCGACACCAAGGGCCGGGTGAGTCTGGGGATTTCCGTGGATATTGTCCGCAGGGCGAGCGAAAACGCCTCGCTGGTCATTGCCGAGGTCAACCCCAATATGCCGTGGACCCATGGTGACACCCTGGTTGATGTCTATGACCTCGACATCCTGGTGCCGGTGGACCGGCCGATCCTTGAACGCGAGATTGATCCGCCCAACGAGATCAGCCGCAAGATCGCCAGGACGGCGGCCGCACTCATTCCCAATGGGGCCACGATTGAACTGGGCTTGGGACGGGTGCCCGGTTATGGCCGGATTCCGCAGGTGGTGATGGAGTTTCTCCATGACCGCAAGGATATCGGCTTTCACACCGAGATGATTTCCGACACCATCATTCCCCTGATCGAATCCGGGGCAGTGACCGGCGCCATGAAAACCATCGACCGGGGCAAGATCACCGCCAGTTTCTGCATGGGCACCAAGAAGCTCTACGATTATATCCACGACAACCCCCTGTTCAGCTTCCGCCCCACGGAATATATCAACGACGCCAATGTCATCGGCAAGCACAAGCGGATGATCGCCGTCAACATGGCCCTGGAGATCGATCTCACCGGCCAGGTCTGTTCCGACTCCGTGGGGGGCCGGTTCTATTCCGGTATCGGCGGCCAGATCGATTTCAATCGCGGCGCGGCCAAGTCGGAGAGCGGCCGGGCCATCATCACCCTGCCATCCCTCAACAAGGAAGGGGACCAGTCGCGCATCGTCTGTATGCTGCAGCCGGGTTCCGGGGTGGTCATCAACCGGGGGAGCGTGCACTATGTGGTGACCGAATACGGGGTCGCCTATCTCCACGGCAAATCGATCCAGGAGCGGGTCATGGCCCTGATCTCGATTGCCCATCCCGACTTCAGGGAGCAGTTGTTCCGCGAGGCGGTGGCCGCGAAGTATCTGCGGCCCGATCTGGCTCGCTTCGGCAGCCGTTTCATGGTGCCCGGCGAGGAGTCCATTCGGGCCTCTTTCCTGATGCAGGACGGGATGGATGTCAATTTCCGTTCGATCCGGCCCACCGATGAACCGCACATGCGGGATTTGATCTACAACCTCTCCCAGGAAACGATCTATTACCGGTTCATGAGCCGTCAGCAACATTTCACCCACCGTCAGATTCAGGATTTTGTCTATATCGATCACCGCCGCGATGTGGCCGTGGTCGGTACCATTCCCGAGGCCCACGGCGAACAGATTATTGCGGTCGGTACCTATTACCTCAACGAAAACAGCAATATGGCCGAGGTCGCTTTTGTAGTCCGCGATGGCTGGCAGAACAAGGGGCTGGGAACCTTTCTCTTCTCCCACCTGATCAAGATCGCCAAGCGTAACGGCATCGCCGGGTTCACCGCCGAGGTTCTGCGGGAGAATGAACGGATGCAGAATGTCTTCAACCACTCCGGCTGCAAAGTGAAGAGCAGCCTCGAGGAAGGGGTCTTTAGTTTTGTCATCGATTTTTAACGGGGCTGCAATGAGGGCTTCGTTCCAGTTTTCCCTGTTGCACGGCACGGTTGCAGACCGGATGGAATCCGGGTATCCTGATGAGCTAATCGTTTTGAACCATGGTGATCGCTCATTGTTATTGTGAATACTCCGGCGTACAACACAACTGTTCCCTTTCAGATTGTCTCCGATTTTACTCCGGCCGGTGACCAGCCCGCTGCCATTGAGCAGCTGGTGACTAACCTCGAGGCCGGGGTGCACGACCAGATTCTGCTGGGCGTCACCGGTTCGGGCAAGACCTTTACCATGGCCCAGGTCGTGGCCCGGGTGCAGCGTCCCACCCTGGTGATGGCGCCGAACAAGACCCTGGCCGCCCAGCTGTTCGGCGAATTCCGGGAGTTGTTTCCCCACAATGCGGTCGAGTATTTTGTCTCCTACTACGATTACTACCAGCCCGAGGCCTATATCCCGGCCTCCGATACCTATATTGAGAAGGATTCCGCCATCAATGACGCCATCGACAAGATGCGGCATTCGGCCACCCGTTCGCTGCTAACTCGGCGCGATGTCCTGATCGTTGCCTCGGTTTCCTGCATCTATGGCCTCGGCAGCCCGGATGAATACAAGAACATGCACCTGTTCCTGCAAAAGGGGACCGAGCATCCGATGGAGGAGGTCCAGCGTCGTCTGGTGTTCATGCTCTATGAGCGCAACGATTACTCGTTTCATCGCGGCACCTTCAGGGTCCGGGGCGATGTCATCGACATCTTTCCGGTACACGAGGAGGAGCATGCGGTGCGGGTGGAGTTCTTCGGCGACACCATTGAGGCCATTGCCATTATCGATCCCCTGCGCGGGGTCGTGGTCGCCGATGTGGACGAGCTGAGCGTTTTTCCCGGCAGCCATCACGTCACCAGTCAGGAAAATCTGCAGACCGCCAAGTGTTCGATCCAGGATGAGCTGCAGCTGCGTTTGACCGAGCTGCAGGCCGACAACCGGCTGGTCGAGGCCCAACGCCTGGAGCAGCGGACTCTGTTTGACCTGGAGATGATCGCTGAACTCGGCTACTGTAACGGCATCGAGAACTACAGCCGTCACCTTACCGGCAAGGAGCCGGGCGCGCCGCCCCCCAACTTACTCGATTATTTTCCCGACGATTATCTCCTGGTCATCGATGAATCGCATATTGCGGTGCCGCAGATCGGCGGCATGTACAACGGTGATCGTTCGCGCAAGCAGACCCTGGTGAATTTCGGTTTCCGCCTGCCCTCGGCCCTCGACAACCGGCCGCTCCGTTTCGACGAGTTTGAGAAACGAGTCCGGCAGGTGGTCTATGTCTCGGCCACCCCGGGCACCTATGAACTGCAGAAAAGCGGCGCGCATGTGGTGGAGCAGTTGATCCGACCCACCGGGCTGCTCGACCCCAGGATTGAGGTGCGACCGGCCTCAACCCAGGTGGATGACCTGTTGGAAGAGATCCGTCTGCGCAGCGAACGCAACGAGGCGGTGCTGGTGACCACCCTGACCAAGCGCATGTCCGAGGATCTCACCCAGTATTACGAGGAATTGGGCGTCCGGGTCCGCTATCTCCATTCGGATATCAAAACCCTGGAGCGGATCGAAATTATCCGTGAGTTGCGCAACCGGGAATTCGATGTCCTGATCGGCATTAATCTCTTGCGGGAAGGACTCGATATCCCCGAGGTGTCGCTGGTGGCGATCCTCGACGCGGACAAGGAAGGCTTCCTTCGTTCCGAACGCTCGCTGGTCCAGACCTGCGGCCGGGCCGCCCGTAATGCCGACGGCATGGTCATCCTCTATGCCGATCAGATCACCCGTTCGATGCAATACACCATCGACGAGACCAACCGGCGGAGGATCATTCAGGATGCCTATAACCGCGAACATGGTATTACGCCCCGCACGATCATCTCGGAGATCAAGAATTCCATGGCCCAGCACCTCAAGGCTTCCGGCTGGGAGGGGGGAGGTGAGGGCGCTACCACCTCTGCGGGATCACTCACAACCGCTGAACCGCAGATTTTGTATCACAGTGTTGATGAGCTGCGCCGGGAAAGGGTCGAACTGGAAAAGAAGATGCAGGAAGCCGCCCGCCAGCTGGCGTTTGAAGAAGCCGCCGGCTATCGGGACCGAATTAAGGAGTTAAAGATGATGGAGTTGGCAGTTGGCTGATTTTCTCTACAAATGTTCCCTGGTCGTAGTGCCACGGGTTGTGGTCGGACTGATCAGGATTTGGTTTGCCACTTGCAGAATCAAGGTGCGTAACGATGCCCCCCTGTGGGAACATGCCGCCCGTGATACCGGCATTGCCGCCTTCTGGCATTATTCCTTCCTCTATTTTTTTTATTATTTCAGAAAGTATCCGGCTGCGGTCATGGTCAGCGCCAGCCGGGATGGCGAATACATCGCCCAGGTGGCCCGGCTGCTCGGGCATGTGCCGGTGCGGGGATCCTCGAACCGTGGCGGCGTCAAGGCCCTGCGGGAGATGATTGAGCTGTTGCAGCAGGGGCGCAACAGTGCCATTGTTGCCGATGGCTCCCAGGGGCCGGCGCGTCGCGTCCAACCTGGCTGCATCCTCATGGCCAGCAAATCGGGGAAGCCGATTTTTCCCATGGCCTGGGCCGCCAACCGTTGTCTGGTTTTTAAAAGCTGGGACCGGACCGTGGTGCCGTTGCCTTTTGCCACCATTGTTCTCCACCACGGCGAGCCGCTGTCTGTGCCGCCCGCTCTTTCTTCGGCGCAGATTGAAGACTATCGGCTCGAGCTGGAGCAGCGCCTCAACCGTCTCTATGAGGAGGTCTGGCGAGAGGTCGGCCGACCGCATGAGAGGACCGCTTCTGGGAAAAACAGACCAACAAACAGCATACCATAACGGATCCCGTTGCCTGCGGGCGCAGGTACATGCATTTGAGCGGGGTCTCTTTACAATTTGATCATCTATGTGCAGGGGTTAAGAAGGTTGGAAAAGGTTAGAAGTTTAGTGTTGGCGGGTTTGAGTGGCGGTTCGGGGAAATCGGTGGTTTCAGTGGGCCTGATTGCAGCCCTGAAAAGCCGAGGCAAAGGTGTGGTGCCCTTTAAAAAAGGACCGGATTACATCGATGCCGGGTGGATGACCAAGGCCGCAGGCCAGCCCTGTTATAATCTTGACCCCTACCTCATGTCACCCGAGGTGATCGTCACCAGCTTTCAAAGGCATATCCACGGTAATTCCTTTGCCATTGTTGAGGGAAATCGGGGCATTTTCGACGGAGTCAACCCGGCCGGTGACTATTCCACCGGAGAACTCGCTCTGCAGCTCGATCTACCGGTGCTGCTGGTGGTCAACTGCTCCAAGACCACCCGAACCGTGGCGGCCCTGGTCCTCGGTTGTCAAGCCTTTGATCCGAGGATCCATTTTGCCGGGGTCATCCTCAATCAGATCGCCACCCCAAGGCATGAATCCATTATCCGTCAGGCCCTGGAGAAATACACTGATCTGCCGGTGCTGGGCATTATGCCCCGTCTCAGCCAGGATATTTTCCCCATGCGCCACCTCGGGGTGACCCCGCACCAGGAATATGCAGCGGCTGGCGAAGCGGTAGAGCGATTGGCGGCCCTGGCTGAGACCCATTTTGACATGGATGGCATCATCGCCACGATGAGGCCGGTTGGCGCGATACCGCCGGAGACACCGTCAATCCCGGTGTCGGCCGAGGAGCAGCTCACCATCGGCGTGCTCCGGGATGCCGCTTTCCAGTTCTACTATGAAGAAAACCTGGAAGCCCTCAAGGCTGCCGGGGCGCGGCTGGTGACCATTGACGCCCTGACTTCCCGGGAATTGCCTCTTGACCTGGATGGGCTCTATATCGGTGGCGGGTTTCCGGAAACCAGCGCTCGCCAGCTGGCGGACAACGCCAGTTTCCGGCAATCGGTCCGCGCCAATATCGACGCCGGCTTACCGGTCTATGCGGAGTGCGGCGGCCTGATTTTCCTCGGGCGTTCTATTATTCTCAACGATCAGGAATATCCCCTGGCCGGGGTTTTTCCCGTTACCTTCACGCTGTCGGATAAACCGCAGGCCCATGGCTACTCGACCTTTACCGTCGAACAGGCCAACAGCTTCTATCCGGTGGGGACCCGGATTAAAGGACACGAATTCAGGTATTCCATTGTGCACAGCTGGGACGGAGCGGCGGAGGATCTGGTTCTTAAAATGGAGCGGGGTACCGGGTTTCAGGAAGGTCGTGATGGTTTGGTGAAAAACAACGTGCTTGCCCTTTATACCCATGTGCTGTCCTCGGGCGCCCCCCAATGGGTGGAAGGATTTATCGCCGCGGCCAGCGGTTATGCCAAGCAATCGGGGAGGATGACGACCACGGGATGAAAGCTCCTGCCTTTTGGGCGGGTTTTGGTGTGGGGATACCCATTTTTGAAGCCGTTTTAGGTCCTGAGAGCACCGGCAAGGATAAAAAAGCTCCTTTTGACAATCGCTCCACCGTTGCTCTATAATGACATCAACTTCCTTTTTCTCTTCTCTGACCGGATCGTCACTATTTTGAAGAAACAATTTTTTGTCATCGGTTGCCTCCTGTTGCTTCATCCCTCTCCCGCCTTTACGGCTCAGGAATCGGTTCTTTCTTCTGTTCTGACTCCTTTTCTTTTACTCCTTTTTCTGCTGTTGACGGCTGCTGTTGGCGTTGGCTGGCTTTGGTCCCAATTGCAACGACTCAAGCGGGAGAAAAACAAGGTTGAGGTCCATTTGCAACTGGCACAGCAGGCTCTGGATCAGGCACCATTGGCTATCCTGTGGATCGATGCCGCCCTCAACATTGTGCAGGCAAATCAAGCAGCCCTGCGGTTGGGTGCGGCTCAAAACCTGATTGGCAGCAATCTGCTGGCGTTCAAACCGGAACTCGGCAGTCATCCGGTCCTTGCGGCGCTGCAATCCGGGACGGAAGGTGCCGTGGCGGCGGATGAGGGATGCCCCGAGAATACGTCGCTGGCACTGGTGGCAAGCGGCGGCAAGCAATTCGCTATCTGGTACGAAAGGCCCATGGCCGACGACCTGCAGCGGAGCGAAGGGGAAAAACAGCACAAGGCAACTACCGGTGAGATCTCTCGGGCAGTGGAATCCGCCAGCCGCATGAAGAGCGAATTCATCGCCAATATCAACCATGAGATCCGGACCCCGATGAATGCCATTATCGGCTATGCGGAAATGTTGGCCGGCACCGATTTAGGCCCCAAAGAAAAACGTTTTGTCGGCATCATCCATAAGAGCAGCATGACACTCGTCTCTATTTTTAACGATATCATGGAGCTGTCAAAGATTGATTCCGGCCGGATGCAGATCATGGTCAGTTCTGTCCGCTTGCAGTCTATTATCAATGAAGTCGAAGGACAGTTTAAAGAATTGGCTTTGGAGAAAGATCTGCGCTTTCGTTGCCGGATAGCGCCGCACCTGCCCACGGTTTTTATCCTCGATGGTTTGCGGTTGAAGCAGATCCTGCAGAATTTTGTCAGTAATGCCCTTAAATTCACAGCCAGTGGGTATGTCGACCTGACGGTGGACGGCGAACCCACATCTGAGAACGCCGGCTGTTTCAACCTCCGCTTTAGTGTACAAGACAGCGGCATCGGTATTCCGATTGCTGATCAGGAAAAGATTTTTGAATTATTTCAGCAACGTGAAGAAAGCATTTCCAAACAGTATGGCGGGGTTGGCCTGGGGCTTACTCTCTGCAGTCGTCTGGTCGCCATGATGGGGGGAGAAATCGAGCTCTTCAGTCAAGAAGGAGACGGGGCACGTTTCACCATCTCCCTCAAGGGGGTCAAGGTGGCCGCGCAGACTCCGTCACAGAGGACACCGGAAGCAACTTCGGTGTTGAGAGACCGTAATATAAAGCTCCTGGTTGTTGATGATATTGATCTCATTAAGGATGTCTTTATCGATTTTTTCCAGGACAGCCCTATTCAAGTCCTGACAGCCAATACCGGTGAAGAGGCCCTGCTTATTGCCGCCCAAGAAAGACCCGGCATCATTTTCATGGATCTTAATCTGGTCGGCATGGATGGCCGAACAGTCACTGAACAGTTACGGAAACAGGCGGAAACCGCAACGATTCCGGTGGTTGTTATGACCGGAGAGATCCTGGAAGAGGCTGATTATAAGCCGCTGTTCGATGATTTTCTCCAAAAGCCTTTCCGTTTGGATGCGTTGAAGGAGATTATTACCCGATACGTCCAGTCCCGTCCTGACACTCTACAAACGACAGCCGGCGATATAGCTCAAGAGGAAGATCAGGCTTTTTTTATCTCGATGGAAACCGTGTGGACAGAGGAGCTCGAGGGTTTGCGTCAGCAGGCAACCCGTTCCGGCAGTTTGTCCGACGCTGCTTCCTTGAGCCTGGCCATGCAACAGATCGGGAAAACGGTCCATCAATCTCTGTTGGTTGAACTTGGTGGAGAACTGATGCAATATACGGCGGAACCCAATATTTTAGGCGTTGATCGTCTTCTCGCAAAACTCTCCAGATTTGCAAACCGGAAACAACCATGAGTAAGCTGCAACCCCTTGTTTTTATTGTTGATGATGTTCCTGAAAATATACAGATTGCCATGTCGCATCTTAAGAAATTGCGCTGTGATTTTGCCTATGCAACCTCCGGCGAGCAGGCCCTCGAACGGATTGCTGCCACCCGACCACAGCTGATCCTCATGGATGTGATGATGCCGGGGATGAGCGGATTCCAAACCGTTGAAAAGTTGAAAAAGAACGAGGTGACGCAATCCATTCCCGTGATATTTCTCACAGCCAGGGCGGAATCCGAGGATGTGGTCCATGGATTCAATCTCGGCGGCGTTGATTATATCACCAAACCTTTCAAGGGCGTGGAGCTGCGTTCGCGGGTGCGTAACCATCTGGAGTTGCACAGTTACCGCACTAATCTGGAGCGGTTGGTGGAGGAGCGGAGCCGGGATGCCGAACTGCTCAAGGATGTGATCATCGAGGCCATGGGTGAAATGGCGGAGTATCGTGACCCCGAGACCGGCAGTCATATCCACCGCACCCGCGAGTATGTCCAGTTGCTTGCCGAGACCCTGGTCTCCAAGGGACAATTCTGCGACCAATTAACCCCGGATTACATTACACTGCTCCGCAAGTCAGCACCGTTGCATGATATCGGCAAGGTGGCTATCCGTGATTCGATCCTGCTCAAGCCCGGCAAGCTGACCGCTGAGGAATTCGAAGAGATGAAGGGACACACCACCTATGGTGAAGAAGTCATCTCCAATCTTGAGCAGATGGCCGGGCATCCAACCTCTTTTTTGAGTTGCGCCAAGGAAATAGCCGGAAGCCATCATGAAAAAATAGACGGCAGCGGTTACCCCCGAAGTCTTGCGGGCGATCAAATTCCCTTGGCTGGTCGCATCATGGCCATTGCCGATGTTTATGATGCCCTGATATCCAAACGGGTCTATAAAAGTGCCATGTCCCATGCCGAGGCCATGAAGATCATGATTGAAGGCAAAGGCACCCATTTTGATTCTCTGCTGATCGATGCCTTTTTAGAGGTAGAACCGCTTTTCAATCAGATCGCGGCCAGGAATATCGATTAACGGCTGCAAATCCCCTGCTTCCTCTTCCCCTCGTTTTCATTCCCTGGAGATAATGAAAAGGTACCAGAAAGAACGGTGGTTTCATGTTTCCACCCGACGGGCCTTTACGCGGGAAAACGGAAATACCCCTTACCCCATGGCGACAGCAAGCCCATGAGTATGTCTCACAAAATAGGCACACTCCGTCAAAGTGCGATTTCAGTTAGGCAAATAGAAAAGAGAGAAGTTCCGGCACCTGCTCACCTGACAGAATCGATGGGAACAATGCCAAGCCGAACCCTCCCATACCAGGCACGGACCTCTGTGCATGAGCCCTGCTGATTTTTTCAATGAGCACGCCTAATTCAATGGGCTGATGCATGCAATCAAAGGCTCCTTGTTCGATACCCTTCATGCCGGCAATAGCCGTCCCTTTGCATGTCAGAAGAATAACCTCAATAGTGGCATCCAGATTTTTGATCATGCTCAAGGTCTCCAGGTCATGCCCGTGACCGGAGCGCAGACTGAGTACCACTACATCGGGACGGGACTGGGTGATCATAGACATGGCTTCGTCACCGCTACCCGCAGAGTTGGCAGTAAATCCCCAGGACCGGAGACGATCAGTGAGGATATCGGTAAACTCTGGTTCCTCGGAGATAATCAGTACTTGTATGTCTTGCATAGGCAGCACCAGTTTATTGGACGCATGGCAAACATGAAAAATTGAAATTCCCAGAAAAATAACGGTCACCCCCTGGCGACTGGCCCATACCAGTAGCCACCCTCAACATTCTCCAATAGCTGAGGGCAGAATCGTTCCAGAACGCAGTGTACCTGAGAACGCCATCTGTAATGCCTCACTGTGCGAACCGATGATGCCATCAAGAACTGTGATTTTTTTCCAGGTAAAGAATCGGTAATAATTTTCTTCAATACCACCGCAGACCACACAATCAATCCCCTCTTTGACAATGAGATCACTGAGATCCTCAGCGCCTCGGCGGCTCAGAATGATCGTCCGCAGGTCCCGTACCATCCGGTGGCCGTCATGTTCGGCGATGATAACCTCGGTGGCCTGATCGAATCGAGGAGCAATACTTTTGTCATGCACGGTTAAGAGAATTTTCATGCTTCCTCTTTGGTGTTACAGGGTATCGGTGGGGTTACCAGCCCATGGTTTTTCAGTTTGCGCCACAGGGTGGTGCGGCCCCATCCCAGGATATCCGCTGCCTTGGAGCGGTTGCCTCTGGTCTGGATCAGGGTGTTGATGATCAGTTCCTTCTCAAGGGCCAACCAATCTTTGCCGGTCTCCTGGATGGGTTGGGGGCCAGGCACAACCTGCACCAACACAGGAGGCTTGACCTCGGCGGGCAGATTTGCATCTATCAGTACAGGCGATGAAAAAAGATATTTGGGCAGATGCTCGACGTCGATTTCCCGGTTTTGGCAAATATTGACACAGTACTCGACGATATTGCGCAGTTCCCTGATATTGCCTGGAAAAGAATACGCCATCAGTCGCCCAAGGGCCTCATCATTGAAATTTTTCGCACTGCTCCCGGTCCGCTCGGCAAAAATACGCAAAAAATGATTAAGCAGAAATCGGGTGTCGGTCTCCCTCTCCCGAAGCGGCGGCAGGTGTAAATGGAGGACATTGAGCCGGTAATAGAGATCCTCGCGGAACTCACCGGCCGCAACCCGCTGTTTCAGAGGCCGATGAGTGGCTGCGATGATCCGGACATCGACCTTGATTTTCTTCTCCCCGCCAAGGGGGAAGAACTCGCGGTCATCGAGCACTGACAGGAGCTTGACCTGGAGCGGCAAGGGCATGTCGCCGATCTCGGTAAGAAACAAGGTGCCTCCCTGAGCTAGGCGGAACATGCCAGGTTTGTCCTTGACCGCCCCGGTAAAGGCACCTTTGACATAGCCGAACAACTCAGACTCCAGCAGAGACTCAGGCAAGGCGCCGCAGTTAATCTTGATGAACGGTTTGCCGGTGCGGCTGGAGCTTTTATGGATAGCCTCGGCCACCTTGTCCTTTCCGGTACCGGTCTCGCCGGTAATCAGCACCGAGGCTTCGGTGTGAGCCATCAGGGGGATGAGATCAAAGACCTCGCGCATCTTCGGGCTCTGGCCGATGATAGAATCGGTGACATCGGCATCGGCACCGAGTCCGGATGAGGCCACCCTGGCCGAGAGGTCGTCGAGCACAATTACCAGGCCGACCACCTCCTCCATTCGGTTACGCAGGGGAGTGAGGGTGAACTGCATGGGGAGTTTGCGGCGGTCGCGGCTGACGATGTCGCCGTCGAGGACCAGCGGTTCACCGCTGCTCAGGACCTCGCGAAAGGTGCGGCCACGCTGGGCAATGTTGGAACGCAGGACAAAATCAACGTAGACTCCGGTGACATCAGCTCGGAGCACTCCGGTCAGAGCCTCGAGGAACTCGTTAATGGCCACAATTTTCAAATCTCGGTCGATCACCGCGATCCCATGCGGAATTGAGTCGAGCAGGTTGGTGGCGGCCATGTCGGGAAAGCTGGTAGAAAATACGTCGCGCATCGGTACCGATCGCTCATTTTGATATCAAAACAGAGATTGAGTCCTGAAACCAGGAATCAGGCTTAAGAAACCCCCCTCCCGTCGTGGGGACCGGAAAGGGGGGGAGGGTTTTTAGTGTAACAATTTATACTGCGCGATATAGACAAAAATTCCGGCAAAATAGCCCACAGCTGCCAAGAGGCCAATCTTGCGGGCATACCAGAAAAAATGGATCTTTTCCAAACCCATGGCGGCGACACCAGCTGCGCTCCCGATAATCAGGATGGAACCGCCGGTTCCGGCACAGTAGGCCATGAACTCCCAAAGGAAACTGTCCTGAGGATAGGTGGCCATGTCATACATGCCCATGGAGGCAGCAACCAGAGGCACGTTATCAACCACGGCACTGGCCAGACCGATCAGGGTGACGATGATATCCGTGCGCCCCACGGTCTTGGTCAGCCATTGGGCCAGGGAGGTAAGGATGTGGGTATGCTCCAGAGTGGCGACTGCCAGGAGGATGCCAATGAAGAAGACGATGCAGCTCATGTCGATCCGTCTGAGAGCGTTGACCAGGCTCAGGTGTTCCTTGAATTCGTCGTCCTCCTTGTTGCGATGAAGCATTTCACCGACCAGCCAGAGGAAGCCGAGCCCGAAAAGGATGCCCATGAAGGGCGGCAGGTGGGTGATAGATTTGAAGATCGGCACGGCCACCAGGGTTCCCATGCCCATGAAAAACATGAGATTCTGCTCAAAGGGGGTGGTCTCGAAACCGGCTCGTCGCTCGACAAAGGCCGGGGCGATAACTTCACGCCCACGCAGGGTGTAACTGGTAATCAGCAGCGGGATAATCAGGCAAGCCATGGAGGGCAGGAACACTCCCTTCATGATGGCAAGAGTGGTGATTTGGCCGCCGATCCACAGCATAGTGGTGGTGACATCGCCAATCGGGCTCCAAGCGCCGCCAGCATTGGCGGCAATAACAATGATACCGGCAAAGAAGAGCCGGTCGTCATGGCGATCGAGCAGTTTTCTCATCAGTGAAATCATGACAATGGTGGTTGTGAGGTTGTCAAGGATGGCACTGAGGAAAAAGGTGACGAAACCGACCAGCCAGAGCAGGGTGCTCAGCTTGGTGGTCTTGATCCGGCTGGTGATGGCGTAAAAACCATTGTGGGCATCGACCACCTCGACAATGGTCATGGCGCCCATGAGGAAAAAAACGATCTGGGCGGTAGAGGCAACCGACTCATGCAGGTTCTCGATAGCCGCATGATTATCCGGACCAGCCAGGGCATAGATGGTCCAGAGAAGACCGGCACCCAGCAGGGCTGAGGCCGATTTGTTCACCTTGAGCGGATGCTCCAGGGCAATGGCCGCATAGGCCAGAACGAAAATGACTATCAGGGCGGTGAGCATGACAACTCCTTTGGGGGCCTCTTTTGGAGGGTTAAGGGGTGTGAAAGATTGTGCACGACCGAATCAACGGTTGCTTTTAACATGAAGGCAACACCACTCTCCCCATCCGAAGAAACACTCCGGATGGGGAGCAGACGGAGCGCATCAGGGTGGTTACTTCACTGCCGTGAACACCTGCATGCCCATCATCGGCCAGATAAAGGCGACAAAGACATACAGCACCACCATCAGCATGATACTGGCCATGATACCGAACTTGAGGAATTCAGCGGTGGTGAACTGCTTCGAGTTGTAGGCAATGGCGTTGGGGGCTGCGCCGATCAGGAGGATAAACGGCATACCTGCGGTGGCCAGAGCGGAAAAGAGGATGACCTCACCGGCCACTCCGAGGTAGGGGGCGATAACCAGTGCCACTGGTAGGCTGATGGCGATCGCGGCCACGTTCATAATGAAGTTGGTCATCACCAGGACGAAAAAGGACATTCCGAGAATAAACACTACAGCAGGGGCCTTCTGGAAAAGGACCAGCCAATTGACTGCCAGCCATTTGGCTGCACCGGTCTCCCAGAGACAGAAGCCAATCGACATGGCACCGGCAAACAACAAAACGATATTCCAGGGGATATCCTCCAGGTCATCTATCTTGAGAATGTTGAATAAGAAAAAGGCGATGGTTGAGCAGAGGAGGATGCCGGTTTTGTCCAGGCCAGCCAAAGCCGGGACAAAACTCTTGAGGGCGATCACCAGGACAGCGGTGAAAATGATGGTGGCTGCCAGGATCTCGTCGCGAGTCAGGCCACCGAGTTCCTTGTACATTCGAGTGGCTTTTTCCTTGAGACCAGGGATGCGTGCTTTTTCCGGCTTGCAGACGACCATGAAAAACCCCCAGATGAGGAAGACCATCAACCAGCCCAGGGGGAACATGTAATAGCTCAGGGTTCCGAAGCTGATGTCGACATTCATCATGTCTTTGTAAAAGGCTAGAGCTACCGCGCCGCGAGCCGCACCCAACAGGGTGATGATCGAACCGGCGCCTGCGACATAGGCCATGCCCATGAACAGACACTTGCCGAAGTTGGTGGGTTTGGTCTCGGTGGTGTACATCGCGTAGATGGCCATCAACAGGGGAAACATGGTGGCGGCGACGGCGGTATGGGCCATGACGTGGGTCAGGAGCGCAGTCATCACAAAGCAGCCGAGCATGATCATCGAAGTTTTCTCGCCGATGATCGAGAGCATCTTATAGGCGATCCTCCGGGTCAGACCGGTCTTGGTGAAGACCATGCCGATGACCACCGACCCGAAGATGAATAGCACCGAGGGGTCCATGAAGTCCTTAAAGGCCACCGCCGGCTTGCGGATGAGGAACAGAGCCTGGAGGGCACCGATGAGCAGACTGGTGACGCCGATCGGCACCACCTCGAAAATCCACCAGGTGGCAGCAACCGCAAAGACGGCGAGTGCACCCTTGGCTTGCTTGCTGAGGATAAAATGCTCCCCCTTGGGGTCAATGGCGTCCGGCCAAGCCGGGCTGAAATAGATGAGGGCGAAGAGGGCGAGGCCGCCAAGGATGAAGGCCACGCGCTTCCAGTCGAACGGGGCTTGGGTTACTGGGAGTTCTTTCACAATTGCACCTGACATATTCGTTCCTTTTTAGGTGAATGGGTTTCTTGAATGGAATTATAGCGAGCAACTGCCGGCAAGCGTCCGGAATATGTCGATCAGGCGGACAACGCCGATCAATGCCTGGTCCTCGACCACCGGCAGACAGGTCTCGTCCTCGGCCATCATGATCTCGGCAGCATGGAGCGGATGCATGTCGGCCTTGATCGATTTGTGGGGCGGAACCATGAACTGGCTGACCTGCAGGGCGCCCTGGCGCTTGCACTCGGCCTGAAAGCTGCCCTCCATAAGGATGGCCAGATCGGTAAATTTTTCTTTCTTACCGGCAAAGATGGACTTCTGGCCGCCATCGAACAGGGTCGGGAAATAGCAGGTCAGGATTCCCCGGATGGTGAGGCGGCCGACGTACTGGCTCTGCGGATTAATCACCAGCAACTCGTCGAACAGCAGCTTGCCGCTGGCGCTCTCGGTATGGGAAAAAAGCTGACCCACGGCTTCATGCACCGACTGTTCACTGCCCAAATGCGGGAAAAATTCCAAGGGAACGATGATATCTTTAACAACGGGTATTGAATTGCTCATACCGCTCTCCATAAGGTGTTTTATTTCTTGAGGTTGGATGGCCCGGTTACCAGCTCTTGCTCTGCAGGATTTTTCGTAATTCCTCCTGAGACTGCTTCTGCAATACCAACATCCTCTTATCCTTGGCCTCACCAATTTTGCTCATCAACTCGGAGAGTTCCACCGGCTTCTGGAGAAAGTCTCCAGCCCCGAGCTTCATGGCCTCAACCCCGCTATGCACCGAACCATGACCGGTGAGCATGATGATTTCTGCGTTGGGATTATCTGTCTTGATTCGTTTCAAGGTTTCGAGTCCATCGATGCCAGGCATGGACAGGTCGATGATGATGGCGTCAAAATCCTGCAGTTTGGCCTCGGTGATAGCCTGCTCCCCGCTGGTCACAGCGCTCACTTTCAGCCCTCTCAACTCCAGACGATCGGAAAGTGTATCAAGAAAATCCTGTTCGTCATCAACGAGCAAGACCTTTGCCTCTATTTCGTTTTCCATTCTTTCTCCTTAAATCCATTATGGTGATAAATATGTTGCTGTTGCATAATCGGGTTTATTTAAGACAAAGGGTCTGCCTTGATTAAAAGCCATTAATCACAATATTAAATCAGAATCTTTTGTATGGATCGTTGATCCAGCTGTCAAAATATCTTTATGAAAATATAGGAAATTGATATTTTTAAAAATTTCAAATTCTTGACCGTATTGATCTTGAAGCAAAAAAAAAGGTCGCTAACCAAAAGCATAAGCTTTGGTTAGCGACCCGACTAACAGATAGAAAATCTGATACTTGAGCAGTTATCAGACACATAAAACACCAATCTATCGTATTTCGTCGAAAATAAAAAAGCCGCTAACTAAAGCATAAGCTTCAATTAGCGGCTCGACGAATAGATAAACACTCCAGAAACTTATAACGGTTCCTAGATCAAAAGAAACAACTCTGATGTGTTTAGTCGATAATAATAAAAAAAGCCGTTAACTAAAGCCTAAGCTTCAGTTAGCGGCCCGACTAACAGATAAACCCTCTAGAAACCTTCAACCGTTTCTAGACCCAATCATTAATTTATTTGGGCCAATAATATTATAATTTATTAAACAGTCAAGACATTTTTAAACATTTCAGAACAACTGAATTAAACCTGTTTCACAACGTTTCACGTCGCCTCTATTGTGAAGTATCTGATTTTAAATTTGATGGATGCGTGAAAATTCATTTGCAAGAAAACTGCGCCTAATAAAAACAATATGTTACGATGGGAAGAAACCGCACTTTTTGACTTTTTACGAGATTGTCATATTTGTTGTGCGAAACTCGAATTTACGGTTTAAATGCAGGGGACTACTTCCGAATTGTCCATAAGATAACCCCTCCCCTGTCGATTTTGATTGATGATTCAGGCGAGATAATTCCGGCTGTTATGCTGTTTCTGTCAGCGAACGAAGAGTGGTATGCACCCCATCAGTTGGGAATTCTGGCCGTTTTCGCCCGGAATACGCAAGCAACGCAGTAACCTCATAAATGAGGTCCTTAAACCAGACGCGATAAATCGTTTTAGCAGTGGGGATCATTTCCTCAAAATCAGTTGGGATGATAAACAGTAACTGTGCGAGTTTCTTTTTTTGGTGTTGATCTGGACGTGCCGTGGTGTTTATTAACGATGATGAATTCGGTATGCATCATGATTACAAGATCTGATAGGAAAAGATGGCTCCACATACGCCGGTTGAGCAGTACCGCCACAATGGATTTGAGGATAATGCGCGCAGTGTAATTTCACACGAAGAGCAGATGTTGTTTTTATATTAATTGATCGTAATTAAAGGAAATAATGAAATCTTATAGTAAAGAATTGTGGTTTGAGGTGCCAACCCGACGAGCCTTCATTAATATCACTCAAGATGTCGAGAAATGCTTGGCGGAAAGTGGCATCATGGAAGGGTTACTACTCTGCAACGCGATGCACATTACGGCTTCTGTCTTTATTAATGATGATGAATCTGGTTTGCATCACGACTATGAAGTCTGGTTGGAAAAGCTTGCTCCGCATGCACCGGTTAGCCAGTACCGCCACAATGGCTTTGAAGATAATGCCGATGCCCATATGAAGCGGCAGATTATGGGCCGGGAGGTGGTGGTGGCGATAACCGGAGGAAAACTGCACTTCGGCACCTGGGAGCAGATTTTTTACGGTGAGTTCGACGGTCGGCGGAAAAAAAGAGTCCTGGTTAAAATAATCGGTGAATAGCATGCAGGGAGGACCGGTTGCGGCAATCAGTATCCGCACATCATTTTTAAGATATCGCACTCTTTCTTTGTTTCTCGCTCGGCAAGTGGTGGTGGCCGCAGTGTTGCTCATTTGCCTTCTCGCTGCGGCGGGTTGTTCCGAGCAGCGAGAAAAAAAGGCAGCAGGCGACCTGACCCTGTTTGGTACAGTCGACATCCGCGAAGTCCAATTGGCCTTTCAGGATGCGGGGAGGATCTTGAGACTTGCCGTGGATGAGGGGGCGAGGGTGCAACAGGGGCAGGTGGTGGCCGAGTTGGATCCGGTCCGCTACCAGTTGGAGGCCCGGCGACTTGCAGGAGAAGTAACAGCCCAGAGCCGGGTGGTCGACCGCCTGCATCAGGGCAGTCGGCCTCAGGAAGTGGCAAAGGCCAAAGCCAGTGTCGCTGCCGCGATGGCTAATCTCAGAGATGCCGAACTCAATTTATCCCGTAAACAGTCCCTGCTGCTGACCAACCGTATCTCGCAGCAGGAGGTCGACAGTGCCAAAACCCGGGTGCAGACTGCTGCTGCGGCCTTGAAGACTGCTGAGGAGGAAACTTCCCTGGCAATCGAAGGCCCGCGCAAGGAGGATATCGCCGCCGCTGAAGCGAGCCTGAGTGCGCTGCAGGCGACCAAAGACTTGGCGGAAAAACGGCTGACCGATACCCAGCTTCTGGCTCCGGCCGCTGGTGTTATCCGTAACCGTATCCTTGAGCCCGGGGCCATGGCCTCGGCCGGTACACCGGTGCTGACCTTGGCGTTGGTAAACCCGCTTTGGGTTCGGGCGTATATCAGTGAACCAGATCTCGGCAGGGTGCGGGAGGGGATGCGGGCCGAACTGCGCACCGATTCTTATCCCGGCAAGGTTTATAAAGGCTGGGTCGGTTTTATCTCCCCCACCGCCGAATTCACCCCCAAGACCGTGGAAACCACGGAACTGCGCACCAAGCTGGTCTATCGGGCCAGGATCTTTGCCTGCGATTCCCAGCAGGAACTGCGGCTCGGTATGCCGGTGACGGTCAATATTATAACTAAACAAGATCAACAACTTAAGACATCATGCGACAACTGATTTTACGTCTTGATGTACTTTTGATGTACTATTTTCAGAAACAGGCATTCCCGGAAGAGCTTTAAGAACTTCCAGGTTTTCTTTTTTCAGCCGGTGAATGTACCGCTCAGTCGTTGACAAGCTGGAATGCCGCAACATAAATTGAACCTAGATCAGTGAGAAATCATCAGTAAAAAAAACATTTGTTCAACAATTAACTTATTGAAATTTTTACAAAAATATTGAAATATCAACCTGTCCCGAAAACTCGCTCGACAGGTGAAAATATGAAGCGATTGATCCTCGA
>JBBRBT010000032.1:0-41732 GCA_038205495.1 Desulfobulbales bacterium
AAACTCATATTAATAGAGGCAATGTTGTAGCTCGTCTTATTGGTTACGCACCAGTTGATAGCATTAATGATATCGCTGGAATACGCATAGCCATCTGTGCGAAAAACGTCCAACGCCACAATCTTTGCTGCAGGTGCAACACCTAGTGTGATGGCTGCGACATTTGTGCCGTGGCCGTTATCATCGAGTTTTCCATCTGTACTGGCAAAATCTTGGGCATACACAACCTTGCATGCTCCTCCCGGCGTAGAACAGGAACCGAACTCAGCACGCGTATAGTCTACCCCGGTGTCGAGTATTGCGACCGACGTACCCAAGCCGTTGTAGGCGGCGACCTGAGCATTTGCTCGTCCCACAAGCGGTAGGCTTTGCGCTAGATAAGCATTATTAGGTCTATTTTCGTCAATCGAAACCACTTTTTCTTGCTGGAGCAATTTGTCAAGGGCCCGTGCAGATTTGATCCGCACATGCATGATCGGCAGGACCGAGTACTCAGTCTTTATTTCAAGGTCGGGATCAACCACATCGGACTTGACTCGGACCTTGAGTTTGTCCATGAGACCCTTTCGTTTCTGTATGCGCTGGTTATAATCAGAGGCCCCCGCACGATACAGTTTCACTTTGTTACGGTTTTCGACCTCTTCCGTAGCCTGCTCATCGGCGTCTTCCAATAAAACGAGCACTTCCACCGATTCATTGCGCTCAACCCTGTCAGCGACATCAGGCGAAAGCAGTTTGGGCCACTTGGACGGTGCAGAAAACGATACGGTCGGGATGGCGATAAACAACAGAAAAAACAACACAAGACCGGTATAAACGGCCGAGACGTCTTTGGTTCCGGAATGCCCATCAGCGACTTTCAGCATGTTGCTCTCTCCTCTTCTGATTTTTCTTTTGTGCTCAGCCCGTTCAAAGGAGTGCACTCTCATCTTGAGTGCTCTTGCTGGCAACAAGGGGTCTGTCTTGTTCGAATAGCTTAAAAAAAATAAATAGAAGCAAAAAGATGGCCACAAATGCTCTTGGGCTCTAAACAATGAAAAAAACATGCATCAGGTGAGCAAAGCCCATGCCCGTGCCGGAAACCATGCAAACGAAACCAGGTGAGAAGGCCCTGCACCTGACCAAAAAACATCGTTCTACGATTACGAATTACTTTTAGGTAATTCAATCTCAGGACGTTCATTTGCAGAGCACTCAATGATTGTCGAAATATTTTGGGATCAAGTGATCCGAGGCTGATCTTGAATCGCCTTACTTCCCTCGGATCATGCGGAGGCGACATCCGGACTACGGGTGCTCTGCGTTTCCCTACCCCGGTGTGCCCATTGGTGTCCTATAAAGGCATTTCGAACGGTGGAAAAAAAATCATAAGAGCCCACACCTTCGTTGGGGATCACAAGTACCGCAGAATAGGACCGTCTGCAATAGGGTTGCAACAAGCCGAAGGGTGATTATCTCCAAACACCACCGTTCCGGCACAGGAGTGATCAGCAACGCCATCCAGTTGCGCAACAGTTTGGAGCAGCAGGCACGGACGGAACCTGCAGGCGGGCGGTGATCCATCCGATCGATAGTCCTGTTTCAGGCCGAATCAAATTCTGGTGGCACGGCCTTCTGCATCGAAAAAACCGGAGATAGATAACCAAACGGCTAGGTGAATTGATCGGCTTTGCGGCCTCAATGAGGTCGACCATCGGGACAACATCTTGTTCTGGCGAGAAATTGTTGAGCGCAAAGGGTTCTGCCTCAACGGTTTCATCAATCATTACCCGGAGTTTCTGGTCCAGACCAAGAACGGAAAAACTATGTTAATCGAAGCCAAGGACGAGGATCGGGATGTCTTCTATTCCAGCCGCAAACTCAAACTCGGTCAGGACTGGGCGAGCAAGGCAGGCAATAATTTCATATAGTTATGGTGTTTGACACCAACCCTATCGACGATACCTACCGGCTCGATGCCTTTTTACCGGTTATCGCCAATCTCTAACCCAAAGCCCTGGGTTCATCATTTCTTCATCTTGACCTGTTATACTGTTATACTCTATGCGCGGTTGCAGAACCTTCGCCACAGTTCAATACAAAGAGGTAATCCATGCCCAGCATTTCAATTATCATTCCGACCCGCAACGAAGGGGGGAACATCAACCCTTTGCTTACAAGCATCAATCAAGCGATGGTCGGAATACAAGGGGAGACGGAAATCATCTTTGTCGATGATGGATCAACGGATCGTACCCGTCAGGAAATACAGAACTATAACGGCCCGCTCAAGGTCAGATTGATCTGCCGTGACGATGTTTCCGGTCTCGCCTCTGCGGTTTGTGCCGGTGCCCAAGCAGCCCAAGGCGAATTGCTGGTCGTGATGGATGCCGATCTTAGTCATCCTCCGGAAAGCATTCCGGAACTCCTGGCCCCTCTTCAGGCTGGCAGCCACGATATGGTTATCGGCAGCCGTTACATCCGGGGAGGTTCGATCCCTGGATGGCCGTTGGCGCGCAAACTTGCATCGCGACTGGCGACCCTTCCGGCCCGTCTGTTTACCGAGGTTCACGATCCTTTAGCCGGCTTTTTCGCTGTGCGCAAAGAAGTTTTTCTCTCGATCAACAAGCAAGTCTCCGGCTTCAAGATTGGTCTGGAAATCCTCGCCTCGACGGGGAACTGGCTGCGCGTTACAGAGATCCCGATAACCTTTGTCGATAGAAAAAACGGCAGTTCAAAGATGAACGCAGCAATCATATTTGATTATCTGCGGCAGCTCATGGCCCTCGGCGGTTTGCCTCTGGATTTCGTCAGAAAAAAAGAAGTGGCACTCCTGACTGGAACTGTTGTGACCCTTGATCTGCTTTTTTTTCATCTTCTCGAGACCAGCGGCTTCCAACTCGATGCCGTACATATCTTCAGTTTTCTGCTGGCTTGCAACCTCGGCTATTTTATCACCGCAGCCACGACGCAAAGGCCCCTCTCCTATCTCCAACCCTCCGCGCTCCTCAGCTATCAGTTCATCCTGCTGCTGGTCCTCTTTCTCCGTGGAGGAATAATGACGGCCACGTTGGCAGCATTCCCTGATACTCCATGGCTGCTCGCTCTGGCCGCCGCTTTTTCCAGTATGCTCGCCTCGGTCGGCGGGTATCTCTTTGTCTCAAAAAGACGGCATAAAACAGATAGTCCGGGCAACTGGAGGCTGACATGCCTGCTCATCATCTCCTATACTGTCCTGCTCAGGACCCTCTACCTCGGGGGGTATGAGCTCATTCAGGAGGAGGCCTACTACTGGAACTACAGCCAGCACATGGCCATGGGGTATCTCGACCATCCTCCCATGGTGGCCCTGCTCATCTGGTTCGGTACCCATCTCTTTGGCAATTCAGAGGTAGGGGTCCGTTGTGGTGCCTTTCTCTGCTGGTTCGTCACGGCCTGGTTCAGCTATCAGCTGACCCTCTCGGTCTCGGACAAAAAGGCGGCGCTCAACGCCCTGGTTCTCATTGCTTCGCTCCCTCTTTTCTTCGGCACAGCCCTCGTCATCACCCCCGATGCTCCCCTTATTGCCTGCTGGGCAGGCACCCTGTTTTTTCTCCATCGCGCCCTCATCGACGAAAACCAGAAATCATGGTTAGGGGTCGGAATCTTCCTCGGCCTAGGTCTGGTGTCAAAATACACCATTGTCCTTCTCGGCCCTGCGATTATTCTCTTCATGCTGATTGATCCACGTTCACGCCGCTGGTTTTTCAAACCCCAGCCCTATCTGGCGGCTATCCTGGCCGTACTGATTTTTTCCCCCGTAATCCTCTGGAATTACCAGCATGGTTGGGCCTCGTTTCTGTTCCAGAGCCAGCACAGGATTGCCGGTGTTTTCAGGTTCTCAACTCCTACACTGCTCGCTACCATCCTTCTGCTGTTGACACCAACCGGACTGTTTGCCGCCTGGACCTCCATTCGAGCTTTTCGCAAGTCAAAACCGGATTCTATAACCCGGCTGACGGATGGTTACCCAAGGCATCGGCTTTTCGCTCTCTGCATGACACTCGTCCCCCTTTCCGTGTTTGTCTTCTTCAGTTTCTCCAGGGAGGTGAAGTTGAGCTGGGCCGGCCCGCTGTGGCTGGCGTTTATCCCGCTGATGGCTGCATCGCTGCCAACCCAGAATGCAATCGGCAGCCTCCGGCCTTTTGTCCAGCGAGCCTGGCCGGCCACACTGTTGTCCCTTGTCCTGAGCTATGGCCTGATCCTCCACTATTTCTCCCTCGGCATTCCCGGCATGCCCTTTACCACCCAGGCATTCCTCTTTGGAGGTGACGATCTGGCCCTGCAGGTTGAACAAACTGTCAAGAGCGTTGAAGCAACCAGGGGGACACGCCCCCTCGTTGCCGGAATGGATAAATATCGGATCGCCAGCGGCCTTGCCTTCTACCGCAATAAAGCCGACCATTCAGCAAATCCCCAACACAACAACTCGGTACAAGAGACAACCGGAAGGCAGCTCTTTGGGATGAACGCTTTGATGTACAACTTCTGGTTACCTCCCGCTGAGGTGACCGCAAGGGACATCCTGGTGATCTCTGAACGTAAGGAATATCTCGCCGACAACCTCTTTGCGGGCACGTCGCAACAACTCGGTGAAATCCACAACTATTTCACAACAAAACACGGCAAAAAGGTCGGATCGTATTATTATCGACTGTTAACGCAGTACACACCGGCTGGACTTCCTCTTCCGACCAACCCTGTTTCAACAGCCTCATTGAGGATACCAACACCGCGGGCAACAACAGCCTCCATAGAGACGCCATGAATATTCTCATCATTGATGATGAACCCTATCTCCTTGAAAAACTTGTTTCGGTGCTAACGAGCGAGCATTATCATGTGGAGACAGCCGATGACGGCAGAACGGGAATAGAGAAGATCTGGAACGACACCTATGATCTCATCCTCCTTGATGTCATGCTGCCGGGCATGAACGGCCTGGAGATCCTTTCTGAAATACGAGCGGCCGGTATCCAAACTCCTGTCCTGATGCTGACGGCCAAGGGGGATATCGAAGACAAGGTAGCCGGACTCAACCTCGGTGCCGACGATTATCTGGCCAAGCCCTTTTCCCTGGCAGAACTGCTGGCCAGGGTTCGGGCCCTGATCAGGCGTGGCAATACTGGCAGTCCGATCTTGGAGGCTGGAGATGTCCGTCTCGATACCGTCACGCGCGAGGTGACGAAAGGCGATGAAATTCTGGCACTTACCACTAAAGAATTCGCCCTGCTGGAATTCCTTCTCCACAACCAGGGTCGGGCAGTCTCACGGTTCACCCTTGCTGAGCATGTCTGGGGAGATAATTTTGATCTTTTCAGCATGTCTAATTTTATCGATGTCCACATGAGCAACCTGCGCAAAAAGCTCCGGTCGCCGGAGCAGGAACAGGACCAGGTAATCAAAACCATCAGGGGATTTGGTTATCTTATTGAAAGAGAAAAAAAATGAAAGTCAGAACCAGATTCACGCTCTGGATATCCCTTGCAGCCCTATCAACAGCTTCATTTTTTTCTCTTTTTGTCTACTTTGAGCTGGTCAAGGAACCTTACAAGCTTGTCGATAAAGAACTTGCTGATGTTGCCAGGACAGTATTCAACAGTCTCGATCATTCCCGATCAAATGACTCTGTTGGCCGTCTCCAACATGACGATCAACATATGGCCAGGTATTGGCTAAAAATCTTCGACAGCACGGGGAAAACGCTCTTTGCTTCACCCCTTACCCAAAAATTCAATATCCCCACCCCAAAAGATGGCAAATCGTTTTTTTTCCAAACTAAAATCCCTTTGTCATCCCTCTGGATTGACCCCGATGACATGGATGAAGTGGCAGAAATCAAGGACAACACGGTACGATTCAGGGTACGGAAGCTCACCAGAAACTATGGTTTGGAAACGTACAGCCTCCTGATCGCCAAACCCCTGCTCTTTCTTGACTTAGAGCTAGGCGAACTGCTCACCAGGCTTACTGCCGGAATTTCCGTGACAATTCTCCTCATCTTTTTGGTCAGCTATTTCCTGGCTGGCAGGATTCTGCGACCGCTGGCCACCATCAATCAAAAAGTGAAAGAAATCCGCGACAATTCCTTGAACCGGAGAATCCCCCTTGGCGCCAGCAGGGACGAACTCCACGTTCTGAGCCACTCCCTCAACACGATGTTCGACCGTTTGCAGCACTCCTTTGCAAAGCAGAAGGAATTCATCGGCAATGCCTCCCATGAGTTAAAAAGCCCCTTGACCATTCTTATGCTGGGGCAGGAAGAAATGCTGGCCAGCAAACTGCCGGAACCCATCCGCATAGAACTGGAGAAACAGCTCAACACCATGCGTCGTCTGAGCAAACTGGTCCGCAACCTCCTCGACATATCGCGGCTCGAACAGGAAGAAACCTGCACTCGGGAGGCTGTCCCTATTGATAGCCTCATCGCACAGGTTCTCGAAGACTACCGTGAGATCCTGCAGGGGCGAAATATTGCTGTTGAAACGCAAATGGACGAATGCCATCTCTTGGGCGATTCGGAAAAACTGCTCCGACTTCTGATCAACCTCATCGACAATGCCATCAAATACAACGATGCGAAGAATGGCATAATCCGGATCACAGTTTGCCAAAAACACGGGGAAACAAATCTGACAATCGCCAACACCAGTCACGAGATTCCGGCTGCCGATTTGCCACGACTGTTTGAGCAATTTTATCGGGTGGAGAAATCCCGCTCCAAATCCTTTGGCGGCTCTGGGTTGGGCCTCACCATCGCAAAAAGAATCGTCGAACTCCATGGCGGCACCATTACAGTGCAATACCATTCCGGATGGACGACGTTTTCCGTCACGCTGCCGGAAAGTATGTCGGCTTGAAATCGCGACATCTCAAAAACAATCAGATGTATCAGGCAAGAGTCTCCCGGAAAGATTGCACTCCAGGCCTTCTCCGCATTTTCAAATAATCGGTCTCTCTCTTTACTTCTCAAAAATCCCTTATTCTATTTTTAGACACAGGGGACTAATATCAACGCTAAGAGCCTGTTCACAAATAACTTGGACAAAATTGCGCTCAGATTGGGTTGTGGCGACAGCGCTACGTCGAGGATTTTGTGCTTGAGCCGCAGCCAAAAATGGCCCGAAGATGAGATGCAAGATCAGCACCGCTGGAACGACAACGGTTTTGCAGCGTGCTCGATTTTCAGGGTCTTTTTTCCATAGCGATCCCCCCAAAAAAGACGCACGTCACCCGCTCTCATGCGCCATGTGCATGGCGACCGCCTTGATAGCATCAGCGGCGGAGCTCGTTATACCGCCGGTGTATCCTGAACCTTCACCTATCGGGTACAGATTTTTGAGAGTGACGGACTCAAATTGTTCATTGCGTGTAATGCGTACAGGCGAGGAAGTCCGGGTCTCCGCACCTAACAAGATCGCCTCTTGGGAAACAAACGAGGGTACTTCTTTTCGCCATTTATGAAACGCGGCCGACAACTCCGAAACCACAAAGGGGGGAAGAATATCTTTGAGATCAGCGGCAACTGCCCCCATTTTATACGAATTTTCATGTAAGCCGGTGGCCTTGCTCTCGCCTAAAAAATGGAGCAGATTCTGCGCCGGGACCTCCCACCTGCCGCCTCCGGCCTGAAAGGCCTTGCGTTCAATGTCCCGCTGGAATTCCAGCCCTGCCAAGGGGCAGGCGGATTGATAATCGTCGGCGTGACAGCTGACGACCAGCGCTGCATTGGAAAAGGCCGAGGCCCGCCGCGAGTAGCTCATCCCGTTGACAACCAGCAAGCCAGACTCAGAGGAAGCGTTCACCACCTCGCCGCCGGGGCACATGCAGAAGGTATAGACCCCCCTTCGGATGCTTCGATCGGTGTAATTCAAGGAATAGGTGGCCGCACCCAACCCTTTAAAATCGTGATATTTCTCACCGTAGCGCATAACATTGATCGTTTCGACAGGATGCTCAATGCGCACTCCGACCGAAATAGCCCGCTGCTCAAGCGCAATCCCTTTGGCATGCAGCATCGCCACCGTATCACGGGCAGAATGCCCCAAGGCAAGATAGATTCGTGATGCAAGGTACTCCTTGGCACCATTGATAACGATACCTGCGGCCGTATCCCCAGTTGTTAGAATATCGGTCATTTTAGCGTCATAATGGATTTCACCGCCTCGCTCGAGGACATAGGCTCTTATATTTGCAACTATTTTGCACAACACATCGGTCCCCAGATGGGGTTTGCCGATATAGCCGATTTCCGCCGGCGCACCAAATTTAATGAAGGTCTGCAACACCCTGTTGACAGAGCTGGTATTGTTGTTCCTCCGCGAAAAAAGCTTGCCGTCCGAAAAGCTCCCGGCGCCGCCTTCACCAAATTGGATATTGGATTCAGGGTTGAGCTTCCTGGTGTTGATGAATCGTTGTACATCAGCAGAGCGCTCCTCGATCTTTTTCCCTCGTTCAAAGATCACCGGCTTTAAGCCATACGCAATCAGCTCCAGAGCGGCAAACATGCCGGCGGGCCCGAACCCTACGATAAGGGGGCGCTCCTTGCTGTTTGCTGTCTTCCGTACTGTTGGTATCTGCTCTTTGTAGACGGGAAAATTCTGCCCATTTGCAAAGCTATCCGATACACTGACCACCAGGGAGAGTTTGTAATAAAATTGTTCTTTATTCCGTATCTCAATTGATTTACTGAGTATTTTCAGGATGATGATATCACCGGTGCCGAGTTGCAACTGTTGGCAGGCAACTTTGACCTGTTCATCCGTTCCCTCTTTTTCAATGGGGATTTGTAAATCGCTCAGTATTAGCTCCAAGAAAGGCTCCTATTTCTCGGTGCCTTGTACTTGGCACCTGCTTATTATTATTCAGCAAAAAAAATTCATTTAAATTTGGACTTCTGACCGCCGCCAGGAATCCTGATAAAAAAACTTTCAATGATAAAGACCCAATAACCTCCCTGGATCACACAGGAAAGATCGGAATTTTTATGATGTATTTTTTCGCAAATTGTTTACCAGCCACTAATACCCCTATTGGGAAACCCATTTTTTCAAACGATAGTACCAATACACTTTCAAGATGGCACTCAAGAGTTTGCTTATCGGGTTAATAAATCGAAAATTCAGCATACTACCAGATACCTAATGCCCACCTGAGCCCAACATCGAATGAGAATCTGGATTCCGGCTGACGGTCTACCGGCAGGACAACTTTTCGAACGTTGCAAGAGGCTCGACGAGGCAGGACATCAGCCAGTCAGGAAACAAACAAGCTGGCAAAGAAAATCTGATCTGTAAAATTATAACAACCTGAATATATATATATATATAATTTGACATTCCGATCCGAAAAGCTCACCCCGAACGGGAAAATCAAATGTGCACTCCATCCATTCAACCTGTGCGGTGAGCCAGTCGAACAGTCGAAGGATGTTATGAGGACTTTTGCAAGAGACGCAACGGAGAAAAAAGCATGGGTCCAGCGAAAGAAGCCATGAATAGGTTTTTTTTGGGTAACAGGGCTGCGCACGCTGATTTTTTCCGATATAGGGAAAAGCGTTCTGCCTGTCTCAGGGCTCCGTGCCGACTGAGGAGAACCGCAGCGCATTGGCGCCTATTTCAGATGATAGACTATAGGCAGAACAAGTTGTGCCCGTGCCGGTGGTTTGGGGAACGGTGCGATCCGGCGGATAGTGGCCACGACATTGCTGTCGAGAATCTCGTGGCCAGAGCCCGAGATTATAGCTATGTTTTCAACCTGACCGTCTTCCTTGAGCAGGAAAGAAACCACGATTTTACCGGTCAGTCCCCTGTTGCGGGCTGTGGCCGGAAAGGTCAGATTTTTCAGAATCAGATTGCGGATATATTCAAAATTAGAGTGCGTATTGGTCCCTCCCCCCTCCCCTTCCCCCCCTTGCGGTCCGATTCCCGCTGATTTTTGATCCTGGCGAATCACTCCACCGGCTGCGGGTATAGCCTCACCGTCATTTGCCTGAGGGGACGGAGTTCCACCGGCCGACAGTGCCTCGCTTGAAGCCTCTTGCCGTTCTATAACCGCAGGCAGGGGCGGCTGTTCCTTTGTCTGGTCCACCGCCGGTTGCGCCTCTTGCTTCACCGCCTCCGCTGTCCGTCTGGCTGGGGAAGCATGCTTTTTCTGTAGTCTTTTTGAAACTGCCGGGTTTTTCGGCATCTCCTTCTTGGGAACAACCCGTTCCGCCTGGTCCGGAGGTGCATGCACCGGCATCTTTTGCTGCTCTGGAGCAGGCGAGGCTCCCGGCTCCCCGCTCGCCGCTTCGGCAACAGCGATCGAAAAATCGATCACCAGCGGCGGTGTTGGCGTGGTCGCATAGCGGCTGAGCAGCAGTCCGCCGAGGATAAGGAAAGCGTGCAGCAACAGCGAAATCTGGGTGGCTTTGCTTTGGCAGCTCATGGGGTCTGCTCGGTTTGCAGGCTGAGATGGGTAAAACCGAGTCGCTTGACGGCGCCGAACACGTCGACAAATCCCTGCAGGGCAAGGCTTTTGTCGGCCCGCACCAGGATCGGCGTTTCCCGTTCAACCTCCTCCAGAACCGCGGTGAGCGAGATCAGCGACACCTCCTCCGCCTCCAGCCAGATGCGGCCCTCCTTGTCGATGCTCACCGTTCGGGGGTGGGGGGCGGTCGTCTCCTCGCTGGTCGAGTTTTTGGGCAGCTCATTCATCCAATCCATCATCGCCTCACAGTGCCCAGGCGGGCACGCAGACCCTGCCGCTGCGGCTGCCGATGTAGCCGGGGATGGCCGCCACATGGACGTCGATGCGGTAGAGGGCGCGCAGGGTTTCCCGGGTGATGGTCGCCTCCGTGGGGCCGTCGGCAAGCACCGCGCCTTCTTTGAGCAGAATGACCCGGTCGGCGGTCATCAGGGCATGGTCGGGAAAATGGGTGGTCATGATAAAGGTCAAGCCCTCCTTGGCCAGTCCGTTGACGTCGCGCAGCAACCGCATCTGGTTGCCGTAATCAAGGCCGTTGACCGGTTCGTCCATGATGAACACGTTTGCCCCCTGGGCGATGGCCCGGGCGATCAGGGTCAGTTGCCGTTCGCCGCCGCTGATTTCCGTGTAGGCGCGGTTTTGTAGGTCAAGGAGGTTGAGCCGGGCCATGGCGGCCGTGGCGATCTCCCGGTCTTGGGACGAATAGGTCGAGAAAAAACCGTGGTAGGGCATGCGCCCCATCAGCACCACGTCGGCCACGGTGTAGGCAAAGGCCTCGCGGTGCACCTGCGGCACATAGGCGATGCGCTTGGCCAGTTCATTGCGCGGGTAGCTTTGCAGCAACCGGTTCTCAAAGTGGACAAAGCCGCTGTCCGGTTTGAGCAGGCCCAGGAGGATTTTCAGCAGGGTGGTCTTGCCGCTGCCGTTGGGGCCGAGCAGGGAAACCACCTCGCCCTGTCTGAAATCCAGGGTCACCTCGTGCAGCACCTTGCGGTCGTGGTAGGCAAAACTGACGGCCAGGGTTTGAATCAATGCGCTCATCGCCAGCTCCTATGGGCGTTTTTCAGCACCAAGACGAAAAAGGGGATACCGATCAGCGAGGTGACGATGCCGGTCGGAATCTCAAAGGAGAACATCAGTCGGGAGACGTTGTCCACCACCAGCAGGTACACCGCGCCCACCAGGGCGGCGGCGGGCAACAGCAAGCGGTTGTCCGGGCCGACCAGCATCCGGCAGATGTGGGGGATGATCAGCCCCACCCAGCCGATGATGCCGCCGATCACCACGGTCAGGGCGCTGATCAGGGTGGCCAGGAAGACGACCGTCATCCGCACCCTGCCGACATTGATGCCCAGCGACTTGGCCTCTTCCTCGCCCATGCTCATGGCGTTGAGCCGGCCGCCGTTCAAAATCAGGACGATCATGCCCAGCAGCATGGGCAGACTGACCAGCAGCATGGTGCGGCCGTCCACAGCCGAGAGGTTGCCCATCAGCCAGTAGACAATGGCCGGCAGCTGGTTGGAGGGATCGGCCGCGTATTTGACGATGGAGAGCGAGGCGGTGAAAAAGGCCCCGCTGATGATCCCGCCCAACACCAGCATGATGATCGAATGGGCGCGGAAGATGCGGGCAATGGACACCGCGACCCCAACGGCGGCAAAACCGAACAACAGGGTGGAGCACTGCACCATCAGCCAGCTTTTGGAGAAAATCATGCCTAGGGCGGCGCCGAACGAGGCCCCGGCGAGCACGCCGAGTAGCCCCGGCGAGACCAGGGGGTTGATGAACAGGGCCTGAAAGGCGGTTCCGGACACCGACAGCGAGGCTCCGATCAGAATCGCGGCCATGATGCGCGGCAGGCGGATGTCGAACAGAATGTTGGCCAGGAGGCTGCGTTTTTCCTCGGAGAGTACAGCGACGCCGGACGCCTTCCAGCCGGCAAAGGCCAGGATGTCGGCCAGCGGCACCCGGTATTTGCCAAGGTAGAGGGAAACCAGGGCCATAACGAGAAGGAGCAGGGCCAGCAAGGGCAGAACAAAGCGCTTCATCGGTTGAGCACTTCCCTGGCCTGGGCTTCGCTCAGCTCAACGCCGAGGAAAAGGGTGTAAAAGGAGCGGGTTTCCGCCAGCATATCCACCGGATAGAGATCAGGGTGGAGCAGGTTGAGCAGCCATTTGACGCCCAGCAGCCGCATGAACGAGGGCGGCCGGTCAAACCAGTTGAACGGCTCAAAGGGGATGAGATAGACCCGCTTGTCCCGCACGGCGCGCAGGTTTTTCCAGCGGGGATCGGTGAACACGGTGGTGAAAAAGGTTGGCTCTTTGACCAGGATGACCTCGGGATCGTAGAGCAGCAACTGCTCCATGGAGATTTTCTCCATGCCGTAATGGTCCATCTCTTCGCCCCGGTGGATATTGACCCCTCCGGCCAGGGGGATCAGTTCGGCGTGGAACGAACTGGCCCGCTCGGTGCTCAGTCCGTCCGTGCCTTCGGCGTAGTACACCCGGATTTTTTTGTTTTCGGGAATGGCGGAGGCAAGCGTCTTGGCCTGGTCGACCACGGTTTGGGCGTACTGGCGCAGGGTCTCGCCGCGCTCCCTGCGGTTGGTGAGGTCGCCGATGAAACGCAGGGCCTCGGGATAATCGAGGATGCTACCCAGGCGCACCGTCACCAGCGGGAACGGCATGGCGGCCATGGATTCAAAAAACTTCTGATTGGCGGCGTCGTCCTTCCAGGCCCAGTGGATGATGAAATCCGGCTTGACCTGGAGCAGCACCTCGCGGTTGAGCGTTCGGCCCTGACCGGCCATGCCGCCAATCACCGGCAACTGGCGGTACGTCGGCACGGTGTATCTCTTTTCACCGTCCCGGAGCGGGGAATTGAGGCCGGCAAGCAGGGCGGGATCAATGGCGTAGAGCAGGTAGGTTCCCGGAGGCGACACCGCCGCCACCTTGGTCACCGTGTCCGGGATGGTCACCCTGCGGCCGCCCATGTCGACGATCTCGCGCGTCTGGGCGTTCAGCGGCGCCAGCAGCATGATCAGCGCCAGCACCAGGGCCGGGACGAGCCGCAGGCAGGGTTGCAGGTTTTCCAAGCCTGCGCCAACTAAAGAACAGGGCCATGGCAGATTTTTCATTGCAGTACTCCAGGTGCTGCCGGAAAAAACTCCGACAGGGAAAATGATTGTGTCTAAAAGGGCGCACGCCGTGTGCCCCTACTCATTTCTCTTTCAAAAGTGAGGCGCGTCTGTTTGTCTTCTCGACGAGCACAGCGAGGAGAAATATCGCAAAGATCATGAGATCTCTCCCAGCGGTCGAGATGACACACCTTCGTTGGCGAGGTTTTGCTACGAGGTTTTGCTCTGTGCATTAGGCTTCGCTTGATTGAGAAAAAAAATAACCTCGGATCATGGCGATGTTGCCAAGCCTGTGCGGGATCTCGGGGGCTTCCATGCGGGCACGGCAACAGGCCGGATCAGCCGACAACCCGGTAGTAATCGGCCTCCGCGGCGCAGGGCGTGCAGAAGTTCTGCTCCCCACGGCGCACCTCGCGGCCGTCCATGATGGTTTCGCCGCAGCGCGCACAGGGCACGCGGGAGAGCGGCTTGCCCGGCAGATCCTCGGGCCGGAGCGGCACCTCGACCTCGGTGATGGTAAACAGCTCTTCCTCATCCAGGGCCGCAAAATCCGATGATTCGCCCTTCTCGTTTTCTCCGGGTTTCCTATTGCTCTTGATCACTACCCGGAAGGCCTGATTGGTTTCCAGGTTAATGAAGGTGGCAGCCATCTTACCGTAGTCACGTATTTTCATGGTGCGCTTGCCCGGACGGCAGCCGGTCAGGGCCATGATCGCATCGGTGGTACAGCGGTCGATCTCGACAAAGACCATCAGCTTTTTCCGGTCCGCGCCCTTGGGATCGCTGATGCCGATCCGGCGCAGGCCGCTCATGGTCATACGCGTGCCGATCCTGATGCCATGGCAGATGTCGCCGTGGAATTTTCCGGCTTGTTCCACCAGGTTTTCATAGGTGTCGAAGTAATTGGTTTCCATTGTTTCTCCTTTTCGTTAGCAAAAACTCATCAGTCCCAATTGCTGCAGTCGCGGGACGTTGAGCAGATTGATTTTACGCACGCAGCCGGCAAACAGCCGGTAGCCGCCGCCGCCCTCGGCCAGCAGCTCCAAGGCGCGGTCGCTGTCAATGACCAGGGCCGTGCCGACCAGGGCAACCCTGCGTCGAAACAACGGCTCCGGCACAAAACCGGCGCTCGGCCCGACCACGGCAATGGCCGCCTCCGGTGGGACCAGATCGATCAGCTCCTGGATGCTGCCGTTGGCGACGGCGGCCCCGGTGAACACCGCCGTCTCGCAGCGGGCCAGATGTTCGGCGGTCTGTTCCGGCGGTGCAAAGACGCCGTACCCGGCCTGGGCTTCGGCCTGGGTTTCCTTTTTGCGGTCGATGATGACGACTTCGGCCGGATCAAGGTCCCGCAGCCGCTTGAGCAGCGGGATGATCGCCCCCACCATACAGACCCGTCGCCCTCGAAACAGGACGCCCAAAGCCGAAAGATCGTCGCCGCCGTCCAGGCAATAGCGGCCGCCGGCAAACAGCGAGGCGGACAGCGCATTCAAAGTGGCCAGGCGGATAACTCCGGCAAAGGGATGGGGCAGGAGGCCGCGCATCACTGCGTCGACCCCCATACCGCAGACCGTCGGTGAACCGCTCTTGAGAATACGCCGCCCCGCGTCCCGGACCACCTCGGGCGGGGTATAGGCAACGCCGCCCTGGCCGTTGGTGAGCTTGACCCCGACAAAGAAGACGCCCACCACCAGCCGCTCGATCTCCAATGTTGCCAAGTCAGGGCCGTACAGCTCGCGGAGCAGGGTTTCCGCCTCGTCGAGAATCGGCGCGGCCACGGTACTGCCGGTGTTACGATGCATGTCGATTCCGTCAGAGGGCGGCTGCGCCTTAGAGGCCCGCCCCGTCATGATTTTTTGAAAGTGATCCATAAGCCCTCGTTGCTGCGGTTGACCTCAAAAGGGTCGATTCCCGCCTTGGTTAAGCCCTCAATATACTGCCGGTTGTCGCGCTGGGGCGGGGTGCGCTTTTTTTGCCGCCACTCGGGGTAGAGCTTGCGCCGCTGTTCTTCCATCTCGGCCCGGGTGTTGGGATCGCCCAGGCCGCCGCCGAGGTAGGCGTGGCCGCCCGGCCGCAGCACCCGACGAATCTCGGCAAAGGCTGCGGCCAGATCCTCCCAGAAGGGGAGCGACCCCCGGCTGATTGCCAGATCAACGCAACCATCAGCCAGGGGAAGGGACTGAACCTGACCGCGCAGGGTGCGGGCCCGGTGGACGCAGTCAAAGTCGACGATGTTCTCCTCGGCGCAGGCCAGCATCTCCGGCGACTGGTCGAGAAACACACAATCCAGGGCCGTGATCCGGGCCAGGGCCAGGCCCAGGTAGCCGCCGCCGCAACCGAGGTCGAGGCAGGTTCCGGCAACAACGCCGGTGCGGGCGACAATCCGCTCGGCATAGTAGGCATAAATCGGAGCATTGATTCCCAAGGCCACTTCGTTGTAGGCGCGTATGTCAGTGGGCTGCATACTCATGACGATACCCTCTGCGTAGTGTTGAGGCGTTCTGCGTATCCAGGCAATAAGGGCATGTCCTTCCTCCTTAAAACGCCCAGGACAGTTCCAGGCCGATGGTCCGGCCACGGTCCGGGTAGTAGCCGGTGACATAACGGCTCGAATAGTTTTCATCGCCGAGGTTGCGGCCGAACAGGGTGGCGGTCAGCAGGGTGTCGCTGATCTGGAAATCACGCTGAATGTTGGCGTCGATCCGGGTGTAGTCGCCGATGCCGTCCACCGTGCTGACCCCCATGGGGCTGCTGGTGCTGGTCCATTGGTCCACCTGCTTGACGGAAAGATTGGCGCGGTACGCCCTCCATTGGTGCCCGAGGATGATCCCGAAGATATTTTCCGGCGTGGCAACCCCCAGGGCATCGGTGGTGACGCCGCTTTTGGTGGTCTCGCCGTCGAGCATCCGCGTCCAGCTCAGCTTGTAGGTGGTGTTTTGGGCGATGGTGCCTTTGATGATCAGCTCCAGGCCCCGGCGCAGTTCATCCGACTCGGTGTAGTAATAGGAGGTGGCGCCGTTGGCGACATAGGTGGTGGTGGAGGCGGTCTTAGCATTCTCGGTGTCGATGTCGAACCAGGTCAGGCCCGGTTGGAACCAGGGAGTGATCTCTGCCTCCAGACCGATTTCGATGCGTTCCTGCCGTTCCGGATGGAGCACGCCGGTTTGCGAGCGCATGGCAACATCCCCGGAGGTGCCTTGATCGCCATGGTAGTACCGCCCGCTGAGGGTGTAACTGTCGGTGATCCGCCAACGGCTGCCCAGGGCATACACCTTGGCCGGATCGAGATCGACATCATTGTTGGCCGCATCCGCCGTGGCCTTGGTGCTCGAATTGTCGATGTGCTTGGTGTCCTGGCGGTAGCCGCCGTCCAGCACCAACCGCTCCTGGAAGAGCTTTTGCTCCACCGAGGCAGACCAGCCGGCGATGGTAGTGTCGTAGCGGTTATAGGCCGTACTGAGGTTGGGGCCGAAGCCATTGCTGTTGGACACCTGCCCGCCCAACTGCAGCAGGGTATCGCCGAATCGGGCATTGTGGCGCAGGCCAAAGCCGCTGGTCTCCTCCTCGAATTCACGCAGGGTGGCAGCCGAGGTCGTAAAACTCTCGTTGTGTTCGGTCTGGTCGTACCGGACCTGAAACAGGTTAAACAGGGTGGTCTGGTTCGGGGTCCACCGCAGCCCCAGGTCGCTGGTATACAGGGTGGTCTCCAGGGGATCGTAGTACCATTTGTCCGACATGAGAGCGCCTGCAGCGGTGATGCCCCGCTGCATCTCCAGCGTGCCCGAATCCTTGTAGGCCATCATGTTGACGTCCAGTTTCCCCAAGGTGAGCCCGGCGCTGCCCATGCCGCCCTCCGAGCTGCGGCCGTCAAACCAGCTGTCCTGGCTGGGGCGATCCATCTTGGCGGCCAGCGCGGCCAGATAGCCTTTGATCGCCCCCTCCCCCTCCCCCTTGTCTCCGTTGCCCAGACGGGTGCCCGCATAGAGACTCTCGCTGGTCTCCACCGGATGACCGCCGTTGGCCTTTTCCGCCGAGGCCGTCAGCACCGCCTCGGTTTTTTTCGGCTGCTTGGTGCGGATGATGATAAAGCCGGTGTTCAGGCCCGAGCCCGAGTTGGAGGCGCCGATGGGGATCGACGGCCCCAGGGTCAGTGAGGTGGCCCCCCGCACAATCTGCATCTCCTCAATGGCCGCGACCGGAAATTTGTAGAGGATCCGGTTGGCCGAGGGCGGCAGCACCGCCCCGTCAATGATGTAAGTGAAGGTACCGCCGCCGCGTTCTTCGATGATGAACGGACTCCTTCGTCCCTGGTAAATCAGATTGATGCCGGTGGCCTTATCCAGCAAATCAAAGATATTGCCGGGGTGCAGGGCTTTGATGTCCTTTTCGGTGAACACCTCGGTACCGAAACGGGCGCTGGCCTCGACCCGATACATATTGGTGGTGCTGTCGGCCTTGAGGTCCTGCCGTTGGTTGTCGGCTTCTCCCTCGACCACAATCGATTTAAGCTCTTGCTGGATGGTCTCGGCCTGTTCCGGTTCCGGGGTGGCTACCGCAGCGGTGCAGGTAGTGAGCAGCAGGACTGCGGCAATCCGGCCCGTGCGGGGCCATGCGATTTGGTGGTGGTTCATAATCCGATCCTTTTTTTCCGTATTTTTATGATGTTAGCTGTTAGCTGGGGTGGTAATGGCACTTTTATGCATGACAATCCACAGGCCGATATCCTCACCATGGATGATCTCGTAATCGGCAATAGCGGCAGTGTGCAGGGCCTGCTCAAAGCGGGTGCGCATCTCGGGTCCCAGATTGTGGCGCATCTTGTCGCCGAAGCTGTTGCCCCCCTTGTTGCGTTCAGCCATCTGCAGGCGAATCGATTCCTTCAATTCCCGAGAACCGAAGCCGCCGCCGATGTAGGTCCGTCCTCCCGGCGCCAACACCCGGAAGATTTCCCGAAAGGCCCGGGGCAGATCGTCCCAGAAAAAGATCGAACCCCGACTGATGATAAGGTCCACGGAGCCGTCCGGCAGGGCGATGGAGCCAACCTCGCCCAACAGCAAGCCGGTCCGGCCCCGTAAACCGTTCGCTTCAATGGTTTGCCCGGTGAGGCTGAGCATCTCCTCTGACGGGTCGAGAAAAGAAACATGCAGCTCCGTGCTCCGTGCCAGGGCCGCGCCCAGAGAGCCGTTGCCGCAACCGATATCAAGACAGGTGCCCCGGCTGATGCCGGTATGGGCAATGATCTGGGCGGCAATGACCGGATAGATAGGGGCGAAAACGGTCCGGGCTATCTGGTCGAACTGTTGTGCATTGTTTTTCATGGTCACTTGCTCCAGGAGATGATCGCCCAACGGACAGGGTGTTGGTACGACAGGGTCCAGCCACCCGCTGTTTTGACGAGATGGTTTTCAAAATACCTGCGCAGCCGGATGGTTTCCTCAGGTGTGATGGCATCAATCATCCAGTTGAATTTCTCCATTGCATCATCGAGATCGCGGTAGACTTTTCCGCCGTCACCGTTCATCACAAAACCGACCTCGGCATGGATGCCCATCTGATGCAGCAGGTTGTAGACGTAGATGTAATCGGGCCCACGGTCGAGATCGCGGCCGATAGCCGCAAAGATCCTGCGGTCAAAGGGGCCGTCGCCGACCAGGGAGGCAATGTACACCCGGTGCCGGGCTTTATTATCCAGTTTGATCAGGGCGGCCCGAAGGTCGTCGACCACCAGGGAACGCGAGGCAATGGCCACATCGTGTTCGGCAATACCCGCCTGTTCCCAATCGTCTTCCCAGCCGATGACACCGGTGGTGACGTTGGCCAGGCCATGTTCGGTGCAATGTTCGTTCAAGAGGGCAATCATGGCATCCGAAAAATCGATGGCTGTCACCCGCCGCACCAGACCGGCAAGCGGAATGGCCAGGGTGCCCGCACCGCAGCCGACATCAAGCACGCTCCACTCGGGCCGGGGAGCGAGCAGCTTCAAAAATCCCTCGGGATACTTACTATTCTTGGCATGCTGGGCAAAGGAGGCTGCCCGCCTGTTCCAGTGGCTGTTATTGCTGCGGTCCTGTTTTTTGCCTTTTCGGGCCTCTTGCCAGGCCGAGTTCCAATCGATGTTGTTCATGGTGTTCCTTTCCAGGGCTTAGAGGGTCATTCTTTCCGGAAGCGCGATGAGCGCAACCGTCTCGACAGCACAAAAGGCTATGCCGGTAACGCGGGCATGGCGGGAAATTGGGCCGTTCTATTCCCCCTTCCGTCGATCGAGTACGGTTTCGCCGCAAACCGCCTGCAATAGGTGTTCAGATTTCTCGTTAGCAACCATGGTATCCCTCCTCCCTTCCCCACTCTTCTTCACGTATCCGGCCAGCCCTACCCGTTATCCTTTTTCATCATAACGATCGGTAAAAAAAACCTGCGGCATCATTACCGGCCACTGCCTTACAATGGAGCCCATGCAATCCGGTTGCATACATCCCGTTATGCAATTTAAGAATAACGAAAGACAAAAAATTACTCGACCATGATGATTTCCACGGTTTTAAGCCGGCGCACATACCGTGGACCGGTCAGGTGGTCGCGACCGGAAAGCAGGTCGACCCCACCGCAGCCGTCATAAAGGGGATGCCCGTTTTTTTCCAGCACCACCAGGATTCGCTCGCCGTTGGGAGAATTGAAGATCTCCTGCCAGGAGAAGACCGCCTTGTAGCCATCGTCGGAGGCGGCCACGACCAACATCTTCTTGGTGTCGTTGTGTTCCCGCACCAGAACCTCGGCCCGATTAATAATATCAGCGAGCAGAACGCCCCGGCAGCTGCCGATCTGGCCCTTAGGTTCACCGCTGCCGCAGATCATGGGCAGGTTGTCGGTTTCCAAGCTGTCCATGGCACGAAGACCTTCTATCGACAAGGCAATGGGGACGGCTACCCTGCCCATGATGTGAAGGTGCGGCGAGGTCCCGGTTGGGGTGATGGTGGTGGTTCCGCGTTCCTTGTTCATCAGGTTCTCCTTGGGGTAATGGCGCAATCCATGAAAGGCCGAAACAATGAGAGTCTCTTGGAAAAGGCTCTGCTCTCTTCTTGTTCCGCTATATAACTAAAAACATATCGGTAGAATAGCAATTTTGGTGCCAAATAAATTTATCCTGAAGTTTTTGACATTTCAGTATCAATCAAGCGAGTTACGCCTTGTTGTTGTTTTTATGGCCGGGAACCGGCACCCCTCACCTGCCCTTTTTGTCGACATCTCTACAAATGCTGTCGACATTTATTCATTTTTGTGGCGACACGACAAAGGACCGAAGCGTTTTTGAGACTTCTCCTCTTTTGCAACCACTTGCCGGTGGCAGATTAAGGGATTCCACAACGGAGCAGATTTTCACCACCCATAAATAAATCTCTTTATTCAAGGAGGATACGATTCACATCCCAAACTCAAGAGCAATAAAGACCGACCCCTTGGCACAATTGATGCTTTACAAAGAGAGAAATTTTTCGTACTTCGTTATTCAATATTAGCATAACGAAAAGGTGCAACCAACTATGACGACCCCACAACAAACACCAGCCGCCGATTCTCTTTTTCTCCAGCACATGCTCGGTTCTTCGGAAACAAAGAACCCGGTGATCGCTCTGTTAGAGGAGATCCATACCTGCGGTTCGATCAATCAGGCCGCCAAGGTCCTCGGCATGAGCTATAAGGCGGCCTGGGAACGAATTGAGACTATTAACAACCTCTCTCCCCAACCGCTGATCAGCCGTCAGGTCGGCGGCAGCGGTGGAGGCGGCACCGTGCTCACCGAGGCAGGACACGAGTTTGTTAAACGGGCGCATCTCCTGCAAAGAGAGTTCACCAGTTTCCTTAACTTCTTCTATTTCTCACCGGAAGAGGCATTTAACACCCTGAAAACACTAAGGAGAATCGAGATGAAGATCAGTGCGCGTAACGTCTGGCTGGGCAATGTCGCCCAAATTGAAAAAGGGGCGGTGAACAGTGTGGTCACTGTGGCCCTCAAGGGGCAGGATACCATTGTTTCAGTTATCACCGACAATTCTGTGCAGCGCCTGGGACTGGAACCCGGTGTGGAGGTGCTGGCCATCGTCAAGGCGCCTTCGGTGATGCTCGGGATTGACGTCGACCGGCAGAAGATTTCCGCCCGCAATATCCTTGAAGGCACGGTCAACCGAATTGTTTCCGGGGTGATCAACGACGAGGTGATCATCGACCTGTCAGGCGGCAACACGGTGACCTCGATTCTGACCTCGGCAAGTGTCCGACGGCTCGGACTCAAAGAGGGCATGCAGATCGCAGCGGTCATCAAGGCCTCGGATGTTCTCTTGGCCATTGCCTGACAAATGCCGTGAACATCCCACGGCACGAACACACGCACTCTTGCGTGTATCTCTCAGAGTATTTTTTCTAACACAGAGGAGTCACAATCATGCAAAAAATAAAAATCACCGTTGCCTTACTTGCCCTCAGCCTACTGCTCACAGTCACCTCCCTCCAGGCTGCCGAGGAAATCCGGATCTCGGTACCGGCCAGCATGACCGATGCCATGAAGGAATTGGCCGTCCAGTTCGGCGCATCGGGCAAGCATGCCCAGATCCTGCCGAATTATGGCCCCTCGGGCACCCTGGCCAAACAGATTATTGAAGGTGCACCCGCCGATCTGTTCATCTCCGCCAATCAAAAATGGATGGACTATCTCCGCGAAGAAAAAAAGATTGACTCGGCAACGGAAAAATTGCTCGCTGCCAACACCCTGGTCTTTGTCGGCATGAAGAATCCGGCAGTGACCAAGATGGCGGACCTCGTCAGCCTCAAGCAGATTGCCATCGGCAGCCCCAAGAGCGTGCCCGCCGGTGAGTATGCGGTTCAGGCTATGGAAAAAGTCGGCATCTACAAGCAACTGGAAGAAGGGCAAAAATTAGTCATGGCCAAGGATGTGCGCCAGTCGCTGGTCTATGCCGACCGGGGTGAAACCGATGGGGCCTTTGTTTATAAAACCGATGCCCTGATGGCCACCCAGGCGGTCGTGCTCTTTGTGGTACCGCAGGATCTGTACGCTCCTGTCACCTATCCCATTGCCCTGACCGTCGACGGCGCAAAAAATGCAGAGGCCAAAGCCTTCTATGCCTTCCTCACCGGCCCTGAGGCCATGAAGGTCTTTATCAAATACGGATTCAACGCCGCGAAATAACTCGCAGCACCAGGCTCACCAAGGCGACACCATGTCTTTTCTGCAACCTTCGGATCTTGATGCGATCCTCCTCTCCTTCAAGGTAGCCTGCACAGCGACCCTGCTGGCAACCCCCCTGGGCATCGGTGTCGCCTACCTGCTGGTGTATAGCCGCATCCCCGGCAAGAGTATCCTGGAGGGCATCGTCAACCTGCCCCTGGTCCTGCCGCCGGTGGTCATCGGCTACTTGCTGCTGGTACTCTTTGGCCGCCGTGGCTGGATCGGTGCATGGTTGATCCGTTTTGACATCCAGATCATTTTTACCCTGACCGGGGCGATCATCGCCTCGGCCGTGGTCGGCTTTCCCCTCCTGGTGCGCTCGATTCGCCTTGGCATGGAATCGGTGGACACCTCCTCGCAAAAGGCGGCCCGCACCCTGGGGGCGGGTGCCTGGGACGCCTTTTTCACCATTACCCTGCCCCTTTCCGGACGGGCGGTCCTTGCCGGCATGACCCTGATGTTTGCCCGCAGCCTGGGGGAATTCGGCGCCACCATCATCCTGGCTGGCAATATCCCCGGTGTGACCCAGACCATTCCCCTGGCCATCTACGAATACACCAGCTCGCCCGGCGGCGACCGGATGGCGCTCTCCCTCTGCCTGGTCTCGATCCTGCTTTCCTTTGCGGTCTTGTTGGCAAGTGGCGCGGCCAGCAAAAGCCTGGACAGGAAATAGCTATGCAGTTGGATGTTTCGGTACGAAAAAAACAGGGCGCCTTTCAATTTGCGGCCGAATTCAGTCTCACCGGCCGCCGCATCGGTCTGTTCGGCCCCTCGGGTAGCGGCAAGTCAACCCTGATGCATTTGATGGCCGGTCTGCTCAAGCCCGACAGCGGCCACATTCGCCTGGACGACACCGTGCTCTTTGACAGTGCGGCCGGGATCAACCTGCCCCCGGAGAAACGCAGGATCGGGGTGGTCTTCCAGCATGCGCATCTCTTCCCCCACATGAGCGTGCGCCGCAACCTGTTGTACGGCTGGCGGCGCACTCCGGAAGCGGATCGTCATATCCAGCCGGAGGCGATCATCGAGGTACTCAACCTCGCCCACCTGCTTGACCGGGGGGTGAACCTGCTCTCCGGCGGCGAGCGCCAGCGGATCGCCCTGGCGCGCACAGTCCTGACCTGCCCTCGGTTGATTCTCATGGATGAGCCGCTCACCGGGCTGGACGAGGAGTTGAAGTTTCACATCATTCCCTATCTCAACAAGGTGTTTGCCCGGTTTGACATCCCGCTGCTGTTCATCAGCCATTCGCTGTTGGAGATGCGGCTGATGACCGAGCAGGTGCTGGTGGTGGGCGAGGGCAAAGTGGAGAAGGAGATGGCCACCGAAGAACTGGCCCAGTCCGCCTGGGCCGCGCCCCGGCAGGGCTACGTCAACCTCCTGCGTTTGGGCCGTCCGCAGCCCCAGGGCGATCTCTGGGCCTACCCATGGGGGGAGGTGCGACTGGTGCTCACCGACGAGAGCGATAGCGACGAGAACATCGTTGAACTTGATTCCAGGGAGATTTTGCTGTTCAAACGGCATCCCGAGGCCACCAGCGCCAGAAATATGCTGCCCTGCACGGTGGGTAAAATCTTCACTGTGGGCAACCGGGTGCGGGTCGAGCTGCAGTGCGGATCGCAGCAATTGATTGTGCAGATTGTGCCTGAGTCCATGCGAGAGTTGGAGCTGGCGGCGGGAAACGAGGTGGTGGCGGTGATCAAGGCCTCAGCCTTCCGGCGGTTGCTGTAGGCGGGAACCGATCTGAACAGAACAGAATCGGCGGGTTGTCGCCTGAACGCGACAACCCGCCGATTTTCACAACAGAACGTTGTCGGTTATTTTTTATGACAGGTGGTGCACTTGGCCAATTCCGGCTTGGTCTTGGAGTGGCATTCTTTGCAGACGGCATGGGCGGCATTTTTGAAGGTGCTGACCTTCTCCGGCATGCCGGCCTTGCTGTTATGGCAGGTCTCGCATTTTTCGATTTTCTGACCCTCGACATAGGCAATTCGCTTGCCGTCCGCGCCCTTGCCGTGGTGACAGGTGCCGCACTCAAGCCGCCCCTGATGCGCCCCATGCGGAAACTGGGCAGGTTTGGGCGTGGGCGCGGGATCAACCGTTGCCTGCAGGGTGATCTCCGCCGGTCCTTTGTCGGCAGCACCGGCGATGCCCACAAGTCCGACGGCACAGCTACAAAACAGGATGGCGCTGCATATCAGCATTTTCTTCATATCATTTCTCCTTATTGCACGTTGTATACGACAAAAGGCTGCTGCAGGAGCGAGGCAACTCTCCGGCCGCAGCCACAAGGTTTATGTGACAGTAACCGGTATGCAGGATAAGGGCAAAACAGTTCAACACCAGAGCCGCCCTTTCCCCCATTTTTTTCGCAAAGAGTGTGCAGCAGCAAATGGAAGCAGGCCCCCTTTTTGACTGACCAAGCAGATTCCACAGAACATGAGAACCTCTTACAGGCTCATGGACAGCGATTCACCCTCCTTGACGTCTCCTCTCTGGACTCCAGAAGGAGACGTCAAAATTGGGCATTGATCAGTAAAATCCATTCTTTTGTGTAAAAATCAGTTCTTAGCCATAGGCGCCTCCGGCACCCCACCGCTGTGACATTCCATGCAGTTGGGCTGGGCATTGATGCCGTGATCCGAGATCGGTGTCCAGTCACCTTGTTCTTCGTATTTGCCATCCTTCCAGGCGTTGAGCAGTTCGACCAGATGATAGGCGACGCTCGCGGTGACCCGGGCACAGCGGTCCTTGCGTTCCGGACTGCCCACGGGTTTGTCGGCAACGGCCATCCATTTGCCGACTGAGACATGGCAGAGAGGCGATTCGCTAATAGTTTGTGGAATAGGATTTCTGATTTTCGGCTCCTTGGGCTTAAAGACAGGGAGTGCCGTCTCGCAGTACCACTGCATGATATCGGTACCGATCTGATGCCCTGCCTCGGCACCGGAGATCCGGGGACCGATGATCAGGTTGGAGACAATGTTGGCACCGGCGTTTGAGCCACAGATCGTGCCCCAACTGGCTATGCCTCCTTCGAGAAAGACAAAACCATCAATGGGAAAAGAAGTGTATGGCTCACCAATCTTTTCCCTGAGTTGGGTGAAAACGCTGCTGATCACCGCGCAGCCGCAGAAAACCCGGTACCATTCTTTGTAGGCAAACTCGGCGGTGGTGGTCGGATCGAGTTTTTCATAGGGCCAGGGCCATTTCTCGGTGGTTCCGCCTATTGCGTGGGCTGGCTGCAACAATCCTCCCAGATGCGTCAGCGCAGCGGTGGTGGCCAGCGCTCCGGTCCCGAGCATCCACTGTCGGCGGGATAATCCCGTATTGGTGTCGTTATTGTCAGAATGCATGATGTGTCCTTGAGTTAAAATCATGGGTTCGTGATAATTAGTCATTTCTTGTTGTGACAGACGCCGCACTTGGCTAGTTCCTTATCTTGCTGGAGATGGCATTCCATGCAGAGCATATGACTTGCCCGCTTGAGCGTTGCTATCCTTTCCGTCATGCCGGCCTTGCTGTTATGGCAGGTCTCGCATTTTTCGATTTTTTGTCCGGGCACATAGTCTACCCTTTTACCGTTTGCGCCTTTGCCGTGATGGCAACCATCGCATTCCAGCCATTGATGCGCCTGGTGCGACAGATACGCCGGTCTGGCGACTTTCTCTGCATCCAAGGTGGCCTGGATGACAACGCGCTCCGGTCCCTTGTCATCGGCGGCAAAGGCCAACGGGGTGCCGACGATTGCACAGCAGACAGCAAGGATGGCCCCGTGCACTGCGAAATGTCTCATACTCTTTCCTCCTGGTTGTATTGCGTATTGATCAAAGTAAAAATATTCAAAGTGCTGCGGGTCGATCACCAATACTGCGCTCATTCTTCGCAGTGGGTCAAAATTCAAGCACCTCGAGGACAATCACGCCCGATACAGCTTTTCCCTTTCGATATATTTAACAAAATATATCGATGGCAACAAGAAAATTGTCCGGGGAAATCCGAAGAAACGACAAGGTTAGAACAGATTGATTTTAAAAAGAAATTGAAGAGCACTCAGCATTTTTCGTGCTCTATCCAGCCTTGGAATCTTTCCACGAGTTGCCGAAAGTCACGGATGGCCTCCTTGCCGGCCTCGGTCAGCCAGGCCCCGCCCCCCTGTCGGCCTCCAGCCTGCTTTTCAACAAGTGGTTGCGGGGCCAGGGTGTTCATGTCTTCAACCAGATGCCAGGCATGGCTGAAACTCATCTGCATGGATTTTGCTGCAGCGGAAACCGAGCCGAACTCACCGATGCGCTCCAGAAGGACGATCCGGCCCCAGGAAAGATAGGTTTGCCCCTCGTTTTCTATCCACAGGCGACCTTTTACCTGCAATCCTTGATTCATCCGGCCAGACGCCATTGCATTGCGCTCGTTTGCTTTTCTCACCTTGGGCATAATAGTACTCGCAGGAAGGGATATCTGTGCATGCTGCTCAGAGTGGGGGTGCATCAGGATTTCTGTCTGCAAGAAGTACTGAAATTCTCCGGTGGGGGCAAGTCCAATCAAGGAGATGCGCACAAGGTTGCGCTAGACCAGTCCCGAACCCAACCGCGGCTGAAGACGATCAAAGCAAGAGAGACGCCTCCCAGTAAAGCGACAAGAACCAGGGCCCGCTCATATTCGCCGGTGAGAACACCGCGTTGTAGACTTCCAGGGAGATGGAGTTGGCGTTTGCTGCATTACGGACCATTCCGACCCAGTCTTTCACAAAGAAGATGACGATTTCCAAGGTCCAAAGCGGAAAAGTGCTCATCAAGCAGCAAGTGCCTGGGCTTGCTTGCCAGAGTCGGACAAAGGGCCGCCCGCTGCCGCTCCCCTCTGGCAATCTGGTGCGGCCGCTTATCTCGGAGATGGTTGATCCCCATGGCCTCAAGGGTTTATCCGGCTCACCCGGTCCACGCAGTGCAAACCGGATGTTTTGCCGGATCCGGCTGGTCCGGTCAGGATCACGGTGGTGCCGGGTGCGCACTGCACATGGAAGTGCAGGGGGCTGTAGGTGAGTTCCTTGACCAACAGAGCGCCCAGCCCGCCTGAACCATCTCCGCCATGACACGGACCAGTGCCTCCGGACAGGCGATCATCGGACAATGGCCTGTGTCAAGTTCCTGCAGGGGCCAGGAAAGCCCTCGGGCCTTCTCCGCCATCTCCCGGATGAACGGACTCATCGTCTGGCAGCAGCTGATGTAACTGGTGGCAACTTTTGCAGGATCAAACGCACCGGGAAAGGGGGTATGGAAGGCCCGATAGGGAAAAGGACGAAGACGCGGTTCAAACCAGACAGCTTCCGGGCCGCTCACTCCAAAGACGTTGGCTGGCCAGGGTCGTACCTGCTCACCTTGCAAACGATGGAGTTACAGCATTTGCTGTAACTGTTCTCCGGCAATTTCGGCAAAGCTTCGGTCGGACCGGGGAATAACGGCATCGATAAAAACAGCCTGCCTGATACGGTGGGAAAATCGCATCATCAAGGCACCGCAGAGCAAACCGGAGTAACTGTGCCCAACCAGATTTCATATGGCACCTCTGACACGGCTGTTGGTTCTACCCCTACAGAGGAAGCACGTTGTGCATCTGTTCAACAAAACAATCAGGGCAACATCCGTGTGAAACACTGACCCCTTTCGCCGTATAGAGATATTCTTCCAGATTATACCAGTTGCCCTTGCCATGTTCCCCTTGCTGATCATCTCTTATTTTTTTGCAGTAACAACACACCGGTAGAATTTTTTCATAAAAAGCTATTTTCCGCTGCATATCCAGTTTGACGAAACAGTTAGACATCCGATATAGCAATTCATCGACATCACAGGGTTTCTGTAAAAAATCATCGGCACCAAGCCGCAGCGCATCTACAGAGGCTTGCAAATCCGCATAGCCAGTTAATATAATAGTCATGGTTTGTAGATTCCTTCGCTTGGCTGCTTTCAAGACTTGGAAACCATCGAACCCCGGCATCGACAGGTCGGAAACCACAAGGTCGAAAGAACCTTCATTAATCTTGGCTATCCCCTCTTCTCCGCTCGCTGCCAGTGTTACTTTGAAATCACTACCATCCAATTCGTTGAAAAGGCTATCCAGAATGATTTGCTCATCGTCAACAAGCAGTATTGATTTTGGGTCCATGATACCTCCTTCTGCTGATCGTAATTTCCAATGTTTCTTCACTAGCCATGTATGGACTCCGACCACCTCAGAGAGTTCCTTGCCCATCTCTCTTCAGGTTTGCAGTCGCACCTCATTATCAAAAAACAACCCTAATTGTGGACTTTTAGATAACGCCATCTTATCGATCAACCCTCTTTTCGTATATTTCCACGTATTTTGTCGCTGGGAGAGTCAACCGGCATTCCGGTTTGCAAGATTGGCTTTTTATGCCGAATTTACCCGATGAATAGAAAAAAACAATGAGGCAAAACAAGGGGGGGGAATTGGATAGAAAAAACGTCCCTTAAATGAAGGATACATTCAAGATGTCTGAATTCGCAACAACAAGTGTACCGTTTCGGCAGAGCAAGCCGTTTCCACAGGTCGCACTAGATTGACAAACTGCCCGGTTGAAGCCGATTGTTGGATCGACAACTTGTTAGGAGTTGATTGAAAGAGTCTCCTGGAGGCTGGTGTTCCGGTCAGTTAAATTAAGTTTTCCTCTGATTTTTTTTCGATAATTACTGATTGTTCCCGGAGAGCTGTGCATAACATCGGCAATTTCACGGGTCCGCTTACCCAGTTTGACCAGATTAGCTACCTGCAATTCAGAAGGGGTGAGCCGAACCGGTCTATTGGAGAACTTGTTAGCAAAAGGCGAGGTCAGTTCATCAAGATTGGCCTGAAGAATTTGAACCAACATCTGCTGTCGCGTGGTCAACCCGCTGTTTTTCAATCGATCAAGGATGGCCTCAGTCATACTTGTGGTATCGGAGCGTACCTGTTCGGTCATTATATCCCTGTCCGCTTCTCGTTTTTTGAGAAATACCGTCAAGGCAACGTTGGTTTCGGAGAGCTCAAAGGTCAGTTCCTGAACTCGTTGTTTCAACTCAACCCTACTGTGTTGCAATTCGGCCTCCACTTCTTTCCGCCGGGTGATGTCGGTGAGTGTACCGATCATCCGTTGAGCGTTTCCCTGCTCATCCCTGCCACTAACTTGCCCTCTGGAGAGCATCCACTTCCAGTTACCAGCTTTATGGCGTATCCGGTACTCAGCCTCATAGCGAAGAGTTTTCCCTTGAATATGGGCCTCTCGCAGGGCCAATACTTTTTCTCGGTCATCGGGATGTAGCAGGTTCTCAAAGTGTTGCTCGTCACTAATCTCACTTTGATCCTTATAACCCAGAGTATGAAGCCAGTTTCCTTCTAAATAGAGCTCACCAGTGAGCAAGTTGTGGTCCCAGACACCGTCGGACGAGGTATCCAGCTCCGGACGAAAACGATTTTCGTTTTCGCGCAAATTTTCCTCGACCAGACGACGGTGGGCAATTTCTTCTTCCAAGCGCTGATTCTGAGTGGAGAATATTTGCAGCAGGTTGTGCTTCTTAAGACTGCGTCGTATCCGATAAACCAATTCCTCAATATCGCAGGGTTTCAGGGCGAAATCGTTCGCTCCGAGATGCAAGGCTTCAATGGCGGAACGCATATCGCCATAGCCGGTGAGAATGATAACGCCGGTTTGTGGTGCAATCCTTTTCGCAGCCTCAAGCACACCGAACCCATCAATGCCGGGCATCATCAGATCGGTGATTACTAGGTCATACTTTCCCTTCTCCAAAGCGGCGATGGCCTCGAGACCACTGCCAAAAGCGTCGACCGCGAAATTTTCCTCCTCCAGTTCCACGGCGAAAGATTCACGAATAACCTCCTCATCATCGACAAATAAAATGGTCGCCTCTGGCATAACTCTATTCTCCATCAGGTTTCAATTTCCTATGGGTGACCGCCGAACCAGGTGATAAAAAAGTGTTGCATGTTTATCTGTCAATTGCGGGAACGATATCATCAGCACCTTTGATTGGCAGCACAACGGTGAAGGTTGCACCTTCACCCGGCTGACTATTGACTCGGATTTCCCCCTGGTGCTGCTGGACGATGCCATAGCTTGCGGACAGGCCTAGACCCGTCCCTTTAACCTCGGGCTTGGTCGTGAAGAAGGGCTGAAAGATCAGTTCCATATCTGAAGGTTGTATGCCGATGCCGGTATCCTTAATTGCCACCGCCACCTTTTCGTCTTCCTGCCAGGTGTGGACAGTAATTACACCGCCAGGTGGATGGCAAGCATCCGCCGCATTGATCAGCAAATTCAAAAAAACCTGTTTGAGCTGGTCAGAAACCGCCAGGATCTGCGGTAAGCCCTCCTCATAATCGAGCACCACGGAAATCCTCCTGCCATTGAAATCGCTCTTGTTCAACAGGAGGAGGGAGTCGAGGGATTTGTTTACATCCACCATTCCTTTCCTGCCCGAGCTAGGACGGTTAAATTCTTGGAGGTTGAGGATCAAACTCTTGATCCGTTCACTTTCGCTAATGGCTGCGTACAACATCTTCTTATCCATCTCTTGCAGCACCGCCCTTTTTTTCAGGCCTTTGAGGATGGTCATAATACCTTGCAGGGGGTTGTTGAATTCATGGGCGATAGAGGCAGACAACTTGCCGATTGCCGAGAGCTTTTCCGCATGGAGAAATTGTTTCTGTGTTTCCTGGAGTTCCCTGGTCCGCCGTTCAACCCGTAGTTCCAAGTCATCATTGAGAACTTGAAGTTGCTCAGCGTGCTGGCGCTTGGTAATGTCGTGCGCGATCCTGGATGCTCCAATCACCTTTCCGTTTGCATTCTTAATAGCGGAGACGGTAACGGAAACGGGGATGATCGTTCCGTCTTTCCGCTTACGGTCGCACTCGTAATTTTCTACCTGTTCGCCCCGCGAAACCAGCTTCAGAATGTCATAATTTCCATTTACATGCCCGAGCGGGACAAGAAGTGAAATATTTTTGCCAATCACTTCTTCCGCCGTGTACCCAAATATATTCTCCGCTCCAACATTCCAGGTCTGAATAATACCCTGCAAATCATTGCTGATAATCGCATCTTCCGCGCTGGCGACAATGGCCGCCAGACTGCTCTGGACCTCTTCCGCTCGCCTCTTTTCCGTAATGTCTTCAAACACCGTTGCAAAAAAACATTGCATCGGCCTGAATGCGACGACCGAGTACCAACGTCCGAGTGGTTCGGAGAATTGTTCGAAGCGAAGTTCTGTGCCGGTAAGAGCCACCTTGCCATAAATGCCTATCCAGTCGGCGGGGTCTTTTTCGATACCGGGCAGCACTTGCGTTACTTTTTTGTTCAAAATATCAACGGACTTCATTCCCGTGTGCTTTTCAAAGGCACTGTTTACTTCCCGGAAAATAAAATCTATTGGCTTTCCTGCGTCATCGACAACGATTTGCTGGAGCGCAAAGCCGTTGGTCATATTCTCAAACAGTGCTCGATACTTAATTTCACTTTCCTTTAACGCTGCTTCGGCCTGCTTGCGCACCATCGCTGTGCCTATTTGTGATGCGATCATTTCCAGGATTTCAATAGAATCGAGAGTGAAACATCCTTTACGGCGGTCATTGAATTGGATGAGACCAACAATCTTCTCTTTATCTCGAATAGGCGCCAGCGCGACGGAGGCATAGCCGAGATGTATGCACTGGTTGCGTGGATGAAGCCTTGGATCCTCGCTGGACGGGATGTCCAGAAGTGGCTCCGAGTCGTTTACCCAAAAGCTTCCCCCCGGTGTAAAGAGAGGACTGGTCGGGTCGGTCTTGCCTGAGATGACCAGACCACAGGTACATTCCAACCTGACGTTGCCGTCTTGGTCCCGGCACAACCCGCCAGCCGTGGCACGCTCTAACAGGGAATTTTCCGTTAGAAGAAATTCCCGGGAAAATCCTCTTTGGGCAACATACGGAAAGTCCTCTCCCTCTTGCAGGCGAATGCCCACGGCATCGAACCCGGTCCGCTTCATTAATACGTCGACAACGTGCTGGAACGATTCTGCCAATACCCTTGGATCGTTGAGTACCTGCAGGATTTCCCGACCCATTTCCCGGTATGCTTCCGTCTGCTTGTTGGCGGTAATATCGTTGCCGACGGAAAGGACCTCGACAACCTGGCCGTTATCATCGAGTATCGGTTTGTTGGTCCAGGTCATCCATACCCTGCGGCCGTCTCGGCAGACATTTTCATTTTCATTGTTTTTGTAACGCTCAGGGAGCGTCATTATATTCTGGAACAGGCTCGATAGATCAGTCCCGCTGGAATCCTTTTGTGGCAAGAGAATGCTCATGTGTCTGCCGATAATCTCGTCTTTACGGTAGCCGAAAAAAGTCAGAGCGTAGTCGTTGGCAAAGCAGACAGTACCGTCATTTTTACAACGGATGATGGCGCTGCTGACATTCTGCACCACCTCGCGATAGTGCATCTCTTTTTCCTTGAGCGTAGCCTCCATAAGCAGGTGATATTGGGCCTCGCTTTTCTCCAGAGCGATTCGACTTTCTTTCAGCTCGCGGTCAAGGCGGTGACGATGCAAGGACATCATAATGGTCGCGGTGAGTTCACGCTCAAGCACTGGCTTGATAAGGTAGCCGTAAGGCGCAACAACCTTAGCCTGTTCAAGCAGGGTTTCATGGGAGAAACCTGTCAGAAAGACGATAGGAATATCTGTCGAACGGGAAAGGATTTCGGCGGTCTGAATACCGCTCAGTTTTCCGGCCAGTTCGATATCCATGAGCACCAGGTCGACCTGATGGCTGTTAAGGATGGTGATGGCCTCTTCCCCCGTCGCCACAGGGCCGAGCAACGAATAGTCAAGTCGGGTGAGAATGTCTTCGAGGTCGGCGGCAAGAATACCGTCGTCTTCAACAATGAGGAGTGTTGCCATTTTTTTCTCTTTTCCTGGGGGTAAAGGTGAGTTTCCAACACGTTCCTTTCTTCTGATCCAGTGCATAGTTGCCGCCAAGTTGATGCTGGCCGAGCATGCGGATCAGGACCATGCCAAGCGTTCGACATTGGGTCCAGTCGAATCCGGGAGGCAGGCCGACACCGTTGTCGGCTACAGAAAATGAGTAGGAGACATTGTCACGGCTCATGGTAACCCGAATGAGGCAAGCGGTGTTTCCGGGGCTGGGTTTTCCCGCGGGGAAGGCATGTTTCAAGGCATTGATTATGAGTTCATTGATAATCATGCCGCAGGGCACGGCAAAGTCCAGGGGGATTGCTACCCCTTGGGCATCTACATGGAAGGTGATATGGGAAGCACTGAGAGAGGTGCGGAGATGGGTGACCAAATTTTGGATATAATTCTGAAAATTAATTTGAGTCAGAGAATCAGCGCGATAGAGCATCTCATGGACAAGACTCATGGAATGAATCCTGCCGCTCAAATCGGACAAAGCGTTACGGCACTGGGGGTCATCAAAAATCCTGCTTTGCATGTTCAGAAGACTGACGATGGCCGCCAGATTATTTTTGACACGATGATGGACTTCACGCAGCAGCACCTCCTTTTCCGCCAATGCGGTGGAGAGATGCTCTTCGGTCCGTTTGAGTGCGGAGATTTCGGTATGGGATACGAGTACATGACCGACGCTGCCCTGCATAGGGAAAACTCGCATGGAAAACCAACGAATTTCTGTTGGGGAGTGGCAGGGGTACGCTATTTGAAACGATTCTTTTTCGCCTCCCTGCACCTGACGAATGGCTTCAAAGGCTTCTTCGGCATAAGTGATATCCCCGAATATGTGGGACCAAGAATAGAAGTAGTTGGCACCAACGCCTAACTTGCTTATATCATATCCGTTATTTTCTATCGCAAAGCGACACCAGGCAGTGTTGACATCAAGAATAGTGCCTTGTTCGTTGAGGATGGCTATATGGGAATCAGTCGAATCAAGAACCCGCCTAGTGAAATCAGCCTGGTTCTGGAGAGCTATTTCCGCATTTCTACGTTCGGTGATGTCGGTTATGGTACCCACCCACCTTTTCTTCGCATCAAGAGAATCGTCCATGCATCTTGAAAGGCACAGCACCCAAATGATCTTCCCGTCAGGCTTAACAAAACGAAATTCTGTCTGATAAACAGCTTCTGCTTGTGCCTCTTGGAACCATTCGTTTACGACGGGTTCCTGATCATCCGGATGAATACCATGCGACCAACTACGTGCAAAGGCCTCAGGCGATGAGATTCCGGTTATTTCAGACCATCGGGCGCTTACATAAGTATACTTTCCATGCTCATCACTTTGCCATATTCCTGACGGCGAAACTTCTGTCAATGTCTTGAATTGTTTTTCACTGACTCGCAATGCCTCACTTGCACTTGCACGCTCTACCCGGAGCCGTATCGCCAATATTCCGTAAACCAGATTGTCGGCCAGTTCAGTCAATAGCAGCACTTCATCTTCCATTAAGGAATCCAGATGCCTGCTGTAGATGGTGATTGCACCCAAGCATCGTCCCTCGGCAATCAGGGGGAAAGCGATAGCCGAGGCGTATCCCCGTTTGAGGGCTTCTTCGCGCCACGGTGCAAAGAGAGGATCGGTCAGCACATTTCGGCAGATGCTCATCTTACCGGTACGGATGGCTGTCCCTGTGGGCCCGTGGCCACGCTCGGTATCCGCCCATGTGATCCTCAGCGTCTCGAGATATCCGGCATCGAAACCGGCGCTGGCCAAAGGGCGAACGGTTTTATCGGCATCGTCTTCGGTGTATCCGATCCAGACCATGTCGTGCCCACAGTCCTCCACTGCAATATTGCAGACATCCTGCAGATACGCCAATTCTTCCGTGGCGTGCAACAAGGCCTCGCTGCTATGGATGCGGGTCCTGAGGATCCGATTAAGGTTCCGGAGTTGCTTCTCTCCGCGCTTGCGCTCGGTAATGTCGCGAATTGCGGTATAGTGCATTCCACTTCCCAATCCCTTATCGTCGCGGTCGTGTGCTTCGACAAAGACTTGCGTACCGTCCTTACGGAGCATGGCGTGTTCGACCACCGACTCGCGGTCCTGCCGAATATTCGTCATCACCCGGTCCCGGTCTTCGGGGGCAATGAAATCAGCAATATCCCTTCCTCTCAACTCGGCCACAGGATAGCCCAATAGGCGGGCAAGCTGCTCGTTACAGTCGACAATCCTTCCTGCTTTAGTTTCGACGATTCCTTCAAAGGTCGCTTCCGCAAACATCGCCAACCGCACCTTCGTATCGTGTAAGGCCACTTCTCGGTCGTAAGCGGCAGCCTTTTCCCGATTGTGCCGGTACAATTCGGCGAGGATGCTCATGCTCAGCCCCATGCCGATGAAAATCACCAGACCTGAACGGTCAATAGGTGCTGTGATATCAAACAGTTTGCCCGATTGCAATATCCAGTAGTCCACTGCAAAACTCGCTAATACCGTTGCCACCACGCCCGGCCCCAAGCCGAACAACAACGCCACTAACATAATCGACGGATAAAACGTGCTGTACGTGGGTAAGCCGGTACCGAACCATGCCGTGAGCGCCTGCCGCAATCCAAGCGAAATCGCAATGATCACAACCACTAGGCCGTAGCTCAACACCCATCTCAGGGGCGATTGCTGCCGGAACCCCGCCAGATAGCCATTCTCTCGCCTGAATTGTTCGACCGCCACCAGCGAGATCTTCGACGTGCCCATCTCGCGCGTCGCCACCATCACCGCAATGAAAAGGTATACGCCACCGAGATACTGCGTGATTCGTCCCGTCCATCCCAGCAGACTGCCATGGACCGACTGCAACATGACACCGGTCAGCCCCACCGCCAATGATGCCAGACCTAGCCCATACCAATAGAAGAAAGTCGATGAGTGCTGCCGGTCGATGGTCAACATAAGCCACGCGGCCACGGCAAACATAATAAGGGCCGAAAGGAGCATAATTTGCCGAATATAAGTGCCGCCTTGGCCTTGCACGAAAAAGATAGGAGTCCATCCCGCCTTCGCCGCCCAGGCAAGCAATCCTATCGCTACCACCACAACCGCATAGCTTACCGTCAGCCATCGAATAGTTCGGTGCAGTCGTCCTTTACGCAACAACAAGCCACCAAGGTGGCACAGTGCCGCCCACAATGCCCCAAAACTATAGACGGTGTTGCCTAGATTTCCGCTGGAGTCGATCAGCACGGCAGAGGCCGTGCTGGTAAGACCCCACATTAAGGACCCGCACCCGAGCATAAGCAATCCCGGTTGGCCACTAACATGAAAACTGCGCGCTGCCAGGTAACTGATGTACAAGGCGACCAGGCTCCTGAAAGTCAAGTTCAATAACAGCAACAAAAAGTGCGATTCGTAGTCAGTCCGCAGGTCTGCCACCCACAACCCGGCTATCGCCACCACCAGCAGGGGGATGGGTATCCAGGCATATCGGCCTATCAGGTGACCGAAGAGGTGCCGCTTGGGTTGGGGGGACTGGCCGTTGCTCATGATTATACCTTCAGTGAATGGGGGGAAAGGTAATGAGCAGGACAGAATGCGGTGAAGAGGTATTTCGGGGTTATATCCTGCAAAAAAAATGTCTCAGATATGCCGTTGGTCTCCATCTTGATCAATCTTGTCTGATCATTGCCTTGGATCCAGTACATAACTGACGAGACAAATCTCTTCCTGACAATCGCGTTTCCCCTGTAACTGAGACATGAGGTTGTTCAATATCTTTCACCTCATTTCGATCTGACAGAGGGCGATGCAATGGACACTAAAAAGTAATTTTTTTCAACAAAAAAGGTGAGTTACTAATACGGGCAATACTCTATGCCTCAATGTAGCAATGGTATGCGGCATTGCAATTCACTCTGTTCCTCGAACGAGGGAACCTTTTAGGCATAATAGACCTTTTTCGTACCCATTTTTTATATACTATCCGTGCATTGTGTTTTCACTGTATTCGCATAATAGTCATCTCAGCTTTTGGCAAAGATTTGAATTTGAAAGAATAATGGTAACGAAGGGCTACGATGATGAAAATTAATGAAATCAGAGTAATAGCAGGAAATATGAGCATCATTCCCGGGACCATGGACAAGAAACAATTGGTCCGATCTATCCAGGAGAAAGAAGGAAATACACCTTGCTTCAAAACCGGCCAGCCCTCCTGCGATCAAAACGACTGTTGTTGGCGCAGTGACTGCAAACCGGGCGCATTGATAGCGATATCCTCGTAGGCCACCTGATTGCGATCGTTGCCTGGTGAACCTGCTCTTTTAGTTCATCATTCAGCGGAGATCGTCCTTGTAATCACCAAGAAAGTTGATGCGATAACATTATGCCGCACCTCTTAATTGATGGATATATCGAGTCGCTGGTTTCAATGCTGGTTGAAAAATGGAAGGAACATGCTTCGAGCAAAAACTGATGAGACCCAGATGATCAGCAGAGAAAATCGAATAGACCAAATGACCGAACGAGGCCTGATGGCCAGGGAGATGACTCGTGATGGAAGGGACCAGTCGCGGGGATATCTTGACGACCTGGTATCCGAAGAGCTCCGGCTGAGGTTTCATGAACTGAGCATATACCAGATCGAGCTTGAGGCGCAGAACCTGGAATTGCATCGGATCCAAGGTGAATTGGACGACGCCCGGGCGCGTTACTTCGATCTCTACGATCTCGCACCGGTGGGCTATTGCACCCTCTCCGAACGAGGGCTGATCCTGGAAGCCAACCTCACTGCCGCGACCTTGCTGGGAGTGGCCCGGGGAGCGTTGATCATACAGCAGCTCACCCGGTTCATCCACAAGGAAGACCATGACATCTACTATATGTACTGTAAGCAGAACCTTCCCACCTGTGGCCCAGAGGTGTGCGAACTGCGGATGGTCAAAGAGGACGAGACGGTATTCTGGGCACAACTGGCCACCTCCACCGTACTGCTGGCCGGTGGCAAGACCGAGTGCCGCATGGTCATCACCGATATCAGCAAACGCAAGAGAACGGAAGAGGCACTGCGGCAGAGTGAACAAAAAGCAAACGATGCTAAAAACCTGTTAAAATCAGTTCTGGATGCCATTCCGGTTCGTCTTTTCTGGAAAAATATGAGCTCGGTTTTCATGGGGTGTAACCAGTTATTCGCCGAGGACGCGGGATACCAGATTCCCGAGGAGTTGATCGGTCTTGACGATTACAGCATGGCATGGCGGCAACAAGCCGAAAGCTTTCGCCGAGATGACCTTGAGGTCATGAATTCGGGAAAACCAAAATTACATTGTGAAGAAATCCAGACCACACCCGAGGGCAAACAGATTTGGCTCTCTGTCTCCAAAGTACCGCTTCGGGATGGGGATGATAATATAATCGGGATATTGGGAGCGTACAAAGACATCACCCTGCGTAAACGGGACGAGGAAGAACTGCTCAAGGCCCAGAAGCTTGAGACCCTGGGCTTCTTCGCCGGTGGCATGGCCCATGACTTCAACAACATCCTCATGGTTATCATGGGTAATATCTCTTTTGCAAAAATGCAGCTCTCGCCAACGGATAAAGCGTATGAGCGCCTGACTATTGTTGAAACCGCCGCGACGAAGGCGGAAGGCCTGATCCGGCAGTTTCTGTTGTTTTCCAAGGGCGGCGCACCGGTCATCACGTCCATTTCTGCCGCATATCTGATCAAGAGTTACACCCATCTTGCCTTGAGCGGCACCAAATCGGCTTGTGCCTACACCCTCCCCAAGGATCTTTGGAATATTGAAGCGGATGATGGGCAAATCGGCCAGGCACTGACCAACATCCTGATGAATGCTGATCAGGCCATGCCTGATGGAGGTACGATCACGGTTCGTTTAGAAAATATGATTGTCAATGCCCCCCTGGATCTACCGCTGAACAGAGGGAAATATGTCAAAATATCGATCACCGACCAGGGAAGCGGCATACCTAAAGAAAATCTTGGCGAGGTACTTGATCCCTATTTCACCACCAAGGAAAAGGGACGTGGGCTTGGATTGACCTCGGCCTATTCTATCCTGAAAAGACATCAAGGGTGTATTGTTGTCGAATCAGCTCCAGGATGTGGCGCGACCTTTAACCTCTTTATTCCTGCTTCGCCCATACAGGTTTAAGTGCCAGATAAAATAACTCCAATGAAAGAGACGCTGATACAACAAATAGGTCATGCTCTGCTGGAGGCCAAGCAATCCAGCAGCGCCCCCTACGCCGCCAACGAGGCGGTTATCCCGTGGGAACAGACAAAAAAAAGTATCCGGGGAAAAGTGCCCCAGCCACCGCAAAATATCAGCGCCCTGTCGTCCGAAGAAACCCGCAGGATGCTCTACGAACTCGAGGTGCAACAGATCGAGCTGGAGATGCAGAATGAGGAGCTCCGCCGCATCCAGGCGGCACTGGAAACTGTGCGGAACCAATACTTCAATCACTATGAGCTGGCGCCGGTCGGGTATTTTACCTTGAGCACGCAAAACCTGCTGGTGGAGGTCAATTGTACCGGCGCCATCATGCTGGGCGTGAACCGAGACCAGCTGACCCTTCAACGCTTTTCCAACTTCATCCTCGCCGAGGACCAGGACACCTACTATTTCTTCCGCAAACAGCTCCTTGAGAGCAACGAGCCGCAGCAATGCGAACTGCGGTTGCTCGGCATGGATCAAGCAGCATTCTGGGGACATCTGCATGGAACTACCAGCCAAGGCCGAGACGGCACATTCTTCTTTCTTTCACCTCGTAGTCACCGACATCTCCGAGCGTAAAAGGGTTGAGGAGGCACTGCGCCAAAGCATTGAACGGCATCGGGTACTAGTGGAAACGATGCCCCAAGGGGTAGTCCATCGGGCTGCCGATGGCAAAATCATTGCCATGAATCCGGCGGCCGAAAATATCCTCGGCAAGGACAGCGAGCAGTTTATCGGCAGCACAGGACTGGGGGAACATGACACCCTGCGCGACAACGGGGAACCCTTCCCCGTTTCGGAGCATCCGACTCAGGTGGCATTGCGGACCGGTCTGCCGGTGCGCAACGTGATTATGGGCGTGTTCAACTCGAAACAGGGTGAGTATCGCTGGGTCTGTATCGATGCCGTCCCCGTGTTTTCTCCGGGGGAGCAATCTCCCTCGGAAGTTTTTTCGGTGTTTGAGGATGTCACCGAGCGGCAATATTACAAAAGAGGCCTTGAGGAGATGGTTGCCAAACGAACGGCCGAGTTTGTTGCCGCCAGGGAGGAGGCGGAAGAAAGAAGACAAACGGCTGAAATGGCTCTCGCCGAAATAGAAAAATTACAAGAACAGCTGGTGGCGGAAAGGGGCTATCTCCAGGAAGAGATTAAACTGGAGTACAACCATGCAAAAATGATCGACCAAAGCGACGGCCTTAAATACGTCCTCTATAAAATCGAACAAATTGCCGGCAGCGATACCACAGTCTTGATCCAGGGTGAGACGGGGACTGGCAAGGAATTGATTGCCCGGGCTATTCACGACCTGAGTCCGCGCAAGGATCAAACCCTTATCAAAGTCAATTGTTCGGCCCTGCCTGCAAACCTGATCGAAAGCGAACTGTTCGGCCATGAGAAAGGGGCGTTCACCGGTTCTCTCACCAGGCATCTGGGGCGTTTTGAGGTCGCCGACGGCAGCACCTTTTTTTTGGATGAAATAGGAGAGTTACCGTTTGAACTGCAGGGGAAGCTGCTCCGGGTGCTCCAGGATGGCGAGTTTGAACGGTTGGGCGGTACCCGCACCATCAAGGTCAATGCCCGAATTATTGCCGCCACCAATCGCAACCTGGAAAAGGAAGTCAGAAAGGGCCGCTTCCGCGAGGATCTCTGGTACCGGCTCAATGTGTTCCCC
>JBBRBT010000033.1:0-40439 GCA_038205495.1 Desulfobulbales bacterium
GAAAGCAGGATTTTCACCGGTTTCTCCAGTGAAAAGCAGTGGCCCAGGCCAGATTTTTACCCTGAAGGAAGAAAGCTGGCCGGCCAGGATCGATTTTGGTGAATTTTACAACCTCATCCCGTTTAAAGCGGGAGCAGCTGGGTTTTAGGCAGTTCTTCCTCCACCAAGGTGAAATGGAGGATTCGCTTTGCAGGTGCGGCCGCTTGATTATAGCGGTCAATGACCTGCCAGCGGAAATAGTCGTCCAAGCGGATATACTTTTTTCCCTGATCACTGCGAGGTTAGGGCGGATCACGGCCTGGAGGATGTCATCTTTTAGAAAGACGCCCACCTCGCTGATGGCATTGCTTCTGGCCTCCAGGGCTTGCTCGATCAGCGCCGGATTGATATTATTTCCGTTGGAGAGCACCAGGATTTCTTTTTTCCTGCCGGTGATGAACAGACGCCCCGCATCGTCGAGGTAACCGAGATCGCCGGTATAAAGCCAGCCGTCCCTGAGCACTTTCGCGGTTTCCTCGGGCCGGTTCCAATAGCCCTGCATGATATTCCTTACCAGCCACCACGATTTCGCCGTCACGGATGTCGATGGTGGTGCAGCTCATAGCCGTACCGGCCGAACCAATCTTCACCTGGCCGGGACGGGTAAAGCTGATCATCGGCGAGGTCTCGGTCATGCCATAGCCCTCGAGAATCTCAAAACCGAGGGTGGTAAACTGGTTGCCCACCTCAGGGTCTAGGGCCGCTCCGCCGCTGATCAGAAATTTCAGGTGGCCGCCGAATTTTTCGTGAACCGAGTGGAACAGCAGGCGGGAGAACCGGGGAGAGGCGACCTTTTCGGCCAGCCGGAACAGGAGGGAGGCAATTTTACTCGCCGTAATTTTAGCCTGGATCGACTTCATGATCAGGCTGTAAAGCCGGGGCACCCCGATAAGAAGGGTGATTCGGTTTTTTTGCAGGGTCGCGACAATGTCTTCGGCCAACAGCGAAGGCGACAGGGCCACAGTGGCACCAATAGAGAAGGGGATCACCATGGAGCCGAGCAGGGGGAAGATGTGGTGCAGGGGGAGCAGCATCAGCACTCGCTCGTCACGGCTGTAGATCGGGGTTCCGAGGGTCACCGCCTCGATATTGGCCAGGAGGTTTTCAAAGGATAGCATGACCCCCTTGGGTGTGCCGGTGGTGCCCGAGGTGTAAATGAACAGGGCCAGGGCCTGCGGATCAACAGGATCGACCGGGCTGGCTGCCGGTTCCTGTGGCAAGGGAATATCCTCAAAGACCAGGAGCTGCGGCATATAATCAAGTCCGGCACGCACCTCTTCCAGCAACGGCAGCCGTTCCCGGGAGCAAAACCAGACCTGCGGCCGACAGTCGCTGACAATAAAGGTGATTTCTTCGATTGTTGAGAGGTGATCGACGGGCACCACCGTGCTCCGGTTGCCCCAGGCCGCATAGAAGGCGTAGATCCACTCGTTCCGTATCAACCGGGAAGAGGCGGGCGTAACCGTGGGCCGCAGAAAGCAGTTGGTTGTAGGTGATAGATCTGTCCGGCAGAATCAGGGCGGCTTTGTTGTGATCGGCGAGGAGCATCGGCGTCGGTGAGGAGGAGGATTCAGGGCAGTCTCGGATCAAGCCCCTGTCGTAAGTTCGGCAGGGGCTTGATCCGTGTGGTGCATCGGCACATGGGGCAGTGCGTGATCAGTCGCTGATCTTGACGATATCCCGGCCCCGGTGTTTTCCCTGGAGGATCAGTCCGATCTGGGTGTCGAGGGCTTCCAAACCGGGCAGTTCGTTGGTTATGGCCTCGAGGTGGTTGAGCTTCCATTCAGAGGCCAGTTTGTTCCATACCCGCAGGCGGAGATCCATCGGGGTGGTGGCCGAATCAATTCCTGCAAGGCTGATGCCGTTGAGAATAAAGGGATAGATAGAGGTGTGCAATTCACCGGAGGTCACATTGCCGCAGCAGGTAACGGTGCCGCCGCGAAGGGTGGTCTTGATGGCGGTGGCGAGGATGTTGCCACCCACGGTGTCGACAACTCCGGCCCAGCGTGGTTTGAGCAGAGGGCGGCCGCTCTGGTCGTCGGCCTCAGTGGAGCCGATGACCTCTTTGGCTCCCAGTTGATGTAGATATGGGGCTTCGTTGAGTTTGCTGGTGACTGCCGTCACCGTGTAGCCCGATTGAGCGAGGATAGCCAGGGCAATGGAGCCGACCCCGCCGGTGGCCCCGGTCACCAACACCGGACCTCGGTCCGGAGTGACACCGTAATTAATAAGTTTAAAACAGGAGAGGGCGGCGGTAAAGCCGGCAGTACCGTAGATCATGCTCTCTCGCAGGCTCAAACCCGCGGGTAGCGGAACTACCCAGGCAGCAGGAACGCGGATATATTCTTCGTAGCCACCAGCGGTATTCATGCCCAGATCATAGCCGGTCACCAGCACCTCGTCACCGGGTTGAAAGGCGGGGACTGCGCTTTTGGCAACCCGTCCGGCCGCGTCAATACCAGGGGTATGGGGATATTTTCGGGTTACCCCCTTATTGCCCGAGGCGGAGAGGGCGTCTTTATAATTCAGGGAGGAATAGCAGACCTTGATCAGGACCTCGCCTTCGGGCAGGTCGTTGAGGTGTTTGTCGCTGATGGTGCGGATGAACTGCTTGTCGGCTGTTTCAGTGACAATCATTGCCTTGAATGCGATGTTTTCCATGTCTTCCTCCTGGAGGGTTGGTTCTGCGGCGGCCGTTTACGGATGAAGGATAATCAATCCGGCAAGTATACGGTGTTTTTTAGGGTTGTTCAAGCCATCGCCGGAGAAGTTGTCCCGAGGCAGGATTGCAAGGGTGTGGCCCTGGAAGAAAGAGCAGTTTGCTTTCCCCGTGGCAGGTGGTATGAAGGGTTGCGGGTAGGGCCGGGGCAGAACCTGGTTGTTGCCTGTTTATGCACATTTTCCAGGTCAACAATACTCTCATCGCTTCAAGACTATCGCATTCCTTTTTCGCCTCATGATCAACCGAATACTCGTTACCGTAGTGCTGTCGGTCTTCATCGCCCTCTTGGGCGTTGGCATAATCATTCCGGTGCTGCCGGTACTGGCCACCCAGCTGGGAGCCACTGGTTTCACCCTTGGAGTGATTACCGCGGCCTTTTCGGTGAGCCGTGGTCTCCTGCAACCGGTGGTCGGCAGTCTTTCCGATCGGTGGGGACGCAAAGGTTTCCTGGTGGCCGGCCTGTTCATCTATGGGTTGGTCGGGCTGCTTATTCCCCATGCCACCAGCGTCTTGCAACTGGTGCTCATTCGTCTTTTCCAGGGGGTCGGTTCTGCTATGATCATTCCGGTCGCCATGGCCTATGCCAGTTTCCTGGCACCGCCCGGCCAGGAAGGGCGCTATATGAGCGTCATCAATATCGCGATTTTTTGCGGTATTGGGGCGGGTCCGGTGTTTGGTGGTTTTTTTGCTGATATCTGGGGATTGGCTTCGGTATTTTATATGATGGCCACACTCTGTTTTCTCGCCTTTGTGCTGGTGGTTCGCAACATGCCCGCCTGCTGCCCTATCGACCGGCAGAAACACTCCGGCCTGCTGGTCAATGTCCGCTTGATGCTCAAACGCAGACGAACCATGGGTATCCTCCTTGCCCGCTTTGCCACTGTTATTATAATGGTGCCGACCATGGCGTTTCTACCGCTGATGATGTCGGAGTGGCCGGGGAGCAGTGCGCTGCAAACAGGGGTGGTCATTGCCGGCAGGACACTCATGAACGCCGTGCTTCAGGTTCCTTTCGGCAAGCTGGCGGATCGATACGACAAGGTGCCGCTCTTGGTGAGCGGTTGTGTCTGTATGAGTATCGCGGTTTTTTTTATTCCTTCGATGACCAATTTTCCGGCGATGGTCGGGATGTATCTGTTCCTCGGTTTTGGCGAGGCGGTGCTTTGGCCCGTGCTCGGGGCCTATGCCGCCGAGGAGGGACGTACTCATTTCGGCCACGGCACCATGATGGGAGTGTTCAATCTGGCGATGAGCGCCGGGGTGTTCACCGGTGCGATGCTGGCGGGGATAAGTATGGATTCTTGGGGCATGCGCCGGGCCTTTCAGCTTACGTCCGCTGCCCTCCTGATCCTGCCCCTGGTCTCGGCCGTTCTGATCAGATCCGGTGAGGCGGCCGGTGAAACCAAGGGCGAGCTGGAATAGTTTTTTCTTTAGGTTAATGTCTTAAATTTGTTGATAATACATCTTTTTCACTCTATCGATTACTTGACGGGATTCGTTATTCTGGTTATTAGTTGCAGTTTAATATATTGCGAGAGTGGTGAAATTGGTAGACGCACTGGACTTAGGATCCAGCAGGCCTAGCCTATGGGGGTTCGAGTCCCCCCTCTCGCACCAAGCACCTCCAGGAAAGTCAAACACAGCACGCGGACAGAGTACAAAAAGCGGGCTAGGAAATAACTCACGCTGCCGGGGTCATAGCCGCAGAAAACCGAACAAGAGGAACTGCAGTCCATGGAAATCGTCGTCGAAAATCTCTCTGACTTGACAAGAAAACTGACCATCACCCTTCCTCAGGAAACCGTAGGGCAAGCCATGGATAAGGCTTATGCCAAGGTCAACAAAGAGGTCAAACTGAAAGGGTTTCGCCGCGGAAAAATTCCCCAGGGTGTGCTTGAGAAAAATTTTAAAGCGCAGATCGAATCCGAAGTTGGTGAGAAACTGGTCCAGGACTCATACTTTACCGCTATCGAACAAAAGGGCATTGAGCCGGTTGTCCATCCCGAGATCATCGAACATAAATTTCCCGAGGATGGAACCTTCATCTATGTTGCCTTGGTCGATATCAAGCCGCAGATTGAATTGAAGGATTACAAGGGCTTGGAAGTGGAAAAACCGGTTATGGCGGTCACCGAGGAAGAGATCGACAAAGAAATTAAATTGTTGCAGCGGCACCAGGCGGCTCTGCAGACCGCTGAGGAGGACCATGGTATTGCCATGGACGATATGGCGGTTGTCGATTTCCAGGGTTTCCATGACGGCAAGGCCATGAAAGAGGTGCGCAACGAGAACTACAATGTTGATATTGGTATGCACCGCCTGGGCAAGGATTTTGAGGAGAAACTTCTCGGCCTGAAGAAGGGCGACAAGACCCTTTATGATGTCGATTTCCCTGCTGATTATCCGAACCCGGTGCTTGCCGGTAAAAAGGTGGAATTTAAGGTTAATATCAAGGATGTCAAAGTGCGGATCAAGCCTGCCCTTGATGACGAATTTGCCAAGGACATCAAGCCTGAACTGGCCACCCTTGACGAGTTGAAGCAGGATATCCGTACCCGTTTGCAGAAGGCCAAGGATGATGCCCTCAAGGGTGATCTTGACGATAAAATCATGCACAGGCTGATTGAGCTCAACCCCTTTGAGGTGCCGCAGCGTCTGGTCAACTATGAGATTCAGGAAATGCTCAAGCAGACCGAAGAGAATCTCAAGCGGAGCGGATTGTCTTTTGAATCCGCCGGTATTAACCTTGAGGAATTGGTAGCCAAAAACAAAGAAGTGGCAGCCAAGCGGGTTAAAGGCGATTTTCTTCTGAAGAAGATTGCCGAGGTTGAAGAGATTAAGATTGCCGACGAGGATATCCAGCGCGGTTATCAGCGCATCGCCGATCAGTACCGGATGACCCTTGACGAGGTGAAGAAATATTTTCAACGACGTGAAGAGATTCTGCCGTTTATGAATGAACTGCACAATGAAAAGGTCCTTAATTTTCTGCGCGATCAGGCAAAAATAACGGAAGTAGCCATCTTGGAACCCGTCGTGGAGAAGACCGAGGCCTGAACCTCGCATCGGTTGCAAAGAGCGTCTACCCAGCAGCGGGCTGATTGCCCGCTGCCTTGAAGTGTTTTTTTGGAGAGAAAAGAATGAATTTGGTTCCCATGGTTGTTGAACAAAGCCCGCGCGGCGAACGGGCTTTTGATATCTATTCGCGCCTGCTTAAAGAGCGGATTATTTTTCTGGGGAGCCAGGTTAACGACGACGTTGCCAGTGTCGTTGTCGCCCAGTTGCTGTTTCTCGAGGCGGACGACCCGGACAAAGACATCACCTTTTACATCAATTCACCCGGCGGCGTGGTCACTGCCGGTATGGCTATTTATGACACCATGCAATACATCCGCTGCGACGTGGCCACATTGTGCATGGGACAGGCCGCTTCCATGGGTGCATTCCTTCTTGCCAGCGGTGCTGCCGGAAAACGGTATGCCCTGCCCAACTCGCGGATCATGATCCACCAGCCCATTGGCGGTTACCAGGGGCAGGCATCGGATATAGATATCCATGCCCGGGAGATCCTGCGGATGCGCCACGATCTCAACACCATTTTGTCCAAGCATACCGGTAAATCGATCAAAAAGGTCCAGGCCGATACCGAACGCGACAACTTCATGAGTGCGGTCGAGGCCTGTCAGTACGGCATTATCGATAAAGTTTTGACCAGCCGTGAGGAATTAGGCGGGGAGAAGTAACGGTGAGTAACGAATTTCATGACGAGCAGAGCATAGCCTGCATCTGTTCCTTTTGCGGTAAGAGTCAGGAAGAGGTCGGCAAGTTGATTGCCGGACCTAATGTATATATCTGCGACGAATGTATTGAGCTGTGCAATGAAATCGTGATGGATTCCTCCCAAGACGAGAAAACCGGGACGGATTCAGGAAGTCAGGTTTTGAAACCCAAGGAGATCAAGGCCCATCTCGATGAATATGTGATCGGCCAGGAGCACGCCAAACGGATTCTTTCAGTGGCGGTTCATAACCACTACAAGCGGATCAACGCCCAGCCTACCGGCACCGGCGATGTCGAGCTGCAGAAATCCAATATCATTCTTATTGGTCCTACCGGCAGCGGTAAGACCCTGGTGGCGCAGACCCTGGCTCGATTGCTCAACGTGCCATTCACCATCGCTGATGCAACCACGTTGACCGAGGCCGGATATGTCGGCGAAGATGTGGAAAACATTCTGGTCAGCCTGCTCCAAGCCGCTGACTATGATATCGAGAAGGCCGAACGCGGTATTATCTATATCGACGAAATCGACAAGATTGCCCGTAAATCCGATTCCGCTTCCCTGACCCGTGATGTCTCCGGCGAGGGCGTGCAACAGGCGCTGCTCAAAATTATTGAGGGCACCAATGCCTCGGTTCCGCCCAAAGGCGGCCGCAAGCACCCCCAGCAGGAACTGGTACGCATCGATACCACCAATATTCTCTTCATCGTCGGCGGAGCCTTTGTCGGCCTGGATGGGGTAATCAAACGGCGAACCGGAACCCAGGCCATGGGATTCGGGGCGAAGGTGGTCAGCCAGACCCAACGCACTATCGGTGAAGTGCTCGCCAGCATTCAACCCGAGGATCTGCTCAAATTCGGCTTAATCCCCGAATTGGTCGGTCGCCTGCCGGTGATCGCCACCATGGAAGAACTGGTTGAAGATGACCTCATCCGTATCCTGAAAGAGCCCAAAAACGCCCTGAGCAAGCAGTATCAAAAGCTGTTTGAGTTTGAAGGGGTGACCCTGCGCTTCACTGAGGGTGCGTTCAAGGCTATCGCCCAGAAGGCCTTGGTTCGTAAATCCGGGGCTCGAGGGTTGCGTTCGGTTATGGAAGAATGCATGCTGGATGTGATGTACGAGTTACCCTCGGACGAACATGCCACGGAATGTGTGATCAACGAACAGGTCATTACCCAGGGTGAGTATCCGGTTATCCTGTATAATAACGCTGAAACAAAAAAACTCGCCTGAGACCTGCCTATGAGTGAACGGACTGCTGAAACTTATCCTCTGATGCCACTCCGGGACATTGTCCTTTTTCCCGGAATGGTTGCCCCCCTGGTGGTCGGAAGAAAAAAATCGATCCTGGCGCTTGAAGCGGCCATGGAAAGTCGATCTCTCATTTTCCTGGTTACCCAGAAAGATGCCCGTGTCGATGATCCCGAACAAAGGCATTTATATTCCCTGGGAACGCTCGTCTCGGTTATGCAGCTGTTGCGCCTGCCCGATGGAACGATAAAAGCCCTGGTCGAAGGCAAGCGTCGGGCCATTATCGTCGGCGCCTTCGAGGGTGGGGTTGAAGAAGATTCTTTTTATTCAGTCCGGCTGGTCGAGTCTCCGGATGTCGATATGGAAAGGGAAGATGTCCCCGCCTATCTCCGTGAACTGCGCAAGACCTTTGATCAATACACTCTGAGTAACAAGAAACTGCCGCGCGAGGTCTTGAAGTCGATCACCTCCCTGGAAGATCCCTCGCGGATGGTGGATCTCATTTCCTCCCATATCCAGCTGAAGACGGAAGAAAAGCAGTCGATCCTCGAGCTGGTCAGCCTGCCGCAACGCATCACCAGGGTACTGGAAATCCTCTATCGGGAAATGGAACTTTCCGAGATGGAGAAGGATATCCATGCCAAGGTCAAAAAAAAGATGGGTTCCACCCAGCGCAATTACTATCTCTCCGAAAAGATGCGCGCCATTCAGGAAGAGATGGGACAGGGCGAGGGGGGCGGCGATGATCTGACCGAGCTTCAGCTGGCGATAGAGAAAAAGAGCCTGCCCAAGTCGGTGAAGGAAAAGGTGGCCAAGGAGTTCAAAAAACTCCGCCAGATGCCACCCATGTCTGCAGAAACAACAGTGGTTCGCAATTATATCGATGCGATCATCAGCCTGCCCTGGAAAAAGAAATCGCGCTCCAAAATTGATATCGAGCGGGCGGAAACGGTGCTCAACGAAGACCATTATGGCCTGGAAAAACCCAAGGAACGCATCCTGGAGTATCTGGCGGTCCAGACCCAGGTGAAGAAAATTCGTGGACCGATTCTTTGCCTGGTCGGCCCTCCGGGTGTGGGCAAGACTTCGGTGTGTCGATCCATTGCCCGGGCCATGGGGCGTGAATTTGTGCGTCTGTCGTTGGGCGGTGTCCGCGACGAGGCTGAGATCAGGGGACATCGGCGCACCTACATCGGTGCCATGCCCGGCAAGATTATTCTGTCGATGCAAAAGGCCGGCGTGATCAATCCCGTCTTCTGTCTGGATGAAGTCGACAAGATGAGTGTCGATTTCCGCGGCGACCCCTCAGCAGCCCTGCTCGAGGTCCTGGATCCTGAACAGAACTATGCCTTTAACGATCATTATCTCGATGTCGATTACGATCTTTCCGAGGTCTTTTTCATCACCACGGCCAATACGCTCCATGGTATCCCGGTCCCCTTGCAGGATCGTATGGAAATCATCCAGCTCAATGGCTACACCGAGGAAGACAAACTTAACATCGCCACCGATTTTCTTCTGCCCAAGCAGTTGGAAGCCAATGGGTTCAAACCCGATGAGATCGCCCTCAACGACAAGGCCATCCTTGAGATTGTTCGGCGGTACACTCGGGAGGCCGGTGTTCGCAGTCTGGAGCGGACCCTTGCCAGTGTCTGCCGCAAGGTGGCGCGCGAACGGCTCAAAAACAAGGAGCCCCGAAAGAAATATCGGATTTCCCCCCAGGGTATTGAACGCTATCTCGGTGTTCCCAAATATCGTTTCGGGCTTGCCGAAGAACACGATGAGATCGGCCTGACCACCGGCATGGCCTGGACCGAGGTCGGCGGTGAATTGCTGCAGATCGAGGCCACCATCATGCCCGGTTCCGGCAAGTTGACCATCACCGGTAAACTCGGTGATGTCATGCAGGAATCTGCCCAGGCGGCCATGTCGTATGTCCGCTCCCGCGGCATGCGGTTAGGCTTGGACGCCGATTTTTATCAGAAGATCGATATTCATGTCCATGTGCCGGAAGGGGCTATCCCCAAAGATGGGCCCTCGGCGGGGATCACCATCGCTACGGCCATTGTCTCTGCCATTCTCAAGCTGCCGGTGGACCGTACGCTGGCCATGACCGGAGAGATTACCCTACGGGGTCGGATACTCCCCATTGGCGGCCTCACCGAGAAGTTGCTGGCAGCCAAACGGGGCAATATCACCAATGTGTTGATTCCCCGGGAGAACGAACGCAATCTCCGTGATGTGCCCCAGAAGATTCGTAATAGCCTGACTATTACCCTGGTGGACGATGTCGATGAGGTGTTACAGCGTGCCCTGATGGTGAGGGAAGGGGAGACCTTGTTTAAAGATGTGTCCTTGGAATCCATTTTCGGCGACTTTACAATCTCATCCCACAACACCCCGGCGCAGTAAGGAAAAACTTTTTGGCTGCCGTGGCGGAAAGGGGCCGGGTGAATTTGGTATTACTTTGTAGATGTTATGTTTTTTGCTTGACGGACTGCCCGTATCCTGATAAATACACCGTCAACCTTGGGGCGAATAGCTCAGCTGGGAGAGCATCGGCCTTACAAGCCGAGGGTCACAGGTTCGAGCCCTGTTTCGCCCACCACAGATACTGGGGTCGTAGTTCAGTTGGTTAGAACGCCGGCCTGTCACGCCGGAGGTCGCGAGTTCGAGTCTCGTCGGCCCCGCCAGTATATACGGGTAGTTGGAGAAATCCAGCTACCCGTTTTTTTTTGCCTAAAGGCCTTCTGGTAGAAAGGGCAAGGAGGATCGGCAAGATTTTAACTGATCTAGCTCTTGTTCCGTGATAGTCAACTTTTTGTGCCGTGAAATTGTGTTTGTGTCGATGCGCTGAGCCTTGTTTTCAGAATGAATGCCGGCCGTCTCAGGACCAGAGAACACAGAGCAAAGAATTGCCCCACAGTAATCCCACCTAAACAACCCCTTCATTAGCCTCTTGCAAAAGAGGGCAATCCCTTCCCCCGGGTTTGGAAAAGCCCAAATCGATGCATCTAGGTGATCAAGATGTACCTGTAGGGATAGGGTGCAGTGATTCGCTATCGGTATTCCCTCACATTCAAGCCTGCCGTCTTTGGGTTTTCGTGAATAAAGACGAATTTTCTTTCCTTCTAAAACGATATCCTCGATAATTCCACCTGCCTCAGTGAGAAAGTGTCCGCAATAATAAGCTGATATCGAAATCAACTTATTGAAATTTTAATAAAAATACTGCAATGTTCATCTGTCTTTAAAAGTTACCTGGCGGGTGAAAATATGAAGCGAATGATCCTGGAACAAAGTGGTGACGAATTCTACACCTGCCACTTCGGGTTGACTCTGGTCGGTGCGTGCATCAACCATGTAGCGAACTCGGTCGATATGCCGGCAGGGTGATCAAGGGCAGTGATCCTTTTACCGTGGTTGATATTGTTTGCCGTTATCTTGGCCTGCTTTGTCTGGGGATGTGCGCTTCAAGGAATTCAGGGTGGTCTGAATGAAAAAAAACAGCTCCGCCAGAAGATGTGAAGTTTACAACTGCATCAACGAGAAAGGCCAGAAGCTCTATTCAGGCCATCCAAAAAAACTAACCAGCCAACAAGTCTGACCGGGACTAAGCGCGTTCTGAAAGGTGGGCAACGCATTGGTCGGCAGGTTATTTCACCGTTGGGAGCAGAAGCTACGAGGTTTTGATGCAATTAGACGTCAAAAAAAATTGTGTAGGAGTAAACTGGAAGACGCTGTCGGAAATTTTGAAACGCGTAGGAATGGCGTTCTATGAACCCGATGTGCACAGAAAAGCATTTGAAGCGAGCTTCGCTACCATTTTTATCTATAACGCTGGCCAATTAATCGGTTTTGGTCGAGCGATTTCTGATGGTACCTATCAAGCTGCTGTCTATGACTGTGCGGTTATCCCCGAATTCCAAGGGAAAGGAGTCGGAAAGATTTTAATAAACAATTTGCTGTCTCAAATCTCACATTGCAACGTCATTCTTTATGCATCTCCAGGAAAAGAAGGATTCTACCAAACACACGGATTCCGAAAAATGAAAACAGGAATGGCGTTTTTTGAAAATAGTGAATCCATGAAAGAGCGCGGATTCACAGAATAACCGACAGCATTAATTCGAGAAATTAAAAATAGCGCCCAACCTCTATATGGCCTCCGGTTGTCAATAATTACCCCCCTTGCAGATCGGAAAAAGTGGAAGCGTAAAAAAATCTGGCATAAGGATCGATTCCGCAATACTCCTTTTGCTGTTGGGTAGAGAAATGCATCAGAAAACGTAACCGGAATAAAGCGCGTTATGAAAGTGGGCAATATCCTCGCCGGTAGATTCTTTCACCGATAACCAGCCCATGCCTGGCGAAGCGGTGTCTCAACCCTTGAAAGAAACAGATGCTTATACAACCCCATAGTAAATTAGTGATGATTGGCGATTCGATTACGGATTGCGACCGCGCCCGTCCGGTTGGAGAAGGTTTATTTGATGCCTTGGGACATGGCTACGTGAGTCTTGTTGACGGATTATTAACGGCCCGTTATCCAGCCCATGGGATTCGAGTGGTCAATATGGGCCTATCCGGGAACATTGTTCGTGATTTGCAAGAACGCTGGCAATCAGATGTGTTGGATTTGCAGCCCGACTGGTTGTCGATCTGTATTGGCATCAATGATGTCTGGCGACACTTTGATACCCCGCTGCAATCAGAAGCGCATGTGTCGCTGGAAGAATATACCCGGATTTTGGAAACATTAGTTAGGACCACCCGTCCCAGGTTGCAAGGGCTTGTTCTGATGACTCCGTATTTTATTGAACCCAATCGAGCCGATGACATGCGCGCGATGATGGATGACTTTGGCGCGGTAGTACGACTTTTGGCGAAAACCTATGACGCGCTCCTGGTGGATACGCAAGCGGCCTTTGACGCAGTGCTGCAGCAACTCCATCCGATGGCGCTTGCTTGGGATCGTGTCCATCCTACACGGACGGGGCACATGATTTTGACGCGGGCGTTTCTCCAAGCAATTGGTTATGGGTGGTAGTTGGCTATTTGGTTGGCTATAGGTGGTAGGAAGGGGCAACTGCAAGGGTGTGAATCGTTACCTGAACACAGGTTCTCATTGTGGCCTACTTCTTAGTGAATACCCAGGATTTGATTTCCGGTGTGGCCAAGAGGAGAGGGTGCTTTGTTGGGGGCTTTCTGCGTTCAATGGAAGTATTTTTCATGAGTCAAGTGTTCTAAGAATGACCATGAAACCTAGACCCTTACCTTGTGTACAGGTCGGTCACGCTGGAGCCCGCGAGTTCGAGTCCCGTCGGCCCTGCCGGTATAGACGAGCGGTTGGAGCAATCCAGCGCCTCGTTTCTTTGTTTTGTGACCGCACTCCCTCCAGCCTCCAAGAACGTATATGAAACACCGTCTCCTTGACAGCTTGAAGTCCGCCGCGACGAGCAGCCTGTTGATTCTCAAGTTGGTGATTCCCCTCTATACCCTCGCAGATGTCCTGTTGTATTTTGATCTGCTCCGCTATGCGGGCTTTCTTTTTGCCCCCTTCACCTCGCTGCTCGATCTGCCCCCTGAGGCCGCAGTGGCCCTGGCCGGAGGGGTGCTCATCAATATCTATGCCGGCATCGCCTTTGCCGCACCCCTGGGGCTTTCTCCCTACCAGTGGACCGTCCTTGGGGTTTTCCTCGGGGTCTGCCACTCGATGATCGTCGAATGCACGATCATGGCCAAGCTCGGCATCTCCTTTGGCTATTCCATCATCCTGCGAGCTGTGGGGGCCTGCCTCACGGTCATCCCCGTTCTTCTCATGCCCGCTGCCTTTTTTGGTGATACAGTCCGGAAAAACCCGATCCCCGTTCACCAGTACACCGATTTCTGGCAGATGTTGCTCCATTCCCTGGGGAAGTCGCTGGTGCTTGCTGTGGAGATTATTGTCCTGATCAGTCTGATTATCGTCCTCATGGATGCGCTGAAGTCCACCCGGCTGATGCAGGCTCACATCGCCAAGGTCAATACCTCCTTTTCCATTATCGCCGGACAACTGCTCGGCATCACCTATGGTGCCGGTATCCTCATCCGCGAGGCTACCCGGGGCACTCTCAGCCGTGAGGAGATTTTTTTCATCGGCACCTTTTTGATGATCTGCCATTCGATTGTCGAGGATGTGCTCCTTTTTGTCCTTTTCGGCGCCAATTATTGGATTATAATAGGCGTCCGCTTGACGGCGGCACTGCTGATCAGATTTTTTCTCCTGCGTGTCTTCCGGATTGTTTCCCTCGACCGGGTGATGCGCTCCTGAATCGTAGCGGCCAGGTTGAAGTCGGCCCGGAAAGCCGCGATGTATTTGCAAGCGCTCGTCCGCCATCCCTGATCCCCGATACGCGGGGAAACGATCACTGATCAAGGAGTCTGCACCTTGTCTGTTCTCTCACACTTTCGTCTGCCCGGGCCCTTGACCAAGATCTATTTCTGCACGGTCATCACCTTCTGTTCCCTCTATGCGGCCCAACCCATCCAGCCGGTTTTTCAGCAGCAGTTCGCCCTGAGCCCCTTGCAGGCCACTCTTTTCACGACCTTGATGATGCTGCCGCTCGGTATTGCCCCCATGTTTTACGGGGTGCTGCTGGAATCGCTCTCCGCCAGGCTGATCGTGCGGACGGCCATTCTTCTCCTCGGTCTGCTGGAACTGGTGTTCAGCGTCACCAACAATTATCTGCTGCTGCTGGTTATCCGTGGCCTGCAGGGCATGGCCATCCCGGCCATCCTGACCTCGTTGATCAGTTACATCAGCTTCACCGCGCCGCGTGAGGATGTCCAGGCCGCTGTGGCCCGCTATATCGCCGCGACGATTCTCGGCGGTTTCCTCGGCCGATTCCTCTCCGGTCTGTTCACTGACCTCTTTGGCTGGCGGTTTTTCTTTTTTGTGCTCGGCCTGCTCCTTATCTGGGGCTTTTTTCTCCTCCGCAACCTGGAAAAGGATGCCAACCTGCAGTACAGCCGGCCCCGGTTTGGCGAGGTGGTGGATCTGGTCAGGCAGCCGCAGTTTTTCTGGCTCTATCTCACCATCTTTTCGGTGTTCTTTGTTTTTGCCGGGCTGCTCAATTTCTTGCCCTTTGAATTGAAGGCGATCAATCCGTCCTTCCACGAGACCGGAATCGGTTTCATGTATTTCGGCTATGTCATGGGTATTTTGGTTTCACTGAACGTGCGGCGGATGATCAGCCTGTTCGGTTCGGAAACCAGGGTGGCGATGACCGGTTTATTTCTTTACATCCTCGGTATCTGCGGATTCATGATCAAGGATCACCGGGCCATGTTTTTGGCGATGTTTATCTTCTGTACCGGTATGTTCATGGCCCACTCCCTGCTCTCCGGCTACGTGAATACCATCGCCAAAAGCAAAAAGGGCATCGCCAACGGGGTCTACATCTCCTTTTATTATCTCGGCGGCACCCTCGGTTCCTTTGCCCCGGGGATTCTCTATCAACATTTCGGCTGGCAGATCTTTTTATCCAGCCTGATTGTGGTGGTCTGCGGCTCGATTTTCTGCATCCGACGATTGCAACGATCAGTTGCGTTGCTCCAGGCGGAAAGGACGGAAGAGGCGGAGAGGGGGACGTTGTGACCTGGGCAGGAGGAGGGGACCGCTAATGTCAGGACAATTTTTATGTCCTGAAGGGTCGGGGAAGGCGCAGCTTTGAGGCTGAGGAGTGGGCAAGTGTGCGGCGGTTTATCCCCTAACCGCCGCACGCTTGCCCACGGACATATCTACATCAAAGACTATTTTGCATGATACAGATCAGGGTTTTGTAGACCAGTTTAGCCGCCAGGAGCGAGGCATGCTCCCCGTTTTTCTGCGGAACCAGTCCGGTGATATCGAAACCGACGATCGATTTTTCCCGGGCCACCATACGGATTAAGGCATTGAGCGTATACCAGTCGAGTCCACCGGGTTCCGGTCGGGCCACGCAGGGCATGCAGGCCGGGTCAAGGACATCGAGGTGCAGGGCAATATAGACCTTGTCGCTGAGGAGATCGATGGCGTCGGCCGCCGAATTGAGACCATTGTTGTAGATATCGCGGGCAAAGACCAGATTGTCGAGGTGGATTCTGCTCCGTTCGACCTTGCTCATGCTGCGGATGCCGATATGCGAGACAGCGCATTTCTCGTGGATGCGCGCCATCACCCCCGCTTCGTTGTAAACGGCACCGTCGTCGACGATCAGATGAGGATGGGCCCCGAGATGGAGGACGCTGAGGTTGTTGTATTGTTCCAGCGCCGCACGGACCAGTCCCAAACTGATGAGATGGCTGCCGCCGATGCCAGCGACAAGTTTGTGTTTTTTGAAATGCGGGGTGGCCTGGGCAAAAACCTCCTCCACCGCTTCTTGCGGTCCTTCGGGGCAGGCAAGTGCGTCCACGGTGAGAATGCCCAGCTCACTGACATCGGTGTTTGTTTCCACATCATAGATGGAAAGCATCTGCGAAGCCTGGAGAATCGCCTCGGGCCCCTTGTCCAAGGCCATAGTCTGAGCCTTGGCTGTGCCGCCATACGGAATGGGCAGTATGACCGCTTTCGCCTGGTTGTAGGCCGGTTTTTTGGTCGGCATATCAAGAAAATTCATTCTTCAACACCTCGAGAGCAAAGATTAGGAAAACGGCCGGGCAGTGCGATCAGTACTGCCCGGAGGCGTTAATCAATCGTATTCTTCATTATAGGTGTCATCCGTGTCGTCGACGTCGGTATCGATGTCATCGTCGAGCAGTTTAAGGCGGATGGGATCAACGGAGCGAATCAAGTACTCCGCTTCACAGTCATTGCAATAGACAATATCATCTTCCTCGCAATAACTGTCAATGATGATGTCTCCACCACAGATTCCACATTCTTCAATGAGACTCTCTTCTTCATTATTATCTGGATCAATCATTGTTTTGCCTTTACTTGGGGTTATATAAATTCTCGCATGTTGTCGGATCCGCCCGATGCAGTCAGTTGTGGTATCCGTTGCCGTGATCTGATGTGTTGTCCGGTCTCTTTTACCGTTCCATGATCGAAATACACCAAGGCATCTCTGTCAATAAAAAATGGCGATACGCTTGCTTTCCTGCATCGCCGAGGCACAAGTGCTCCAAGACCGGTTGTCAGCCGGACCGTGTAGAAAAACAAGACCTTAGCGCTACTGTGTAATCATTAAAAAAAATAATTTCCGTAATGACCACTTTTTATCAAAATTGCCAGCACTATTTTTTTAATCAGCGGCTGCCGAGCCGCTCCCTGTGAAAAAAGCTGACCGCGGTGCCCTCGCAAAAAGGTGAGCGGGTCAGGTGACGTTGCTGCTGTCTTCGGCCAGCCAACGCAGTTCCACCAGGGGCACTTCCCAACTGTTTCCATGGCAGCGGGCCTGAAAGGCGGCATCCGTGATATCGGTGCGCTGGCGCCGGGCCATGGCCACGACCCGTGCTTCGGTTATCCGGTGGAGATGATCCCGCCATCGATCTGCCGCTGTCTTTGCCAGACGTCCGACCTGGATTCCTTCGCTGATCAGCCGTACCTGGGTTCCGGCCGCCTGGAGCTGCAAACGATCGCCGGTCCGCAAGCGTTCAAGGGCGCGGCGTTCGGGAGACTGTTCTGGGGTAATCCCGGCAAAGTCGATGAACAGATCCTTCATACCGAGAAGGGTGTAGGAAGAAAAATCGGTGGGCGAGCTCTTTGCAGGCGCCGGGCTTCTGCTGCTGAGAAAATCACCGGACAGCAGCGCTGCATGGGGATGCGCCTGCCCTTGGAGGGTACAGAGCTGCAGGGTTTCCCTGGCCCGTGACATCGCCACATAGTAGAGCCGCCGTTCCTCTTCCGCCTCCGCCCCGCCTGCTGTCCGCCAGCCGTCACCGAGCACGAACACATGATCAAATTCGAGCCCCTTGGCCGCATGAACGGTGGTCAGCGCTAGGCCGTCACCCAGGCTCCGCGCCCGTTTCTGCTCAACCAGGCTCTCAAAGAGGAACTCTTCGATATGGTGTACTGGCTGCGGCAGGCCGCCGGTATCCTCAATCCAGTGGGTCAACAGGTGACGCAGGTTGGCGGACCAGAGCGTCTCGCTGCTGAGCGCACCGGGCAACAGCGCTAAAAGAGACCGGCCGTCCAGGGTTTCGGCCCGTCGAGCCCGGAGCTGTTCAAGCAACTGGGCACATTCACGGATGCGATGCAGGCCGGGAAAGTTCGTCCGGCTCCAGTTGAGGCAGACCGGAATGGCGACTGCGTCACAGGCAGAGCGCACTGCGTCCAGTTCCCGCCACTCCCGAGCCAGGACAGCACAGCGGTTCAGATCCCAATGATCGCTTAATCGTTGCAGCCGCTGCAGTTCCGCAACCACGATCAGTGCCTGCTGGTGCGGGTTTTTTGCAGTCAGTATCTGCACCCGGCCACGGGCAACGGAGGGATCCAGGCTCTGCCAGTTGCCGCCGGCGGACAGGGATTGGCGAGCCCGGTTGATCCGGATCGGGTGGTCGGTCTTCATCCGGTCGGTATTGTGGGCAATGAAGCTATTGGCAGCGGCGATGATGTGCCCGGAAGAACGGTAATTTTCCACCAGGTAGTGGATCTCGGCCTCGTAATCCTCGTGGAAGCGGCGGATGAAATCGACGTTGGCCCCACGGAAGCGGTAGATGTTCTGATCGTCATCGCCCACCGCCAGAATGGAGAGCTTGACCTCGCCGTCCTTGAGGGTGCGCCCGGCGAGCAGGGAAATCAATTCGTACTGCTCGGCGTCGATATCCTGGTACTCGTCCACGAGGATATGGCTGTAGCGCGCCAGGAGGATATCCCGCGCTTCCTCGGCGGCAAGGCCTATCACCTCGCGCTCTCCCTTGAGCAGGGCGATGGCGTCCCGGATGATCGCGGCAAAGTCGATGTCCTCGTCCATCTTGCCGCCGGCACCTACCAGGGAGCGACCGGTCAACCGCAGGGCCAGGCCATGAAAGGTCAGGGTCGTCACCCCGGTCATGTCAGCCCCCACCAGCTCACGCAGGCGTTGCCGCAGATTGAGCACCGCGCTGCGATTAAAACAGAGCACCAGAATGGCCGCAGCTCGCACCCGCTGCACCCGGAGCAGCCAGGCAATCCGATGGGCCACCACTCGGGTCTTGCCTGCACCGGGCCCGGCCAGCACCAGCAGGTTGGTATCCGCCGGGGCAGTGACTATCCGTTCCTGCTCGCGGTTGCGCAGGTCCTCGACGATGCGCTGAAAGGATTGTTCGCTGGTTGCCCGTTGCAAGGTTTTCTCACGATCCGGAAAGAAACGGTGGACGAAATCTTCTTTCTCGTCGTTAAAATACGAGGCCACTAAATGCATGGCCACGCTGATTTTTTCCAGGGCACAGCGGGCATATTCATTCATCACATGGATCTGGAAGGTGCGCTCACTGTAATGGGTGGCCAGCGGCGAAAAGTCGGACTTGCTGTATCTTCTCGCCTTGCTTTCTCCCTGCAGGCTCAGGGTCATGGCTTGACTGAACACCGCCAGCCCCTGCTGCAACTCGATAATCCCCTGTTCGTGCATGAAGGTCAGGGCGCGTTCGGCGGCGGCCAACGGGTCACGGAGGTTGGGCATGAGGAGCAGGTCGGCTTTCAGGGCCGCTACCAGTTGCTCCAGGGTGAAGGCCACCAGCAGGTTGGTGCCGGCCGGGGTGGCGGGATCAATGCAGGCAGTAATAGTCCGCAGGACGGTGTGGGCAGCCTGCTGGCGGATGGTGACCGTGGCTGTCAGCGATGGCCAATCGCGGTGCAGCAACAGGGTAAAACTGTTGTTGCCACGAGTCCGGACCGAAAGGCTGCCCTTTTGACCGGCCAGTCCCTTGCCGTCGCGGCTGAGGCCAAAAAGAATCTTGCGCAATCCCTCCGGGCTGCTCGAGGGGTGGCCGCTATCGATCAGCTGCTGGTTGGCCCGGCGCAGGTCCAGGTGCAGTTCGGTTTCCACCTCTGCCTCGGGTTCGGTCTGCTTGAGCAGGTCGAGGAAATCTTTTTCCAGGCGGCAGATGAGCGGCAACTTTTTTTCGGAAGAATCTTTCACCTTGAAACGCAGGTACGCCGAAAGGGTGGTTTCCTTGGTCAGCAACCCCTGCTCGGCCATGTCGTGCAGGGTGCGGATAACCCGCCGGGTCTCGGTTTCCAGGGGGGGATCGGTGCTGGTGTGGGCAAAGGAACTGCAGGCCGCCAGCTCTTCGGCGCTGAACCCCTGATTGGGCCGCTTATTCATCAGGGTGAGGAGGATATCAAACCAGCGTTGCTGTTGGCGCTGGCTCAGGTTGAGATCTTTCATCTGCTCCGCGGCTTCATCGAGATTGCGTACCAGCAGCCTGCCTTGAAAGACCTGGGTGTTGTTTTCATTGCGCGACAGAAAACCAGCCCGTTCCAGCCAGGCGACCGCTGTCTTCACCCTGGTGTCGGCGTCGGAAAACTCTTCAGGATCGATATCCACCGCCTCGGAGCGCACCAGCTCACCGGTGGTCAGGATGATTTCTTCTTTTTTCCTGGCCTCTGCGGCCTTGCGGATGCCGCGCAGCAGCTGGGCAATATCGCGCTGGCTGAGGCTCGAACTGCTGCTCAGACGAAACTGGCCCTCGATATCCTGTTCGGTGAAGATGAGGATGCACTCGGCCGCCGCCCGGTCGCGTCCGGCCCGTCCTGCCTCCTGGAGATAGTTTTCCAACGAACCGGGGATATCGGCATGGATCACCAGGCGGACATCCTCCTTGTCGATCCCCATGCCAAAGGCGTTGGTGGCGCAGATAATAGGCACCGTGCCGCTGATGAACTCATCCTGGATGCGCCGTTTCAGCGACGATTCCAGCCCGGCGTGGAAGGCCTCGGCACTCAAGCCTTCTGTTTGCAGGAATTCGGCCAGCTGTTCGGTGTGCTTGCGGGTGGCGCAATAGATGACCACACTGCCCGGCGGTCGAAAGCGCTCGCGCAGCAGTCCCAGAATGACCTGCTGTTTCTCATGCGGGGCCACCGGCCAGACCTCGTACTGGAGATTGGTGCGCTCATGCCCGCCGCTGAACAGGTCGACCCGCTGGCCCAATTCGCTCTGGATGATATCAAGGATCTCCTGGCGGACATCACGTTTGGCCGTGGCGGTGAAGCACTGCACCGGCGGGATGCGGGTATGCTCCTTTTGGGCGAATTCGCGGATGAAACGAATGGCATAGAGATAATCGGGGCGGAAATCGTGGCCCCATTTTGACAGGCAATGGGCCTCGTCAAAGACCCAGGCGCCGATTTCGCGCTGGTTGATGAGGCTGACAAAGGATGTGTTGCGCAACTGTTCGGGCGAGACGTAGAGGATGCCGATATCACCAAGCCGTATCCGCTCCTGGACCGCACCGCGCTCCGGCAGTGAGAGGAGTCCGGAAAGGGCGGCCGCGATATGGGTGCCGGTCTGGCGGCTGAAATTGTCGACCTGATCTTTCATCAGGGCCTGGAGGGGCGAGATGACGAGGGTCAGGGTATTGCGGCGCTGGTAGCGCATCAGGGCAGGGAGAAGATAGCAGAGCGATTTGCCGCCGCCGGTGGGCAGGGTGGCAAAGAGGGGATGGTTGCGGGCAGCCGCCGCAACAATGGCCTGCTGCAGACTCGCGCCTTCAGGCGTGGCCGGTTGCGGCCGGAAATCGTCAAAACCGAAAAACTGCTGTAGAGTCTGACGGGGATTATGGTGCTGGGTGCAATAGCGGCAGTGCGGATTGTCACAGGGCTGTTCGCGCAGCTGATGGAGCAGGGGCGCCACCTCGGGGAAATGATGCCGCACCCAGGGCGGCAGTACCGAGTTGCCGCCAGCCACGGTGAGCCAGGCAGTGACATAGGCCAGCGCCGGCCAGACCGTCTGCCCGTCGGCCAGTTGATCCCCCAACCGGCTCAAAGCCTCCCGGCAGGCCACCTCCTGCACCAGCCAGGCAAAGACCTCGATCAGATCGTCTCCGTTGAGCAGGGGGACGCCCATGGCCCCGAAGGCCGCAGCGATTCCGGCACAATCGGGGGCACGGGCAAACAGGCCCCGATAGACCAGGGGTGCATCCGATCCACGGGCCAGCTGCCCGGCAAAGGCCTGCCACTGCTCGGAAAAGACCTGGCCCGCCAGGAGGGCATCCTCGACCGGATCGTTGACGCTGTCGCGGACGATCTGATAATTTTTGACCAGCCGGTGGTAGGGGGTTTCCGGAAACGCCAGAGGCGAGAGGTAGAGGGTGTCAACCACCGGTTTGTTGAGGAGCCGCAATTCTGGGGCATGCTGTCGCAGACAGGGCAGGTCGTGGGACAGGATGTTATGACCCAGGAGGAATTCGGCGTCCTGGGCGAAATCGTCGAGTTCGGCCAGTTGCGCCACGCCGATGCGCTGCTTCGGCCCCGCCAGAAACCGCTGCTCCCGGAAGACGGCCCCCAGGGCATAGATTGCCCCCTGCTCGTTGGTCTCGATATCTACCAGACAGCAGCGATCAAGAAAGGCGCGAGTCTCGGCGAGCATGGTGTTCTGTTGCAAAGGGGGTTCTTGTTTCATTACCCGCTGATTCATTCGCCAGTTGCCAGTATCTGGCGCGTATCAAAAAAAGCCCAATCCAACAGCTAGCAAACACGATATAACCGTTGTACCCGGAGAAGCTGGTTGCAGACCTGGCTCTTGTTGTATCTGTTTTCATGACAAGGAGCAAAACGATAGCACCAAAGAACAGCGTCAACACTATTTTTATGAAAATCAATGAACTATACAGCTGCAGACGAGGTTCTTTGCCCTCGTTTTTGCGGGGTTGCATTGAGTTGGGCCTGCAGTTCGCTGCCCCTCTCTCACCATTCGCCCCTTGCAAAATGGCGGCGCATTCTTTACTGTTTCCCGGTACCTAACTCGACTCTTCCCTTATTCCTATGAGCAAAATCCATGACGCGACCCAGTGAAACCATCTACCACCAATCCCTACCGCTGGGCAGCGACACGGCCCTGCGCCGCCGCTACATGGTGGTGGATGAACCCCTGCAGGGCAATTTCCGCTTTGGCCTGCTGTTGGAAATCCTCGACAAGGTGGCCGAAGAGACTGCCCTGCAATACGTCAACCAATTCCATCCCACTGCCCGGGTGGTGACTGCAGCCATTGACAACATTGTCATCCATCGTGCCGTTGAGGTCACCTGCGACCTGACCGTTGCCGCCAGTATCAATCATGTCGGCCGCAGTTCGCTGGAGATCGGCATCCGGGTTGAGCAGCCTGGTGATCCGACCCAGCACATCGCCTCCTGCTATTTTACCATGGTGGCCCGCTCCGGCTACGGCGAAGGCATGACCAGTGTGGTGCTGCCTCCCCTGGAATATGCCGAACCCCTTGAAAAAAGACGGGCCGGCAAGGCGCTGGCCCGGCGTGAGGAATACCGCCACCAGCAGGCAGCACTCCACGAACCGCCCAGCCGCGAGGAATACCAGGTGCTGGCCGAGCTCCATCAGGCCCAGGATGAACCCGGGTTTTCCGGCCCTCTCTGTCGCCGGTTGATCACCGATGCCTGGGAGCGGATGTATCCGGAACAGGAAAATGTGCCGTTCATGATCTTTGGCGGCTATCTGATCCGGCGGGCCTTTGAGCTCTCTTCGATCTGTTCCGAACTGGTCGCCCCACACCGTTCCATTATTGCCGCGGTCAACCGGATCAACTTTTTCTTTCCGGTACGGATGGGCGATAAACTCCATTTCACCTCGCGGGTCGTCTACACCAACGACAGTTTTATCTGTGTTGAGGCGGGGATCGAGCGGATCAGCAGGGATCGCACCTCCAAGGCCTTGTCCAACTCCTGCCTCTTTACCTTTGCCAATGTCGACGGTGATCTGCACCACCATCCGGTACCGGCCGTCTATCCCACCACCTACGCCGAGGATGCCCGGTATCTCGCCGCCCACCGCAGTCTGCAAAGCCTGCTGCGCCACGGCAACAGGATCTGAATCTGCGCCACCAGGTCGGACCTTCATGTGGGTCCAAGGTATCGGACAGGAGAGTCATGCAGAGAGGGAAGAGACAGCGATGAGCGAATCAGGAGCAAACGGGGTACCCATCATCCAGGTGGAACACCTGTGCAAGCAGTATGACGGCTTTACCGCCGTGGACGCCATCTCCTTTGAGGTGCGGGCTGGGGAATGCTTCGGGCTGCTCGGCCCCAACGGCGCGGGCAAGACCTCGGCCATCCGCATGATCTATGGGTTTGCGCCGATAAGCGGCGGCCGACTGCGGATTTTTGGCCTGGACGTCGAGACCGAGTGGCGGCAGATCCGCTCCCGCATCGGCGTCTGCCAGCAGGACAACACCCTGGACCCTGATCTCACCGTTGTCCAGAATCTACTGATTTTTGCCGGGTATTTCCGTATCCCGACCCGCAAGGCCAAACAGCGGGCAGAGGAGCTGCTCCATTTCTTTGCCCTGGAGAAGAAAAGAGAGGCCAAGGTGGGGGAACTTTCCGGCGGCCTGGCCCGGCGTCTGACCCTGGCCCGCGCCCTGATCAATGATCCCGAGCTGATTATCCTCGATGAACCGACCACCGGGCTTGATCCCCAGTCCCGGCATCTGTTGTGGGAACGGCTGCAGAACCTGCGGGCCCGGGGCAAGACCTTTCTGCTCACCACCCATTACATGGAAGAGGCCGCCCAGCTGTGCGACCGGCTGGTGATCATGGACCACGGCAAAATCCTGATCCAGGGTACCCCGGCCGGATTGATCGGGGAGCATATCGGCACCTCGATCATCGATGTGAGGGGCGCAGGCCCGGATCTGAAACAGTACCTTCTTGATAACAGCATCGATTTCGATCAGATGGGGGAACGGTTGATCGTCTATAATAACGGCAACAGCGCCATCGAACAGGCCATCCGGACCACCTTTTGCCAGCAACAGTGCACCTTCCGCTCGGCCAGTCTGGAAGATGTCTTTCTTCGCCTCACCGGCAGGGAGTTGCGCGAATGATCCGGATGAGCAACCTCTCCTGGCGCTTTATGAGTGTCTGGCAACGGAACCTGATCGTCTACCGCCGCATCTGGAAGGTCAATTTCCTGGTGCCGCTGCTGGAACCGGCCTTTTATATCATCGCCTTTGGCCTCGGATTCCAGGGCCTGGTGACCAATCTCTCCTATGGCGGCCACGCCCTGACCTACACCCAGTTCATGGCCCCGGCCCTGATCGGCATCTCGATCATGTACAATTCATTTTTTGAAACCACCTACGCCAGTTTTGTGCGGATGTATTACCAGAAGACCTTTGACGGCATGATGACCACACCGCTGTCGCTGGAAGAGATCATTCTCGCTGAAATCGTCTGGAGCGCCACCAAGGCGGCTGCGGCAGCCTCGATCATGATGGTTGTCCTTGGCCTGTTTGGTTTTGTCACCTTCCCGTCGGGACTGCTAATTGTGCCCCTGGCCTTCCTCGGCGGCCTGGCCTTTGGTTCGGTCGGCATGTTTTTTACGGGGATTACGCCATCAATTGATATGTTCAACCTGCCGATTTTTCTCTTCATCACCCCGATGTTTCTGTTCAGCGGCACCTTTTTCCCGGTTGCCGGCCTGCCGGGCTGGGCCCAGTCCGCAGCTCTGGTCTTTCCCCTCTATCATCTGGTGGCACTCACCCGGTTTGCCTGCCTGGGCCTGGTGGAGACCAATCCGTTGATCAGCCTGTCCTACCTGGTCGTTTTTGCCGTTTGCTTTCTCTTTCTGGCGCTGACGACCATGCGCAGGCGTCTGGTTAAATAGAGTGCGGGAAAGAATGACGCCGGAGGATGCAAGGAGAGAGGGTTTGATCGAACGGGCCCGCTCCCTCGGCGCCACGGCAGCCGTCATCATCGCGGCGGAGGCGCTGGTCGTGGAAGATCGTTTTGCCGCCTTTTGCGCCGAGCCGTACCGCTGCCCAAGCTATGGGCTGGCTCCCGGCTGTCCGCCCCACGCCATGAAACCTGATGTTTTTCGGGAAGTCCTCCAGGGGTACCAGCAGATTTTGGTGTTTAAAATCGATGTGCCGGTTTCGGCCTTGATGGGCCCGGAGCGACTGGACAGCGCCCGAACCATTCACAGAATAGCTGCAAACCTCGAGCAGGAGGCCATCAACCGGGGATGGCCGCTGGCCAGGGGACTGGCCGCCGGTTCCTGCAAGGAGTTGTTCTGTTCGCTGCAGGAGTGCGTGGTATTAGCGCAGGGGCTGGTCTGCCCACACAGTGATCGGGCACGGCCCTCGATTTCTGCTTTAGGGGTGGATTTCGCCCAGCTTGCGGAAACGATTGGCTGGCAGTTTGGAAAAATAGACGAACAAACGGTCACAACCGGTGAACCGGCCATGGGCTTGATGGCGGGAATAGTCCTGCTCGGTTAGCAAGAGGCGCTCTCCATGCTCCAGGCAGAGAAGGAAAAGCACCATGCTGCAACAGCTGCCCCTTATTTCCGTAATGGATTGACGATCGTGGCAATGCGGTCTACCGCTGTTGCCGACAGGGTTGGATAGTGCTCAGTAAGCCAAACCTTTATATCCGTTTTCTTTAGATTTTTTGCCGCCGCTTCTCCGCTTGCAAAAAGCGCCTGCCAGCAGTGGGTTGCGATAAAGAGTTCTTCTGCGTGGTAGGCATGGTCCTTTGGGTTTAACGTCGATGCGGGCGCAGCGTCCAGCTCGCAGGCAAGGTCCGTATCTTTTTTGTTTTTCAGGGCTGTATGTCTTCCGCTCTTTGTATCAAACTTTTCAATCGCATCAATTTTTGCAAATAATTGCGAAGTGTTGATACCAATAATACTGGTCTCGCCATAGGTCTCATCCGCCACATTCAAGAGCGTCACCGGTTCCTCGTTCTCGTTGAAGCAGGCCAGTTCCGACACAATCAGCATGGGACCATTCATATCTTTGATTTGGGACAGGGTTTGCGAGTCGAGCCTGATTTCTGCGTAGGTGTGAAAATGTTCCGGGGGATACACCATCCTGTCCTTTTCATAGTGAGGCTGGTATCCGTCCGGCAGGAGGTACATATCGTGGATTGCTATCCACAGCGGCAGTTCTCCTTGCAGGGCACAATTGAGGATGGCTTCCTTGGATTTGCCCAATCGTTTGCATAGATCATTGATCAACAGCTGTTGTTTCTCTGCTCCCACCATACTCTTTTTCCCCTTAAAAGATTCTTCTGCTCAAAATGAGCTGCCCCTGCATGCTGATTAGCATACTGCTTACACCAATGAATTTATCTCAACCTGCTTAACTCTTTTTCAACCCAAGGAATAACCTCATCAGCGGCTTGGCCGCATGAGGTTAGGGGCTTATTCTGGAGGGCATTGCATCCTTCGGGGGCTGATCGTTTCTTTATTCCGGCGGAGAAGTGCTTGCCTTGAAGAGAACATACACGGTTTTCAGATCCTTTCCCCAATAAAGAGGGTAACCTCATCGATCAGGGTCCTGAGTAACTCCGGCGGGACCGTGGTGCACTGTGCCAGCCCCATGGCCCGCATGACCAGGTTAGCCTCGTCGGCGTTGAGGTAGCCCTGGCTCATGCCTTGACCATAGAGCCAGACGCCGGCCTCCTGGGGGCTGAGTGGGTTGTCCAAACCGGCACGGTCGGCGGCTGCGGCAAAGAGGGCGGCCACCAGCAGGTCAAGGGCACTGTCCGGCAACTGCTGCTCCAGAAGGAGGGTGGCGGCGTGCAGCTTCTGTGCGGCCATCCGTGCCAGACGGGAAGGAGCATTCGGGGCTGCAAGGGTATTGTCCGTATAGATTTTTGCCTCAGCCAGGGGCGAGGCCGGGCCGAGACGCTGCAGACCCTTGAGGGCAAGGCGATCGATCAGGGCCACCGGCACGGTTGTTGACAGCCTTTCCGCCACCAGATCAGCCTCGGTGTCCACCCGATCCAGAACGACGATCAAACCGCCGCCCGCACCGAAAATACGTTCGATCCGTTCCCCGAAGGTCCGTTGCAGTTCAGCAACGCAGCCGGTGAGCGCTGTCTCGAGCGCATCTTCCTGCTCGTTTCGTTCTGGTGCGGCGGTTTCCGGGGCTGTTGCCGCCCTGTCCACAGCATCGCCGGGTTCGGGGGGTACCTCGCTGGCCCCGGACGCGGGGGTGGTCGCGGCCAGATCATCGATCAGGGTTTCCAGCAGCTTTTTGGAGATCCCGACCACATCCTCCGTGGCATCTTCGCTGATCACATTATCAAATAACAGCTGTTTGTTGCCGACCAGGGCCAGGACCCGTTCCTCGTAGCTGTCGGTGGACACCATGTTGATGATCTGCACCTTTTTGGTCTGGCCAAGGCGATGGATGCGACCGTTGCGCTGCTCGAGCACCGCCGGATTCCAAGGTACATCCAGGTTGATCAGCACCGAACCGCTCTGCAGGTTAAGGCCGACGCCGCCGGCATCGGTGGAGATGAACACCTGGACCCTGTCATCGGTGCGGAACCGGTCCATAAGTTCGCCCCGTTTGGCCGTGGGTACGCCGCCGTGCAGCCGGACGCTGCCGACCTGCATCCGGGCTAGCCGCCGCTCCACCATCCGGGTCATCAACTCCCACTGGGAAAAGACCACGGCCTTGAGTCCGCCCTGGATGCAGACCTCGTCGATCAGTTCGGCCAGTTCGTCGATCTTGGGGGCGCCCTCGGTTTCCTTGTCAACCAGACCGGCGGCGGTGGCGGCCATGCGTGCCTGTTGCAGGGCCGCCACCAGCCGGTTCTGTTCGCCCGGAGTCAGGGGGCGACGCTTGGCGATCTGTCCCAGGCTACCGGCTGCCGCCATGGCTGAATCGTGCAGTTCGATCTGTTTGTCGGTCATGGCCACATCCAGGCGTTTGACGATGCGGTCGGGCAGCTGATCGTGCACCAGACGCCGGTCTCGGCGGAGCATCACCGGAGCCAGCCGGGTGCGCAGCCGGGAAAGGTTACGGTAGCCCAACACCTTGCCGCGTTCGTCGGTGAGATGATAATCAACCATGTAGCGCCACAGCGGCCCCAGGACTTTTGCGTCCACGACCTGCATCAGGCTGTAGAGATCCTCGAGCCGGTTCTCCAGCGGCGTGCCGGTGAGCACAAAGGCATAGGTGCTGGCAATCGCTTTGACCACCGCCGCAATCTGAGTGCGCCAGTTTTTAATCCGCTGGGCCTCGTCAAGGATGATCAGATCCGGGCACAGGGTTTCGTTGATCACGCTCAGGTCGCGGCGCAGCAGCTCGTAGTTGACGATGAAAAAGGGGCAATCCCGCCGGTACTGCGCCCCGCGTTCAGCGGCCGGGCCCTGGATAATCTGCGCGTCTGCTCCGGTGAACCGGCTGATCTCGCCGGCCCACTGATGCTTGAGCGAGGCCGGGCAGACGATGAGGATGCGGCGCACTCCTTCTTCATGGTGGAGAAACATGGCTGCGGCCAGGGCCTGCAGGGTCTTGCCCAGCCCCATGTCATCGGCGAGCAGGGCCCGGCCGGTACCGGCGAGAAAGGCAGCGCCTTCAACCTGATAGGGATAAAGCCGGGCGCGGACGCCGGGCAGCCGGCCGCCCGAGGCGGTGATGCGCCTGCGGATTTCAGCGGCGCGGCTACTGCGGGCACCGCTGGCGGCCAGATGCCGGACATGGTCCAGGGCGTCCTCGCCGAGGTGGATGTCACCCCGTTCCTCCACCCGCTCGATGAAGCGGAAAAAATCATCGGGCAGACGGCCGCTGAAAGTACCGTCGGCATGGAACCAACGGTCGCAGAGGCCCGCCAGCTGCTCGTCGATATCGGGATGGCGATGGAGACGGATCTTGGGGGCGTCTTCCACGTCCCAGGCCAGATAGACCGAGGAAAAGGGCGGCGGTTGATTTTTAAAGGTGGCGTAGTCCGGGTGTTTGCGCACCCGGTGGAGCACCGCTTCGATGTGTTTGCAGGTCCCCAGCTGGTTGCCGCTGAAATCCGGGCAGGTGCAGTGGTTAGCCCGACGCTGCAGGCTGCGGATCGTTACCCGATACTGCCGCTGCAATGGGGAGGCGGCCAGGGACCAGGCTCGCCAGGTGCCGAACCAGGGTTCGCCGCTGGTGGCTTCAACCCGGACTTCGGTGCGGCCCCGTTTGCGGCGATCCCGGATGGCGGTGTCCGCCGCGCTCAGCAGCTGGTCCGACGCACCGCGTCGATTTCCGTAGGCAAAGAGGATCGCCACCTGATGGGCGCAGACCGCCTCGCCGCAGGCGCAACTGAAGCCGAGACGACCATCGGCCGCCAGCTGCAATTGGACCTCCGCCGGTTCGTCCCCTTTTTCATCGGCCACCTTACCGCAGAGCAGGTCATTCTCCTGGTCACATTCGATCACCTGGTGGTCCTTGAACAGGGCCAGTCCGGCCTTGATGGTCTGTTCGTCGGCTATCTCACGTAAGTCTTCACCATCAAAGAAAAAGGGGTCAGTGTTGGGGGGCAGGCAGGTATACATGAATTCCTCACGGCAATGGGGGCTGAATGTCTTGCGTTTTGTACTTAAAAAGGAGGGCTGGGGTTGTCAAGGACAATCCCAGGGCAGAAACAGCGAGATGCAATGCGGTGACGTGAAGGAAGAGCGTGGCGGGCCGGGGAAGGAGTGGTGCCTCAGGGAATCAAGGCCTGGGCGGTTAATGCTCGGCGGCAAAAAGGTAGCCGCTGCCGCGAACGGTCTTAATCATCTGCGGCAGGTGGGGGTAGGGAGCCATCTTGGAGCGGATGCGGGCAATATACATATCAATGGAACGGTCATAACCGTTATATTCGATGCCAAAGACCGCTTTGTAGAGATGATCGCGATCCAGGGTGGTGCAGGCATTCTTGGCCAGGTACCAGATCAGATCGAATTCACGGGAGGTGAAAGGGATTTCCTGCCCCTGATAGGCGGCCCGGCGCAACCCACCGTTGATTTCCAGGCCATTGAAAAGAAGATGGGCCGGAGCGGTCCGGTTGCCGTTGCGGCGGAGCAGGGCACGGATGCGGGCAAGCATCAGGAGGTGATTCATCGGCTTAACCAGCAGGTCGTCGACCCCCTGTTCATAGAGCAGAACCTGGAGCATCTCGTCGATATCGTCAATCAGGATCATCAAAAGACCCGAATAGATGGCCCTGAGCCGCGGATAGGTCGACAGTTCTTCCAGGGAAAACCTGTTGGAATCAATGATCAACAGATCCATGTCCTGGGGGGTGGAGCTGTCGAGCTGTTCCTTGTTTTTCACCTGCAGGCGGACCGTGTATTTTTCCCGGACCAGGGCGTTGACCAAGGGCCTGGTTCCTTGTTCATTATCGGTGAGCAACATGATCGATCTGCAGGAATCTTTACTGGGCGACATGATTCACATCTCTTCTGGCGGTTTGAATCGAAGACTGTTTGCCTTGGGATTCGGTTGATTGCAGGGAGCCTGGTATTGTTTCATCATAGGGTATTGCCAGCCATTGTTCTGCAAAGTTGTTGTTAACCAATGTAAAGAATTGCGAAGCGCATCAGGGGGTAGCCTCAATTATTAAGAGGAGGAACTGTAATCTTCAAAAAAGCTGGTTAGATAATCTCCCTGTGAGTTGAGGCTGCTGACCAGGGTTTCCATGGCGGTAAATTGGGCCTCCAAGACGGCCTGTCTTTTCTCAAGTCGAGTCTCCATGGTGGCGATACTGTCGTCGAGTCGTGCGACCTGCTTATCAATCGTGGTTTTTTTGGTAGCCAGAAATCCGTTGGTGGAACTGAGCTGTCCGGTCAGGTAATCATCCATGCGGTTCATGATGCCTTCGCTGTTATCATCACCCAGCAATGCCACCTGTACTGCATCAGGATCTTCTGCGTAGGCCGTGCTGAAGGTATCGCTGTCAAAGCTGAGTTCACCGGTTTGCCAATCCGAGGTGACTCCAAGGGAGACGAGGGTGCTGTTCGTCAGATAATTTTTCAGACTGCGCTGAACTGATTTCAAGGAACTGGCAAGGGTCGCATCGGATGCGGCAATGGTCTTGACAGAGGTATTAATGGCGTTGTAGGCAGCAACCATTTCTTCCAACTGAGTGGCCGCCACCGTTTCGGCATTGGATTCGATGACGACATTATCCGCACCATTATCGCTTTCAGCCAGCAAGGTCAGTGTGGCGCCTTTTATCGCATTGGTCACGGTATTGCTGGTGCTGTAGTAATCGATACCATCAACAACCAGGTGCGCCTTGGTTCCCTCAACGGTATGGCCGTCGGTTGCCGTATCCATAGTAATATCCCCGGTACCGGTGATTTTCAGCTCCGTACCGGCCGTATCGGCGGTCAACATCAGCCGGTAACCGCTTTCGGTGCCGTCATCGATCATTGAGGCGATTATGCCGTAGTCCCCGTCGTTAATCAGCGTCACCAAATCATCCAGGGTAACCTCCTCATAGCTGAGGGTTTCGTCTCCGATTTGCAGTTCCCCGGTGAGGGTGGTGGTGTCAGCGTCGGTAATCGCGTTGGCACTGACGTCTTTTTGTTTCTGGGCAAGGCTGACTATTTCGACTGAATAGGTGCCTTCAACCGCCAGACTGTTGGTGCTGACTGAAAAAGAGTCAGACCCGTTGTTGGTGGCTTCAAAGGAATTGAGATCGTTTTTACTGTTAAGACCGAGAACCGAAGCATAAAAACTATCGAGCAGGGTATTGAATTCCGTATAGGTATCCAGCTTGGTCTCGAGATAGTCCTGCTTATCCTCGAGTGCCGTTTTTTGCGCACTCTCCACTTCGATGATGGATTCGACAATGGATTTTGTATCGACTCCGCTTGCTAAACCAGTGAATGTTACCGACATGATGCACCTCCTAGGATTTGGTATTGCCCCATTCGTTAGATTGGCATGGAGAGCCCCTCATCTGTTCATCGTCTCTGATTGCGGCTGATTTTATGGGCTTTGGGTCATCAGGAGTGCGGTTCTGTCGTCAACAGGTAACGGGAGAATGCTTGGGTAACAACAGGTAACGGCGGGCTGTTAGGTCAAGAGCAATAAGCGAGGGTTTGGGAAAGATTCGTCATTGATCCCAGGGATGAAACGGATTAACGATACCAAGCTGGGGGTATGGGCAAGGTACGGTCCTTAATGCAAAAACGAGGAACTGTAGCTTGATAAGGGGGGTATCTTAGGGGACGGAAAATATGGCACGCCAAGCGGTTGCAGTGGTCATGCATTCCTTAATTTTCAGGATCTTGTCGTGGTGGTGCTATATCAGAGGTAGCTGCGTATCGGCTTGTGAGTTACACCAACGAGACAAAGTTACCTTTTCGCACCTACAGGCATCGTCAAACGCTGTACCACATAAATATTGGTACTCTTGCAAACGTGCCAGCCCTATTCCTTCAGGGTCTTGTTCAGCGCTCATGCTCGGGTGACACATCAAAACAGTGCCGGGTTTGGCTCGACGAAGCCAGCCCGGCATCAGGGTTGCAATATCAACCTTATCTGACAGGGAATAAATACCCTCAAAGCCGCAAGGCAGGCTCAATCCAGCCAATCGGGCCTTTTGAGCAAAGCCGATTGATAGCACTCTTAAAATCAAAGCTTTGAGCGGCGCATCATGGCCGGTCAGATGCGGAGTCACCCAACGAATCCAGGGTCTTCTTTCCGCAGGATAACGTTTAACGATCAGTTGAAACAGGCGATTGCGTATTCCTGGAAAAATATGCACATGCTGATGACTGTCGATAAAATCAGGAGCCTCGCCCCAGGCGGATTCAAAACGATTGAGCTGCTCTAGAAACGCTTTCGCTACAGCCACTTGGTCAATCTGGGCCCAGAGGCTTTTTTTGAGCCAGGTGCCCAGACTTGGTACTGAATGATCAAATCCCAGCGTCAGATTGAAATGTAAACCTACATCAATTTGCTCACGCAACGGTTTCAGCAATGCCGACTCCAGCGGCCATGCCGGAGCACTGCTCATGCAGCTCACCGCTGTCAGTCGTTTGAGGGCGACCAGTTGGCGGATTCCCTCCCCCACAGGGAGACAGATGCCGTAGTCGTCCGCGCAAAGAATGATCGATTTCATTTCGTTGCAATCATCAACTATTGATGCAGGATGAACGTTGTCACCTCAGTTGCCCTTGTTTTGGAGGACAGAGGTCGCATAGTCATGCACACGGTCGACAACATAGGAGGGGCGTTGCTTCACCTCAATAAAAATCCGCGCTACGTATTCACCAAGGACACCGATCGATAACAGTTGGATGCCGCTAAGGAAACTAATGCCGACAGCCAACGTCGCCCAGCCAGGTAAATCAACACCGAAGATCAAGGTTTTCAGTAAAATATAGAGCCCAAATAAAACAGATAAGATCGCAATCAGGGTACCAACGGCGCTCGATAATCGCAAAGGCAGGCTGGTGAAAGAGGTGATACCGGTCAGGGCCAATTCCGACAACCGCCAAAGATTGAACCCGGATGTGCCTGCACGACGATGTTCGACCTGGAAAGGAATACCAATGGTCTTGAATCCCACCCAGGCGTAAAGACCCTTCATATATCGGGAACGTTCTGGTAACGCGTTGAGGACCTCGACTACCTTACGGTCAAGGAGTCTAAAGTCTCCAGCGTTGGCCTCAAGGGGAACCTTGTTCACGCTTCGTGCCATCAAGGCATAAAATAAACCACTGAAATACCGCCTCCAGACGCCTTCGTTCCCGCTCCCCTTGCGGATACCGTACACCATGTCAAAGCCTTGGAGCCAGTAGGCAAAAAATTGAGGCAGGACATCGAGCGGATGTTGAAAATCGGCATCCATCAAAATAACCAGATCGCCACGGGTATGATCAAGTCCCGCCGTCAATGCGTTTTCTTTGCCAAAATTACGGGCGAATTGGAGCAGCCGGACCGGATAGTCTGCGGCAAGCTTGATGGCAACTTCGGCCGTGTTATCCTGACTGCCATCATCAACGATGAGAATTTCGTATTTTGGTGATAATTGTGCCAGTTGTACGCATAAAAGCGGAATCAGCGAGACAAGATTATCCGCTTCATTATAAGCCGGTATCACACAACCTATAAATGGTTCCGGCATACGCTGAACGATCATACTGGTCTTGGCCGCTTGGCAATCAATCGCAGTAAAAATATTTTGTTCTTCTCTGTTCATATCATCCATGGGGAGATGTTAACCTGAAACGTTGGCATATTGTATCTGAGAGGAATCCGATATACGGCTTCAAAGCTCTCAGCAGGATCTAAAAATTCTCTTCAAATAAGAGCACCTCACCGACTGCCGCCACCTTCAGGAAGTGTTTGGAAATATCATCGGGAATTTTGCCAATATCCCGCTCCTTCACCACCAAGAAATCACGAGAAGTATTGGTAAGGAGGGGACGCATTTCATCCATGTTGTGAATATAACGAACCTGTCCCCTGGTGTAGTACTCTGCGGAATAAGAGCGATTGGAAAGGTAATACAACTGACTGTCGGCGGACGGGCGCAATGCTAAATATTTTTGCACCAGGAACTTCTGGGTTAATTTCTGGACTATCGTGGGCGTGAAAACTATGAGCAGTGAGGCAGTGAGCGCCACCAAAGAGGGCACGCTGAAAAGAAGCCAGAACCGGTGTCGATAGGGCAGTTCTGCACCGCAAGATTCTGTTGACAGACTCCGGCACCACATTTCCACCAGGAGTATCGCAAAAGCAGGAAGTCCGGTGAGGGTATAGGTCCAGAGAATGTTGTGAGCCACGCTGAAAAACAACATCGGCCAGAGCGTATTGCAAAGGAGATAGAGGGTCCAGCCGTCTTGATCTTGAAATAGTATTTTCAAAAATTTCAAGCTTTTAGCGGCCCACGCGACAGCGATCAGTGACCATGGAAGGGTGTCGGCAATCCAATATATCCACACCATGCCCATGGGGGATTGATGCGCATGGCCATATTTATCGCCACTCCAACCGGGTTCCAGAAAGCGCTTGAAGTGTTCGCCAACAATAAAGTAGTCGATAAATCCAGGAGTCCGTTGTTCGGCAAGGATATACCAGGGGGCAGCAATGCAAAGCATGACCAGGGTTCCATTGATCCATGGCAGGCGATTCCACACCAGACGCCACTGGTTCCCGGTGGTTAAAATCCACAAGAAAATGGGGGGAAGTGACAGGAGCCCGCAGATAGGTCCTTTTGCCAACAAGCCTAGGCCTTGCCCGACAAAAAAAACATAGCCCCAAAAAACACGCTTACGGCTGTTGGTTTCCACCATCACTAACCAGAATGCCGCAAAAGAGAGCGTCGTGGAAAATAACAGGCTGGCGTCGGTCATCACTGCTCCACTGGCAATGAAGAAGAGCGGCAACGATGACAACAATACAACACAGAGAAGGCTGAAATCGCGGTTGTGACGTTTTATTCCTAGATGCCAGACCAGCCACAAGACAGCAAGGCCGAGGATCAATGCAGGCAATCGAGTGGCAAATTCGTTAATTCCGAAAGCACCCATGCTGGCGGCGGATAACCAGGTCGACAAGGGTGGCTTACCCCAAAAAGGGACACCATAGTCATACTGAGGAGTCACCCAGTTGGCAGTTTCCAGCATCTTCCGGGCTATTTCCCCATAGCGTGATTCCGTGGCGTCAGCCAGGGGCAGTATGGCCATGGAGAGCACTCGTGCAAACAACACCGATGCAAGTATGCACCACAGGTGGCAGCGTAACTTTGTACTGAGGGTGAATTGTGGTTTCATAATGTATTGTATGGGACGGCTCACGAAACGTGATATATGCACATTGGCGCAACGCATTGAAACAAAAGTGAAATCCTTTCAAAAGTACTCATCATTCTATTTCGTTAGCAGGCCCCAGTATGCTGGAACCTCTGACTATAACGAAAAATCAGCCCAGACCCCTCCGGCCGATCGAGTAAGCTCACGCTCCCGCCTTGGCGGGCTGCCGCTTCCATTGCAATTGCCAGCCCCAGGCCACTGCCCTCGCCGGTTGCATCGGGGAGCCGATAAAACGGATCAAACACGCGTTCCCGCATGGAGATCGGTATGCCAGGGCCATTGTCGATGATCTCAACAACCGCGCTGTTATCGACTGTGGTGAGTTTAAGCGTGACTTCGCCGCCCTCGGGAGCGTATTTCAGCGCGTTTTCAAGGCCATTTTTGAGAATCAAACGAAGGTTTTCCGGTGCAGCCGACATCATGAGCGGCGCCGACTCGTCAAGTCCAAGATCAATGCCTTTGGATTCCGCCAGGGGCAGACATTCCGCGATCAGTTGGCGTGCCATATCCGAGACATCAACAGCCATCGCCTCTGCCGTTCCCGCTTGAATTTTGGCAAGATCTAGGAGTTGTACCGTAAGCTTTCGCGCTCGCTCTATACCCGCCTGGAGGGGCAGGATCCGTTCGCTCACGCCTTGCAACGATCTCGCTTGCTTGAGATTTTGAGCTTGTAGGGACAGCGCGGTGAGTGGACTCCGCAGTTCGTGTGCGGCATCGGCAACAAAGCGTCGTTGTTGATTGATGAGAGTGGTGACTCGTTCCAGCAGGCGGTTGATTGCGTGCACAAAGGGCGTGATTTCGCTTGGAACATCCCGATCGGAAAGTGGATGAGGCCGATCCGCTGGCTGAGCATCCAGATGATGAGCCAGCATTCTGATGGGCATGAGTTCACGGCCAACGATGCGCATGATCAGCCACGCCATGAGGGGCAACAGAAATAATAAAGGAATAAGGGCATGCAGTGCGCTGTTTATGGCGATTTCGTCGCGAGCTTCCGTGGACTGCGTGACCACCGTTGTCCGACCAGGCGAGTCTTCTTGTAAAAACACTCGTACTACGCGACCTCCTCCTGATCTAAGCGTGTGCAGACCGGGGGACAAATTTCTCGTAAGCCAGTCAGGGCGTGGGGACTCTGGAAAATGGAGTACATTTATTAGTGACTCGGGATCATCCAGGGTGATTTCGGCATGATTTTGTTGGGCAGTATCGTTTTGCAAGGAAGAGTCCGAGCTTCGAGTCGCCAGCAAGGCGATCTGCCGCAACATATCATCCTGAAATTCCTTTGCTTCATTATAGGCCAACACAAACGACACGAAGGCGGCTATCAGTCCTGCAAGCAGGATAGCGCCATCCAGCATGAAAGTAAGCCGCCACTGCAGAGACCGCTTCATTGTGGTCTCTCCACCATCCAACCGGCACCACGCACATTTTTGATGGTCTCGGCACCGAGCTTTTTGCGTACGCCGTGAATCAGGAAATCAACAGCATTGCTTTCCACTTCTTGATCCCAGCCGTAAATATGTTCTTCCAATGCTGCGCGGGTGAGAATCTTGCCTGGATGGAGCATGAGCGCATGCAGCAAGGCAAACTCGCGTGCGCTCAAGTCCGCCTGGATCTCACCGCACGATGCTTTATGGGTGGCCGGGTCGAGGCTTACTTTGCCATTGGTAAACAAGGGCGTCGCCTGACCTCCTTGACGGCGGATGATCGCTCGCAGTCGGGCAAGCAGTTCGTTGGTGTCGAAGGGCTTGACGAGATAGTCGTCAGCACCTAAATCAAGCCCATCGATACGGTCTTTCACCCCATCGCGGGCAGTGATGATGATGACCGGGATTTGGTTCCCAGCCAGGCGCAGGCGGCGTAACACCTCCAGACCGTTGCGTTTAGGTAGGCCGAGATCAAGGAGCACGGCCTGATGTTCGCCGAGGCCGAGGGCCATTTCGGCAGTGTCGCCATCTTGCACCCAATCCACGGCATAGGCGGCATCATGTAATGCAACCGATATCGCCTCGCCGATCATGTGATCATCTTCAACCAACAAAATACGCATCATTTTCCTTTCTTTTCACGGTGGGTTATGGTTTTCCCCAGCCTCTTCTGAGCAATCCGGCAAAGAGTGTTCAGTAGATTGACTGCAACAAGCGCATCAACGAGGCAATCAGATGATGCTCTTTACCTGAAATGAATCTTATGCTCGTTTCCCGGCGGGTACTCTTTTTTGCGTGACGGTGAGAAAGGCAACCAGTGCAAGGATGAGAGAGAGAAACAGCACACTGGGGACTACTGCCCCGAGTCCCAAACCACCATCAGCTTTCGATTGCGAAAGCAAATCGCCACAGGACGCCCCCAATGGACGAGTTATGATGTAGGCTATCCAAAACGAAGCAACACTACTGACCTTGAAAACATAATGAGCAACAGCGATAACGGCAATGGTACCCAGAAAACCAAGCGCTGCTGTTGCATAGCCCAATTGAAACCCTTCAGCGACGAGATCGCCACCAGCGGTACCGAGTGCAAAGGTAAACAATATGGCGGCCCAGTAGAACAATTCACGCCGCAGGGTATGGATGGTATGGATCGACAGGGTCCGTTCGCTCCAATACCAACCGATGAAGGTGACAGCCAGTGCAAGACCGAAAAAGATCGTTGTCTTTTCAAGCGCAACGCCGAAATTATCAACAATATTGTCCGAAATTAAGGTTCCTACTATACTGATCAGCACCACTGTAGCCCAATAGAGCCAGGGTACATAACCGATTGTACGCACTTGCATAATCAAAAAAATAGCCAGCAGGATGCTCATGATGAGCGAGGTTACGGGCAGCCCGAAATTTACGTTGAAAATGAAAAAATCGGCGCCAGTTTCACCAACGGTAGTTGCCAATATTTTGATAATCCAAAACCAGAGGGTAACTTCCGGCACCTTGTTCAGTATCGTGGGGGTTTCTTTTTGTACAAAGGGGTTCATGCGAAAATTCCTGTAAGTACTTGTATGGAAGTTGATCCGACTCTTGGGCAACACCGGGAAGGATATGCCGTCCTGGTGTCATTGATGCCGCGATTACGCTTCATGCCAACAGTGTTTGTGAAAAGTGCAGCAACTGGAATCAGATATAAGTTTTATGGATGAAGTTTTCTTTGCGAATGAGTTGCGCGGGTTATTCGCATGCCGTGGAAATATAGCAACTTAGAATTAGGGGAGAATTAGCCCGGCACGAAAACCTGCATGTTAGAGTAACATTACCAGATAATTGAGGTGTTACGCTGTGTCATTGTTGAATATCTAACCTGACAAATGACTGCTTGCGGCGCAACGGCACCAAGGTTTGCGTGAGAGAATTTAAACCATCAGGCCCCAAATTCCATTTCCATAGCCAGCAGGGCATCAAGGATTTGACCGAGGCCGAGGCCATGGGGGATGCGCCCCAAGCTATCAAGATCCGCCATATTGGTAACTGTTTCAAGGCCGATCCCGAATACGGCAAGGGGGTGGCCGCAGCCCTTGGCATCCCGATGTGTGAAGTGCCGGTCTAGAAAGCCAGCCGGATTAGAGCTACCCTCAACTCTCCTGCCCACGCCCACCCGGACATTGCCAAACTTAAAAAGACCCTTGTGCCGTCCACGGGATGCTGCTCCTCGAACTGAGGAGCCTTCTTTGAGGGGGAACGGGTGTGACCGCATCCGATAACCACAAGGTAGCGGTCTTCTTGTGCCATTCCCCTTGACCTGTACAGGACCTTCCTTTAATACTGCTGCCTTCAGACACTGAACGGGTTGTTACCTGCCTTGAGCGTGGTCCAGGTCACGGTGTCCTTTTCCATCGGTGCCCTCGGCACCGTGAACGGTACGGCCAAGTTCATTTCCAGTACGTTGGTCGGGGTCTTGTGGACCGCTGTTTCACCGGTATTGGCGTTCGGGCTTGCGGCGCTCCTTATGGCTG
>JBBRBT010000034.1:0-39509 GCA_038205495.1 Desulfobulbales bacterium
GTTCCAACTGGTAATTGATAGCCTCCTCCGCGGTCTGCCAGGGGAATTCGGTGGTGAAACCCAATCTTCTCCCCAACTTAAAGACAATCTTCCAATCCGGCCAGGAGTCGCCGACGGGCGGGATGACTGCGTTCTGGAGAAACATCGGGTAATTGCGGATGGAGGAGCGGTTGAGTTGCGTTTTTTCAAAGCCGGTGGTGGCGGGCAGGATAACATCGGCCAGTTGAGCTGTTTCGGTCATGAACAGATCAATGACCACCAGGGTTTCTAGCTTGGTGAAAGCCGCTCTGGTCCGGTTGGCGTCGGCCATGGTCACCAGAGGATTGCCGGACTGAACAACGACCATCTTGAGTGGATAAGGCGACTCTTCAAGAATGGCGTCGACCACACAACCCTGCACCTGGTTGCCCCAGGTATCGCTGAAGGTATTGAACAGGGGATACTGGCGGGTGATGGGGAGGGCATCCTTGGGCAGCCGCTCTTTCATCTGGATATTGCGCACCGGCACAGGTTGCGGCAGAACATCACCGCCCTGCTGGTCGAGATTGCCGGTCAGGGCGCGCAGCATCGCCACTGCCCGGGTGGTGTCAAAGACCTCGCGGTGCATGTCCAGGCCGTTGCCGTCAATGATGGCCGCGGGGTTGGTGGTGGCATAGAGGCGGGCCACCTGCCTGATCTGATCGGCCGTCAGCCAAATATCCTCGGCGATTTTTTCGGCAGGGTACTCGGCGGCGACCTTTTTGAGTTGATCAAAGCCGATGGTGTGCTGCTCGATGAAATCGGCATCGTAGAGCTGTTCCTTGATGATTTCGTCGATCATCGCCATGGCCAACAGGCCATCGTGGCCTGGCTTGATCTGCAGCCAGATGTCCGCTTTTTTGGCCAGGGCGGTCTGCACGGGATCGATAACCACAAGCGCGGCCCCGTTTTCTTGGGCATAATGGATGCCCTCGGCTGCTCCCAGTGCTGTGTTGCCGTCGTTCTTGCCCCAGACGATGATGCATTTTGCGCTCTTTGCCTCCGGGAAGGCCATGGCGCCGTAGGTGTAGGAATGGGCAAAATCACGGGCGACAAAACAGATGGAGCCATTACCGATGGTATTGGGTGAACCGAAAAGATGCATCAACCGGTTGGGATAGTCCCAGGGGGCCCCCCAGTCAGCGGCCATGCCGCGCAGCCAGGCAACGGACTCGGCCCCCGAAGTCTCCCGGTGCCGGATGAATTGGTGAGCCACCAGGTTGAGCGCCTCTTCCCAGGAGGCTTGTCGAAAACCTGAGCCATCATCCTTTTTAATCAGGGGCGTGGTCAGCCGTTGGGGTGAATACACTATATCAGGGGCGGCGGCGAGTTTTGCACAGGAGAGTCGTTTTTCTAGAGCAAGAAAAGACTTGCGCCAGGCGGCGACCAGGCGATTGTCAACCACTTCAGCCTCGATGGGGCAGCAGGAAGAACAGAAACGGCAAACAGTGTCATGTATCATGGTCATCTCCTATCGGCAGGCATGGACAAAACAGCTGCGGATGAGTTCATAATGGTTGCTGTGAGTTCTAATTTTCCACCAGACACTGCCGGGCTCGTCCAACTGCCAGGCCGGCGTCAATTCGCCTTGGTCATCGGTCAGCAATGTCGCCACATTGGCCAGGCCCTTGCCTGCATATTTCCCCTCCCGCTTCCCTCCCAGCCATTGGTCAACAGGAGCGGCTTCAAGGGACCAAGAAAAAGGATCTGAGAGCAGAAACTGGGCCTTGGTGTCGCGGGTGACCCGGTTCATTTCCCGCAGATGCTCGATAGGCGAGGGGACCTTGTCCACCAGGTTGAGCGAGGAGAACGATGCAATGGATTTTTCCCTGAAGGGTAGGGCAAGCGCATTGGCCACGATAAATTCAACCTTGTCGCTGCGCCACTGTTCGGGCAGGCGGATGGTAACCTCCTTGTGCAGCAGTCCCTCGTCTTTGAGACGCACCACCAAGGAACGTTCCTGCATAAGCCGTCGTGCTGTCCGGATGAAGGCGTGGGAGGTGTCGATGCCGATGGCAAAATCGCAGCGGGTGCTCATCTCAAAGGTAAAACGACCGACAGCCCCGCCGGCATCGAGGGAGATCCCGGTTTGGGGATCTATCAGTTCCGCCCAGGTGGCGTAGGCCTGGGAGGCATTTTCATCATCGAACAATTCTCCGTAATGGCTCCAGAGGTAGGAGGAAACCACCTCGTCAGTTTCATATTTGTTCGTCTGTTTGTGGCTGTCAATGCTATGCGGATCGAGAAGGGCGGTGCCTTCGGTTATCGAAAATCGGGCAGCGCAGTGCGGGCAGGTGAGTATGCCGGTTTCGATATCACCGTCCCGTTCCTCGATGATGTCGGCAACAAACGAGTATTCCCGGGGAAGGCACTGCGGGCAGATGATCAGCTCAAGGAGTTGTTTTTTCATATCTCTTCTGTTTGGAGGTGGAGCATCAATGGCCCTAGGAATGAGCGAACAATGCAGATTGAATGGACAACTAGCTAATTGTATTGAGATATTCAATAATTAAACTAACTTCCAGGTGATACTGAGTCAACCCATAACTGCGATATCCGGTATTTTTCTTAGGGCCTAGTCACCGAAAACTCTAACGAAATTGCGCTCAGATTTGGGTCGGATTGGGTTGCAGCGATTGAGCGAGACCGGCAGGCGTAGCAGTGCTGCGTCGAGGATGATGCGCTTGAGCTGCAACCCAAGAGGGCCCGAAGAGGAGAGGCAAGATGTTTAAGTTATTTGCGACCAGGTCTTGAGGACGAATCATGGCCGGGCGCACATATTTACAAGCATGCGCAGATGGGCTAGGATGTGCTGCCATCCGAACCCGAATCCTTGGAGGATTAGAATCATGAAGGTACGTTTACCGGCCGAGTGGGAAGAGCAGGACGGTGTGCTGCTCTCTTGGCCGCACGCAGCCAGCGACTGGTGTGACCATCTCCCTGCCGTCGAAGCGGTCTTTGTCAATCTCGCCCGAGAAATCAGTCGCTTTGAACGGGTGTTGATCGTTGCCCCCGAGACCGAACTGGTGGAAGAAAAGCTGCGTCACGGCGGGGTGGATATGGAGCGGGTGACTCTGCACCGGATGCCGACCAACGACACCTGGACCCGCGATTTTGGTCCGATCACGGTGATGGAGGAGGGGCTGCCGGTGCTGCTCGACTTTGGCTTCAATGCCTGGGGCCTGAAATTTGCCGCCCATTTCGATAACCGGGTCACCGCCAATCTGGCCCGGTCCGGGGCCTTCGGTGAGCGGGAGATCCGCATCCCCGGGATGATCTTGGAGGGCGGCAGCATCGAGAGCGATGGCGCGGGCACCCTGCTGGTTACCAGCGAATGCCTGCTCAGCGCCAATCGCAATCCACACCTGGATCGCCCGGGCATCGAAAAGCTCCTCGGCAGCCTGTGCGGCATCACCCGCTTCCTGTGGTTGGAAAACGGCTACCTGGCCGGTGACGACACCGACTCGCACATCGACACCCTGGCCCGCCTTTGCCCGGATGACACCATCGTCTATGTCCAATGCGATGACCCGGAGGATGAGCATTTTGCCGCGCTGACAGCCATGAAAGCCGAACTGCAAGCCTTCCGCACCGCTGCAGGAAAACCGTATCGACTGATCCCTCTGCCCTGGCCAAAACCCTGTTTTGATGCAGAGAGTCAACGCCTGCCGGCCACCTACGCCAATTTTCTGATCCTCAACGGTGCGGTGCTGGTGCCGACCTACCAGGATCCTCAGGATACGGTGGCCCTCGAAACCCTCACCCGTGTCTTTCCGCAGCGCAGGATTATCGGTATCGACTGCCTGCCCCTGATAGCCCAGCGCGGTTCGCTCCATTGCGTGACCATGCAGATCCCCCAAGGAGTGTTGGCATGAACACCATAACAGTCGGTCTGGTACAGCAGCGCTGCACGGATAACCGGCAGGAGAACATCAACACAAGCATCAACGGTATCCGCGAAGCCGCAGCCCAGGGCGCCCGGCTGGTGGTGCTGCAGGAACTGCACTGCAGTCGCTATTTCTGCCAGACCGAGGACACCGCCTGCTTTGATCTGGCTGAACCGATACCCGGACCAACCACCGAGCTGTTCGGTGACCTGGCCAGGGAATTGGGCATCGTCATCGTCACCTCGCTGTTCGAGCGGCGAGCACCGGGACTCTATCACAATACCGCCGTGGTTATGGAGTCTGACGGGAGTATCGCCGGCCTCTATCGCAAGATGCATATTCCCGATGATCCCGGCTATTATGAAAAATTTTTCTTTACCCCCGGCGACCTCGGTTTTACTCCGATCACCACCTCGGTAGGCTGCCTCGGCGTGTTGGTCTGCTGGGACCAGTGGTATCCGGAAGCGGCTCGCCTTATGGCTATGGCCGGGGCCGAAATGCTCATCTATCCGACGGCCATCGGCTTGGACCCCAGCGATTCCCCGGAGGAACAGGCCCGCCAGCGTGAGGCTTGGGTGACCATCCAGCGCAGCCATGCCATCGCCAACGGCATCCCGGTGATCAGCGTCAACCGGGTTGGGTTCGAGGCCGATCCTTCGGGAATCGGTGCCGGTGCCCAATTTTGGGGCCACAGCTTCGTCGCCGGTTGCCAGGGGGAGCTACTCGTTGTCGCCGATAACAAACAGGAACAGGTGCTGGTTGTCGATCTCGACCCCAGGCGCAGTGAACAGGTTCGCCGTATCTGGCCCTATTTGCGCGACCGTCGGATTGACGCCTACGGCGATCTGGTACGGCGCTATCGAGATTGAACCGTCCGGGGTCGGTACTCCTTAAATAACCCAGAAAAAGGACCTGAACAGCATTCTGCTGGTTAGGGTGAGCGTGGCCTTTATTTTTTTGCCAGTTATTAGTGTAACTGGAGACCGATGGCTGGGAGTACCCCCATGGATCTGCTCTCCAAGGGGAGCTTCCAGGAAACTCGGCCACCCCAATGCCTCCTTTCCCTCTCCCTTGATCTTTTCCCGCTGCTCCTGTTAATCATAAATATCGCCTTAATTATGGGTAATTGTACCATGTTGCATCGAACTTCAAGATGCAGTACATTGAAAAAATTTAACGCGAACACCTTGAGGAGGTACCAATGATTCAAGTCGATTTCAATGTAATTAAGGACCTTTCACTTTTCCAAGAGCAATACGGCAAACTGGCAGACGAAATCCAGCAAGTTACAGTCCAACTGAAAAACAGCCCGCCGCTAGAGCCGAACGCACCCAAGGCAGAACAACGGGCGGAATGGCGCTCTTGGCTGGAGTTACAAATTGCCACAAGGCAACGCTTGCAGGAGGGTTTGGTAAAATCTCTGGCCAACAAGGGCATTATTATAGAGAATTTACCCTGACAAACCCTTTTCTCACCCTTGCGCACCCTATAATAGTTACCAAGAGGAGATCGAAGATGTTGATTGTGAAAAGACTTGCCTATTGTTTATCTGTAATTTTTCTTTGTTCAGCTTGTATTGTGGGATGTTCTGATGATAAAGAACAGAAGCAGGTAAAAAAGACCGAAACCACTCAAGAGAAAATCGGCACAGGGGCAGCCCAAGATATCAAAAAACCGATTGAAGAAGCGGTTAAAGTGAGAAGCCAGGTTGAGGAAAAACAGAAGACGAAGTTGGAGGGATGTTAAGAACAAAAATAGAGGCACCCAAGGAGTCCTTGGTGTATTTTGCATCAAAGGGCGTTTCTTTGTATCACTCAGGACAAGGAGGATTCATCATGAAACACGCAAAAATTTTTTCCGCTTTTTTCTTAATCATCCTGATGGCTCTATTTCTTGGCTGCGCATCGACTGCAAAGCATGAAGGAACCGGGGAATATATAGATGACTCTGTTATTACCACAAAGGTCAAAGCGGCAATTCTTGACGAACCCTCTTTGAAAGTAAGCGAGATCAACGTTGAAACTTTTAAGGGTGTCGTGCAACTGAGCGGTTTTGTCTCTTCCCGGGCCAACATCAATACGGCTGGCGAGGTGGCCAAGAGAGTCAAGGGAGTGAAGTCCGTCAAAAACAGCATATTGGTTAAGTGACGACGAGTCGATCTGGGGGAATCGGAGCAAGGAATGCTTGTTTCGTTTCCCCCCGCAGACCGTAATCCTCAGGCGTCCACGAAGAAAAGTCGCTCCGCTGCACATGAATTCCATCATCCTCTCTTGTCTACCTGATCAATTCGATCTCATTGGATACTACCTCGATAGGCATTTGTTCAAAAGGGCGGTTGCATACTTCTATTTTTATCTTATATCGCCCAACAGGCAATTGAGGAGGAAGTGAAGTATAGAGAAACCGTGACATCATACGATCATTGATCATGATGCAATCAGTTGGACTTTTGGTTGTAATCTGCATTGGGGCAACGGGTTTCTCTACATCGGCAGGATTGTAAAGGTAAATCGTTGGTCGCACGCCAAAGCCGAAGGTACTGATCCCGGAGAGGGACAGCCTGATTTTTCCCTCACGACCATAATAATCGAAGTCGGTTGCAAGATAGAGGTGGCGATTGTAATCCGGTTCTTTGCTGCCAGTCCCCGAGGTTGATGCTTGCCAAAAACGTGGTCGGCCAGCATCGAGATGAATGATTTTGTCGCCATAATGTCCTACACCGCAACAATTCTTTGCTCTGACCGTTTCCCAGAGATACTTTCCCTCAACCCCTTCTATCCAAAAATCCAGGGCCATGCCATCTATGTGCGCGCTTGTTTTGGCGGCATTCGCTCCTTTTTCACGGATCTTGTTATTATAATCAGGACTTCGGTACCCTGATTCGATATTAATCGTCCGGCCGGGAGCGACAAGATCGGAAAAGGAACTCAGCATGAAAAGAAGTCGGGGAGAGATATGTTCCATCTTCTCCGCCGTCGGGAAACCAAAAACCCGATCAACCTCTTCCAATGCTCGTTCATTGAGCGATCCATCGGCATTGAGCAGATTGACCCTGGTCTCTCTGGCATTACGCAGATTGAGTAAATGAAGAGACCCGGAGCCCATCAGGAAAAAACGACCTGAATATTGCTGGGCACCACCCTGTTCTGCAGAACAGAAAGAGAGAGCAATAATAAAAAAGAAAATTTTCGATAACAATTTGAATTTATTGGTCATTGTATAAGGTGGCAGTTGATTATCCTGTTTTGAGTAATACTGTTAATGATTTGAAATTAAACATAAAAAGCGTTCAGCCACCTCTTTCGGTATGGAGTGGAGCAAACTGCAAATATAGCGCAATCATCGTTCGGAAACAATTATTTCTCCCTCATTCCAACCGTTCTCCATTTTGGAACTATTCCCAATGCACATTTTTTTTCTTGGTTTTCTCTGAAAGCTTCCCAGGCCATTTTCCCTGCCCGCAGGGAAAGTGTCCGGGGAAGGGAATAAGTGTTTGACAGGTAACCTGCTGAACTGTAATACTTATCCCTGCTTCCAGTATTTTGCCCTTGTGCGGATACTGAAAACCGGAATCCACCTCTGTGGAAAAACGATTTTCCGGATCGATTGTGATGAGTCAAAATGGATAGGGATTATAATCGGGCTTAATGACCCTGTTGTCATCCCTCTTTTTTTTGCCAATCAATCCTCTGAAAAACTGTCTTCGAATTAAAACCGCCGCTTGTTTGATCAGGAGCTTTTACGAATATGAAAAACTTTGCCGTCTGTGTCGTCGTTTTGGTTCTGATGGCACCCGTTGCCTGGGCTGCCCGTACTCCTTTGAATGTCCTTGCTAAGGATCCGTATGTTTCTGCCTTGGTGATCGATGCAGATACGGGAAAAACCCTGTTTGCTGAAAACGCTGATGCCAAGGTATATCCGGCCAGTGTGCTCAAACTGATGGATCTGTTTGTCATTCTAGACCGAATAGAGCAGGGGGCATTAAAACTGGACGAGATGGTTCAAGTTACCCCGGAGGCCTCTAAAACCGGAGGCTCTCAGGTCTATCTCGACCCCAAAGAACAATTTCCCGTGGAGGAACTTATTTATGCCCTGATGGTGCAGTCCGCTAATGATGCAGCGGTCGCTCTGGCTACCCACATCGCCGGATCCAAGGAGGGCTTTATTGCTTTGATGAATCAGAAGGCGCAGGAATTAGGAATGAAAAATTCTCACTTTCATTCCGTACATGGTCTGCCGCCCTCCGAGGGACAGGAGCCGGATGTCACCACGGCCCGCGATCTCGCTATTCTCTGCCGCGAACTGGCAAAACGGCCGGAAGCCTTGAAGTACACCGGAACACAGACCAAAGGGTTTCGCGAAGATAAATTTATTATGCACAACCACAACAAACTGCTGACGCAGGTAGCTGGCTGCGACGGTTTCAAAACCGGCTATTACCAGGCTGCTGGCTTTTCTATCGCCGCCACTGCCAAGAAGGGCGGAGTGCGGATTATCACCCTGGTCATGGGCAGCAAGGACCGCAAAGTACGTGATGCTAAGGCTTCAGAACTGTTGGCAAAGGGTTTTGTCCTCGTGCCACCGAAAGCCGAACTGGTCACATCCCAAACTCTTTCTCCACAACGACAGCAGGCGACGACAACAGGTGCCGCCTCCAAACCCGTACCCAACCAGGCCGCTCTTCAGGAAATGGCTGGGTCTACGATTGAAAAAACCGGTGATGCACAGCAGGAACCCGTACCAGCCTCCTCGCCTAATGGTCCAAAAAGCGGTTGGGGTAAATTCTTCATCGGCCTGGGAGTTGGTTTTGTTCTCTTTTTAGGATTTTTTGTTGTAGCCGGTTTTCTGATGAAAAAACGTGGCGTTCGCTCCAAACATAAAAATCGCTCCTGACCGGTCGAAGGCAATCAACGAACAACTCATTGAGTGGTTGCTCTGTCGATGATTCTCAGTTCAGGGGGAACATGAGCTCAGCAGGCGTTGGGTAAACGCATCGGCAATTTATGTTCCCAATACACCGTTTGAGACAGCAACAAAATTTCTAGAGGTATTCGTGCAGATATTTGAGGGAGACACCGTGTAAGGTGCCCTTGAGGATTGATCACCACCTGAAACACTGGTTTTTACTGATCGTCTCGATTTGTTCCCGCCACCACCAAAGCGGCATGTTCCCCACGGTTTTCAACCGTCACCAGGATCGGTTTTTAGCCGTTGCTCCTTGATCTCATTTCCCCGACCTCTTGACGCCTGCATAGTCGTCGTCACTTTCAATCAGGCCTTTGAAACACAATACATACGGCCCCGAGAGGTGCCAGACAGTACACATTTGGGGAGAGGGATACAGTGGAGCGCAGGTGATGTTAATATGCCCACTCAGCCTCAGAGCAGGCAAGGCTTCTCTTGGCGCAGATGCGCTGAGATATAGATATAGCGCCCAGAACCCTTTAACCAAGGGCAGGTTGGTTGCATGAGAGATTATTCCCGAAGTCACGCTCGGTTGTTGAGAGCAATGGCAATTGGGGGTAAATTTATTGAGAGGTTCTGTTACTGTATTTTTTCCCCGCACACCTGGGACCACTCACTGAATCCATCCGCACATCCCTCCTCGGCTCCAAATCGCTTTTGACAAGGGATCGAAAAGATTGCCTTCATTCTCATATCAGGACAACCTTTCCTTGGTTATTGTATGGATCCTGTTATGAAAAATTACTGAGCTGAGAATAAGGCAGAGCTATAACTCATCCTTTACTGTTCAGGATTCGACGCCACTGTTTGTTCGGAAGATTGTCCTCCCTTGGCCTTTTTTATTATCAGCTGACATTGATTTTCTGCATCCATGTCATTTTTGGCAGTAATAGTGCGAACCGATAAATTCTCCTTCTGGATCAATTCATACTTACCCTCACTGATATACTCCAAAAGCCAATCTCTCCATTGATGAATAATTTTTTCCTTCATTCTAACCTCCACGCGCTAAATAAAAAGTTCAACCCCTTTGTATGCAAGGATTGCAGTCAATTCAGTTTCAGTTTATTTTTTCGACTTCAACTGTGAAATTCACCGGGAAATATTGCCTGCCACCTCCTCGTCAGCGTTGGAGAATGGAAGGCTGCAGAGGTCTGCTATTTTCCTATACTCATTCTCCCCTACCAGGTTTCTGCTTAAAGAACCCGCTCTTTTTTGTTGATCCGCTTTTTGTTCCCTGATCCGGGTTGTATTTTTCCGTCGAAGTGGCCTTGGGACGATCTGTGCTGGATAAGACATCCCTTCATGATTTTTTTTCCAGGGGGGCGCCCCCCCTCCTTCTGGACCACCTGAAGAAGGTTAGGTCATATCGTCTCCACGTTCTTCCTGTCTGTTCAAATTTTCACAATGAGTTCTCCTTCGCAGGAGGAGGCCAATCAATAGAGGGAGCGGTATTGCGAGGATGCGTTGGCTCTCTATGAAGAGTAATTCTCGCTCACCTTTTGGGAAGCGCCGTTTGAGATTTCGATTGCCTTAAAAGGAGGGGGGGGATCTTAAAATGAATAAGGGTTTCAAGTGTAAAACACCTGAAACCCTTATGATATTTCATGGTCGGGAAGAGAGGATTTGAACCTCCGACCCCAGCGTCCCGAACGCTGTGCTCTACCAGGCTGAGCCACTCCCCGACATATTGATATTGCTTACTTTTTTCTCTTTCTCGTTCATGCATCTGCCAGCTTTTTTGCACCCACTGGGTGCAGCATGTCGGGTAGTTGTGAGATGGCCGAAATGCTTATGGCAGATGAAGAATGAGCATAATGCTTTAGCATAGTGTGGACATCATGTCCAGCAATATCGGCAATCGTTTTCGGGTCTACGCCTAGGTGCAGCAGGGTGGTGACAAACGATTTGCGTAGGGAATAGGGCGGGATTTTACGACCGCCGACTCCTGCCGCTTTTTTCGCGGTTGCCCATGACCGTTTGAGGCTCGATACTGGTTTTCCTTGCCAGGTGATGATGTACTGCTCCGGATCCGCACCGTCCAGTTCGAACCATTGCCGAAGGGGTAGGTTGTTATGGATATGCACCTCTCTTCGGTCGACACCTCCTTTCTGGGCGGAGATAATCATGATCGTCCCTTCGGACCAGTTGACTTGATTATATCTGATCGACAGTAGCTCCACAGCTCCAGGGCGCATCCCGCAGAAAAACGACAACAACATGGCCCGCTTGAGGTGCTCGGGTGAGTGGGCAATGATCGCCTCGATCTCGCCATGCGACAAAGGCAGGATGATGGCGTCGTCACGTTTGGGCATTTCGAAGCCTGCCATCGGGTTAGCCGATATCAGACCCCGACGTGCAGACCAGTTGAGCACGGCCCTGATGTCGCTCAGCTCGCGATGGATGGTGGTATTTTTGACGGTTGCGGCACGCATGGCCACGTACTGATCGAGCCGGGTATGGTCAATGCGCGTGGCCGGCAGATTACCCAGTTCCGGTAGGATCACCCGACCCATTTTATACAACAGGTTGCTCATTGACAAGTCGCTCATCGATGTCGTTTTTGCAGTGGTGTACTCGTTGACCAGCTCAGCGAACACCGGGCCGCATTGCTGACGGACTGGATTTTTCTGGGTGATCGAGTCACTGAACCGCACCGCCGAAGCCATGGCCGTGGCTCCATGGCCAAAGTATTTCCGCCGCCTGATTCCTTCTTCCATCCAGTTGACAAAAATGGTGCCGTCCTTGCGGGTGCAGACGCTCATGTTTTTTTCTCGGATTAGGCGTGTTTGTGTGTCTTGGTATACTCCAGGAGCGCCTTGCTGGTGCTTGACTGCCAGCCTTTGCCCTGGGAACGAAAAAGATCAACTACTTCGGTATTGAGCCTGATGGTTAACTGATTTTTGACCTCTTCTCTCTGTTTCCCCTTGGTGTTTTACTCCGTTGGCTTGCCGTCGCGGTTACAGCTTCCCCACAGTAAAAAATTCTTCGGAAAGATTAGGGATACCTGAGAAACCGGAGGCTCCGAGAGGGTGCCTGGCAACCTTCTGAAGATTGCTTTTCAAACCAGCGCTATTCTCTTTTATTGGTTTTCCTCATGGAAAGCACCTCGCTCCCTCGATATTTTGCAGTGGGCAATCTACAAGCGGTGCTGCTGGTGGTTCTTGTCTTCAGTGATCTTCCATGGAGTTATTTTTGCAACCTCTACGGCAAGGCGATCTCTCGCCATCACCATGTCGTAATGTGCCTGCAGGCGGAGCCAGTAGCCGTCAGAAAGACCAAAAAATCGACACAAGCGCAAATCGGTATCAGCGGTTATAGCCCTTCTCCCGTGTACAATCTCACTGATGCGCCGTTGCGGCACTCCTATCTCCTTTGCCAGCCTGTACTGGGTTATTCCCATTGGCTGCAAAAACTCTTCAAGTAGCATCTCCCCCGGATGGACCGGGGCAATTTTTCCATACACCATACCCATTCCTCCTAGTGGTAATCGACGATCTCGACGTTCCAGGCGTCACCGTCGTGCCATTCAAAACATACTCGCCACTTACTATTGACGCGAATACTGTATTGTCCTTCACGGTCGCCTGAAAGCGCTTCCAGATGGTTCGATGGCGGGACGCGTAAATCCTGCAAACTCCCGGAAGCCACGAGCTGATTCAACTTGCGCAACGCCGCCCTCTCGCAAGAGGAGAAGCGTTTCACGCGGTGCAGGTTAAAAAGCGCCTCAGTGTGCTTGCACTTGAACGTCTTGATCATATGACAATACTATCCTTAAGGGTAAGTATTGTCAAGGGGGTGGTTGGTGGAGTTGGTGGGTGCTCATGGGGAATTCAATCTCTTTTCATCGTGTAGCTATTAACGAGATTTTTGTAATACTCTGGATCTGTTTGAACTCTTTCTTTTTCCATTTTCACTATCATGTAATCAAGCGCCTCTTTCTCTCGGGCAAACACTGTTTCTTGCGTCTCCACGAGACGTTGAGCTATCTTGTAAGTGGAGGCCATGTTGCGGTGGCATGATTTGCAAATTCGGTTCATTGCGAGTTTAAAAACCCGAGGGGACGGTGTTTCAGTATTGTCAAAATATTTATCGATCATTTGATCGGTGATTCGTTCGCGCTTTAGCGACCCTGCGAACCACGGCCATTAATAGTTAGGTGGCTCTTAACTGGCCATCGGCCTTACTGACGTAAAAAAGTACCTTGCGGACGTCTGCCAGCATATCAATGGCTTAGTCAAAAATACACGCAGGGGAGTTGAGCAAAAGGAGCCAGGTCTACATTATTCATATTTCCAGTTTATTCTTCACTTCTGCAACCAGAGCCCGTACTGATTTGTTAGTCATTGTTTGATAATCAAGCGTTTTCACTATTTTTTATGTAGCACTGCGTAAACCTCAGGAGAGCAGACCCGATGGAAAACGGGTGTTAGCGTTATTTCGTGTGGCCTTCTTCCGAACTGGCAACAGAGACTGACCCGCTGAGATTCTTCGGGACAGTCTCCGCCCGAAGCTTAGACACCTCAGCCTCAAGTTTTTCTATTTGAAGCTTAGCTAACTTGTCGTCTCGAAGTTGAATCTGCGAATACCAACGAGATGCGCCAAGTGCGCTAAGCACGATTCCTACGCCGAGTACCGCACCGACCCCGACGTTTGCCGATTTTTCGTTAGATCCCGTAATTTCTAAGAGCTTCTTGTTCATCGTCAGTAGGTCGTCTTCAGCTTTGTTTCGTTGAGCCCTTGCTTCAAGAGGAATTATCACTTCCACATACTTCACTTTTCGATCAAGGGAAGCTGTGTACAATGAGACGTAGGACATGATCGAAACGATGATTAGTGCGAGACCAAACAAGCATGTGAACTTGTAAATGTTGTCAGTGGGGATGGAAAGTGAGGGCGTCATATTGTTGTGAGATGGCTTTCAAATAATTATAATTTTATAAAAAATTCAGCATATGCCTGCGATTGATTATGGCTAATCAACCCACCTATTCACCATTTCGCACATCTCTTTGCTATATGAGTCATGATTTGAAAATTTATCTATTGGATTTTTCCACCATGTTTTATGAACTCTTGCCCAGTCTTTAAATGCAATTTTCTCTTTGACCTTTATTTCTGACTTAGTTGCGTCATAATTATCATAAATAAGATTGAATATCATCTCGCAATATTGTTCGTACTGTAGATATCGTTTTGTTTCTGGATTGTCATAATTAGTAATCTCATTTTCACGATACTTGTTACAAAATGAGTCCCACCCTCCAATAAATTTCTTGTCTTCTAGGAATGGATTGTTAAAGGCAATATCTTGTATTTTGAAAAGCCTCTCCCCCATAAGGGTATTAAAAGCGAATTCCCTGTTTTTTAAATACAAGAATATGGTGACCATATTTGAGACTATTATCGATATTGCCAGAACAGTCACCTTGAGGTCGAACTGACACAGTATCTCTTCTGAAGCCATTTTTACTCCTTAATTGAGAAAGGTAATTTGGGACCGTCTTTGGATATTAATTTCAAAAATAGGTTGATTCTCGGTCGACGCATAACGAGTCTGCGCTAAGCACCTATGTACTCATTGGTTTTTATTTAGTCGTCATTGGCTGATAATTTAAACGCTGCTTGCGCCCAGTGGTCTTCTGAGATGATATAAATATTCTTTTCCTTTTTACTTTTAAGCAAAAGAGATTCTTCTATTTTTCTTCCATAGGTAGGGTGCGCCCAAGCCCCGGTGCACAGGGTACCCATAACCAGATAATCAACACGCCAGTTGATCCGTTTTTCAATTTTTCCACCCCGCTCCTCTATCGCTTCGTGGCATAAACTCCTTGGACCATAGGCAAATTGTCCCGTAAGGCAAAAGCCCTTGTCTGCAAAGATAACTTCAGGGGGCGGATCGCAGAATGGCAGGTTTGACGAGAACCACTCAAGTGAAGATTCTTTTGTTTCTCCATGCAAGTTGTTTAACAGGAATAAGAGTTCCGCCCGTTCTTCGTCATCAAATTTCCCGTCAAAAAACATATCGTTAACACGCGATAACAGAATTCGAGTTATCAGATTATCGTTACCCTTTGCATTTTTTTTTAACCAGGAAAGCAAGGTAGCCGCTTCTTTTTGGTCAATAATTCCATCTGCAAGAAAAACCTCGGAGAGCTTGAGTAAGTCGCCTGGAAGACAATCATTTTCTCTCCCCATACGCAAAAGTATCTCTATTTGCCCAGTCGTAATGTTAGATTTTTCCACTAGAAACTCCTTATCTCGTTTTACTTATTCCCGATTTAACCATAGTTTTATGTTTCGTAGGTATATGTACCCATTGATTTTTAGTCGCCATTGACTGATAATTGCGCCGCTGACAGTCCATCTTGATTATTTCCGCCGCCACGTTTTTTTAACCACTCGGTAAAGTCGGGGAAATGCTGCTGCACCATCACCTTGACCGCTATGCCGAGTTCGGCACGGTCGTCCCCTTGATTCGCCACCCATTCGACTACCTCGCACAGGCCGTCAATGTCTGTTCGGCGCTGGAACGGCACCACAGCTGAGGACCTGTCGGTTTTTTGTTCGTTAGTGGCTGCGATATGGGTGGTGTCCGTTATATCTGTTTCGCCCAACAACCATCCTACCGTTGTCTCTCCAGCTACTAATTTATCCAAAATTTCAACTCCTGGGATTTTTCCAGCGAGAGCGTTCCTAATTGTTTTCGGGTCGCACCCGATCTTTTCAGCAACAGCCTTTGCGCTCCTACCCCTTGCAAGGATTTTAATCCTCTTGGCAAATTTATCTTTATCAATCATGTCAGTTAATTAACCAAAATAAGGAAGCTATTCCGCCCGATCGGGATTATTTTCCTTGATAGAAGGAATATAATCCGCTATTAACATAGTCATGCAACCATACGAGATACGGGCAGAGCTGATCCGCCAACAAATAAAGATAAAGGACATCGCCAACGAGCTAGGCATCGCCGGCCCATCGGTGAGCCAGGTTATCGCCGGCACCAGGCGGACACCACGCGTTCGAAAAGCAATAGCCGAAAGACTCAAAAAACCAGTCTCCGCTCTCTGGCCGGAGCAGGACATCATCCCCTTGGCGTAAGAAAGAGCGCCGGCATGAAAAAAAGAAGCCACGGCGCATCTTCTGTAACGAAGCCGGGACTTGGTGCGCGACTAAACGTGGCTGTGCTCTTTCTTCTGCCAAGGAAATAAAAAAAGCCCCGCCCCCTGAGCGGATCTCGGACGTTAGCTTGGCGGCTGCGTTCATCCTATCAGGGGTCGGGCCTCTTTTGCAATTTAAATAGACTTCCATACCTGCAGAATACCACGGGAAATGATCCAATCCATGACAGAGCAACAACCCAAAATGAAGCCGTGGCAACTGTTCAATGCGGCGCGGAAGGTTATCGGCGCGAATACTGTGGCCCATATATTCAACCGTTCGGTTCGAGCGGCGCACGATTGGGCACAGGATCCGATCTGCACGGAAGTGCGCTGCAAGAGTCCCCTCGAGTTGCTGCACACCCTGTTTGAGCGCATGGACCAAGTTGGTCTCGGGTATGCGGCCAGGGCGGGGATTGTTTATCTCTCAACAGCGCTTGAGTATGCCGGTGATCAAAACGAAATCAAAGACACGCTCCCGACGATCCAAGAGGAGCTCCTGGCTGATTATGCCGCGATTGGAGATTTGCAGCGGGCTATCAGCTCTCATGCAGACATGGATGAGATCAACAGGATAAAACGTGCTGCTATCGAGGAGATAGAGCGCACAGTTGCCAAGTATTCCAAGGGGTGAACATGGTGATTGGTTTAAACCTGACAACGGGGCTTTACCGTTTTCGTTCGGGTTGGGCTATCGGCTCAAGATCATCCGTCATGGGCAGTGTTACCATGGGATCAAGAGGGTAGGGTAGGGGAGCTTATGGATTCACGATCTATGCTCAGAGTTGCCGCGGACCTACGGGAGACGGCTCACAAGCTGATGCTGCAGGCCCAGGCTATTGAGGCATCGGTCATTCCAGTGCAACCAGTGCGGCAAAGAACAGCTGTGGTGTTGATTGATCCGCGTACCGGAAAACCATTTAATCCCGGGGGGAAGAGTCGCAATGAAAAGAGCAGATGACCTTTTGATAAACATGACTGCAGCATTGTTTGTGGCTGCCGTGATGTGTGTTTGTACGTCGATCCATCCCACCCCGAAAGCTGATCATACGTATGGCCCAGCCATTGATGTCATTCCTGGTGGCTACGCCAAACAGGGCCTCCCCCTTTCCCCCGCTGTGACACTGCGCACCAGACACAATGGAGCATCAAAGAGGACGGGTCCCTCTGGAGTCGTGGAGAGTCACGGGTGCAAAGGACCTCGGCAAACGCGCACGGATATTTTTTCATTTTAGCCGGAAAAACGGAACTACAAATGGTTGCACAGGTTGAGAGTGGTGAAGACATGAGCAAAACGGTGAAGTGCCCAAGATGCCAGGCGGGGATTGCGTACCGGGATGGTTTAACACTCAAGGGCAAGCAGCGATTTCGGTGCAGAATATGCGGGAAATCTTACATTGCGGTTCGCGATGGCGTCAAACCGCTGGTGGCCGAGCTGGCCACCAAGATGCTGATCGAGGGTATCCAAGTCCCTGTCATCGCCAAGGTCATGCGTAAGCATTGCAGTCGGCGCTGGCTCTACAGCCTCAAGTCAAGCCTGGTCAGCAATGCATCCAGATGATGATCAGGTAGCCGATCTGCAAGCACAGATCGAGGCCGCGCGTCTTGCTGAAGAGCAGCTCTTTGCTCCGGAACACGACGAATCCATCGCCATCGATTCCGGCTTTATCCGTTCCTGCCTCTACAATAACGAGCGGGGCGACGGCATCCTCTTTGCGAGGATCAATCGGGGCAAGTTTGTCATGGTCAAAAGCTGGGGCAAGAATGGTACCTGGCTGCAATGGATCGGCCATCACTGGCAGATCGACAAAAAAGACGCCGCCCACAATGCGGTGGAAGATGTTGCTCAACTCTACCTCCACGAATCCCTCAATCTCAAAAAAGCCATCGACACCTCCAGCGACAAAGCTGAGAAAAAACGTCTCGGCGAAGAGCGCACGCTCTACCTCAAACGAATCAACAAGCTCCGCTCCGTAGGCGGTGCTCGTAACTGCCTGGAGTGGGCAACCCGCATCGGCCCGCTCTCCCTGTCAATCATTGGCGATGATATCGACCTCCACCCGTGGTTACTGCCGTGCAGTAACGGGGTGATTGATCTCCGCACCGGCAAGTTCAGCCCTGGTCGCCCGGGCGATTACCTCCTGCGAGCCATCCCGGTCGAGTGGCAAGGCATCGATCACCCGTGCCCGACCTACGACCGTTTTTTCGATGAGATTCATCTCTCCGACCTAGACCTCATCGCTTACCTCGACCGCCTCTTTGGTTACACGCTCACCGGCCTGACCACCAACCATTTCATTGGCGTGTTCCTGGGAGAAGGCCGCAACGGCAAAGGCACCCTGTTTGAGACCCTCCGCCACATCATGGGCGACCTCGCCTGGAACATCTCGCCCGAATTGCTGATCGAACAAAAAAACACCCGCAACAGTGCAGGTCCCTCGCCGGATCTGATCAGTCTCCAGGGCCGCCGCATGGTGATCGCCTCGGAGTGCGACGACAACCGCCGCATCTCCGGCCAGCAGGTCAAGCGGCTCACCGGGGGAGATACTATCAACGCCCGGGCGCCGCACGATCGCGACGAAACCAATTTTGACGCCACCTGGAAAATATTTTTTTACTCCAACTACATCCCCAAGGGCATGGCCGCTGGTTTTGCCCTGGCCGATCGCCTGATCTACGTCAAGTACCCCCTCAAATTTGTCGAAAATCCGGATCCAGCTGATCCCACCCAGCGCCCACGTGATCCCGAGTTACCGTCCAAGCTCAAGGGCGAGGCCGCCGGCATCCTGGCCCGCCTGGTCCGAGGGTGTATTGCCTGGCAGGAACTGGGCGGATTGCATCCTCCGGCATCTATCAAGACTGCGGTGGATGATCTGCAAAAATCCGAAGACACCTTCCGCATGTTTTTTGAGGAGGAAGACGATACCGGCCGCTGGGTCAACATCGAAAAGGTCGAGGATCCGGAAGCACGAGTCACTTTCAAGGATTTGTACGGAGCCTTCTCCACCTGGTACCACGATGAGGTTAGCGAGGTCGATAAGTTCCGGCCCACGAAAAAGGCGGTATCAGCCTGGCTGGAAAAACATGGCTATGAACGACGAAAGCCATCAGGAATTGCGACAGTGTACGGAATTAGACTGATTATCGGAGGTGTTGCATGATGACTCTTTGCATTTCTCTTGGTCGGCACATTACAGGGGTGGGGCATGATGATTATATCGGCCTGAAAATCGTCATAAATCGTCATCATGCTTTGATATCAAACACTTGTGGACGATATGCCGATTATTCCGCGCATACGCATGTGTTTTCTACAATCCCCTTTTCTCTTTTTTCACACGTATTTTATAAGATAATCGTAATATCTACTATAAGTAGTTGGAATTGTTTAATGATGACGATTTATGACGGTTTTTACCCTCAACAATCGTCATGGAGCAACCGATGAACTCGCTTCTCGCTGGTCAGTTATATCGCCGAGTCGGCAGCAGCAGCGTTCGGGGGCCGGAGTATCACGGCCCGTGCCCAGTGTGCGGCGGCAACGATCGCTTCCATCTTTGGCCGGAGCAAGGCACAGGATCGTTCTGGTGCCGGGGATGTGAAAAAGGCGGCGACCTGGTCGAGTTTTACCGCTGGCGAGACGGCGTCGGCTACAAGGATGCCTGTCAGCGGGCCGGGATCGATGCCAAAACCTACGCGGCCCAAAGTACGCCTTCCACCAAAAACAATACAACCTCTGCCCTGTTCGTGCCGCGTTCCGCCGATCCGGTGCTGCCAGCCTGGTCCGAGCATGCCGCCAAGTTTGCCGATTGGTGCCACCTCCAGCTGCTCAACACCCCTAACCAGCTGGCCTGGCTGGCTGCCCGGGGCATCGATGCCGACCTGGTTGCTCAGTTCAATCTCGGTTGGAATCCTGTCGATACCTGGAGGGCCCGCGAAGCCTGGGGCCTTCCCACCCTCCTGCGCGGAGACGGTAAACCGAAAAAATTGTGGCTGCCGCAGGGCTTGATCATCCCGCAATCCATCGACAACACGGTTGCGCGCCTGCGGATTCGCCGTCCGGATGGCGAGCCGAAATACTACGTGGTGCCCGGTTCAAGCCGCGAACCGTTTGTCACCGGTACAGAGAGCGCCTATGTGGTGGTGGAGTCTGAGCTGGATGCGATCAGCCTGCACGGAGCCGCCGGGGACCTGGTGGGGTGCGTCGCCATGGGGAACTCAACGGCAAAGCCGACAGCAGCCCTCTGGATGCTCCTGCAACGCTCCATCCACATCTCGGTGTCACTCGACAGTGATGCCCCCAAAAAAAACCAGCAAACTGGCAAAATGGAAGCCGCTGGAGCCTCTGCCTCTCGCTGGTGGCTAACCAATGTACCCACCGCCGAGCGAGTACCGATGATTGGCGGCAAGGATCCGGGCGAGGCCTACCAAAACGGAGTTAATCTCCGCGCCTGGGTTCTGGCTGGCCTGCCGCCCCGGTTTCACCTCAAGGATCGGATGCGGAGCGAGACAATAACCGCGAAAAATACCGCCGCAAATATCGTGCACCTGCCGCAAGTACAAGAAGTTGCCGTGAGCATCCCCCTAGAAAAAACGGCCCTGTGTATTGATGACAAGCAATCCATACCTGCCTTCATCGCCTTGCTCACCAAGGAAACCGGTTGGATTTGGCGAGGTGAACACGACCTGGTGGTCCGGTACCAGTTACCCCTTGCCGCAACCATGGAAAACTTTATCCACCGCCGCGATATCCACGCCATGCTTTACGGCGGCGGCGAGGTCGCCCACCTGCTGGAGCTGCTGCCCGCAGGTAATCATGGCCCGAAAGAGCTGGAACTGTTTTTCAGGGGGGCGTGATGGAAATAACAGCCGGATTCGCGCCAGACGGAGAGGGTTCCGAGGAAAATCAGGACGAAATTTTCCCCACTCGCCTCGATGCCTGGCAATACCTCCAGGACTCGGGATGGCAGATCGGACGCTCGCAGTTTTACCAGCACTGCAAGGAAGGCCGACTACTCCGCGACCGTAAAATCGGCAAGTACCTACAATCCGCGGTCGATAAATATGCCCAGATCCACTGCCGATCAGCGGAAACCGGGGAAAAGGTCAATGATCGACTCGGGCGCATGGCCGAGGATAAGGCCACCACTGAGTTGGAACGAGAAAAAGTCCGACTCAAAAAAGATCAGCACGATCTGGCCTGCCGGTTGGGTGAGTATGTAGAGCGGGACCAGGTGGAACTGATGATCGTGGGCCGGGCTATTGCCCTGCTGGCCCACCTCAAAGCCCTGGTGCAGATGCAGAGCGGCGACTGGATCGCCCTGGTTGAAGGCAACCAGGAGCGGGTGCAGGAGTTAATCGGCACCCTTAACCGCGCCATCGAAGAGCATCTGGCCACCTTTGCCCGCGATGTTGAATTTGATGTCATCCTGGAGCGGAACCAACCGGCCCAGGGCGAGCAGGAGGGGTGATGGCACGGGGTACGGGTTATATCGACTACGTCAAGCACAAGGCCGTCGGAATGCAGATAGCAGGACAATGCCCTGTCACCTGTGGCCTACCCACGCGCATGACCGAGGGCGGCTTTGCCCGTGCCTGTGCGGCAAAACAACAGCAGGGCGGCGAATACTGCGATGATCCGAAAAACAGGGCCTCGAAACAGGTGTTTGCGGTCCGCAAAAAATTGAATATCTGCGCAACCTGCCGTGGGGAAAATCGGCCGGCTGAGCTCGAAATTTTAACACTATCGGAGGTGACTGTGGGAACAAAAACAAAGGGCCAAGCTTGTACCTTGTGCGGGAAAAAAGATTGCCAGGTAGCTATGAATCACGGCAAGGAGGTCTGCTCATCCTGCTCGGTGCTGATGGCTGCGGTTAATCTGCGGCCAGAGTCGGTACTGGCAGCTATCAACCATCTCGGCAAAGCTGATTTTTTTGCCGCTGCCGGTCGGGTTGAAATAACGGCTACGTCTGAGCCGCTATCTCTTGAGGATCAGGCAATGCAGAACGATCTCCTTGCCCTGCGTGATCTCTTGGGCATGCCGCTGGCGCGGGTCAGCGAGTTGGTGGCTGCGGTAGGCGAGATGGCGAGCGCCTATGAACGCACCAGCACCCGCCTTGAGGCCATCATCAAAGAACAAAACGTGTTGGCGGATCACTGCTCTGAGCTGGAACGCGACAAGGCCATGGCCGAGTCTTCCATGGAGCAGTGCCGCGAGGCCTTGGAGCTCGACCATATTCATCTGGGCGAGTTGGCCGGCCACATTAGGGGGTTGCGAGCCGCTGCCGGGTACTACATGACCTGTGACATCCAGACCGGTCGCACCTCGGGAATCCAGTCGCTCCTGCTCGACTTATTCCTGGGAGTGGCCAAGGGTGAGATTCAGGGTCTCCAAACTGAGCAGCTTGAAGCCTTGCGCAAGGTGTCGGCATAATGGCCGACAATCTCCCCCTATGCGCCAGCTGCGGCGAAGAAATCTGCATCGATTGGGTCATCCAGCCGAGCCTGTGCCCGGTGTGTGAAGATAAAATCCAGCGGGGCGAGCACCGTCAGGCTTACAACCGTCAACTGCCGCTGCCTATCGATCCTGTGGAAAAATGACCATTCCCGCCACTAACCTCAGCGGCAAAGTTCCCGTTGTCCGGGTGCGCTCCGACATCCCCTGGTTACCGGAGCGTTTCCGCAACCGGGAGGCACGGATCCGCATCCGCTTCACGCCATCCGCAGGGGAACGCCGCCTCTACCGCAAAAAGAAACGGGGCCTCCCCTCGGCCTGGGCACCAAAATACCGCAAGGTCACCTACGGTCCGCTCAAGGATAGTTACTACGACCCCACCTTCACGCCGCACATGAACGGTATCATCGATACTATTGTTTTTCCGTCAGTGCAGGAGGTGACCAACTGCAAGGCCCCCCAGACTGGCGGCTCGGCAGGCATGGAAACCGCCATCGGCTATCTGGCCGACAACGATCCGGCCGACACCCTCATCGTCTACCCGGATCGAGATACCGCCAGCAAGCGTTGCAAGGACTACCTGCAGCCAATGTTTCAGAAATCACCGCGCCTGCGCCGCCTCATGACCGGACTCTCCGATGATATGGCGTCATTGCGCATCAAGTTGCAGACCATGCTCATCTATATGGCCTGGGCTGGATCGGTCACCAGCATCGGCAACGTCTCTGCCAAGTATCTGTGGGTGGACGAGCTCGACAAATGCCCGGATCAGCCGTCTAAAAAAGAGGCCGGTTTCGAGGATCTGGTCGGCGAGCGCACCACCAGTTTCGACAAGTTCGGCAGCAAGAAGGTATGGAACTCCACCCCCACTGCCATGCCTTCCAAAATCGTCAAAAAGTTGCGGGAAATGGAGGTTGTTTTTGATTATCACGTCACCTGCCCGGACTGCCACACCCTCCAGCTGATGGAGTTTGACCGCATCGACTTTGCCGGGGTGCGCGATGCCGATGTCATGGTCAAGAGCCAGGCGGCTCGCTATATCTGCCCGGCCTGCGGCTCACTGTGGGATGATCGCAAACGCGACCTCGCCGTCCGCTCCGGCTTTTGGTATGCCCGTGATGAGGTCAAGCGAGAGGCCGCGGTTAAAGCAAAGCAGTGGCAGGGCCAACCCCTGGGCCTGGAGCGCACCGCCTATCTGCGCGAGCATCGACCGAGAAAAGTCGGCTTTCTCAGCCCGGCCTGGATTTCTCCGCTCAACTCGCTTTCCAAATGTGCGGCTGCCTTCCTGCGGGGGCTCAAAGACAAAACCGATCTCTTGTATTTCGTCACCCAAATCAAGGCCGAGGAGTTTGTCCACTATGATAAGCAACGAGCCGAGGATGTGGTGCTGCGGTTGCGCGATGACCGACCCGAGGGTCTGGTGCCGTCAGGGGGTGTGGTGTCGGCCCTGGTGGCGGGATGTGATACTCAGGATGACGGCGATGTTTACTGGATCATGGCCTTTGGCTGGGGCCTGGAACAGGAGGGATGGTTGATTCGGGCCGGGTTTGTCGAGACCACTGCTGCCTTGGACAAGGTCGTCTTTGGTACTGAGTACAAAGATATCAACGGCGTGGTCTATCCGGTACAGCTGATGGTCAAGGATGCCATGGGCCACCGCACCGGCGATGTCTATGATTTTTGCCTGCGCCATCCAGGCCGCGTGGTCCCGTACAAGGGGGCCTCGGGCCGACGGCCCAATCCCATGACCCTGACCAAGATCGACCGGTACCCCGGAACCACCAAGCCCATCCCGGGAGGCGTCACTCTCTACACCTGCGATAGCCATTACTTTAAGGATCGCCTGGCGGCAAAGCTGTCGATCAGCCCTGACGATCCCGGGGCCTGGCACCTCCACAAAGACACCACCGAAGAGCAAGCCCGCCACCTCTGCCTCGAGTACCGCGACGATCGCGGCATGTGGGAGCAGCCCAAGGGCAAGCCCCAGCATTATTGGGATGCCGCCTTCATGGCGATCATCGGCGCCGACCTGCTACAGCTCAAGTTTCGCCAGTCCGTAGCCCCGGTGGTGGCTGCGCAACCAAAAAAAACAACGGTCAACCCCTACACCGGCGACCGGCAATTATTCGGGAGGTGAGATGTCAACATCAGTCACGCTCTATCTGGTTGAGATGATCACCAAGGCCGAGGCCGGGATTGATTACCGCCCCCGCACCGGTGCTCTCTGTCCGGCCTGCGGGAAACCCGCCAAGATTGTCGCCACTCGTCCCTGGGAAGGTACGGCGCGGATCCGCTACCACCGCTGCCGCCAACCCGCCTGTGTCCTGGCCAGCACCGGGACCACCATCAAAAGCGTGGAGGTGGAAAGATGAGGTTACAGTTTCACATTATGCAGGAGATTTGTTGACTATGAACGTCTGAATTAACGGACTGGCGCGGCTTTATCGCGCCAGTCCGTGTTGAATGATGGGTTAGGCCGCAAGTTTGCGTAGGCAGGCATTTAGTTCGTGCCCAACTTCAACAATGAGAGTTGCGAGCCTAGTGAACTCCGGCTCAAGCAGTGACTGGACCGAGATTGCAGGAAAATGCTTGCCGTTCCTTTCGAAGCTTTGAAAGTGCAACTCGCGGTGCTTCGCACGCAAGCCTGTAAGATCTTCATTGAGACTCGCACGTACAACGCTCCGATGTTTGCTTAGGTTGGTAAGCGCAGCAAGATGCCGCCAATGCGAACCCGATTGCGCCGTCGTTAAGAGCGGAGCAAGCGAGCGGAAGTTTGAATCCGCCTTCAAAGCCCCTACGACTGTTGGCATGGCAATCTCGTGTTCAGGAAGAGCTTGGGGCAGGAGGTTCTGACCGCTTGCGAAGTAAGCAGCGTTTGCCAGTATGTCCGGCAGAGCGTGGATGCTCTGTACGGATGCGACGGCATTGGCACTTGCCTTGACGATGTATTGCTCGAAGGCGACCCGCTTGCGTTCACCTTCCTGGGTATAGATGTCGAGGAGGATGGCGCCTTTCAGATGCCTGCGCTCAAAATCTTTAGTCAGTCGATTTGCTTCTCGGAAGTGATAGCTCGCATAGTGCTCGCGGTCAACGAGCGAGCGAATACTTTCTCGGGCTAACTTCAATTGCGAGGAACCGAATACCGTCTTCACCAGTGTGTGTGTCTCGGAGAGTTCCCAGCGTGTCATTGCGGCCTAACGGCCCGCATAAGCGGAACCGTGTTTTTCGATTTCCGCCTTAATGCGGTGGTTAGCAAAATTATTTTTCTAATTGTTGCTTAAAAGCTTCTCTTCCTTGTGGTGTTAATATGTATGTTTTGCCATGTCTTATTTTTTCTTCAGTGGCGAAGTTATTCATAATAAGAAAATCTATAAGTCTGTTTATTTGCTTTAATGGAAGATCTGTTTCTCTAGCGATGTCAGGTATCGTCTTGAAACTTTGTGAGTTATCTGCAATTGCTCTAATGATTATATCGTCAGGATGATTGACGGCGAATGCATTAATGATCTTTGGATTATTCCCTGGCAGAGTTAGTCTGTAATTCTTTATACGGGAAAACATCCAAAATAAAGCTGACAATATTGTTAGTAAAACAAAAAAGATAGCGGAGTAATCATGGTTGAAATGAAAGAGAGTACCGCTTGTTATTGCGCAAATCGGGACAGTTCCAGCAAGAACAAATTCAATTTTATTTCCTTTTGTCATGGGGCAACCTTTGTCGCGCTCTTGTATTCTCTTTTGTTTCACATATGGCCAAAGTATATAAAGCCATTTTTATGTGGTTGCTAACGGTGAAATAACCTGCCGGCCGAGAGATTGCCCACCTTTAACAACGCGGCTATTTCCGGTTTATTGGCTGGTTAGACGCTTTCGTCTTTTGTGGCCTCAAGCGTTTCATCGTTCATGGCAACCCACGATTCAAGTTTTTTGAACGAATCGTCCCATTCATCATTGTATTCAGCATAGAAAACCTTGATGCAAACCGCGATTAAATCGACGTGATTGTCCCCATACATGCTCGCCCATCTGTTTGAAAACGTTGTGATGAAGTTCTGTTGATCAACCTTGGAATATCCGATACATACACCTTCGTAATTTGGGTGTGCACTCTCGGAAAGAGCTGCGTATAAATCCATGATTCCCGGATAACGAGCATTGCACTTCTGAAGCACGGTGACAATGTTGATTGCAGAGTGAGCTGTTGACTTATCGCGCGAACCCAAAAGCAGAATCGACGTCTTCTTAGAATATTCGTGGAAGTTCAAGGTGCCTGCAAGGACTTTTCTCGAAAGTTGGTTTAAGTAGACTAATACCGCTAAAGTTTCAAATGCGCTCCGCAAGAGTACACGCGCTCCGAGAGCATTTTGTGAATTGTGAAGTAGAAGCGACTGAGCCAGGAGGTCTTGAGTACGCCAAGCTACGCCTTCGCGGAGTGTAAGGCTGCGGAAAAGGGCTTTCCACTTGTGGGCTACCGGATTCCGAGAGTATAGGCCCCCAAGGTCAATACTTTGGCAAAGTGAGGATTTTAAAATGTCTAGAGCTTGCGCAATATGTTGCATAGGCGTTTAACATGGAATTTACCGGAAGCCGCTCTGTTTGCGGCTTCCGGTGCAATGTTTTGTTATGTTTATTTAACTGATAGGCCAATATTTATCAAAATGCCTATTGGGATTTTAGTACCTGGAATTTCGACATTATCTTTCCATATATCTACAATGTCATTATAGCCCATATTTGTAGCGATGCCATTCAGCGCATATTCTTTGTTTTTATGTCGAAAAAACACGGCTCCTTTCTGAACAGCTACAAGTCCCCTATCAACAGTCAGTGGCCAAGCATTGTTGAAATCTTTTTCAATCACAAGCTGTTCAGTAATATTAGAAACAGATTTGATGTTGTCCGTTATTTCAGCAACATCAAATTGCATATCAGTTAAATGGACTAGTTTGTTCCGAAATTCGTTTATTCGTCTTATCTCATTGTGAATTTCATCAGTGAGGTAGCCATTTCTATATATTTCACTTATGTTTTTAACTGTGGGACTATTTGGGGGAGAATCATTGATGATAGCGATTTTTTGCTCTAGTTTTTTCCACTCCTTAATGAAGGAGCCGACTAATTCGTCTGAATTACTGATAGTAAATTCCAAGATAACTTCTTTATCTTCTTCAGGTATTTTTACATTTTCAATATTTGCAATTGCTTTTTTGAGCTTTTCTTTCACTTCTGTAATCAGACTATCTAGTTCTTCGAAGTCTTGTTTATAGAAAAAATTATTATGGGCAACGAGACATCTAAGTTCATACAACTTTTTCCATTTTTTATTTAAGTACTCAGAGTTGAAGTCAATATATGGTTTGAAATATCTATCCAAATTTGATTTTGGTACAAAACTTTTTAGCTTATCGAAATCGATATCATCGATTGAAGTAGCTAAATCAATCATTCCTCGCAATGTGCTAATATTACTTAAAGGGTATTCTTTAGTTAGTATTTCTCCTAAATGGATAAAGTCTGTTGTGTTTAAAATGTTCGAAGTTTTTTTGTCTTGAATATCAATTGGGATTGCAGTTTTCCCCCAATTTAATCCGTTACTCTCAATGAGAAATAGAGCAATTAACTTTCTCATTAAATTTTCAATTCTATTAATTAAAGGATATGCTTTTTGAGAATAGTGAAAAGATATATCGTCGTTCAATATCTCTATTTTCCCTTTATTGTTAAAAACAAGTCTGCGAATCTCTCTCAAAAGTTCTGAGAGATCATCTAAGTTTTGGCTCGTTTCTGTTTTGATAGTTAAGTCAAAATAACGTGATTCGTTTTGTTCAAATTTCTTTAACAAAAAAAATTGGAATTGTTTTGATTTGAACAGCAGTTTGTCATTCTCAATCTTGATATCTGCATTTGCTTGGAATAAGTTTTTCAATGCAGATGTATCATTACAGAAAGAGCTACGTTCTAATATAATTAAATATTCGACTAAGAATTCATTCATTGTGTATTCATCGTTTCTATTTGAGAACATAACGGTGAAATAACCTGCCGGCCGAGGGATTGCCCTCTTTAAGAACGCGTTTATTTCCGGTTTATTGACTGGTTATACCTTTTTTCGGAATATATTTTTCCCCCATTTCAATAATTTTTTCAAATCAATACCTAGCCCCATGAAATTTGGTTGCAAAAGCAAGGGATTGTTATCGTTTTGATGAACACTTTTTATTCGCTGCAATTCGATTTCTTTCTTTTTCCATTCCATTAATTCGATTTGAACCCGACCGTACATTGGCCCAGCATCAACAATTTTTTGCTGCCAAGGATAATTTATTTTATCGATAGTTAGCTGTATATATGAATAATCTTCAGGATTAGTATCATCCAATGGACGCCGATAAAAGAAGTTCTCATGCTTTCGAAATGCCAATCCATAGGCTTTCAATTTCTCGCTATCGAAACCTTCCGGCATGTCGTTGCTACCGTATTCGAAGTAAAGAAAATGTTTATCTTCCGGAAAATAGAATAAATCGTGAACCAAGTTTGAAATGTCATCTGTGGACACTAACTCTTCTCGATAAATAACGTGTTCTGGCGGGAGTAACGTCATTTCGGTAAAAGGAGGCAAGCTGTCTGGCCATTTCGGATTTTCCTTTCTCGTCGAGTCGCTCATGATTATGTCGGGGTATAACGGTGAAATAACCTGCCGACCGAGGGGCTAGCAGATTTCAAGAACGCGCTTTGTTCCGGTCAGGTTTATTGACGGGTTGGGCGCGTTTTGCCGTCATGAGACTGCCCAGTAATTCTGGATGCATGAAGGTCGTTTTTTCTTTGGGAATATTCACAGTAGATGAGGTTGGTGATAGTGTGATTCCGGTTGGAGTTATCCAGTTACCAAGCCCATCTATAAATTCATCCCATTTGTGCCTTGGCTCTGCTTTGTAGGGCAGAATTATATAAAACCAGAAACAGTTAATGATGACCATTCTCGTAACGAACCTGTGTGCAAGGCGCCCGTCATAACCCAACGTCGCACAGCGTAAATGGACTGGCTCAAGGGCGTCCTCAGCTCCTGTTACAATATTGATTCGTCGTGCAGCGGTGACTATTTGCAGCCTCAACACCGCCTTGGGAGAGTAGGAATCATTGAGAATGAAACGAGAATATTTTGAAAGTAATTTCGTTGTCTTCTCTTCTGCAAAAGCACGGGCCGAATTAAAAGATATTTTTAGCAAAGAACGCAACAAAAGGTTGTAGTCATACTCAATGAAAGCGGTATCTCCTGGCGATAAGATATGTTGCAAATATTTGTCGTGAAGCTCGCTTACATAAGTATCCAGCCTGCTCAATTTGATGTTGTTGCAAGTTGCGCAAACATCTTTAATTACTAATTCTCCATTATAAAATGAATTTGTCCGAGGATTATAGGCTTTTGACCCTTCATACTTCTTGATAAGCGAACGTGGCCATATGTGTTCTTTTGTAAGTGGCCCTTGGCCATTACAATAAGCGCAAAGTTTCATGTTTTAATACCAAAATATTTACAATTACCGGCTGAACTGCCCGGCCCAACGGTGAAATAACCTGCCGGTCGACGCCCACCTTTTAAGAACGCGGCTATTTCCGGTTTATTGACTGGTTAGCTTCTCGTCCTGGCAACATATGGAAAATTATTCATATAACGCAGTCACCGTTCTGTTTTGAATGTGTCTGGGTCAAGTATTGGAATATGCATTTTTTCTCCATGCGGCAGGAGCCGACCGAGAACAGCTACCCTACCTTCTTTGCTAGAAGGCCAGCGCATGCCAAATGGTTGAGCATTCATATGTTGATATACTTTGACAACTTGCGGTGCCCCGCCAATGTGAGGTGATGCGTTATCACGAAGCATATCTCTCAAAACTTCTAGGGGTTCCATATCTAATCCTTCGTTGTTCAAAATCCCTTTTGAATCCAAAAGTGCTATGAGTTTTTCCTTCGCAAGTAATTGAACATCATTGGCAGGGGTTGGGGGGGTAACTTTTTGCCGATTCGCTCTGCGAATAGCAGAGGGGGATGCTTCGGGATCACCAAGTATGATGAGCATGCGTTTTTTTCCTAATCCACGCCAATATGCTATCTCAGAGTGCCTGAACTCTCTTTCCCCTTCGTTGAAATGAAATTTCCATATAATGAATTTTTTTTTCCGCCAAGAATACCCGCCAAAAATCAACCGCAACTCTGGTTCGTCGAATTGTTTTTTATCAGAAGGGAGGTCTTGTATATAAGCCAACATAGCGTTAATGGCGTTAAGCAACACAGATTTCGCATCAACTAGATCAACTTGACGCCTGCTTGAACCTCTATGAAGAGTCACTGCATTAATTGCGGCATGTATAAATGGGTATGCGAACATAGTGTCACCAGCAAACGAGATCGCACAGTCCCCACGAGGAAAAGGGAATACCTTTTGGCATGAATCCCATGCACAACCAAAACGAAGCCTGCTGTCAGAGCAAATAATCAACTCTTGATAATCTTCAACGTCTCTGACCCAAGCCATTGTTAGTGTCATAGATTAGTATCTCTTGTCTTGTTATGCTATTAGGCGACTTAGCTAGGATTTTGTTGGCTAACGGTGAAATAACCTGCCGGTCGAGAGACTTGTAGATTTTAAGAACGCGGCTATTTCCAGTCAGGTTTATTGACTTGTTATGCTTTATTACTTTTCATTATTAATAAATGTGCTTTTTCTCTAAGAGAGTCGTCACAGGCCTTGTTGATGTCAATTATTTCAATTACTCTGTCAATTTGTTCTTTTGATTTATATTCATATGAAAGTATTTCTTCTAATTGAATTGATGATAAATATTGAGAAAGATATACATATGGGTCGTCAACATTTTGAATTTGTTGAAAAATTAAATTCCACGAAATCTTATTCTTTAATTTATTTAAGCATTTTTTATACTTAAAGTACCTAGATATGCACTCTGAATACTGTGAAATAACTTTCGATTTATGCCATTGATGGAATTTTTCCACCTTTTCAAGGTATGACAAATAAATTTTATATACATCAATGTGTGGATAATTTTCATTTATATATGATTTAGCTTTGCTGTTCCACATTTTGTACTCAAGCAAGCTGTCTGTTTTTATTAGAAATTTCACTTCACGCTTGCCATTTACGAAGTCATAATTAATTTGCCAGTTTGCTTCTGCAATTTTTACATGAACTATATAGTTTCTAAGTCCCTGCACAAAGTCATGGATCCCACTGCCTCCAAAACTCTCAATTATCTTTTCTTTGTATAAACATACAGGATATTTATCGAAAAACCTTCTTGCATGGTCAACTAAAGCCATTGCCGCCGCAGCTGAACAAAAAATATTTTTTCTGACTTTATTTGAGTACTCATCTTGCTTTATCTCATTTATTCGTGCCCAAAAATTATTTTTAGTTGTCTCATGTGCAAAATCGCTGATGATGTCCAGGAGATCATTTACGCAAGAAGTGAACACAAACAGGCAGCAATGCAATGCTTCCAACTCTGCCCAAAGAAGGCCACCTTCTGTTGATTCAATATCTTTAGATGTTCCTTGGAAATCGGCAAAGTATGCGTTTTCTATTTGTTCACTTGTCCAAGGTTCTTCAGTTGATATAAGCAATTTTCACGACCTCCCTTAGAACATAACAAGTTATTCTGCTGATCTGTATATCATCTAAATTTGCGGAGTGCGCCGGGATGATTTTCTCACGCCGGCACGCTCTGCCCTTGCATTCAAAGCCGGTATCATGGGTTACTTACTTGTATTTACAAAGATTGTCATTGACAAATTACCGGTTTCCGAATAACCGCTTTTCTGTATATCATCCCAGATGGAAGAATAACCAGTTATTGGATATTACCATGATTCCAATCCCCGCACCTTTTGCACAGCCCTCCTCGTTTTTTTCGCTTTATTCGTAAAGCCTTATAAAATAGCAACATCCATGCCAGTGCAACAAGTGCGGTACTACCGGTAGTACAGTACTACCGGTAGCACCGACCCACTTATGTTCACTGTTTTTATCGTCTATTTTCCTTGCAACACAAAGAATCTTTGTTGCGAGGGACCATGTCACAACTCACCGACTGTCAGGAACGATTAGGCCTTTACCGGGCTGCTGAAAAAGCCATCCTCGAAGGTAACCAGTCCTATACCATCGGCACCCAGCAGTACACCCGTGCAAACCTCGGACAGATTCAGTCTCAGATGAGGATCCTGGAGCAGCAGATCGCGCAGTTGAGCGCCTCGGGTCGCCTCAGTCACAGCCAGGCCGTGTTCGGGGGCCGCCGCTAATGCCTCCGCGAGGGGGAGTACTTGATCAGGAACCCGCCATCTTGGCTCCCAACGGCCAATCGGCCCGCAAGGTTTTGGCGCTTGCCAATTACCGCTCCTATGTCGCCGGCCAGCTCTCCGGACCCAACCAGAATTATCGCCCCCGCACCCGTTCGGCCGATGCCGAGATCAAGCAAGGCGTCAAACATATCATTGCCCGTTGCCGCGACCAGGCCCGCAATAACCCCTCCATCCGGGGCGGGATCCGCCGTATCGCCAACAACGTCGTTCGCCGGGGCATCAAACCGCAATTCCAGTTCCGTAATGCCGATGATCGGCTCGACAGTGCCGTCAATATTTTCTGGGAACGGATGTTTGCTCGCTGGTCCCGGTACGCCGATCTTACTGGCAAGCTCAGTTACTGGCGAATGCAGCGCCTCGGTCTTTCCCAGATGTGGAGCGACGGCGGCTTTTTCATCCACCGCGCCTTTGAGGCCTCCATCCCAGGGGTCGTGCCGCTGCGCCTGGAGCTGATCGAACGCGACCACCTCGACCTCACCATCGACGGCCAGCTGCAAAACGGTAACATCGCCCGTCAGGGCAAGGAATTCGACGACCAGGGCCGCTGTGTCGCCTATCACCTCTACCGCAGCCATCCCGGCGACTACCAGGGCGGCATCGCCGGACAGCGTTCCGTTCGCTATGCGGCCACCGACATTATCGACGTCTACGACCGCGAGCGGATCAGTCAGACCATGGGCCTCCCCTGGCTGGTGGCCGTGGTGATGGAAAGCTACAACCTGGAGGAGTATCGCGACTATGTCAAGATCGCGGCCAAGTTGGAGACCGCCTTTGCCCTGTTCGTCAAATCCAGCAGCCCGGATCTCGGTCATCCTGGCATCGGTCTGCAGCAGGTCCCGGGTCAACCGGCCGCCTCGGAATGGCCGACCTCATGGGCCGACATGCCCGATTATATCGAGCCTGGCCGTATTCAGAGCCTGCCTTATGGGACCGACATCGTCAGCCCCAGTCACAACAAGCCGGGCACGCAATACGAGCCCTTTGTCAAAGAATCCCGCCGTACCCAGAGCGCCGGCATGGGCATGAGTTATGAGGCCTATGCCAACGACCACAGCGATGCCTCCTACAGCAGCACCCGCTCGGGATCGTTGGAGGAGCGCCTCAGCTACGGTGGTATGCAGCAGTTTCTCAACGAGGAGATGGGTGACCGCGTCTGTGCCTGGTTCGTCGAGGCAGCCTGGATGGCCGGGCTTAACCCCCAGCCCATGCCCGACTTTGCGTGGAACCCTTGGCCCTACCTGGAGGCAGTCAGTCAGCAGGATCCGGGGTGGACCTGGGTCGATCCGCTCAAGGACGGCCAGGCATCCAAGCTCAAAGTCGATAACATCCTCAGCACCCGCCGCAGAGAAGCCGCAGCCCAAGGCGCTGATTTTGACGAACTGCTTGAGGAGGCTATCGAGGAAGAAACCCTACTCACCCCGCTCTATGAGCTGCGCGCTCAAAATCAACAAATCCTGGCCCCCATTATTCCGGCCAAAGGAGCTGCCCCGAATGCCGCCGCTTAACCTCTATCAGATTCGCGCTGCTATCCGTGCTGAATTCGCCGTCGCCGGTATCGTGCCCGGCACCTCGGTCCGCTCGGCATCCTGTCGAGCCGCTGTTGCTCCCGATACCATCCGCTGGATACTCACCACCGAGCAACCGGCCACGGTCTTTGACTGGAATCGTTGGGATTTTGTCAACGAAGTCCTGCTCATTGACGGCATAACCATGCCCTCGATCAAGCAGGTACCGCTGCTCGATTCGCACAGCCGCGCCTCGGTGGACGATGTCCTCGGGTCGGTCAAGGATTTCCAGCAGGCAAGGGCTGATGGTTTCGTCGCCCTTGACGGCCAAGTCAGTTTCGCTGCTGACGACAAATCACAGCGCACAGCCCAGAAGGTTTTGGATGGCCATATCACCGACGGTAGCGTCGGCTACTACGTCAGTAACTCGGTATGGATTCCTGAAGGGATGGAAGCAGCAGTCAAAGGCCGCATGTTTTCCGGTCCGCTCAAGGTCTCATACGCCTCAGAATTACGCGAGTTTTCCATCACGCCAATCGGCGCGGACACCTTGGCCAAGGTGCGCAGTCTCTGCGCAGGCCTGGTGGGCCGCTTGGCATAAATCCGGCATCGTGCCGGCAACATCAACGGGAGAGGTAGAATGCATCCCAATTTACGAGCTTTTTTACTGGCAAATGGACTCCGCGCCGACGCAACCGAAGCAGAGGCGTGGGAATATCATAAACAACTGCAGGCCGACAACGTCCTCTACAACGGGCCGGAACGGGCCGAACCCGAGGTCCCCGCGCAGCGCTCGGCAGTTGCCCCTCTCACACCTGCTGCTCCTGCCGGAACAGGGACTCCGGTTGCTGACCCAGGGGCCATTGAACGAGCCCTCGCCGCCGATCGCCAACGCACCGCTGCCATCGAGGATGTCTGCACTCGGGCTGGAATGCAAGTGGTCGATATCCGCTCGCTGGTGCTTTCCGGGGCCACAGTCGACCAGGCCAGGCAGCAGGCCTTTGATCACATGACCTCCCAAAATCCGCCGCTCGGTGCCGGTACCGGGCAGCGTCTCCAAGTTGGGCTGGAAGCAGGCGATAAATTCCGTTCTGCTGCCTTGGACGGTCTCCTGATCCGTTGCGGTCATGTCATCGCCAAGCCTGCAGAAGGTGCCCGCGAGTTTCGCGGCATGCGCCTGTTGGATATCGTCCGTGAAGCCCTTGAGCTCTCTGGGGTCCGAACCCGGGGCATGGATCCACGGGCCTTGGCGGGTCGTGCCATGACCGCCGCCTCCACCTCGGATTTTGCCAACCTGCTGGGTGCCCTGGTCAACAAAACCCTGATCGGATCGTACAACGAGGCACCGGCCACCTGGAGGCCCCTGGTCGCCCGCTCCGATGCCAGCGATTTCAAAACCAAATACGCCATCAAGCTCAGCGGCGCTCCGGACCTCATGGGTCTCAACGAGAACGGCGAATATCAAACCGCTGATTTCTCCGACTCGAAAGAGTCCTACGCCGTCGGCACCAAGGGCCGTATCATCCGCCTCACCCGGCAGATGATCATCAACGACGACCTCGGCGGCTTCACCCGTATCTCCACCGCCTTTGGCTTTGCGGCCCGCCGGTTCGAAAATTCGACTGTCTACGGCCTGATCACCGCCAACGGAAATATGAGCGATGGGTACCACTTGTTCGACGCCGCCCACAACAACTCCCTCACCGCCGCCGCCCTTAGCGGTGATAGCCTGGGAGTGGCCCGCGCCAAGATGCGGCGGCAGAAAGGAATGCAGGGTGAGACCATCGATGTCCAACCAGCCTACCTCCTTACCGGTCCGGAACTGGAGACCAGCGCCGAGATCCTGCTGCGCTCGGCAGCCCTGCCCACGGCCAACTACTCCGCCGGAGTCGTCAACCCCTGGGCCGGCAAACTAACCCCGGTATCGGATGCGCTCATCAGCGACACCAACGCCTGGTACCTGTTCGCCTCGCCCAACCAGTACCCAGTCGTCGAAGTTGCCTGGCTGATGGGAGACGAGCAGCCCTACATCGAGGAGCAACCCATTTTTGCCTCCGACAGCATCGGCATCCTGGTTCGCCATGATTTTGGTGCAGGCGTAGTCGATCATGTCGGCGCCGTCTACAACCCCGGCGCATAATCTTCTTTCACCTAGCTCCCTGGTGCTACCTGGGAGCCCAAGCTTAAATTGAGGTCCCATCATGGCAAAAGGACACGTTAGAGAGGGTAAAACCATGCCCTACACCAACGGCAGCGGAACCACCATCGCTTCCGGAACCGTTGTCGAACTCCCGAAGATGATTGGTGTCGCCCTCGGCGATATCGCTGTCGGAGCAACCGGAGAGATCGCCATCTGCGAGGTTTGGGAGATCGCCAAAGAGGCCCCCCTGGTCATTGCCCAGGGCGATCAGGTCTACTGGGATGCCGCCAACGATAATGTCGATAAAACCGACACCAATATCCCCTGCGGCAAGGCGTTTGCTGCGGCAGCCTCGGCGGACACCACCGTGCAAGTTTTGCTTAACGCATAACCCATGGCCACCATCCACGAACAGCAGCTGGCTGATCTCACCGTCATCCTCGCCGATCCCAACGGACCGGCGATCACGGTGGCCATCGGAGCCGTCACCCTCCGCGCCATCCGGGATCTCCCTGCTCTGCTCCCGGCGGACCCGGAGGGGCTGTTGGTGGAGCGCCAAACCCTCTACCTGCTCCGCACTGATCTCGGCTTTACGCCGGCGACCGGTCAGGAGCTGGTGGTGGATGGTGCCCGCTGGATGGTGGAGGCCTGCCCGCCGGGCGATGTGGTGGAGCTGCACCTGTTGAGGTATCGGACATGATCAATCTCACCATCGATAAAAAAAAACTTAGTGACCTGGTCGGCAAGCTCGAGGCCATTCCCAAGGGATTGGCGAGATCGGCCAGCATGGCGATCAACAAAACACTGACCTCGACCCGAGCCGAAATAGTCCGTGTTATCCGGGCCGGATATGCTCTCAAGGCTGGAGATATCCGCAAGGAATTAGAGGTTAAGCGCTCAACCCCGGCCACAATGATTGGTCGCATTGCCGGTGAAAGCTCCCCCGGGGTTCCCTTGATTTCCTTTGCCCGTATCAAGGCGATTCCTTCGACACGGAGAACCAAGAGCGGCGGCTACACTCCCAAGGTCGGCATCCCGGTGCTGATTAAAAAAACGCGGGGCAAGGTGACATTTAAGGGTGCCTTTGTCATCCGCCTCAAATCAGGCCATGTCGGTGTCTTTGTGCGGGCCGATGCTTCGACCAGCGGTCGTCTGGTCCGGGGTGCCAAGGTAAGGGTTGGAGCGAGCAAGCTCGGCAAACGATATGTCAAAGAAAAATATGGGCCCACGCCGATCAAGCTCCTCGGATCAAAAGAAAACCTGCGACTGATCGAGAACTTTGCCCAGGAAACCATGGATAAAAACATGCAGCACGAAGCGGAATATTACCTCAGCAAGGCGGGGCTCTGATGCGAGCCCTCCTTGAGCTGATCCGGGACAGGGCACAAAACCTGACGGCGGCAATGCAATTTGCGCGGCGAAATCCCAAGGAACTGGCAACCATCGATTATTTTTTGAATGTGATGCCAGCAAGGGAAACGGATGATCTGGCCCCGTTTTGTCTAATATCCCCAGGCAAAGGGGGAAGAAATGAAAAACGAAGGCGCCAAGCAGAGCTGACCTTTTGTCTGTGGCAAGAGGATCGCGACCAAGCATTGACCGATCTTTCTATCCTTGAGGATGCAGTGGCGCTCCTTGCACATCCCGGTCAATGGCATCCATGGGTGCTTGCATCGCATGAGGATTTTTACGGGGTCGATAAAGACTCAGGCGTCCAGGCGCACCCGCAATATTACTACACAGTGCTCTTGCAATTTATGACGAACGAAACCCTAAAACATACACCCTGGCGCGGCTAGGGACGGAGAATCAATCATGAGTGACAATCCTTTTTCGTTTATCGGCGCTGCTGATGTCTACCTCGATATCCTTGACGACGCCGGCAACCCCACCGGCCTTGCCCTTGAAGGCGACTGCTCGCAGTTTACGCCCAAGCCTGACTCGGAGCGCAAGGAACGCACCGGCCATGGACGCAGTAATTATGGCCAGGTCATCGCCTCTGCCATCCTGCCGAAACCCATGACCGCCACTATTGTCTTTGGCCAGCTGAGTAGCCGCCTCTTTGCGGCCGCTTTTTTTGCATCCAGCGCTGCCTACACCCAGGCCGCAGGTGCTATCAGCGGACCCATTGCGATCACCGCTATCCATGACAAGTGGGTCGAGATCGGGCTCAACATGGTCAGCGACCTCGTGGTCAAAGATGCCACCGGCACCACTACCTACGTCCTGGGTACCGACTATGAGGTCAACACCCGTCTCGGCATGGTCAAGGCCCTCTCGACCGGGACCATCACCGACGCAGAGGCCCTGCATATCACCGGTAACAAGTTGGCCATTGCTGCCGGATCCTCAATGGAAGCGATGACCAAGGCCAACATCAAGGTCCGCATCAAGCTCGATGGTCAAAATTATGATGATGGCCGCAATTTCATCACCGACATCTATCAGATGCGCCTCAACCCTACCAGCGACTTTTCCCTGATTGGTGAGGACTTTGTCGACGTCACCTTTGAGGGTACCCTGGAAACACCCACCGGCTATACCACCCCGATGAAACATGTCTGGCTGAGCTGATATGCCATGAGAAAAACGAAATCAGTAGCCTATGGAGACGAGAAGGAAACCGTGGTCCGCGAGTTGACGGCCAACGAGATCGATCGGCTCTTTGACCAAGAGGGCTCGCGCCCAATGACTACGCTGGACAACCTCTTGGATGTCCATGATTTGACCACATCGATCCTGGCAGCCATGTGCGGGATGGATGAACAGCAGATGGCGGAGATGATTGGAGGCCTTACTCCCTCGGGCTATGCGCCGATCATCACCGCCGCCAAGGAGCTGAACCCCGATTTTTTCGCCGTGGCCCGGAACCTAAAAAACCGGGCCGAAATGATGGCAAACATCGGAAAAATGCTCGGGATGTCCTCAGATCCCAGGTCTGCTTCCTCATCCAGCACGGACACGTCCACGCCTGGGACTATGGCCTGAGCATGATCCATACCG
>JBBRBT010000035.1:0-39349 GCA_038205495.1 Desulfobulbales bacterium
CGGTATGGATCATGCTCAGGCCATAGTCCCAGGCGTGGACGTGTCCGTGCTGGATGAGGAAGCAGACCTGGGATCTGAGGACATCCCGAGCATTTTTCCGATGTTTGCCATCATTTCGGCCCGGTTTTTTAGGTTCCGGGCTACGGCGAAAAAATCGGGGTTCAGCTCCTTGGCGGCGGTGATGATCGGCGCATAGCCCGAGGGAGTAAGGCCTCCAATCATCTCCGCCATCTGCTGTTCATCCATCCCGCACATGGCTGCCAGGATCGATGTGGTCAAATCGTGGACATCCAAGAGGTTGTCCAGCGTAGTCATTGGGCGCGAGCCCTCTTGGTCAAAGAGCCGATCGATCTCGTTGGCCGTCAACTCGCGGACCACGGTTTCTTTCTCGTCTCCGTAGGCTACCGATTTTGTCTTTCTCATGGCGTATCAGCTCAGCCAGACATGTTTCATCGGGGTGGTATAGCCGGTGGGTGTTTCCAGTGTGCCCTCAAAAGTGACGTCGACAAAGTCCTCACTAATCAGGGAAAAGTCGCTGGTGGGGTTGAGGCGCATCTGATAGACATCGGTGATGAAATTGCGTCCATCCTCGTAGTTTTGGCCGTCAAGCTTGATACGAACCTTGATGTTAGCCTTGGTCATTGCCTCCATGGAGGATCCGCCGGTGATGGCAACCTTATTGCCGGTGACGTGTAGGACTACGGCATCGGGGATGGTACCGGTTGACAAGGTCTTGACCATGCCAAGCCGGGTATTGACCTCGTAATCGGTTCCGAGGTCATACGTGGTGGTGGCGGTGGCGTCTTTAACGACCAGGTCGCTGACCATGTTGAGGCCGATCTCGACCCATTTGTCATGAATGGCGGTGATGGCGATCGCCGGGGTTATTGCCCCTGCCGTTTGCGTATAGGCTGAGCTGGTTGCAAAAAATGCGGCAGCGAACAAGCGCTGACTCAATTGACCGAATTTGATGGTGGCGGTCATGGGTTTAGGCAGGATTGCCGAGGCGATGACCTGGCCGTAATTACTGCGGCCGTGGCCGGTGCGCTCCTTGCGCTCCGAGTCCGGTTTGGGAGTAAACTCCGAGCAGTCGCCCTCCAGGGCCAGGCCGGTGGGATTACCGTCATCGTCCAGAATATCGAGGTACACATTGGCCGCGCCGATGAAAGAAAAAGGGGATGAATCGCTCATGGTTATGCTCCTGTCGGGGCAAAGCCCGATCTCTGAAAATTACGTTAATGAAAACGAACGCGGCATGACACGCGCCGAAATCTGCAACAGGTAGATAGTAGGTCCATCGCTGTTGTATGTGCTGATACCCGGAAAATCATGGACTTCAAGCGGTTGGCTTCCCTTTCCTGTCAACTTGTAGTTGTGCAGTGCTGCAAAAGCCTGATCCACCAGGTCATACAGCGGACCATCGATGCTATTACCGTTCTGGTCCTTCTGTAGCCAGGTTTCGAGCTGAAGCGCCACCCGTAGATCAATCCTGGCCTCGGGCTTATTATCCAGGTTTTCTTTTGGACAACCGGGGATCCACACTCGGGCGAGCGGATAGGATGGCTTGTCGCTTCCCAGGCCGCAGACCGTCGAGAAGATCCCAAGGGTTATGAGCTTCTCCTTGATCGCATGGGCGATATCGGATCGCATCATGGCCGTTCCTCCAGGGTGAGGATCACCATGCCCGATCCGTCGGGATCGATGGCCAACACTGTGTAATCAATCTCGCTGATGGTCAGGATATCGCCGTCATTACCGGCAGCGATATCCAGCGCAGCGACCGCAGCTGCCGAGGCTAGGGCATAGGGAAGATCACCTTCAACGACTTCTCCGGCCAACCGTTCTTCCCTGTCCAGGCAAGGGAGTACCTGGAGTGTGGTTCCTTCTATGGTGGCTGGTTCGCCAAAATCGGTAAGCGCCAGGCCTATGACTTCGCTGTTGTCGATCATCAATAGTATTCTAGGGCGACGATAAATTTACCGGCCGTCAGATCGGCGGTAGCCACGGTCATCACCACTTGGCGGCCGGCGACCGTAGTCCGGATGGCGGTGGCTGCCGTTCCAGCCGGCACCACATCGAGCAAGGCATTTGTTTGCCATGTAGCCACAGCAGTGGCGGCCCTAGTGTCTGCGACTCCCTCCACTTTCAGGGCAATGGTGGCCGAGCCGCCACTGGTCAGGGCGGTTTTTAAATGGATCATCCCTTTGGTGATAATGGCATCCTCTGGAAGAGAATTGCCGCGTAGGGTAATATCTCCAACCGCGCCGCTATCTCGATTGAAATCATATTCAAAATAAGCCACCCGCTTTTTCGGGCTCAATCCTTGACGTTCCATCGTTGTTCCTCCAAGTAGGGGCATGGATTTCCATACCCCTACGGGTTATTAGTGTTTACCCGGGATCAGCCCCCGGCGTTCTTGACTAGAGCCTTCCAATCCACCGCCTTGGCGGCAGCATCAATCCGGACTTTGTACTCGACGCCGTCCGTATGCCATCCTTGCTTGGTCTCCATATACGGGGACTGATTGCCGCCCAGGAAGAAGACCTTGACGGTCTTGCCTTTTGGGCCGAGCAGATAAAAGGCGGTGGAGCTGGATGCATCGAGCCGGGCATCGTAGATCCGCTCAAACCGGGTTCCGGCATAGGGATTGGTGCGAGTCGATCCCAGGTCTGCCCCAGAGAATTGCCCGGAGTTGAAAAATATTTCGGAGGTGCCTTCAATGGCGGCCGGGGCCAAGAAATACTGCAGCCGGATATTGAGGCTCTGTTTGCTCTTCAGGTTTTTCTGGAGCTTGGCCATTTTTATGGCTTCGGCTATGGTGGTTTCGCTGACTACACCGGTGGTGCCCAGGTTTCCGTGATTGGCATGAAAGAGTGCCACCCCATCTCGCATAGCGGCATTGGCGATCAGTACCGCGTAGGGCAGGCTCCCAACTTTGCGAGCTGCAGCCTCGCCCATGGTCATAAGGGTATCGTTCATTGCCCCCAGGTCATCGTTGATGATGGTGGTGCGGGTGATGGCAAAGAGTTTACCGAAGGTGGCGATCTGAAAGACCTCCTTGGCATCGGTCCGGTCGCCGTATTTGTAACCGGTATCGTTTTTGATCTCGTCGAGATCGTCGAACTCGGAGACCATAGCCAGGGTGTTCTGCTTAAAGTCGTTGACCGATCCGGTGGCGCACCAGTTTTGCCAGGTCTCCTCGGCGGCCTGGTAGCCTTCAAACAAGGTCTTGTTGGCGACATTGCTCATCAGGATCGGCAGGTCGCTGACCGTCAAGGCACGGCCAATCATCTCCAGGGCATTGCCGCCGGTTGGTTGCCCGGCGATCTGCAGGCAACGGCGGGCCAGTTCGCGCAGGGTGTATCCGGACAACTCGTTTGCTCCTGGAATCTGCTGATTGGAAGCGATGCCGGCAGCCGAACGCAGGCCGTCAAGGGTGGTGTCGTTTTCGAGGCCGAACCCGGAGCGGAGATAGAGACCGGCGCAGGCAGCCGCCCGGAACTTGTCAGCCTCCTCGATCCCAATCTCCACCGCCGTTCTGAACCCCGGATTCTTCTGCTGCGATTGCTGGCCGATGATATCCATCACCTTTTTGCGGGCTGCATCCAGCGTGACATTCGGCTGGAGCAAGGAGGTCCGGGTCTCATCGGAAATACGAAAGCGGGTACACATATCCCCGATCTCGATGGCCCGGGTAAAAGCCTCCTGCTCGATGGCGGCACGATCAACCGTTGCCGGCGCCAGAGGGGCGGCAACCGGTTGGGCAGGAACGGTCACGGCCGGTAATTCACCGGCAGCGCTTCGCTGACCATCCGTACCTTCAGCAATTCGTTCCTGACCGGAGAACGTGACGTCATCGTCTTGGAGTTGCCGGTAATACTCCCATGCGGCCGACTCGGTTGCATCGGCGCGGAGTCCATTTGCCAATAGAAAAGCTCGTAATTTGGGATGCATCGTACCTCTCCCGTTATCGGGCACGTAACGTCGTGCCCCTACAATCCGGCATTATTGCCGTGGTTTCGCCAAACGGCCCAACGTACAAACCGCGTACCTTGGCCAGGCTGTCCGCGCCAATTGGCGTTAAGGAAAACTCTTTGATTGCCCACTCCATGGTTACCTTGAGCGGACCCTTGAACGAGCGGTTGCGGATGATGGCCTCTGTACCTTCTGGGATCCACACCGACCGCAAAACCCGGTATCCGGCAGACCCATCGGTCAGATGGCCATCGACCACCTTCTGCTTGGTGCGCTGCGATTTCTCGTCAGCGGCAAAACGGACCAGGCCATCTGTGGCGGCAAACGCACCGCTTATCGTTTGTTTAAAATCAATCACCGATCCCATCTGATCTTCGCAGGACCAGCGGCTATGGCAATCGAGCAGAGGCACCTGGCCGTTTTCCGGAACGACCATGCCATCCATGAGCAGGACTTCCTGCACGAGATCACCCAGCTCCCAGTCAAAGACCGTTGCCAGCTGCTCGGTGGCCAGGGTCCAGCGGATCGATTCCGGATCCGTAGTGGCACGGTTGGTGATGGCCCGCACAGTAATACCGGGAACCATCCCCGCGTCGATCATGGTCTGGCGCATACGGGAACTGCTGGATCTTGAGGTTGGCATATTATTGATTTTCTCCTGCATCGAGTGCTGCCGGGTTGGTCTGCAGGGCGGTGGAGACCTCGCCCATGGTTAATCCACGCTGAGTCGCCATGTCCTTGGCTTCGGCGCATTCGATCAGCACCTCTTCCCAATCGCGGCCCCGGGCAGCGGTGATCTCCTGGGGTGAGCGCAGCAGGGAAGTCATCTGCTCCACATTCGATTTGCTTTCGCGGAGCATGTCCACCGGCTCCATGCCAGGTACCTGCCAGCGGCCTTCCATCCAGGGACGGGGGTTGGATGCAAACCCGGGGAGTGCCAACCGGCCGCTGAGATAGGCCGATTCAAGGAAAGAAGCAAACACCGGACGGCTCAACTGGCGGATGTGCCGGTTCTGCAGCGGTCCGATGATCTTGATGAAATCGTTACGGACACCGCGCAGGGCGTTGTAGTTCAACCCCTGATAATCGCCGGTGAGCAATTCGTAGGGGATATTGGTGGCTACTGCCACCATCTGCAGAATCAAGCGTGTGAACGGTGTGAAACTCTCGCCGGGGCGGTTGGAGCTGGTCAGGGTCATCTTCTCCCCCGCCCGCAGATACTCAATAATGGCGTTTTCCAGGACCTCGACCCGTTGGCCGGTATGGGCATCGACCGTTGAACGCATTTTCTGAAAGCCGGCGACATCGTCCGTTTCGACAATGCCCAGGTATTTTGCCGCCATCTTGGCGCCATCCATCTCGGCCCCGAGATATTCATGGAGATCATCAGCCAGGAGAATGGCAGACGTAAACGGCGAGATGCCGCGCAACTGACCGGGGCGGAGCATCTCGTAGCCATGAATGACGTTGTGCGCGGGGACGCGCGTTGTCTTGCTTTTTCCGGAAAACTGATTGAACCCATCCGGTACCGCAAAATGATAGGCCGCTACCCGGCCGGTAAGCGGGTCGTACTCGATGCCCTGGTCGAGCAGGTTGTTGCCGGCCGCCCGGGCGAAATTGCTGGTCAGCCAATCCGGCTCGTACATCTGCAGGCAGAGCGGCAAGAAGCGGCCGGGAGTTGGATCGAAGACCTTGACCAAGAGAGCTTCGCCGGTCTCGACATCCTGCCGTTTCCACAGCCGCTCGATCTCGTGATAGTGCATTTTTCCAGAGGCATCGGCCTCATCCATCCAGCGATTCCAGGCATCTTCGATTTGGCGTATGGCCGTGGAATGGAGGCGGGATTTGCCGGTTTCGGCATTGGTTCCCCGGACTACCCGGGATTGAAAGGTGATGCCGGTGCCGACGGTGAAATCGACTAAGACCTTGACGGCCCGGGAGAAGTAGGCGAAATCGCGAACCAGTTGCCGGGAACGTTCCCGAACCGTGGCCGATCCGGTGCGAATGAGGGTATTGATATCGGTGGCCGCCGGCATCCAGTCACCGGTAAGCCTGCTGTTTTTGGCAGCAGCAAACTGGCGCACCTGCATGCACTTGATGCGAGCCACGATACGTTTGGCCTCGTGCTGCGGTGAGACAATGCCAACGACGCGATCGATGGCGATACCGATGGAAGTTGCGAGATTCAACCGCGCCTCCCGTTTTTGGCATAAGTGCGGCCGCAGGGACCAGAATTGGAATATCCTGCAGCAAGCTGGTTTTTTTCGGCGAGCAACTCTTTCAGGTAGGAGCGATAGGAATCCATGCTTTCTCGGCGCAACTCGGTGGTAACGCCACCTTTGGTGAGGTGGTAGCTGTTGGAGATGGCTAGGGCGCGCAGGCCGGCCCGGAAGGCGGCGATCTCGGCGTCGTATTCGGCTACGGTGTCAAAATACATCTACCATCGCCTCCTTTTTGCAGGAGCTTCCTGTCGCTTGACCGGTTGTTCTTCCTCCCGCCGCCAGTTCCGTACGCCCATGATATCGAGGGCTGCAAAGCCATAGACGCTGATATCCCAGTGATGATTGGCTTTACCCCGAGGGCAGATCCAATACCCGCGTTCGTCTTGGTATTCGGCGCACATTTGGGTGGCATAGTCGTTGCCGATATCCGCATGGAGGGAAAGGCAACCAGGATCGCCAGACTCAACCTGCAGTTTGGTGGCCAGCTCACCTTTGTACAGGGTGACATTGAGCAAGTAGAGGGACAGCCCTCCTCCAGGGATGGCGATTTTCTTTCCAGTGCGCGAGGGCAGATATTCCAGACGCGAAAGGTTCCAGGGAGGACCCATTTCCCGTCGGCCCTTGAGCGGATGGAACAACGGGTTTTTTTTGCAGAAGATGTAAATTTCTTGAGTGCGGCTATGTTTGGGGTTGTGCGGGTCGGTACCGCCACCTGAATCAATCCAGGCCGAGCTGATCCGGTACGCTACTCCAGCAGCGTCTTGATATGACTTTGCACCCAGGTCAACAAGATGCGAAAAGCGTTCGACAAAGCCGTGATCGATAACGGATACGCTCAGGTCCTGGCCCCACCCGCAGGCCCATACTTGATAGAAAAAGCCTCGTTTCTGAGTGTCAATCAGGAGGATCAGGCAGGATGGGTCGCGGGGAACGACACCGCGCGGCATAGAAGCATTTTTGAGGCGCAGAACATAATCTTCGCTCCGGTCCTGCTGCTCGTGGACGTAGTCGATGGCTTCGTGGCCGTGCGCCCAGTCAAGCTTGTCGGAGAGAGAGCCGGTTTTGCTTTTGAGGTAGGCCACCGCGATTTCGCGAAGGGTGATATCGAGGCACTCCCAGGAGCGATGGTGAAAACCGACCTTGGCGGGACGGATCGCATCCTCCCCCTTGACCGCGATCCAACACCCGGCCTTGATCGCTACCAGGCGCTTGCCCTCATCCCAGACCGAGGCACAGGCGTTGCAGACATAGTCACAGCCATTCAGCTCGACCGTTTCAGGGGTGGCATCGTCGGCCAGGGTGAGATGCTCTGCGTCCATCTTGACAAGCTGACCGCAGTCCGGGCAGCGCAGGCGCCATTCCCAGATCTGGTGACACTGCAGCAGTCCTTTGGTGTAGATGAATTTTTCGGCGGAGGTGGAGCTGAAAAAGCGTTTATAGCGGCCGCGATAGATGCGGTTACGCTTCTTGATCAGGGTGATCGGGTCGGTTTCCTTGCCCGCCATCAGCGGGTATTTGTCGACCTCGTCACCGAAACAGTATTTTGCCGCCCAGGTGGCCATGGAGGTGGCACTGTTGGCATGGGCCGGGAAGATCTCGACACCATTGCGCAGCGAGATACAGGCCATGGTGGTATCATCCTGGCGGGATGAAATCAGGCCCTTGAGCTTGGGGGATTTGATCAGCATCGGCTTGATTTTCTTGCCGACGATTTTCTTGGAGGCGTCCTCGCTGGGCATGAGATAAAAAATGTTACCCGGGGCGCAGTCGATGGCCCACTGCATACAATTGAGCATGGTATTAGTCTTTCCCGACTGCTCGACCGCGCAGAACCAGATTTCGCGGACCCAGGAGTCGCCGAAGGTATCCATGATTTTGACGGTGTGCGGGGCGTATTCGTGCCGCCATGGCCCCTCGTGGGCCCCATCGGTAACAATGCGGTATTTGCGGGCGTGGTCGGAGACCTTGATTTTTTCGGGCGAACGTAGCACCCGCTTGACTTGTTCTGGCAGGGTGATAACCGGTTGACGGATCGAGCCGACGGAACGGCCAGAGAGCATGCGGCGGACGCGGGCAGGCAATATGGACAGCAGCCGGATGGTGCGGGGCGCCAGGGAAATTTGCTGAGGTGTGGAGACGGCAGCCTGCATCGTAACCTAATTTTAAGGAGGTTGATGATGCGCCGTCATGACCCTGCAGGAAAAGCCCCCGGAGGGTGGGGATGTTCAAGGGCATGACGGCGACCTTGCGCTATCATACCCTCGGTTTTTGGCTTGAATTAAATCGTGCAGTATTGTGCTAAATTGTACGCGATTGTGGTGTTATTGTGCTGTATTGTACCTTGACATGGTTTTCTATGGCGGGGAATGAGGGTAACCAACTCACACACTTTGCTCTTTTGTGGGTTAATATCCGAGATGGCAGAGAATTTTCCGCTTATTGCATTTATTTTGAAAAATCGACCCCGTTTCAAACTTAAAGAATTCTATTTGAAAGGTTTTTATTATGCTATTTCTAGGTACACTTGATGATAAAACCATTGAGTTTCCTTTTGGACCAAGATCAAATATTTTACTAAATTCTCAGAAAACTATTTTACACCATATAATATTTGGGAATGAGCCACTTCTAATAGAAGAAGGTTTCCTGTTGGCATCAGAAGAGGCTTTGAATCCACAGAAAACACAACCGTTTTTGTTACCTGCCATAGAAAATGGTTTAATTAAAGTTGCATCAAGGTATGGTGATCTACATTCTTATGCCGAAGAAAGAAGAAGAAATAAACACGTTTCGCCTCCAGATAATGAATTTGGAAAGATGTATATAGAACGTGTGCAAAATGCATGTAATGACACTCAAGCATTCATAAAATATCCTCCACCTTATATAGATGAGATAACTTTCAACCGATTTTTAAATATTGCTTCAAGTGATTATTCCAAAGAAATTATAGAATTATTAGATAAAGATATTCCACATAATTTCTGTGATATATATGAAGTTCAATATTTGAAAGGAAATAAAGGGAAGAAATGGACTGCTAGGTCAGCTTGGGAGGCCTCAGTTAAGGAAGCTTTTCCCGACAAGCCTGAGGTCATTTTTCCCATGATGGCTTTGGCAAATCGAGAGAGACAAATCATTAGAGCTGCAGCCATTTCAAAAACAAACAACATAGAGTTGAATATTGAAACTGGTTTTGATAATAGACCTCATGATTTTACAGTTTCGTCAAATTCAACATTTGTAAGCGATATACAATGTTTCGAAAATTACATTTATCCTAATGTTAGCGTTGATGCTATGTTAAGAAACATAAATGTTTTTTTCTTAACTATTGGTGATAAAAATTCTCAATTAAGTAAATATAGAGATTTATACGTAAATCTTCTTGAAGATCCAATGGATAAAATTAATAAAAAGTCTTTTGAAAGAGCTGCAAGTGATTATGAGAGGGAGATATACTGTGCAATTGGTGAGGAGCCAATTGAAAAAAATAATATTATAAATATTGTCGGGACAACGTTAACTGGAGCTATAACCGGTGGAGCTATTTCTTCTGTTATAAGTGTACTGTCTAAAACTAAAAATAATTATATTTTTTCAGAATCACTTAAGGTTAAACAATCACGAAGAAATTTTATAAAAAGAGCATGTTGTGTAGGTCTGTTAACTGGTCTTTTTACTATTGATAATAAGAGTGGTTCTATTGTTGAAAAGGGAATTAGATGCGCAAGAACAACATTTCAACAAGATATGTCAGATATTTATTTAGACCACTTGAAAAATCTTACTTGTTCTCATCAGGTATTAAAAATTGATACTAATAAAATTAAAACTATGAATATTTAGTAATTATTTAAAAATTAATTACATTAAATATAAAAATAAATATATCTTTTTTGTAAATAAATCTGATAGAATAACGTGTGTTATTGAATCTTCATGTCCTTCACCGGCAGGTTATCTTACCGTTACGCTGCTACCGTCTTTTTCCGTTTTACATGCTGCCTGTGCCATTCTCCCAAGTCGACGGCGTTGGCCATCAATTGGCCATCCTTGGCAATGGGGATATCGGCGCATTCTTCCATCCAGCGGCTGACTACCCGCCTGCTCACCTTCAAAAAGCTGCAGATCTCTTTCATTCCCACCAGGATATCGTCATTCGACATCTTCACCACCTTCCGTTATTTCTTCGGTAATTTCCTCTGCAAAGGTTCCTTCGAGACGCGCGCCGGCCAGTTCGTTGAAGGCTGCTCCGACAATGTCAACCATGGCCTCGTAGACCTCGGGTTCGCGGTCAGGAGTGCCGCCGGCCAGATGAACCACCAGGCCCTGACCCTCGTGGAGGTGGTGGCGGACACTGTCGCGCAGGCCAGAGAGCATCGCAGCCATCGCGGCCCAGGCATCCTCTTTGAGTATCCAGCGATCATCCTCGCGGCGCGCCTTTGACTCAGCCGCCAGGACATCAGCCTCGAGCTTGCGGATCTCCAGATCCTCCCGCCGGGCTGATTGGTCGAACTGGGGCATCGCCCGGCTACTGATATCCAGCTGCTGGCCATACTGCATTACCTGGTAGCGGCTGACTGTTCCGTCCCGTTGCACTGTGGGGAAACCCTCCTTGCAATCGGTGTAAAACTTGCCTTGGCTGACCTTGTACCCCTGGGAGTTGAGCCAATTGAGTGCCTGCTTGCGGCTAGGGAAGCGCTCGCCCTCGGGGGACTGCTGCTCTCTGGGAAGGTATTTGGCCTCGAGTCGGATGAGCGTGGCCTCGTAATCCTCCCGCGTCGCGTTTTTATTGGCCACTGTCGCTGTGGATGGCGCCGATCCGTGCGCCCTGAGCGCCGAGACCATGGCGTTGTGCGCCACCGTAAGCTCTCCTTGGTCCTGAGGGTCGGCCAAGGTGAGCAGTTTTTGCAGTCTCGCGGCGCTCACTTGTCTCCGCTTGACCGCAGGCCGGTCAGGAGGGGATGGGCAGGGTCAGCCTGCAGCCCGGAGGTCGACGCCGATGGCTCCAGACCGGGATGCTGCACCCTGCAGGCCCTGGCCAACATCCGTGCCCGGGCATTGACCCCGCGCATGTACGCAGCATCGAGCGGCATGTCCCCCATGAGGCCACGGCGGAAGGGATGGAGAGCTTGCTGGATCATCGGTCGGCCGTAGGTAATGTTTCAAGGATTGCGAAAATATCCATCTTGTTCAGTTGTTTTCTAAAAGTTGAATTTCACCCAACTCTTCAATGGGTAAATCGGCTCCCCATGGCTGCTCAATCTCAAAGCCGACACTGTGTTTATGCTCGGTAATTGGTATCTGGTGGACCGTGTGCGGAATTTTCATCTTTTGGGCAAGAATGATTTCGTTGCTCGTTCCTTTGCTTTTGCCGTCATGGATAAAGAGTGCAAATTCGGCATCATGCAGAACTGATTTGCTTCGATGTTCGAAGGCGCCGCGCAAAAACTTAAAGTTGAGAAAATGGAGTTTTAACGGGATTGCTTTTTCTTTACAGAGAGCCCTGGCAACACCACAAACTCCTTCTGGTTCGCCGTGGGTTACTATTTCATCAGCTTGTAATTTTGCAATCTCCTCAAGGATGAGTATCCGAACACGTTCATCAGTCAATGTCCGGCTGCCATGCACGCTTAATTTACACATTGGAAGCTCTCTTACTTTTAAAGCTTTATTCTGAAATTTTTCCGGGGTGATAATAAATTCTTCAGAAGGATTTTCCTTCTTGGTCCACCCCGGAACGGTATGCTGGATCTTATCCTCGCAAGCAGGGCAGAGGCTCGGCTGGATGACCCAGTCGATACGTATCTCCGCGCCGCAGCTGGCGCAGAGGGGAGGCTTTGCATCTCCACAATCCATCATGCCGCCTCTCGCATGGTGGAGATAAAATTAGGGGCAATTCCAGTCACGCGGCCATCGAGGAGGGCCAGGGCCAGATCAAGGAGCAGCGAGTCGCGTTGTTTTGCTCGATATGCAACCCCATCTCCTATAACGGGCAGAGTTAAGGCGGCATCGGCCGACTGCCGCAGGCTCAGGCAGTGGAAAGCGAGATCACCTACTGGCAACTGCGGCTGATCCAGAGCCTCGCGGACCGAATCAAAAATGTCATCTTTCCAGGCCGATAACTTTTCCACCTCGCGCAACTCACTGGCGAGATGCTCACACTGCTGCTGGTAGCGTTCAAAGGCCTGCTGCTGCTCGGTAATAGCTGCAACCAATTCGCTCACCCGCGCAAAAGGCATGCCGAGGATATCACGGAGCTCGAGGAGATCACCACCGGCATCCAGAACTGGCGTCGGGGATGTTTTCGCGAAAAGATCACGGACCGCACCAATCAACCCGTCGCCGTCTTCTTCCTCATACCCGATAATCCCGGCAATCGTTTTAAGGGCCGTACTCTCCACGGTAACGGTTACATGCTCCCCGCACAGCAACCGGGCCAACTGCTCACCCTTACCCAATCGCTTAGCGGTTTCGGCAACCACCGCCAGGCGATTGTTAACAGCCCCATACAAGGCGGCGCAGGAGGAACAGACTAGGTCGCCGCTACACTGGGTCAAATTCAGCTTTGTTTTTCCGCAGCCCTCGCAGGCATTTTTAGATTTTACAGTCATATCAACCTCCGTTATGGTGATTATTTCCAGCTCAGCAGGCCGCTTTTCCCCTCGGCAGGCTGAACAGGCATTGAGTTTTTTTCTGACTTTGAAGGCGACCAAGGCGGTTGCTTGTCCAGGCTCATTATCAGAGCTAGAGGACGCCGCCCGTTTAGCCTCGCAGGAGCGGGCAAACCCTGCCTCTGTCATTCGGGTTGGAACGCCGCCAGTTATCGGGCATATTCCCCACACCTGATCCATCATGCCCCCCTAAAAAACAATTCCAGTCCTTGCGGTCCATGGTTGCCCGGTGGCAATAGTTCAAGCAGGCTGGCCACTTCACCCCCGCCGTAGAGCGCCGCTGTTATCCGCTCGCGGGCATAGAGTGCGGTCACCGTGGCGGCTTGCGGCACTCGATAGCGGACGTGAAGGTCGTGCGCTTCCCGCGCAATCCAGCCCGTTTCCATTGTGAGCCAACTAATAAATTCCGCCATTGGCGAGGGGGTGGCAAAATCTGCGGTGGCCTTTGAATCCGAAACTGCAACCAATCCCCTTTCCCCCCTTTGACTTGCGTCCAGGGAGAAAGGCTGATCCTGGCAAGTTTCCGACCTGGCGACATCGGGTGAGGAAGCAGCAGCTACAGCCGGGGGCAATCCAGCCTCGACCCAGGTGCGCAGGTTGCCACTATGATCTTTGACGTAATCGCCCGGATCCTTTCCTGCGGGTACCGGCCAAAAACGGGCCTGGCGGTAGGTGTTGGTCCATAATGAAATTGCTTTGGGACCGGCGCCGCCCATGCCGTCTTTGCCTGGGTCGGCATCGAGGGCCACCAGGATCACCGGTGCAGTGGCGCACTCGGCCCGTAACCATTCGGGCATGCCACCGGCCACCGTGCCTAGAGCAATTACCAGTACACCGCTGTGGGCAGAGGCCACGGCCATAGCGTCGAGCTCGGCCTCGACCACCACTACGCCCCGACACGGTCCAATCGAGGGCCGGATGACCATAGGTTCAGTGCCGCTACCCTCGATCCACATGTATTTTCGGTCCGGTAGGAAACGGTCGCGGCTCTCGGTGGTGCGGCGGATGCGGATCCGGTGCAGTCGGTCATCTCCGGTGAAAATGGGGATGAGCAAGCCTCCTGGCACCCACAATTTGTCTTTGCCTTCCTTGGGTTGCAGGCCAACCGATGTACGAAGCACCCGCCGGTCGTGCCCGAGCCATCCCAGGGCGAACCGTTTTACCGCACCCGCATCGATGCCGCGGGCTGCGAGCCACTGGAGGTGCTCGCCTTGCTCCTTGAGGTCGATGATCCCCTGGGCCACCAGGCCGGAGGCCCATCCATTCCAAACCTCGGCCGGGATTTTCGTGGTCACCATTGGCACCAAAGTCCGTTTTTGCGTGGGTGCCGGGGCCACGCTTCGGGCGCGCTTCGCGGTCCTACCGGTGCCGTCGCCCAGCCTGCATGTTCCTCGAGCCGGGCAAGAAGCGGCGCGGCAGTCGACACCGGCGGCCTCATGGGCCTCGGGGCAGGTTTTTCCATCGATCTCGCGCAGCCAGGTGATGATATCGCCCTTGAAATCGCAAGAGTAGCACTTGAAACCGCCGTCATCTTTGAGCACGAACTTGTCACTTGCAGATCCGCCGCCACACTTGGGGCACGGGCCAGCAAAGGCGCCGTTACGTTTACGGAGATGGTATTGGGAGGCGATAGCTTGCAAATCGATATTCATAATCTCATCCTGCCTTATCCTGTTTCATCCTTTCTTATCCTGCACACATATATATAATAATATTATAATGTTATATACATATACAGGATGTAGGATGAGCATATGCATGTGCGCGCATAGAATTTTTTATAGAGTTGTTTTTTTTCATGCGGGCGCGGGCGTGATTCTCGTCCTGTCATCCTGTTTGTATATTTTATATTGTCTCTTCCGATGGTTAGGCCATCAGGACGGAAAAGGATGAGGCAGGATAAGCCAGGATGAGGGATGCAATTAACTGATATTGGCCATTTCATAGGACACTTCCGGGTTATAGATAACGCCGTTGACCATTATTTTGCCGCCCACCTTAGTGAGGACATAACCGCGATCGCGCATGTCTTTCGCCACGGTGCGGTTGGCCGGGGCCTTCTTGATGTCGCCCCGGTTATTGCCCCACCACCAGAGGAAGCACTGATAGAGCACGGGGAATGATATTTGATGGTCCGGATCTTCCGGGCAGGAGATCAGGCAGTCGGTGAGGAATTCTTTCATGTAGTCCTCGGCGTTTGCCAGTTCCTCGGCGCTCTTGATGAGCTGATCCGGAGGGGAAAGGCCCACCTGCTGCCATTGGAGACATCCCTCCACCAGCCAGCGAAGCACGGCGGGAAGATTGGCGCGCAGTCGATCCTTGAGGCGGGGATCCTTTTTTTTGAAACTGGCCGCCATGGCCGGATATTTCGTGGCCTCGGCCTCGGGGTCGTCGACAAATGACCAGGGAAAATCGATCTTGAGCAGGCGCTGGATCAGGGCAAAGTCGGTGCCCATGCCCGTGGGCATGTGATTGGTGTGCAGGCAAAGGGTGTGGGTCGGGTCAAACACCACCACCTTGCCGTAGTTGGGACGGCACTCGATGGCATCATCACCAGTGAGGCCCTTGAGATTGCCGGCGTCGATCCGCTGACCGCGCTTGGTCTCCCCGGCCACCACCAGTCGCTTGCCGAGAAGTGCGTATTTATGTTCCGACGCGGCGTTGATCGACGGATCAACTTTCTGCTCGGTGAGCATGGCCGGTGAGATGACGTGGTAATACGGACCGAGCACCGAGGAAAGCAGCGAGAACAGCACTCCCTTGCCGTTGCGGCCCCTGCCGATGAATACCGCGATGTATTGCTCGAAGCTGTGGCCGGTGAGCGAGTAGCCGAAAAACCGCTGGAGGAAGGATGATACCTCCTCGTTTCCGGTGATATCGTTGAGCACTTGAATCCACTCGGTCATATCGGCGTGTGGATCGTAGGCGATGTTGATCGCCTTGGTCATCATATCCTCTGGCCGCCCAGGCAGGAGCACGCCGGTGCGGAGATCGATGACGCCGTTAGCGCAGGGTAGCAGCCAGGGGTGTCGGTCCATTTCGAGCTCGCGGCATGCCATGGAACGATCAACCACCGGCGCCCAGAATAGCGCTTTCTTGGCTCCGTTCTCGGTGCGCAGCCGGTCGACCCGCTTGCGCAGCTTGGAGATCATCTGCACCATCCAGTAGTCAGGATCTCCTTTTTCCGGTTGCTTTCCCTCGAGCTTGCGCTCAAACCCGAGCGCCTGATCTTCATAATTGAGGGCGCATTTTTCGACTGCGTCGAACGAGTCGCGGAACTCGTCATCCTCCCAGACATTGCCGCCCCAGCGCAACCACTGGCCATCCTTGGGCGTGTAGTTGTGCAGAAACGACCCCTTGTTCCTGGCGGCATAGAGCACTCCGTCTCCGCGTTCGTTAGCGTCGAGACAATCGAGCACGAACTGGTCATCGATCTCGATCTCGGTACCAGGCGGCAATAGCGACCTGGCTCTATCTTCCACTTGCCTTGCGATATCCTGTTCACTCATAGTCAAAAAGTTGCCACGACAGGTTGGTGTTTAGCTTTAACGTGCTGGAGTTTCATTATTTCACTGCACCACATTTTTTCAAATGGACTTAACCACCGGGGCGCGAAACACCCGCAGTGGTGAGGGCCGGGGGAGGACCCGTGAATCGGTAAGACCACAGGCCTCCTCCTGCTTGACAACCTGATGGGGGTGAAAGGGGCTCCCCGTCATGACTTCAGAAACGTGTTGAGCGTGTCCGAAAACAATGGCTCGAAGTGTTGATTGAATGTGCGATGGGCCACGCTGTAGAAATCGAATAACGGCTTGACCTGATGCCCAGTGCGGCCGGCGAGCAGGACAGGGCGCAACCCCCTGGCGCGAATGACCGAGGCGAATCGCCCACGCGTGCGGCCTTTCTGATAGGTTTTTGACCGGTCAAGGAATGTACGCTTGGTCTTGGCTCCGAACCCCACACCAGTCTGAAATCGTTGGTACACTCCCAGGGGCAGGTTGCCCCGCTGCCGGCGATCAATGACGACATAGTCGCGCTCCCTGGTGTTACGTCGCCGCGATCGATCAGTGATGTTGGCCATGTAGCCTGCCGCATTTTCCGCCTTGCCAAGCACGGACAGAATCTGCCGAATCTGGCCCATAGAGACGTTGCCGTATTGGTTGAGCTTTGCCCCGAGTGCCGGCACCAACTCCCCAAGGCCAACACCGCGTTCAAACCCTTTCAGTTTGCGCTGCCCTCCATCTACCTGGGGCACGAGGTAGTGCACTCCCATGCGATCAGGTACCTTGAACCAGACCGTTACCTTGAGGTCGTTTTTCGTTGCGGGAGTGAGCTGGAGGGATTTGAGCGTGTAGCGGGTGGGGTTATTAAAGACGGTTTTCATTTCCGCGACTTCGGCTTCTTTGACGAGCTTGCCGGCCTTGTTGAGGGCAACGGCGCAGGCCCGGTGAGCTTTGTCTGGGAATGCGACCAATGCGGCAGCCACTTCTTTAGATCCGGAAACAGCAACGGACAATTCCATTTCATCCCTCCTTATCCACGCCCGGCATCCTTGAGACGCGCTTTAGCTTCATTGACGTACTTCCTGTTGCCTGTCTTCCTGGTCATCTCCAAGGCTTTGGCCATGTCCGTGGCCAGGGCATCGACCGCAACAGGCGCCATGGCGTTCTCCCGTGTCCATCCGGCAATCATCTTCTTGATTTCGGCCATTTCTCGCTGGAACGTGTCGAGCTTGACGAGCAGTTCCTTGGCCGTGTTTTCGGTCAACGGTTCGCCCATCGTCGGGCTCCATGATGAATGATTGGGTTGTTGCGGCTACAGCCCTTCATTTTTGGTCCCTCGCATATCGGGCCACCGTGCGTTCAATCTCTTCAACGGCCTCTTTCTTGAGGTCGTTGACGGTTTCCAGGTCTGCCCCAGCCTCAATGGCTTGCTGGAGCTTCGACACTGCCGAGTAGTCGGCCAGAATCTCCTCATGGATGGTGGGCAATGGTTCTTTGATAGAATCAACCTGCATGGCGGGGTCAATGGCGCTCGATAGGTATTCGATTCCCGCACGGGCCACATACCCTATTCCTGCCGCATCCATACGTTCGAACAGTGTGTGCAATAACTCCAAAGGGCTTCTGCAACGGCACTGGGTAAAGGCCGGATCCTGCGCCCAATTGTAGGCAGAACGAATTTCCTTCCCAAAAATACGTGCCACAGTGTTGGACCCCAAATATTTCCGCGCTGCCTGGAACACCTGCCACGGTTGCATTTTTCCTTCTTCGTATGACATGTACATGCCCGTTTGTTCTGTTATTCTGAAGATATGAAAACCTATTTCGTTTGCATCAGGTGCCCGTCCCCTGTACTATCTTGGCAATGCCGCCAAGCATCATGCCCAAAGTTCGTCCAGGGGGCGGGGCTTTTTTTTATTCCCTTGGCAGAAGAAAGAGCACAGCCACGTGTAGTCGCGCATCACGTCCCGGCTTTCGTTACGGACGATGCGCCGTGAAGTCGTTTTTTCATGCCGGCGCTCTTTCTTACGCCAAGGGGCTAATTTGTTTTGATTGAATCAACGTCCGATTTGTGGAGGTCGATGGCTGCAACGCTCAACGCTCGTTCAACTGCTCGATGTTCTTGCTTATCGGGCATTGACCAGGGAAGAGCTTGTGCTCGCTGTAAGGCATTTTCACTCACAAAAGAAAAAGCCAAAGGTTAAACCAGGGCAACGAATCATCATTCAGTCAATAATTGGCTATAACGAATGATTATTTCAGCAAATTCAACGGCAAGATCCTTTTCAAGGGTCATTGTTATTGTTTCGTCTTTTTCGAATACGGTTACACCCACCTCGTTGTCGGCGGTTATGTAGACAGCATAGCGCATGTCATCAGTGATACTTTTGGTTTTGTAGGTATTCTGGCTCATGATTGCTCTTAATCCGGCCAGAGGTCGGAGATTGGTTTTTTGAGTGATTCAGCTATGGCTTGGCGGACATACCGAGTTTTTTTAGCCCCGGAGATAACTTGGCTGACAGATGGTTGAGCAATACCCAGTCCACTGGCGATATCCATTACGCGTATTTGATTGCGGATTAGCTCCGCTCTTATCTCGTGCGGTTTCATGGCTATATCACTACCCTAGTGATACCCTATCAGTCAAACAAAAAAATGACCCTATGAACAAAAAAACAGAAAGCACTTTTGTCGATGCCGGAATCATTCTCGATAAAATGATTAGTATCTCAATGAAATCACAAAATAAATTTGCAGAAGAGGATTTGGGCATTAACGGGGTGAATATTGCGAAGGCAAGGAAATCTCTACAAATCCCAAAGCGATGGTTCGATGTTGTGTTGGAGAAGTACGGAGTAACGAAGGAGGAACTGTGTAAACCGCCTGCAGAAAGTAACAGTATCGACAACGTCGATACTGTTACGGGAGGGGATATGGGGGGAGAGGAGAAATTATTCCATCAAACACTGGACAGTCTGTTTACCGCCGTCAAACAATGGCAATCGGAAGAAAACAAACCAAACTCATTAACATCAATGCAATTTATTCAAGAATTTAATGAACGGTTTCCCGGGTTTGGTGATTGGCTCAAAAAAAGGAGAGGGGGCAATACTCAGGTTAGTTTCCCAGAAATAAAATCGGCAAACGGGAATGGATAATTAATAGGTAACTTTGGCTATTAGCCGTATTATTATTCATTCTTCCCACTTCTAATAAGCTGTGATTCCACATTCAAAAATGTCGCACAAGATATCGATGTCCGTTTTGTATCTGGCGAACGCAGCCATTGCGCTAACTTCTATCGTTTTAATTCTTTTCACTGCTGTCGATTCTTTTGCGGCACATGCGCACCCGGAAAAATACTATCAGGTAAGGTGGTGCTCTCAACATAATGGCCAAGCCGAGGTGGTGCTCGCGGATAAGACGCGAGCCGACTGTATAACGGAAACTCACGCAATAGAGTTTGATTTCGGTAAGAAATGGGCAGAAAGCGTTGGACAGTCGCTCTACTACTCTCTTCAGACCGGCAAACGCGCAGGGATCGTGCTGATTTTAGAAAGCCCAGCTGATCAGAAATATTGGATCAGGCTAAACAGTACTATTCAGCATTTTTTGTTGCCGATTGACACTTGGCAACAGAAAGCCAAAGCGGCAAACAATAACGAATGATGGCCGAAATCGGAAAGAAACAGGGGCTAGACCACAGTTTCCAGTTTTTCTATCATCGTGGAATTCAGTAGGCACGATACTTAATTCTAACAATAACATCCTGCGGGTAAGCCGCAGATGTTTCACGTTAAGCAAGAGAAGACACAGGAGCAACCGATCCTGCTACATGGGGTACCTTCGCTCTACCCGTCAATCCGTGACGCAGTTCGCAGTGGTGTTCCTTTCGAAAGGGAGAAATAAAAGGGGGGGGGATGCGTAAATTTCTTGCCATGGTTTTCACGACTTTGTTGCTGTTTGCTGGTATTGGGACGGCTGCTGGCCTTTCGCCTGCCGAAATTGAAAATCTGCGTACTCAAGTTCGTTCGTTGGATAAGGACTTGGGTGTGCAGAAGGAAGTGTCCGCAATTAGGTTGGACGCTCTGGAAAAACGTTTAACAGACGCCACTCAACAGCATGCCAATCAGTTAAGTGTCATTTCGAATCAGAATACTACTGTCGGTCATTATATCTCTTACACCAGCATATCTATCACGATGATTGTAACTCTTGCAGGTTTCATCACCTATTTCAGTGCTAAAAATAGAGCCGAGAAAGAAGCAAGAGAAGCTTCTGGGCGATGGTTTAAAGAGCATTCAGATAAATTGAGCAAAGAAATAGAAGATCTGCGAAGAATAGCTGAGCAGGCAACAGCCGAAATTGCAAAGCACCAAATCGACGTCGCCAATAATGCCAGTAACACGATAGAGTCATTCAAACGTAAAGCCGATTCAATTTTGACTGCGAAATTTGCCGAGGACGGTAAGAATCCTGTACCTCTGGATCCAGAGGCAGTAAATGAGGTTAAGCGTGTCAATGAAAAATTGAAAGACAAACCAGAATCAAGTTTCACTTCAGCAGATCACTACGCAAGGGGAGTGGCATATTTTACCAGGACCAATTATCAATCGGCGATAGACTCATTTGACAAAGCATGGAACCACGCACCTCGGGACACAGACGTTGAGACTCTTGCCAGCTATTTATTAGCCAAGGGGGTCACGCTCGGGGAACTTGGACGCTCCGAGGAAGCAATCGCATTATACGATCAGGTCGACCAGCGTTTTGGCAAGGACGAGTCGGCAGGTGTACGCGAGCAGGTCGCTAGGGCGCTATGCAACAAGGGGTTCGCGCTCGGAGCACTAGGACGCTCCGAGGAAGAAATCGCATTGTACGATCAGATCGACCAGCGTTTTGGCAAGGACGAGGCGGCCGGTGTACGCGAGAAGGTCGCCGGTGCGCTGTTCAACAAGGGGATCACGCTCGGGGCACTAGGACGATCCGAGGAAGCAATCGCATTGTATGATCAGGTCGACCAGCGTTTTGGCAAGGACGAGGCGGTCAGGATACGCGAGAAGGTCGCCGGTGCGCTGTTCAACGAGGGGGTCACGCTCGAGGCACTTGGACGATCCGAGGAAGCAATCGCATTGTACGATCAGGTCGACCAGCGTTTTGGCAAGGACGAGGCGGCCGGTGTACGCGAGCATGTCGCCGGGGCGCTGGTCAACAAGGGGGTCACGCTCAGGGCACTTGGACGCACCGAGGAAGCAATCTCATTGTACGATCAGGTCGACCAGCGTTTTGGCAAGGACGAGGCGGCAGGTGTACGCGCGCTGGCCGCCAGAGCGCTGTTCAACAAGGGGGTCGCGCTCGGGGAGCTTGGACGCTCCGAGGAAGCAATCGCATTGTACGATCAGATTGACCAGCGTTTTGGCAAGGATGAGGCAGATGGTGTGCGCGAGCAGGTCTCTAGTGCGTTGAATGGAAGCGGTTTCCTGAGGATCATGCTTGCTAAGCAACATTGGCCAGACGAAGAGAAGAGGCATGTGTTGCTGTCTGAATCCGAATTAATAATTCAGCGATCCATAGACCTTCGTTCAGTTGGCGACCGTGGAATCAGGTTGGGTAATCTGGGCTATGCCCTCTTTTTAATGGGTCGGCGAGATGAAGCTCGGCAACCAACGTTTGATTGTCTTAAGCAGGATGGCTTGGAGGGGCAACGTGCCGACGCGCAGCAGCACCGGGTTGAACCTGAGGATAGCCAGTATGAAATGATGCTTGATGAGTTATGGAATTCCATTAAGCCTGATGAGTTGTCGGAGGGCAATGCTTCCGGCGTTGATGTGTGAGGTGCGAGGGGGGGATGCACCTGATAAACCGGTGATTATTACGCTATGTATCACTATCTCGTTACCAGCGAATACTGAGAAGTGTACGCTTGGCGATGTATAAAATGAATTATCGACAGATCGTGACTTAGACCAAACGAATTCGGCAATAAATTGAATATCAGGATTTTGCGTGATTATAGGGGACGTACCCCAATAAAATATACCTCAGATAGTTGTCGAGGTGTCGAGGTAAAAGGTGAACCAGATTGGTTGGCTTGAAAAAAGCATAGCTGTAGTCGAGAAATTGCTACCCCCCCCTATTGGGGAGCTGCCCAAGCTGATCCTCCAAAGCACCGGGACCAAGCTTGCCGCCCTCCGGAAGCAGCTGCAGATTGAAAAGGAAGTCTACTGGAGAAGCCATGCGTGACAAACTGACTTGGTTGCATATTTCGGACATTCATTTTCAACCCAAGACCGAGTGGAGAGACAGTGTCGCCAGAGACTCATTGATCACCTTTCTTGACGCAGAGTTTAAACACGATGATTCATTGAAGCCTGATCTCATTTTCTGCACAGGCGATATTGCCTACGGTGAAACAGGCTCATCCTCCCTGGAAAATCAATACACTCAGATTAAAGGTTTTTTTGATGAACTCCTCAAGATGTGCGGTAAGGACGGCGTTCCATTGTCGACGAACAGACTGTTTATCGTGCCAGGTAATCATGATGTCAACCGAAAGAGCATCAACTCTGACGCGCAGAGCGCACTGACACAGTGGGCGAAAGAGCCTTCAAAGCATGCAAGTAAAATAGAACAGCGCTTCCAAGATCGCTCAATTGAGTTTAGGGATGCTGCGAAGCGACTCGATGAATATGCACAATTCGTCCAAAATTATTTACCCCATCAATCAGATGAGGAAGGACGGAATTTTTTCATAAACTTATTTGATGTCAATGGGATAAATGTCGGAATTGCTGGATTCAATTCTGCATGGACCTGCGCTGGCCCAGAAGATGATCGGACAATCTGGCTGGCTGCTCAATGGCAGTTTAATGCTGCAAAAAAAGGGCTCAACGAAGCTCAACTGCGCATTGGGTTGATCCACCATCCGGTGGATTGGTTGAACGAGGCCGATCGCAACATCGCAACCCCTCGCATATCTACAGATTTTCATTTTTGGCTTCATGGCCACAGTCACAACGCCTGGGTCGTGCCTACCGACAGTCATGTCACTATTGCAGCCGGGGCGGTTGGCGCAAAATCTAGTGAGGAGTTTGGTGTCAACCTTGTTCATATTGATCTTTTGTTAGGTAAGGGGACGGTTCACCTTTATCAATACAAAGCCGGAGGAAGCAGTTGGACAATTGCTCCTGTTGAGGTTCATGCGCAAAGCGGTCTTTGGCCGATCAGTTTGCCGGCTAACGTGCGTAAGCGTCATGTGTCCCCAACAACGCCTAGTTCTTCCCTGGCAATTCCTGCCAAGCGAGCCACCAGGCTTTACGGACGAGAGACTCTGCTAAAGGAGTCCGCTGACAAACTTATTCATACGCCATTCCTGTTAGTCTTCGGAATGCGTGGCAATGGCAAGAGTGCATTAATTGAGGAGTTGGGGAAAAATTCACCTCTCGCCGGAAGAGCGTCTACCCGAATTGCTGTTGATCCATCTACCACACCTGATCAGCTGTTCCGCCAAGTCGCCGTGTTACTCGGTGAAACCCGAGAATTTCCTAAAGCTCCACAGGGGGACGAACACCAGATTGCTGCGGAAATCCGAAGTCGTTATCCAAAACCCCGCCCCGCCTGGATTTGGATGGATCATGCACATCATTTAATAGATGCCGCTGGATTTCGTCATCCTAAAATTCTTGATCTGTTTCTTGGTTTAGCAGCTTCCATTGGTCTGCAATGGAACTGGGTGTTCGAACTGAGGGAAAGACCTCCACAAGGGCTCTTGGGCTCTTCGGCGAGCAAATGCGAGGTGCTAGGGCTTACCAAGACCAGTCTGGGACAATGCCTAGCCGATGCAGCCCCAAACGGCCAGGAATCGGACTGGAATTACTCGGGAATTCAGCTTAAGCAAATTTACCAATGGTTAGGTGGTGGACATGGCGAGCAGGCTCACCCTCTTGCCATCCAGTTTTTGATAGAGGTTGCGCGTGGGAGAAATGAGACTCCACGCGATGTGTTGCTCCGTCACCGTGAAGATGTTACCCAGAGAGTGGAAGATAAACTCCTGGATGATCTTTATCACAACGTTTTGAGCAATGCCGAACAGCGTCTGATCAAGGCGCTTGCGCTGTATCGAAACTCCATCCCCCATGATCATATGGAAACGCTGGAGCATCACCTTGATGTTAATAATGCCTGGGATGGGTTGGACCGCCGATGTCTTTTATCTCCAGCTGCGGATCACTCGGTTTATTATTTGCACAGTTTTGTTGCCAGCTGGCTGCGTACCCGTCAACTCGGCTTCTCGGGTCATGGAGAGGACGATGAGTTTGATTTTGCAGAAGTGATAAACGAGAAGGTTAAGCAATATGTCCGTGAATTGCATGCCGTCATCGCCCAATGTTGGTTAGATCAACTTCATGGTAGCTGCCGTCTGACTAATCTTAATATTACCAGGGCATTGGAGGCGTTTTATCATTTAACTGCCGCCGGAAATGGAGACCGTGTACAGGAAATCGCAGTTGAATTGCTTACTGGCAATATCGAATGGGCGCGTCGGCGGGCTGAATTGCTGTACACTCACCTTTTTCGATCCAAGGCTCCTGTTGCAAGGCTGCGTCAGACTCTCGAGTATGCCGCAGCACTCAACCCCAACGATCACAAAGTTCAACGATTTCTTGGCGAATGTTGGCAAAAGGAAGAGGGCGTTGGCAGTGACAAGGCTCTCAAATGCTTTAGGTCTGCATGTGGCCTAAGGATTGATTTCCCTCCCTACTTGGCAAATCTGGGCAGGGCCTTGCTTAAGCGAGGGTATGAGGGTGCTAGAGAATTTCTTGCCCACCTCGAGTTTTTGGAACTGAATTGTCCCGCTGCAATCAACGATCATGTTCGTGCGATTCAATGTGATTGTCTAGTGGTTGTAGGCACCCCTAAGAAAGCGAGCGCCCTGCGTATGGAAAAAATCAACGCCGGCAGTCGAAATGCCGCTTTCTACGTTGATGCTGCCAAGGAGCTGCTGGGAGCGGGTGATGTCGCCGGTGCGCTGGCAATTCTCGACAAGGCGGAAAGTATTGGCTGCTCCGATAATTTCATCACATCGGTCCGCGCCAGTGTCCTGCAGCGGAGTGACCCGGCGAAAGCGAGCGCCCTGCGTATGGAAAAAATCAACGCCGGCAGTCGAGATGCCGTTTTCTACGTTGATGAAGCCAATGAGTTGCTGGGAGCGGGTGATGTCGCCGGTGCGCTGTCAATTCTCGATAAGGCGGAAAGTATTGGCTGCTCCGATGATTTCATCACATCGGTCCGCGCCAGTGTCCTGCAGCGGAGTGACCCGGCGAAAGCGAGCGCCCTTCGTATGGAAAAAATCAACGCCGGCAGTCGAGATGCCGCTTTCTACGTTGATGAAGCCAATGAGTTGCTGGGAGCGGGTGATGCTGCCGGTGCGCTGGCAATTCTCAATAGGGCGGAAAGTATTGGCTGCGCCAATGATTTCACTGCTTCGATCCGCGTTAAAATAATAGGGGATGTATCCCCGATAAAATCATAAATGTAACCTGTATGCATCCTGCTACAGCCGGAAAGGGGAAAAGGGAACAGGTTTAATTTTTAATAAATAGGCTGAGCCTGGTCCTTGAAAAAAGAGGATTGTACAAAGGGTGCATCGAGGCCATCATAAAAATTATAAGTGGCTATGAATTAAACTCAGCAAAGTTTGAGGTAAAGCCGCGCCCGAGTTGGCATTGCGACAAAAAATAATGCCATCTTCCCATCCAGACGTAAATGCTGAAAATAGGTGCGCGGGCAACGTATCAGGCTGAGTTTCATTCAGAGCCAGAAAATTATATAACAGGGGATGTTCTCCATATCATCTCGGAATCTATGGATGAAACATTGCTTACTTATGTTGACAAGTCAACATAAGGTTTCTGCAGGTACTCCTTTGGATAGGTGTTTCAACAGGAAAAAATAAAGGAATTCGGTGATGCCAGATGATCTCTGACTCAGACATGAAGAAGATTCAACCCAAAGCCCCTTCACCAACTCCATCATCTGCTCATGTGCATTTTGGTGTACCAGTTCCCAAAGCAATCCGTGTCAAAAATTTTAGCCCGGATGAATGGGAATATTTTATCGAGGAATGGGCTACCAGTCTTAAGGGCTCCTATGTCAAAGTTCGACGTTTCGGCGGTGCTGGAGATTTAGGTGTCGATGTCGCTGGATTTTGTACAAACAAAGGCTTTGAAGATACGTGGGATAACTATCAGTGTAAACGTTATGGGAATCCATTGCGGCCTAGCGACATTTGGGTCGAACTGGGTAAAATCATTTACTACTCCCACATCGGCGAATATTCACCACCGCGAAAACATTATTTTGTGGCGTCCCTTGGTGTTGGCACAACGTTAGAAAAACTTTTTAACAAGCCGACCGAGCTTCGCAAAAAATTCATGGAAAATTGGGACGGACATTGTAAAAATAACATTACGTCAACAAAAGAAATCGAGCTCAGCGGTGAGTTCTCATCCTTTGTTGACGCTTTTGATTTTACGATCTTTTCATCGAAGTCACACATCGAACTTATTGAAGCACATAGTCATACAGGGTTTCACGCGGTTAGGTTCGGGGGCGGTTTACCTGCAAGGCCAAATCCCGAAGCGCCTCCTGCCGTTCCGGTAGCATCTGAGAGCCGATATATTCGCCAGCTTCTTGACGCCTACGGAGATCATTTAGGGGCTCCACTCCACGATATGAGCTCATTATCCGCTCACAGCGTGTTAGAAAGAGATTTTTTGAGGCAACGCGAGCGTTTCTATCATGCAGAAGCACTAAGAAATTTTGCCAGAGACACAGTACCGGAAGGGACATTCGATGACCTTCAGGATGAGGTCTATCATGGTGTGGTTGACGTTACGGAAGCAACCCATCCCAACGGATACGAAAGGATGAAAGCTACGGTAGCGCAAGCATCAACTATAGCGCTGACCGCAAATCCACTTGCTTCAGTGACCAAGTCGCAGGATCGTCAAGGTATCTGCCACCAGCTTGCAAATGAAGATCTTCTTGAATGGGTGATGGATGATGACTAACCGCTTACATCCAACAATATTCAACAGTCCACTGGAGACCGGAGTCCGTTCTTTGGCGATTCTGGTCGCTGCGCATCCTTCGGCTTTCGATCTGGAAAGGCTGGTTGAAATGGACTATCTCGTCGTGCATTCTGGCGACGCCAATGGTCCTGAAAGCCTTCATGCGGCTCTTCCTATGAGAGCGGGAGAATTATTGGTTCGACGGGGGCTGATCGAAAAAGGTCTTTTGTTGATGTCAAGTCGGAACCTCATTCAACGGATACCCGCAGATGACGGTTTCAACTACGTTGCTGGAGAAGCGGCAGCGCCGTTCCTTGCCTCCCTTACGTCAATCTATTCTCAGCGGCTCAAACACCGGGCCCAATGGGCGGTCGATCGGTTTACAGATATCACGACATTGGAGATTCGGCAAATCACACATCGGCTCTTCAATAATTGGACAAGTCAGTTCTTGGGCAGAGATGAACCGCGAGGTGGTCAATGAGCAACAGTTATCTTCAACTGCGACGGATCGCCTTTTCCGGTCCTCAGAAAATGTCCGAGATGACATTCTCTGAAGGCGTAAACGTGGTGTGCGGTGCGTCTGACACAGGGAAGTCGTTTCTGGCCGAATCGATTGATTTCATGTTTGGAGGGGCTGAACTAAGGGATATTCCGCAGCGAACGCCTTTTGGTGAAATTCAGTTTGATCTTGACGTGGCCTCTGGTGAGAAATGGCGGTTCTTTCGTGCTACTTCAGGTGGAAACTTCAGTGTGCAGAATCTACTCGATAGGGATGCACAAAATGTAGTTCTTAAGCAAAAACATGCTCATGATAAAACCGACAATATTTCGGGATTCCTTCTCGAAAAAATCGGGTTGCTTGGGAAACGCATATTGCGAAGCAAGAAAAAGGGTACGACGCAGAGCCTCAGTTTTAGAAATATGGCGAGACTTGCGATCGTCCAAGAAGGTGAGATTCAGCAGATTGGCTCGCCATTCTGGGGTGGACAATACACTCTAAAAACTGCCGAGTTGGCGACCATAAAACTCCTTTTGACAGGCGTTGATGACTCTAACGTTGTAGAGACAACGCGGGTTAGAACAGATAGAACAAATCAGATTGAGCTGATAGATGAACTGCTCGCCGATATCAGACAGGAAATTGACGATGTTGGTGAAGAAGAGGCGGACCTCCGGGAACAGATTAATAAGTTGGACGAGACTATTGAACAACGCAGGGAAACCCTGGATAAGGTTCAAGCACAGCTTGGCTCCCTTGTAACAGAACGCCGGGAACTGATGGAAAAGCAAACAGGAATTCGGGATCGACTAGACGAAGTTGCGGATCTGTTAGTCAGATTTGATTTGCTCTTAAATCACTATGACATTGATATCGAACGTCTTGCAGCCATCCAGGAGAGCGGGGCGATGTTTGCACACGTCGAATTGGTACCTTGCCCTCTTTGCGGAGCACCACCCGATGCACAACAACACGATACTGCGTGCGATGGCGACGTTCTGGCAATCATCCAAGCGGCTTCTGCAGAAATCGAAAAAATTTTTCGACTTAGAGGTGAACTCAAAGAGACAGTGGCTGGTTTGAAGTCTGAGGTCGTTTATCGTAAGCAAGAGTTATCAAAAAAGAATGGAGAATATGAATCGGTTAATGTCAAAATTCAGAATACTGTTGCGCCGACGGTGAGTGAGGAAAGGGCTTCTTTCTCGGAACTGATTGAAAAGAAAGCCGAGGTACAAAAAGCACTCGAACTTTATGCAAGAGGCGAAAAACTAGAAGAGCGGAGGAGGACGTCTTTGGCACAGGATGAGGGGGAGGAAGGTTCGTCTACCCCTCTCGTCTCTGGTTTGCCTGAGTCTGTTGCACATGACTTCTCACTCAAAGTCTCCAGCCTCCTAAAGGCGTGGGATTTTCCCGGTGATTGTTTTGTCCATTTTGACAAAGAAAGCACAGATTTTGTCATCGATGGAAAACCACGAGGGAGCCGGGGCAAGGGGTTACGGGCTATTACGCACGCAGCCGTAACGATCGCATTATTGGAGTATTGTCAGGAAAACGACCTGCCGCATCCTGGCTTTGTTGTGCTAGACTCGCCGCTTCTCGCTTATTTCAAGCCAGAGGGAGACGATGACAGGCAGCTACAAGGTACAAATTTGAAAGAGCAGTTTTACTCTTATCTTGCCGATCACCATGGTGGCGATAGCCAGATTATTATCGTTGAAAATCAGCATCCACCCAATTCAGTGCTGGATAGGTTAAGGATGACTGTATTTACCGGTAATCCTAATGAAGGTCGGCAAGGTTTTCTCCAGGTGTAACTGATGGGGGCGTGTGTTTTGATTGAATCAACAAATTGTGCTTGATCCCGGTCGCGAAATGAACCAAGTATTAGGCAATACTATCATGGGGGAAAAACAGATTCACGTAGGGCGGTTTTATTTCGCCAAATCATGTCGTTAAAATGAGTGTTCGCCCTCATCCAACCAAAGCAAAAAATGAACCCGGAAAATGGTGGGTCATTGACATAGGTCGTGGAAAGCAACGAGAGCGTATCACTTTTAACGGTTCGTATGAGGAAGCCTGGAGGTACGAGCGATCCGTACGGCAACAACCTGACCACATTATTGAAGGATCCGTTCCTAAAATAAAGGATGTGGTGACCTTGTTTCTTGACTGGTACCGGACGGAAAACTCCATAAACACGGTCAATGATATGAGGTTTTGTCTGGATAACCATATCATTCCGTGTTTCGGTAATCTCCAGCCGAAACAGTTGAGCGTGGCCTTGTTCAACAAGTTCAAGGCGGATTTGCTCGACCGGGGTCTTGCTCCAGTCACGATCAACAAGAATCTGAGTTATCTTTCCAGTCTGCTGAAATGGGCTGCCGAGCATGGATATTGCCAACCGCTGGCGTTCACCATTCCACGATTCTCAAAGAAGAAAACAACGGCGGAGCCGGTGCAGCCACTGACTCGCCGGCAACTGGATGCATTGTATGAATGCCTGGATCCGGAGTACCGGCTGCTTTTTTTGTTTATGGCGGACCATGGACTCCGGAAGGAGGAAGCCTTGAACCTGCGGGTTGAGGATATTGACGAGACGCGTAAGACAATCCGAGTTTATGGAAAGGGAAGCAAATACAGAATAGTTCCCTTTCTATCCCATAGATTTGAGGAAGAACTGAACAAGGTCCTTTCGGAAAGACTCGAAGGCTACCTGGTCGTCAATCCGGCAACAGGAAAACCGTATTATTCGATTCGCAAAGTGTTGACCAGGGCAGCGAAAAAAGCGGGATTGAGTCGGCAGGTGTACCACCACCTGTTGCGTCATACCTTTGGATCTTTGGCGGCCGAGGCCGGGATGAACCCGTATGCGTTGCAGCGGATAATGGGACACAGCAATATAGAGACAACGAACAAGATCTACACCCATGTCGGCCTTGATTTTGTCGGCGAAGAGGCCCGTAAAATCCGTGAACAAGGGGTGGGTCGGTGACACGGCGTATCTGTGTCAATATGTAACATATTGAATTTAAAAACGATTGAAACGGATCTCTAATTCCTAATCCTGGGGTCGCAGATTCGAATTCTGCCTGGAGCACCAAAAAAATCAAGCCCTTAGCTCTGTCCGAGTTGAGGGCTTTTTTATTGTTTTTAAAAAATGTAAGCACTTTGTAAGCGGATTCGATCAATACGATTCAAACTAATCATCAACCCGACAACGGCGTGAGAGCCCAAGCATCACCCGTTGGCACTTCAAAGGAATAATTTATGAGTGAAAAAGATGTAGAGGTTTATGAATGTGAGAAATGCAAAGATGAAAATGCCATCACATGCCCCCATTGCAATGGAGACGGTGAGAATCCTGATGAGTTAGGTTTACCCTGTGATTTCTGTGAAGGAGAAGGCGAGGTAGTCTGCCCTGACTGTAAAGACGGGAATAGGGGATAAAAAAATACCAGCCTGCCGAAGCCAATCTGTGGAATATCCTCCTACTGGGTGACGGTTGCGGTACCCACGAAATAAAAAGGCAGAGCCGTTAAGCTATAATCTGCCATCTTTTTAACGTTGACGAAGCAAGTAAGTCATTATGAGAAGCAGCAGGGAGCGGTCTTAAGAGTGAGGTTCCGGAAGACGTTATGAAGCAGATGTTTCGATGGCTGACCGGCAATATCCGGCCCGATCACTGCGCCTTTGCCCGTTTCCGCAGCCGTCATGAAGAGGCGATCAACCATCTGTTTGCCCAAGTGCTGTCGCTCTGTCATGAGGCGGGCCTAGCCAAGGTGGGCAAGGTCTACCTGGACGGGACTAAGATGCAGGCAGGCCAATGGATCCTTGGCGGCCAACCGAACGTTCGCGCGGCATGGCAAAGAGAGCCGGGGCGATGAGCTGCCCCCTGACTTGCGCAGCAAGCGCGAGCGCCTGACACGGTTACAGGAGGCCAAGGAACGCCTCGAGCTGGCGGCGACAGCTGAGCGCTTGGTGCACAGGAGGAGAAGCTGGCCAAAAGAGCTGAAGAGGAGCAGCAGAGCGGCAAGAAGAAACCCGGCCGTAAACCGGCGAGTCCAGATGCGGTGGTCGACCATGATCGCAAGGCGAACACCACGGATCCGGCGAGCCGGATCATGAAAACCCGTCAGGGCCATATCAGCCTCATGGAAGATGGCTGCTGCCGACCGTTTGCAGAGCGTTAGCGTCGAGAAAGCGAAGGGGGGAGCCATCTTGTCGAGGATTTTATCCCTTTACTCCGCTTGCTTCTCTGTTGTTTTTACCTCCAGCACAGGTAGTTCGTCCTGGCTCGCACACAGGCAGGCGCCGAAAATGAACACAGCTCCGGAAAGATAGATCCACAGCAGCAAGGCCATAATCGCGCCAAACGTTCCGTAGACCGCGTTCAATGTGGCGAAGTCTTTCAGGTAGATGATGAATAGGTTTTCGCCCGCTCGTAATAAAACCGTTGCGCACAGGGCAGCTGCCCAGACTTCGACAAACCGCGTCGGCCGACTCGGTGCGAACCGATAAAACAGGATCAGACCGGTAAAGATAACTGTCGAGGGAATAAAAAAGCTGACCAGGTCATAGACCCAGGAACGGTAATCATACAGGGGAAACAACCAACCCCTCGTCATTTGCATCAGGACCGGCACTGCCATGCCCAGAAGGACTGCTCCTGCAGTGCTGCCGAGTAACACCAGGCTTTTCAGCGGCAACCGCCACCAATTGTACACTGCGCTGGCCCAGGCGCGGTTGGTGGCCACGATCAGGGTAGCAAAGCATTGGAGGGCGGTCCAGGCCAAGGCGAGAGAGGCGACCGTGCTAGCCTTGTCGCGTGCATTGATGACGCCGGCGATGGCGCTGGAAATATACTGCTGCATCTCGCCGCTAATCGGGACGTAGCCCTCCATAGAGGCGATAACCTCTTTGCCGGCGATTTCTCTGTCGACAAAGGTCGAAACAACCGTGACCAGAAGAATCATCAAAGGAAACAGCGAGAAAAATGCATTGAAGGCAAAGGCTCCGGCCAACTGCGCTCCGTCAATGTCCGCAAACTTTTTGCCGGCAAAGCCAAGGACCACCCCAACCCGAAGAATGTTTTGCCAAAGTCTGCCTTGCCAGCGGGACAACGCGGCCGGCAGCATGGGGTGGCGCTTCCTTTTCACCGCCTGGCTCTCCGTACCATCTTGACCCCTTCCAGGACCAGCAGCGGGATGGTGCCCAAGGCCAGCAGCAGCAAGCAATCGGTGAACGGCATGGACGACGACTTCAGTATACGGCCCAGGATCGCATTGTGCTGGCTCCACACCTGGAGACCAAATGAAACGGCGACCACGATGACCAGATTAAGGTTGGTGAACAACGAGATGCGCCAGATTTGCTTGGTTTCACTGCGGGCGCCAAAGGACCGCAAGAGCTCGGCAAAGACCAGCACGGTGAAGGCGTAGGTGCGCGCCGTTTCCAGGGTTTCCGTCTTCAGGACAAAAAGGTACACGGCAAATGCCAACACCGCCGTGAGGCCGCCGGTGAGCAGCATCGAGCGGAGGAAGCTGCGGTCAGTCATGCTTTCTGTTCTGGGGCGCGGGCGGCGTTGCATCACGTCGGGGTCGATGGGGTCGGTGGCCAGGCAGAGCGCGGGCAGGCCATCGGTGACCAGGTTGATCCACAGCAGATGAATCGGCAATAGGGGCGACGGGAAACCGATGGCGACACAGATCGTCATCAGCAGCAGTTCGCCGGTGTTGCCCGCCAGCAGGTATTGCAGCGTTTTGCGGATATTGTCGTATATGCCGCGCCCTTCTTCGACGGCCGCGACGATAGTGGCGAAGTTGTCATCGGTGATGATCATGTCTGCGGCCTGCTTGGTGACTTCCGTGCCCGATTGTCCCATGGCGATGCCGATGTCCGCGCCTTTGATGGCTGGGGCATCGTTGACGCCGTCGCCGGTCATGGCCACCACGGCTTCTTTATCGGTTTTCAGGGCACGGATTATGCGCAGTTTGTGCAGGGCGGTGACCCGGGCATAGACGACGGTTTTCAGCGCCCGCTGCCGGAGTTCGTCTTCGGATATTTTCTCCATCTCAATTCCGGCGATCACTGATTCGTCGCCGGTGGCGAGGCCGATTTCCCGGGCGATGGCTGCTGCGGTGTGCGGATGGTCCCCGGTAATCATCACCACCCGAATACCGGCGGCGCGACACTTGGCCACGGCGTCTTTGGCCTCCTGGCGCGGCGGATCATACATGCCGGTCAGACCGACGAACACCAGGTCGCGTTCGACGGCATCGGCAGTGAGCTCGGAGGGCGAAGCGTTGTCCAGGTCGCGATAGGCCGATCCGAGCACCCGCAAGGCTTGCTGCGCCATTGCGGTGTTGTGCGTCTCAATGCTCAGACGATCCTCGTCCGTCATGGGCCGGACTTCGGCGCCGGTGGAGATCTCCGTGCAGAGAGCCAACAACACATCGGGCGCACCGTTGATCAGAGCGCGGAGCCTGCCATCCGGCATCCTGCGAATCACTGTGTTCCGTTTGCGGTCGGAGTCGAAAGGAATGGCATGGTGCTTCGGCAGTTCCGCCTCGATCTGCTCCCGGTTGCCGCCGGCCTTAGCACCGGCCGAAAGCAATGCCCCTTCGGTGGGATCGCCGACGGTGTGCCAATCGCCGTCTTCTTCAACAAGATGTGAATTGTTGCAGCCAAGGAGAACGGTTGCCAGTTCGAGCAGCGGCGCCGTGTATTCGGCCTCCGGTTTCTTGCCCGCCAAGCGGACTTCACCGTCCGGTCCGTAGCCGTCCCCGGTCACCTCAAAACTTTGGCCGGCGACATAGAGCCCGCGCACGGTCATTTCACCGGCCGTGAGCGTCCCGGTTTTATCCGTACAGATGATGGTTGTCGAGCCGAGCGTCTCCACTGCCGGCAGTCTGCGCACGAGCGCGTGACGGCGGGACATGCGCAGCACGCCGAGCGCGAGCGCGACCGTAACGATGGCCGGTAATCCTTCCGGGACAGCGGCCACCGCAAGGCTGACCGCAGTCATCGTCAATTCATAGAGATTGGTCCCGCGAAGCATCCCCAGCCCGAAAAGCAGAGCGACGATGGCAAGCGCCGCCCAGACGAGGATGCGGCCGACCGAATCGAGTTTCTTCTGCAGCGGGGTGCTTTCTTCTGCACCCTCCTTTGCCAGCAATCCGGCGATGCGGCCCAGCTCGGTTTGCATCGCCGTGGCCACCACGACGGCCAGACCGGTACCCGCTGCGACAGCGGTGGCCATGAACACCATGTTGGCCCGGTCGCCAAGGGGGACATCGCTCCCAGCCAATGTTGAGGGCTGTTTCGCCACTGCTGCCGATTCGCCGGTCAGGGCCGATTCGATGCATCTCAGCGATGCCGCTTCCAGGAGCCGGGCATCGGCCGCCACCAGGTCGCCGGCTTCCAGCGCCAGGATGTCGCCAACGACGATTTCCGAGGCTGGGATCGAAGTGATGGCCCCATCGCGCCGCACCTTGGCGCGGGGTGCGGTCATCTTTTTGAGCGCTGCAATCGACTCCTCGGCGTTGAACTCCTGGTAGAAACCGATGGCGGCGTTGAGCAGAACGATGGCGAGGATGGCACTAGCGTCGACAACTTCGCCCATCACGGCGGAGATCACCCCGGCAGCGATGAGAATCCAGATGATCAGGCTCTTGAACTGACCGAGAAAAATCTGCAGCGAACTGATGCGCTTGCCTTCTCGCAACTGGTTCGGGCCGTTGGCCGTGAGGCGTTGTGCGGCTTCGGTAGCCGGAAGTCCGGTCGCTTTGGAATCAAGTTCTGCCAGTACTTCCTCGGCAGAATGGTTATGCCAGGCGGTGTTCTTCTGAGTCATGTTCATTGTCAGTCCTTTGTCGGTTGTTCGTGCGTTGATACAATAGGCCCCGTATCAAAGGCTTCCCGCACCCGCGCCAATTTGCGCTCAAATCTTGCCCGGTCGTACGGGGATCCGATGGTGCGTTCGGCCAACTCAGCGATCCATTGCATTCGTTCGCCAACCACCCGCCGTCGGTCGGGATCGGCGGTCTGACCGGCAATGGTGTGCAGGGCACCGAGCATCCGCACCATGATGGCAACATTGCCTGCGCCATTCTGCCGGATCTGGTCGAAGGCTTCGGCCAACAGACTTTCGAAGCTCGGGCCTCGGGTAATGAGGCGCAGTTTTCCCTGATCCAGGCAGTGGGAGGGGGCAAACTTACGGGTCGCAAGCCGGACCATGATCGCCGCCAGGTAATCGATGCACATCACTGCGGTCGTGGTGTCGTTGATGCCGGGTGACAGCGCTTTCATGGCAATATCCACGATCTGCCGGATGCCGAACGCGGCATCGGTTTCCACCGTGCGCTGACGGCTGACGCTATAGGCCGCATTCAGCTTAGCCGTTGTTTCATCGTCTACGCTGCTCGGGCTCATCATCGAGAGCAGCGGTGCGCCCTCGATGATAAATTCCCCGATGCCGCGTTCCATCCGCAGGATTGTTCCGTGTTCCCGGGCCACATCCAGGAGTGCGCCCGTGTCGATACCCTCGATGTAACCGGTCTTCCGGGCCGGGATCGCCGACCAACGCTGATCGGCAAGAGACGTCCAGAGGATGCCATCCCGGTCGTTATCGCCCAGTTTTTGGGCAAACAGGTTATCCACGGCCGCAATGGTCTCTTCTGCGGTCGCGGCAATAATGCTCGACGCTTGAATCAACACCGAGATGTGATGGATGAAATAGATCAGAGAGGCGATGCCGACGAAGGCAATAATCAACCCAGCCAGCACGGCCAGCGCTGGAACAAACGCCCCTTCGTCTCCCCCGCGAATGGTCCGCAGCACCACCAGGCAGTAGGCGAAGATGCCGACGAACACGCCGAGCACCACCTGAGTGACGCGGTCGCGCATAAAAGTCCGGATGACCCTTGACGTGTACTGACTCGATGCCAGAGAGAGGGCCACCAGGGTGATGGAGAAGACCACCCCGGCCACGGTGATCATCGAGCCGGCAACGGCGGTGAGCAGGCCGCGAGCACCGGCTGCACCGGAGCCGAAAAGCAATGGCCATCGCTCGACGACAGGTAGATCGACGGTCGCATCCACGGTGATCAGGACGATGGCGAGCACCACGGCATCCAGGACCACCACAGCAGGGACGAACCAGAAGCTGGAGCGGCTCTCTTGCCACCAATGGTGCAGCTTTCTCAGCATTATCAGCTATCTCCATTTTTCAGTATCGATCCTTCCGGCTGTTTTTTGGGAAGAGAAGAGGCAGGGGCAACCGGCAGGAGATTTTCCCCGTCCTTTAACGGCTGTGCCTGTTTTGCCTGTTCCTCGATGACCACGGCTTCGCTGTATAAGCCGGCTTCCGCTTTCGTGGATACGGCATCGGGCGTTTCCTCTGGCAGTTGAACGGGGTGTTGTTCTCCTGCCAGGGTATCCGCACCCCGGGTAGCGGCCAGTTTCCCATCGAGTCTGGTCATCGGGATACCTTGGGGGACGGTACTCTCTCGGACATCGCTGGGGGTAATCCAGAAGCCATCCTGCTGCAAGGCCAGTTTCACCAGCCGAATGATCGAGGACCGTACCTTCATCCAGCTGTATTCGCGACCGTTCAGCCAGAAGTAGACCCGGAGGTTGACTGTTGTCGCCCCCAGAGCTTCCACCAAAACCGAAGGCTCGGGATCGTTGAGCACTGCGGGGTGGCTTGTCAGCACTTTCCGGGCAATCTCCTGAGCTTTGGTGATTGAATCGTCGTAGCCGATGCGGATGTCGAAATCTTCGCGCCGGTTGGCGTTGGTCGTGAAGTTGTGGAGGTTGCTTTTGTACACGGTGGCGTTGGGAATTTGCGCGATATTGCCTTCGAGGGTCATCAAGATCGTCGTCCGCACGTTTAATTGCTGCACGTACCCGGTCACCCCGGAAATTTCGACCAGGTCGCCCATCTCGAACGGCCGCTGCATGCTGAGAAAGATGCTGGCCAGGAAGTTTTCGGTGATTTCACGGAAGGCGATGCCCACCACCAGTCCGATCAGTCCGGTGCCGCCGATCACGGTCAGCGCCAGTTGCGTCAGGCCAGCGACCTTGAGCACGACGTAGAAGCCAAAAAGAAACACCAAAATGCCCGCCCCACGAGCGATCGCGTTGCGCAGCAGTTTTGCTTGAATCCGCCGGCCAATAAAGGCCAGTGCGCCTCGTGTGGCCAGCTTGCTCGCCCCCACCGACAACGCCAGGATGAACAGGCCAAAGACGAACAAGGGGAGCGAACGGATGAAGTCGCGCCATAATACAAGCAGTCCACTTGTCGCCGGACGGAAATCCCATACCGGTGGATCGAATACGTTCATCCGGTTGGCCACGGCAACGACGTCCTGGGTGTTGCGCGCCAGATCGCCGGCCCATTTTTTGAGCACTTCGGACTCCACCTGACCATTGAGAAAAACGACTCCTTCCTCGACCCGGACTTGCGGGTCGGTGAACCAGTCGGTGGCCTTCAGGACATTCTGGAGTCGTTTGCGGATCTCTTCATCGCGCGCAACCGGCTTGACGTCCACTTTAGCGGGCACCAGCGAAAGCACTTCTTTACCGGGGGGCAGTCCTGTCTGGGAATCGCTGGTTGTACCGGCCGGTTCCTGTGCCATGACCGTCGAGGTCAGCAGACTGCAAACAGCAGCAAGCACAAAGGTTTGCAAACCCCTTGTACACCCACGGTAAACAGCTCGAAGCATGGGGACACTCTCCTTGTCCGCCACCTCCTGCGCCCTCCCTGCCCGTTGTGGCGAGTTGAAAATCGCCAGAAGATTGGTTGGTTTCAGAGTAGTCAGAAAGGTTTTATTGCCCTCTTCTATCTTCATCCCTTCCTCCGGTCAGGGGGCCGTGGTCTGCTTCATGATTGAAACAGTATTGCATTTCAGAATTTCTTCAGCTGTTCTTCCACAATTTACCAATGCCCCAGGTACACAAGCCGAAAACGACGACCAACATCGTGACGGCTATGGCCTGATTGCCGAACAGATACGTCAGGGTGATCTGACCCACGTTGGTGGGATCGTATAAGAGGGGGACCAGCGTCTCGTGGAGCTGGGCAAAAAGGGCTGTGCCGGCCAGTCCGCCAAGCAGGGCGAAGACCGCATCCATGCGTCCCTCACCGGCGGCAGCCCAGGTGGTGCCGGGGCAGTAGCCGGTCAGCCCCCAGCCTATGCCGAAGATCACTGCCGCCAAGCCCGTGGCCACAATGCTGGTTGGCAGCGGCAGAACGCGCCCGACGCCGACCGACTGAAGCCCGAAGAGGCCCACGGCGGACAAGGCTACCGCCAGGAGCATAAAACGAGGAATATCCGCGTCCAGCATCAGGTGCGATCGGGCCATCCGATGGGCATCGGTGGCGCCGACGCGCTGAACG